>CAWEYI010000028.1:0-65158 GCA_963813205.1 uncultured Acidobacteriaceae bacterium | reverse complement strand
GGGGGTTTCTCCGGAGGAATTCAAGCAATACGAATTTGTTTTGAGCAACGCGCTGGATACGGTGGATAGTACGGTCGAAGATCACAAACAGACTCTGGCGGATCAGGAAGAGGCGGCGAAGCATAAGAAGAGGAGCGATTCGCAGAGTGGCGCGCGGTCGGAGTGAGGCGGATCACGTCTTTAGTTGAAGGCGCAGGCAAGTGCGACCTCAGGGGCTAAAGCCCGCGTCTTTGTCGGCCTAAAAGCGGCACGGCTGAAGCCGCGCCCTTCCCGATCCCATTCACTTGGTTGTCGTTTTCTATCCTTGGCAGCCCATTCAATTTCATTTGGTTTCCTTTGGCGCGTTGCTTGTTCTGTTCCGTGCTAATCTGGGCTCATTGTGCGCGAGGGATTATTCGAAATCTTTCAGGAAGAGCACCGGCAACTGCGTCCCGGGACGGCGACGCCTGAACTGAAAATTGAATTTTTCGCTTTCGCGAATGTGAATAATACGATTCGGCTGCGCGAGGGGCGGCTGCTGGTGCGGCTTTCGGATTTGCTGGAGGGCGCGCCGGAGGCGGTGGTGCGGGCGATTGCGCACATCCTGCTGGCAAAGATGTATCGCAAGCCGATTGATCGCGGGCAGGCGGCGCGGTATCGGAAATATGTGGGCAGCCATGATGTGGTGCGGAAGGCGCATCTGGTGCGGCAGATGCGGGGACGGAAGCGGCTGCATTCTCCGCAGGGTCACGTTTACGATCTGGATGCGATTTTTGAGGATCTGAATGCGCGGTTTTTTCACGGGCTGATGGGGCGGCCGCGCATGAGTTGGAGTCCGACGAAGACGCGGAGGATTCTAGGGCACTACGATCCGGCGCACAATGCGATTGTGATCAGCCGGATTTTTGATCATCGGGCGGTGCCGCGGTATGCGGTGGAATATATTGTGTACCACGAGATGCTGCACTTGAAGCATCCGGTGCGGTTGCGTGGGAGCCGGCGGTGCGTGCATTCGGCGGAGTTCCAGGCGGAGGAGAAGTTGTTTCCGGAGTGGGAGCGGGCAGAGGGGTTTTTGAAGAGGTTGTGAGCCTCGCTCTATTCGAAGGGCGGAGGGATGGAACGATCGAAGTCAAAATTCTGTGGTGCTCGTATTTCGGGAATCCCGCCCTTGAATCGTGGGCAAATAAATGGGGTACGTCCCGTCTGGAAGCTGTGAAGAAATGTCGCTCGATCCAACAATGTCATTGCGAAATTAGCCAGCGTGGGTAGACTGCGGATGTGAGCGACCACGGCGTGCCGGCTGAACCGCGACTTGCCTCCATCAATCGACAGCAGCTTGTGCTGCGCAGCATCGACGTCGAACAGCTGATCGACGAAGATCATAGCGCGCGTCTGATCTGGCAGCTGATCGGCCGTCTGGACCTGGGCCTGTATCACGCGCAGATCGAGGCGGTGGAAGGGCGCGCGGGGCGGGAGCACACCGCCCCGCAGCTGTTGATCAGCTTGTGGATTTACGCGTACAGCCGTGGCCTGAGTTCGGCGCGCGAGTTGGCGCGGCAGTGCGAGTACGAGCCGGGCTGCCAATGGCTATGCGGGTTGCAGGCGATCAGCCACCGGACGCTGTCCGGCTTTCGTTCCGATCATAAAGCGGCGCTGGACGATCTGTTTGTGCAGGTGCTGGGCATGATGAGCGCCGAGGGGCTGATCACGCTGGAGCGGGTGACGCTGGACGGAACCAAGATCAAGGCGAACGCGGGCGGCAACAGCTTCCGGCGCAAAGAGAAGCTGGCGGCGCACCTGGAGTTGGCGCGCGAGCAGGTGCGTGCGCTGAACGCGCAGGCAGAGGAAGAAGAGAAGAGCGCGAGTCGGCGGGTAGCGGCGCAACGACGTGCCGCACGGCAACGAGTCAGTCGGCTGGAAGCGGCGGTGCGCGAGGTCGAGCGCCTGCAGCAGGAGAAGAAACACGATCGCAAAGGCTTCGTGGCGCGCGCCTCCAGCAGCGACCCCGAGGCGCACGTAATGCGCAACGGCGAAGGTGGCACCGTCCCCAGCTACAACGTGCAACTGCTTACGGACACGCAACACGGAATCGTGGTGAACGTCGAGGCGACCACCGATGCCATCGACTACCGGCAGATGAAGCCGGCGCTGGAACGCTGCGCAACCACGCTGGCACGCAAGCCCAAACAGATCGTGGCCGATGGCGACTACACCAATCACGCCTCGGTGCGGGCGGCCGCCGAGCAGGGAGTGGACTTCTACGGGTCTTGGCAGGATAGTTGGCGGCCTGGGGAACGCGATGCGCACGGGCGGCACGCCGAGTTCCTGGCCAGCGCGTTTCCTTACGATGCCGCGCAGGACAGGTTTACCTGTCCGGCCGGACAAACGCTCACCCACCATGCGCTGCTGAATCGTGACCACGGGGTCCGTACCCACGTTTACCGCGCACCGAAGAAGGCATGCCCCCACTGCCCGCTGCGCGATAAATGCGCGCCGCAACCGGCGCGCCCGGAGTGGCGGCGCTCGATCACGCGCCTGCAAGAGCCATCGGCGACGATTGCGTTTAAACAGAAAATGGCAACCGAGGAAGCAAAACAAATCTACGCGCGACGCTCGCAGATCGCCGAGTTCCCGCACGCCTGGATTAAAGAGCGCTGTGGTCTGCGGCAGTTTCGCTGCCGAAGCCGCGTGAAAGTAGCCATGGAAGCGACTTGGGCTTGCCTAAGTTACAACCTGACGAGATGGTTCGGCCTAAAGCGGACACTGCAAGTACAGCCAGCATAGAATCCTTCAACGGGCACCGGAAAGTGTGTCGATGGTGATGTGGGAAGACCGCAGCACCTCAGGTAAGTGGTGTCGGTCCCGGTTGCACGAAAAAACAATTTCTTCACAGCTTCCTGTCCCCAGATTCCTCACCTCCGGCTCGGTCATCAGCAGATGAATATGCTCCGACATCACCACATACCCGACCACGACGAAGCGGTAGCGTTGGCGAGTCTGCTCAAGAATCGATAGGAGGCGGTCCCGAGCTCGTGCAGAATTCAGCAGAGGCAATCGCCGATAGCAGGAACAAGTGATAAAGTGCAGGTGGTGCGCCCCCGTATGTGCGATGCAGACCGCTGGGCATAACAGCCCATGGTATTGGCAGCATCGTACCCGCCCTTGCATAAAACGCAAGGACGGGGCACCCACAGTCTCGAAATGGGAAGAAAAAAACAGATTAGAAAGGGCGAGCCACCCGCCTGGTAGATCGTTAGGCTGGAGGTTGTATTCGATGACTGTGCGGCAAACGGCAGCGGTTGGCGGCGCTTTGGGATTGATTGTGTCAGGAGCAGTGCTGGCCCTTCTTTGCAGATTTGGCGTGTGGCGCCTTATGAACGTTGGTAGCACTGACCTGCGGGTTGTGTTGTGGCCATCGTCTGTCATGCTGACGGGAGGGTGGTGCAGTACCGTACCCGGAATCATGACGACTATAGCTTCGGTCGCGATCAACTGTTTGCTGTACATAGCAATTGCACTTCTGTTTCGAAGTGTTATCCGGGGGATCCGACGGCTCAGTCGCTGAGCAGATCCCAGTACATCAGTCTGGGCGAGCTGACGCAGATCATCGATCCGGCCAACAACCAGACGCAGTACGTTTACGATACGGAAAACAACCTGGCGGGTGGCCTAGGCTTTTGAACTCGTTGGCGTTTGCGATATATGGGGTGCCCTGTCCTTCGCGTTCTGTACGAAGGGCGGGTACGACGGACGTGTGCAGTAACGGTTGGTGGACTTGGCACGGAAGAAGCCGCGCTTCGGGTATCGGCGACTGCATGTATTGCTGGGGCGCACGGGAGAGAAAGTGAATCACAAGCGCGTACATCGGGTGTATCGCGAGGCGGGGTTGATGATCCGACGGAAGAAACGGAAGCATTGCGTACGCGAGGGAAAGCCGCTGCTGGCGCGGACT
This sequence comes from uncultured Acidobacteriaceae bacterium, assembly GCA_963813205.1. Classification (GTDB taxonomy): domain Bacteria; phylum Acidobacteriota; class Terriglobia; order Terriglobales; family Acidobacteriaceae; genus Sulfotelmatobacter. The sequence continues at coordinate 61,227 of CAWEYI010000028.1, read as the reverse complement.
TCGGCGAACGAGGAGTGGGCGTTGGATTTCGTGCACGACGCGGTGGAGTGCGGGCGAACGATCCGGGTGCTGAGCGTGGTCGACGCCTTTATGCGAGAGTGTCTGGCGCTGGAAGTGGATACCAGTTTCGCCAGCCGCAGAGTGACGCGCGGGCTGGATGCGATCATCGCCGAGCGGGCGGGTGGCCCAGCCTTTGATTTCGCTAACACCAGCAATACAGCGGGGTGCCCCGTCCTTGCGTTTTTTGCAAGGGCGGGTACGATGCTGCCGAAATCTTGAGGTTTTGTCCCGAGACACCTTCAAGCAACTCGATTCCGAAACGAGATCTCCGACCACCCCACGTTCACCCGCACCGCTCCGGCCTCTCCTAGCAAATAGAACCGGTAACTGCTCCATCGCCATTGCTCGGGCGACTCCACCAGTCGCCGTTTCACGGGATTGCGATGCATGTACCTCAGCTTTTCCACTCGCTTCTTCGTTGTCCAAACGTTGAAGTCGTAGAAGCGTGCCTGCCAGAAAGCCCGATGGCCGGCTCCGTCCGCGAACAGAGTTAGTTGCCGCGGATCGCGCCGCTTTCTCTTCGGCAACAACGCCCGCGCCGTGCGCTGCTTGAGCACTTGCATGACTGTGGAAGGGTTGCCCACCTCCGGCTCGGTCATCAGCAGATGAATATGCTCCGGCATCACCACATACCCGACCACGACGAAGCGGTAGCGTTGGCGAGTCTGCTCAAGAATCGATAGGAGGCGGTCCCGAGCTCGTGCAGAATTCAGCAGAGGCAATCGCCGATAGCAGGAACAAGTGATAAAGTGCAGGTGGTGCGCCCCGTATGTGCGATGCAGACCGCTGGGCATAACAGCCCATGGTATTGGCAGCATCGTACCCGCCCTTGCATAAAACGCAAGGACGGGGCACCCACAGTCTCGAAATGGGAAGAAAAAAACAGATTAGAAAGGGCGAGCCGCCCGCCCGCTTGCAACGTGCGCAAGGGTGGGCCACCCGTCCTGGCGTCACGGATCGGCTGTGGAGCGTACAGGATTTAGTTGCCCTCTGGGAAGCCTACGAGCAGCGGAGGGCGGAAAGAGCGGTAGCATGACGCGGTTCAAGGAACTAAAACGCATCGAAGATGCGATTGAACATAAAAATAGCAACGAGCTGCAATGGGCCTTGGGATATTGCAGAATGCGTCTCGGAATCGCTCCCCGGAAAGACCACCAAAAACACTGGCATCAACTTGAGGCGAAAGTCCGACGAGCCCTAGAAAATTCAAAGTAGCCCACTACCTGGTCCACACGTTAAGGTCGTAAAAGCGTGCCTGCCAGAAGGCCCTGCGTTGCGGCTCCCTGGCAAACAGATTCCGCTGGCGCGGGTCCTTCCGCTTGCTCTTCGGCAGTAAGGCCCAGGCGGTGCGCTGCTTCAACACTTGCATCACCGTAGAGGGATTTCCCACCTCGGGCTCACTCAGAAGAAGATGGATGTGCTCTGGCATAACGACGTAGCCGACGGCCACAAACCGATAACGCTGGCGGGTCTGTTCCAGAACCGAGAGGAAGCGGTCGCGGCTGCGGGCGGTGTTGAAAAACGGCAAGCGCTGGTAGCAGGAACAAGTGACAAAGTGCAGGTGATGAGCGCCGTAGGTGCGATGCAGGCCGCTAGGCATGACAAGCAACATGGTACAGGCAGCATCGTACCCGCCCTTGCAAACAACGCAAGGACGGGGCACCCACTGTTCAGGAGCGGGAAAGAACAAATACAGAGAAGGATGGGTCACCCGCCTGATTGACGTCTCCGAAAACTCCGTTTAATCCATATTTTCGCCGTGTGATGCCGATCACGCTGGCTTGTGACGGAACGGATTGACGCCTCCGGCGCAGACGGCATATCCTTGAAGTTGAAATTGAAATTCATTTTCAAAATGGTGGGCGATTTCTAGATGCTTCAGGCATTCATTATTACGCTGCGCGAGGGGGTTGAGGCTGCGCTGATCGTGGGTATCACTCTGGCCTATCTGGCGAAGATTGGGCGCAACGATTTGCGCAAGGCGGTGTATGCCGCGCTGGTGGCGGCTTTTGTGAGCAGCATCGGGGTTGCCATTCTGCTCTCGCGGCTGAATTTGAACGAAGACGTTTTTGAGGGCTGGGTGATGCTGGTGGCCGCCTTCTTCGTCGTCACCATGGTTATTTTCATGATGAAGACGGGGCGGAAACTGAAGGGGCAGATTGAGGGCAAAGTTGGACTGCTGGCGGGGAATGACGCTTGGATTGGGCTTTTCTTTTTTGTGTTTCTGATGGTGCTGCGCGAGGGCGCGGAGACGGTGCTTATTCTCTCGGCAGTGACGCTGAATTCCTCCGAGCTGATGAGTTTTCTGGGAACGCTGTTGGGCGTGGGATGCGCGATTGCTTTTGGCGTGATGTTTGTGAAGGGCAGCGTGCGGATTAATCTGCAAAAGTTTTTCCGGGTTACGAGCGCGATTCTGATCCTGGTTGCGGTGCAGTTGGTGATTGCTGGGTTGCACGAACTTTCGGAGAGCGGAGTGCTTCCCTCTTCGAAGGCGGAGATGTCGATCATTGGGCCGATCGTGCGGAATGATCTTTTCTTCTTTGTCACGATTCTGGCGCTTGCGGCATTGATGATTTTGTTTGACGCCAAGCGGCGGCAGCCCTTGCCGGATGCGGTTTCTCCGGCGGAGAGACGCAAGGCAGCTTGGTCGGCGCGGCGGGAGCGGTTGTGGATGGGGTCGGTGTATGTGTTCTCTTTTATGTTTATCGCGATGCTGACGGCGGAGTTTGTTTATGCCAAGAGCCAGAGCGCGCTGTCGCCAGCGACGGAAGTCAGCTTTGTGAATGGCAAAGTGACGATTCCGTTGGCGAAGGTTTCCGATGGAGATTTGCATCGCTATCAGGCGAAGGAGAATGGGGTTGAGGTGCGTTTCTGGCTGTATCAGAAGCCGGACGGGAAAATTGCGACGGTGTTTGATGCTTGCCAGATTTGCGGGGCGGTGGGCTTTTACAAATCCGGCAACCGGATTGTTTGCAAGAATTGCGCCGCGCCGATCAATGGCGCAATCGGTGGGGACGACGGGCGGATGCAATCCGATTCCGTTGAAGGCGACGGAGACGGCGGATTCGGTGGTGATTCAGGAGGCGGACATTGCGGCGGGCAGCCGCGTGTTCGAGAAACAATAAGGAATGTTCGTACGGCTCGTCTACGAATCGTTCCGGCGCCAGAAGCGGCGCAAATTGCTGGCGGGCGCGGCGATCACGCTGGGGGTAACGGTAGCGACGGCGATGATTGGAGTCGCAACCGATATTGGCGACAAGATGAATCACGAGCTGCGCACCATTGGCGCGAACATACTTGTAACCCCGCAGGAAGATACGCTGGATGTGGAAATTGGCGGAGTGAATTTGAAGCCGCCGAGCGATGGCGCTTTTCTGAACGAAGCCGATCTGCCCAAAATCAAAGGCACGTTCTGGCACAACAACATTACGGGATTTGCTCCGATGTTGCCGGTGCAGGCTGGCTCGAGCGCGATGGAAAAACCGAGGACGTTACGCTGCTTGGCACTTACTTCGCCAAGCAGATTTCTTTTGGCAAAGAAGAATTTACGACTGGGGTGCGGTCGACTGACCCCTGGTGGAAAGTTTCCGGGGCGTGGCCGGAGGATTCGTCCCGCGATGTGTTGCTGGGAGAGCGGCTGGCGGCGCGGCTTTCGGAGCGAGCGGGAGATGAGATTACGCTAGACGGTCGGCGGTTAAGGGTGAGTGGAATTCTTTCCACTGGAGGCAGCGAGGACGATCAAGTGGTGGGGTCGATTGCGCTGGCGCAGGAAATTCTGGGAAGGCCGGGCGCGGTGAAGCGCGTTTATGTGAGCGCGCTGACGAAGCCGGAAGATGCGTTGGCACGACGTGATCCCAAGAGTTTATCGGGCGCGATTTATGACCGGTGGTACTGCTCGCCTTATCCGCAGTCGATTGCGTTTCAGTTGCAGGAGGCGATTCCGAATTCGCATGCGGAGCAGATTCGGCAAGTTGCGCAGAATGAGGGCGCGGTGCTGACGCGCATCGAGGGTCTCATCTTTTTAGTGACGCTGGCTGCGCTGTTTGCTTCGGCGCTGGCGGTTTCGGCGGCGATGGCTACGGCGATTTTTGAGCGGCGGTCAGAAGTGGGTTTGATGAAGGCTCTGGGCGCGGGAAGGTTTGCGGTTGCGTCGATCTTTTTTGCCGAGGCGACACTGCTGGCGTTGCTTGGGGGAGCGGTGGGATTTGCGGCTGGCGGAATGCTGGCGCATGAGATTGGAAGATCGATTTTTGGTTCAGAGATTACGATTGCGCCGGTGCTGTTGCCGGTAATTCTGGTGATCGCGGTGATCGTCACATTTGCGGGGAGTGCGGCGGCGATTCGCAAGGCGGTGGGAATGGATCCGGTGTTTGCGCTGCGGGGTGAGTTGTGAATGCGCGGGAAGTAGCGTCGAGGCGGAAGGGATCTCCGCATACGTCGATGTTGATGCGTATGCTGGTGCGGGCGGCGGTGCTGCGGCGGGGACGGGCGCTCTCAGCGCTGTTTGCCATGGTGGTAGCGGCTGCGGTAGCAACTGCCGTGTTGAATCTTTATGTCGATGTGCAGGCCAAGTTGCGGCGGGAATTCCGCAACTATGGAGCGAATATTGTTGTAGTAGGAAAGGACGGCGGTTCCCTTCCCGCTGACGCTTTGGCGCAGGTGGAATCGGTTCTCGGGAACCGTGGGGTGGTGGCTCCGTTCGGGCTGGTGGTGGCGCGAACCGATGCCGGAGAATCGGTGGTGGTGGCGGGAACGGACTTTGGGCGGGTGCGGCAGTTGGATCATTGGTGGTCGGTGAGCCAGTGGCCTTCGGGTCCGCAGCAGGCACTGGTGGGAGTTCGGGCGCTCGCGGTGGTGTCGCCGAAGAATCAAAATTTCGATCTTAAGTTTCAGGGACATAAGATTCTGCTGACACCTGCGGGCAAGGTGGAGACAGGCGCGGCGGAAGACAGCCGGGTGTATGTTTCACTCGCGGATTTCGTTGCCTGGACTGGAGTGCAACCTTCGACGATTGAAGTTGCGGCGAGCGGATCGCCGGAGGAGATCGGCGCGATTCTGCAGCAACTGCAAAGTGCGATTCCGGCGGCGGAGGTGCGTCCGGTGCGGCAGATTATGGAGGGCGAAGCGCGGGTGCTGGGCAAGACGCGGGCGACGCTGCTGGTAACAGCGGCGCTGATTATTTTGACTGCGGCGCTGTGCGTACTCTCAACGTTGATGGGATGGGTATTTGACCGCCGGCGAGACTTTGCTATTTTGAAGGCGCTAGGCGCATCGGATGGGATGCTAAATGGATTCTTTGCCGCAGAGGCGGCGGCGCTGGGCGCGACCGGGGCGGTGATCGGATTTGTTTTGGGCATCGGGATTGCGGCATGGATTGGAAGGGTAAATTTCCATGCATCGGTGGCTCCACGATTTAGTGTTTTACCTTTTATTCTGGCTGGTAGCATAGCGGTCACTTTGCTGGCGGCGATCCTGCCGATTTCCATGTTGCGGCGAGTGCAGCCGGCGGTTATTTTGCGGGGAGATTGAAATGATACAGATCAAAGACGTGACCAAGCTCTACCCAGGTAAGGCTTCGGCTGCGCATGATCCCACTTCTCGCAAAAGGAGCGAGAAGTGGGGCACCCCCAGTGATGCAATTCGTGCGCTGGATCATATTTCACTGCATGTGGCGCAGGGAGAATGGCTTTCGATTATGGGGCCGTCGGGGTCGGGGAAATCGACGCTGGTGAATTTGATTGGATGCCTGGATCGGCCGACCTCGGGGGAGATCTGGCTGGATGGGCAGAACGTGGCGGGGATTTCTGCTGCCGAACTGAATCGCGTCCGGTCGGAGAAGATTGGATTTATTTTTCAGCAGTTTCATCTGATTCCTTTTCTCACGGCGGTGGAGAACGTGATGCTGGCGCAGTATTTTCACAGCATGACGGATGAGAAAGAAGCGAGTGAGGCGCTGGCCCGGGTGGGACTGGGCGATCGGGCGCATCACTTGCCGTCGCAACTTTCGGGTGGTGAGCAGCAGAGGGTTTGCATTGCGCGGGCTTTGATTAATGATCCGAAGATTATTCTGGCGGATGAGCCGACAGGCAATCTGGATGCGGTGAATGAAGAAATTGTGCTGCGGCTACTGCGTGAGTTTCATCAGCAAGGACGCACGATTGTGATGGTCACGCATGACCCCGTAGTGGCGCGGCTGGCCGATCGGCGCATTGAATTTCATCACGGCAAGATCGAATCGCAGGAAGTATTTGCGATGGCCGATGAAGAGCAGTTCGATGAAGTGCTCGAGGAGTTGTGGGTGCTGGGCGAGCACGGCGAGATCGCAGAAGTGGAGCGCATGGAGGTGCACGGAGCGCTGCCGGTGAGCCTGGCGATTGAGAAGATGATGCAGATGGGGCTGGTGGTTTCGGCTCCGCATCCTCCGCTGGCGCATGGACACAAGCCTTTTGTGAATCCTTGCCACGATGCGTTGAAACCTGTTTCGGCTTCGCTGGGCGATGGAACTTTGATTGTGGAGCTCACGGAGCGCGGGCGTGAACGGGCGGGAAGCATTATCCGACGGCATCGATTGGCGGAGCGGCTGTTTACCGATAGTCTGGCGATGGATAGCGAATCGGAAATTGAGCAGCAGGCTTGCAAGTTTGAGCATATTTTGTCGCCCGAGGCTACTGATAAGATTTGCGCGTTTTTGGGACATCCGCGGACTTGCCCGCATGGGGCGCCGATCCCGCCGGGGGGGTGTTGCGCGGGTTCAGAGTTTGCGGCGACTACGAGTTCCGTGCGCGGGGAGCGTTCGAGAACTCTGGGGGGCTGAAGCCCCCGCATTTTTCTTGCAGTTGCGCGGCGCTAAAGCGCCGCTCGTCCACGGTTGTGCGAGCCTTCCTGCGAGCAATTCTCTTCGGCCTTCATACAAGCAACTCGGTCGAGCCGGCTAACAGCGGTTCCTCCACTGCGCCCTCGCCGACGCTCGGGCTCCGGTCGGAATGACAATTTGATTGGAGACATCCCGGCAATTCTCGAGCACTGTTATGATCGGTTTCGACTATGGCGATTCGGCGTCCTACTATCGGCGTATTTGACTCTGGCTTTGGCGGGCTGACTGTTCTTAAAGCTTTACTTGAACTAATTCCTAACGCCGAATATCTCTACTTTGGGGATACGGCGAGGCTGCCTTATGGGTCGAAATCGGTGGAGACGGTGGCCCGGTATGCGGTAGAGGCGGCGCATTTTCTCGAGAGACACGGAGCGCAGGTCTTGGTGATTGCCTGTAACACGGCGACGGCGCTGGCGCTGGATCGAATCGTTGCGGCGGCGCATGTACCCGTTGTCGGGGTGGTGGAACCGGGGGCCGAGGCGGCGGCTGCGGTGAGCAAGAAGAAAAAAGTGGTGGTCGTTGGAACTGAAGCTACGGTGAGCAGCCATGCTTACAAGCGGGCGCTGGAGGCGCGGGGGGTTGAGGCGCGGGAGAAGGCATGTCCTCTGCTGGTGCCGTTGGTCGAGGAGGGGTGGGTGGAGCATCCCGTGACCGAAGAAGTTGCTGGGATCTATTTGTCAGAGGCGTTTGCCGATGGATTTCATGACGCGGATGCGCTGGTGCTGGGGTGCACGCATTATCCTTTGCTCAAGACAGTGTTGCGGCGGGCGGCGCCGGAGCATGTGAGCATTGTGGATTCGGCGGAATCGACGGCGCGGGTGGTGGCGGGACGACTGCAGGGGCTCTTGGCTTCAGCGTCGGGCGAGGAGCGGCGGGCGGTTCCGCGGATTAAATTCTTTGCTACGGATTCGGTGGAAAAGTTTCGAAGGTTGGGGGAGCGATTTTTGGGGCGCGCTATCGAAAACGTGGTGCATGTGGATTTGAAGGAGTAGCAGGGGCTAAAGCCCACATCTTTTTGCCGCTTTACGCGGCGCTGAAGCGCCGCTCTTCCACGGTTGTGCGAGCATTTGGGAAACAGCGCTCTTTCGTGGCGCTGTAGAGGACAGCAGGTTCCTCCACTGCGCCCTCGCTCGCGCTCGGGGCTCCGGTCGGAATGACAGTTTGAGGAGAGGTCGGAGTGCTTGGCGCCTAAAAGCCCTCGTGAGCTTTGCTCTTTAAGCGAGGCGCTGAAGCGCCGCTCTTCCACGGTTGTGCAGGCGTTCAAGAGAAACCGCTGTTTTGAGCTTCTGACCGCTGTTTTGAGCTTCTGACCCGGACAAGCAGGTTCCTCCGCTGCGCCCTCGCTGGCGCTCGGGCTCCGGTCGGAATGACAGGTTGATTTAGGAGTCTGGGTTCGTTGGAGCCAAAGCTCGGACCAAAAACTTGGAGCTCAAACTCAGTACAGGTGGAAATCGACTTCGACGGCCATTTCGACTTTGACGGGATGGCCGTCTTTCTTGCCGGGTTCGAAGCGCCAGGTTTTGACCGTCTCGAGCGCCTTTTCGTCGAGGCCCATGCCCAGGGAGTTCACGACGCGGAGATTCGTGGGCTTGCCGTCGGTATCGACGACGATCATCAGAGTGCACGTGCCCTGGTACTTGGCTTTGCGGGCTTCTTCGGAAAATTCCGGATCGGGAGAATAGATGGGGCGCGGTGGAGTGACTCCGCGGCCGGGACGGAAAATGCCGCCGCCCATACCACCGCCCTCGCCGGGGCCTACGCCTGGGCCGTTGCCGGAGCCGACGCCACCGCCGCTGCCTGAGCCGATTCCAGAGCCGTAGCCGGTTCCATTCGACGGGATGATGGCGGAGGATTTGGGGTCGCCGAGGTTTGGCAAGTTATTCATTGCCACTTTGATTTCAGGCGGAACGATGACCGTTGGCTCAACCGCGAGCTTGGGGTTGAAATTTCGGATGACCGCAGTGGGCGGAGTGATCTGCTGCATGGAGAACTTGGGAAGCTTGCCTCGGGAAGCCTGGAGGACGTCGCGGTCGCCACCGCCTCCACCGCCCCCGGCTTGGGTTTTGGCGGGCTTTAGCGAGTAATCGCCGGGATCGATCAGGGCTGTGGTGACGGTCTGCGGCTTGGCCTGGGCTTTAGTGACCCAGCGGTGGGCCCAAATGGTTCCGCCGATGATGAGTGCGAGCACTACAACGTGAGCAGCGGTGGAACCGAGGACGCCATTCTTTTTGTAGTTGTAAAAACCCCAGATATCCTTGACCGGAATGGGCTTCGATTCCAGCTTGAGGGGCGGAAGTTTCTTGGGGAAAAAGAAATCGTCCAAGCCGCGGAAGAGGGACTTGTACAGAGGCTCGAAGGTGTCGGGAGCGAGCAGGAGATGAAGCTCCGGCTCTTTTTCGGCTGGTGTCGGATTCACTTCTACAGATGACATGTTCCCCGATTCGGCTTTCCCAGGTCGGACGGTGAGTGCACTGCGCTCGGCCCGACGCCCTGCTCAACACAGATGAAGAGTCTTTCCAGCGAGTTGCCTGTAAGGCTACGGCTCGTTGTGGAATTTAGCGACCGCACTGGGCAAAGGTTAACGTCCATTTGCCTGTTTGGAAAATTGTACCTCTTCTTTGGGTAGTTTACGAAGTGTATTTCGGGGGGTGCTGGAAAGGGAAATCAAAATCTTTAACACGGAGGTCACAGGGGTGCACGGGGTAAAGCTTCAGGAGTGGGGGTTCATGGACGTTCGCGGCGACGCTCCCTATAATGAAGAGATTCACGCATTGGGAGAAGCCGAAAGAGTGCCGCTCGAACTGAAATCCACGATTAATCTGCCTAAAACCGCCTTTCCGATGAAGGCCAATCTGCCGCAGAATGAGCCGAAAATGCTGGCCCGGTGGGAGGAGGCGCGGATCTACGAGCGCATCCGGGAGGCGCGCAAGGGATCGCCGACTTACATTCTGCACGATGGGCCGCCTTATACCAGCGGGCCCATCCATATGGGGACGGCGCTGAATAAGTGTTTGAAAGATTTCATCGTCAAATCGAAGACGATGGCGGGATTTGATGCGCCGTATGTGCCAGGGTGGGATTGCCATGGGTTGCCGATTGAAATCAAGGTGGATAAGGAGCTGGGCGGGAAGAAGTTGCAGATGCGGCCGCTCGACGTACGCGCGGAATGCCGGAAGTATGCGCAGAAGTTTTTGGATTTGCAACGGCAGCAATTCAAGCGGATTGGAGTTTTTGGGAGATTTGATCGTCCGTACGCGACGATGAATCCGCAGTATGAGTCGGTGGTGCTGTCGACTTTCTTTTCGTTTTACGAGAATGGATTCGTCTACAAGGGGCTGCGCGCGGTTTACTGGTGCATGCATGACGAGACGGCGCTGGCCGAGGCCGAGGTTGAGTATGAGAATCACACCAGCCCGACGGTTTATGTGAAGTACGCGCTGCTGGATGATCCGGGGAAGATTGATGCGGCGCTGGCGGGAAAAAAAGTTTCGACCATTATCTGGACGACTACTCCGTGGACGCTGCCGGCGTCGATGGCGGTGGCGTTTCATCCGGATGAAGAGTATGTGGGATTAGAAGTTCCCATGTCTCGCAAAGGAAGCGAGACGTGGGGCACCCCAGATAGTGAAGTTTTCATCGTCGCGGCGAAGCTGGCGAAGGATGTGGCGGAGAAGTGCGGGCTGGCGGATGCGCGGGAGATTGCGCGTTTTCCTGGACGCAAGATGGAGCGGCTGAATTTTCAGCATCCATTTCTGGATCGGAAGATTCTCGGCGTGCTGGCGGAGTACGTCACCATGGATACCGGGACCGGAGTGGTGCATACGGCGCCTTCGCACGGCGCGGAAGACTTTATTACCGGTGTGAAGTATGGACTGGACGCGACCAGCAATGTGGACGAGAAAGGCATTCTGCGTAACGGACTGGCGGAGTACGCCGGGCTGCGCGTTTGGGATGCGAACCAGCCGATCATCGAATTGCTGAAGAAGCGCGGGGCGCTGCTGCATACGGAGAAGACGGAGCATTCTTATCCGCATTGCTGGCGGTGTCATAATCCGATAATTTTTCGGGCGACGGAGCAGTGGTTTATTTCGATGGAGACGCCGATGCCGGGCGGGAAGTCGGAAGAAGACACGTTGCGCAAACGCACGCTGGAAGACATCAAGTATGTGAAATGGGACCCGGCGTGGGGCGAAGAGCGGATGTCGAACATGATCGCGACGCGGCCGGATTGGTGCATTTCGCGGCAGCGGGTGTGGGGCGTTCCGATCGCCGTGTTTCTTTGCGAGAGTTGCGGCAAGCCGTTGAATGATCCGGCTGTGAATCGGAAAGTGGTGGAGTTGTTTGCGCGCTCAGGAGCGGATGCTTGGTTTACGCCGGAATCGAACTCGATTCTTCCGGCGAGTGCAAAGTGCCAGCATTGCGGCGCGACCAAGTTTGAGAAAGAGACGGACATTTTTGATGTGTGGCTGGAATCGGGCGCGAGCTATCTGGCGTTGATTTCCGACGAGCCAACGTATCCTTGGCCCTCTGATTTGTATCTAGAAGGTGGGGATCAATACCGCGGGTGGTTTCAGTCGTCACTGCTGTGCGGGATGGGGACGCGGGGAACGCCTCCGTATAAAGAAGTGGTGACGCCGGGATGGACGCTGGATGAAAAGGGCCAGGCCATGTCGAAGTCGCGCGGGAACGACGTTGATCCGGTGGATATTTCGGACCGGCTGGGCGCGGAAGTGGTGCGGTTGTGGGTAGCGTCGGTTGATTTTCGCGAGGATGTGGTGGGGTCGGAGAAGCTGATGCTGCGCATCGCGGAAAATTATCGGAAGATTCGCAATACGTTCCGTTATGTGCTGGGCAATCTGGGAGATTTTAATCCGGAGACGGATGCGGTTCGGTTCGAGAGCATGGAAGGGCTGGATCAGTACATGCTGCGGCAGACATTGGCGTTTGCCGATGAGGTGCGGGCGTCTTACAAGGAGTTCGCATTTCACAGGATTTATCACCGGCTGAATCACTTTTGCATTGTGGATTTGAGCGCGTTTTATTTTGATGTGCTCAAGGATCGGCTTTATATTTCTGCGCCGAAATCTCAGGCACGGCGCAGCGCGCAGACGGCGATCTGGAGGATTGGCGAAGCGCTGGTGCGATTGCTGGCGCCGATCATGAGTTTTACTTCGGAAGAAGTTTGGGATTATTTGCCGAAGATCGAAGGGGGTAAACCAAGTGTGCATCTGGAATTATTTCCGTCGGCAGAGGAAATCCTGGGTGAGAGTTCGGTGAAGGACGGCGGCGGCGATGATTGGACAACGCTGCGCGCGGTGCGCGACGAAGTGCTCAAGGCGCTGGAAGAGGCGCGCAATAATAAGTTGATCGGTACGGGGTTGGAGGCGCAGGTAATTATCGGAGCCGCCGATCCGGTTTATTCTGTGTTGTCGCGACATGCAGATCAGTTGCGCTATTTATTTATAGTTTCGGCGGTTACGCTGGCGCAAGGCTCGGGCAATGGCACGGGCGGGGTGCATGTGGAAGTGAAAAAAGCGGATGGAGCCAAGTGCGAGCGCTGTTGGAATTATTCGACGCATGTGGGCGAGGATAAGGATTATCCGACGGTGTGTGAGCGGTGCAGCGTGGTGTTGAAAGGGATTGGCGGCGGCCGTTGAAGGTTTGAAACCTCGCAGTGTGGGGGCTGGAGCGGACGTCAAAATCCCCACCCTGCGCAAGAACGCGCAAGGGTGGGGCACCCGGCGGTGCCGAGGATCGAACGAATTGTGAATTGGCGAAAGCTGAGAACGTTTCTGCTTACTGTTTTTTTTCTGTGCCTGATCCCCGCCACGCGCTACTACCAGATCGACGTGCCGCTGATACGGTTTTTGAAAGGGCCGCTGGCGGTGGATCCTCTTTCGCTGCAACTGGCGGGGGAGTTCGTGGAGAGTAATCTGGGAAGTGAGCAAGGGAGCGACGGCTCGGTGACGGTGCGCATGATCGCGCAGCAATATTTGTTTGTTCCCCACTGCATTCTGATTCCCGCCGGAGTTCCAATTCATCTGCGTATCACGAGTGCTGACGCGGTTCACTCGCTGAATTTCGAAGGCACGAAATATAACGTGAAGGTTCTGCCGGGCACGATCAGCGAGGCGCAACTGCAGTTTCCCAGCGCCGGCGAGTTCAAGACTGCTTGTACTGAATTCTGCGGGGCCGGACATTACGCCATGCGATCCAAATTAAAAGTGGTGCCACGCGATCAGTTCCCGGCTTTGCAGGCAGGAGAAAGAGGGACCTGTGCGGCGCAATAAGGGCAAGGACTCTCGGAGCTGGAGAATTCGGAGCTGGAGAGTGATCTGGATTGCGGCCGCAGTGGTTGCGGCGGGTTCGCTGCTGGTGGCGGCGAGTGACAATCCGCCGGAACAAATTCCTTCTTATGTGGCGTGGACGCCGGAAACCCTTGCGGCGGCTTCCGCGGGCGACGCTTTTCGTGGAATGCTGCTGGCTCGGCACTGCGAACACTGCCACGGAGCGGAGGGCTTCAGCGCTGTGGGTATGACTCCGAATCTTGCGGGTATGAATCGGCTGGCGGTGTGGAAGGAATTGCAGGATTTTCGCAGTCACAAGCGAAAATCGCGAGTGATGGAAGGGATTGCGGGATCGCTGACGTCGCGGGACGTGGCGGACGTAGTCGCCTATTATGCGACGTTGCCCGTGTTCGAAGATTTGCAGGACAATCGAAATTTTCCGCAGCCGCGGCCTGACCCCACTCGCGCAGGCGTGGCGTCTCATCTGGTTTCGTTTGGAGATGGCGAACGGGGCATTCCGCCCTGCCAATCGTGTCATGGGCCGGTAGCTTACAAGATCGGAGTTCCCTCTCTGGTCAACCAGAACAGGGACTATGTTCTGACCCAGCTCGAGGCATTTGCCGATGGAGGTCGCGCCAATGACATCAACGTGCAGATGCGAACAATCTCTTCTCTGCTTACCGACGAGGAAAGACACGCGCTCGCGGAGTATTACGGGTCCGGCCTTGGACTGGAGCCCGGAAGCTCCCGGTGAAGGTCAGGATGGGTATCGTGCGGTTGGATTCGTCGTCGCCTGCCTGAAAACTGTCCTGGTACCAAATGGATTACTTGCTAACCCCGGCGACGGGGAAATAGACTTCTGTGCTACTCGGTAGGATCAGCGTTTGGCGACTTTTTGCGAGTCGCTATTGTCGTCATTTTGATGAATCTGATGAAGTTGTCTGGCAGTTTCGTCGAAAAGGCAAAACGCAAAACGAAAGTAATAGTGTGCATCGGTTTGCAGTATCCCGGTGGAGAAGCGGTCGAGATACTTGAACAACATGCTTGTAATCAGTGACTTGTTAATCCACAGGGTTTGGCATAAGGGGTGCATATTGTTGGCTGGGTGCAGTGGACTCCTGCCCCCTGGAGGGGTTTCGACCTCCACAATGACCACTACTCGGGTTTACACAGGTTCAGGAGGAAAGACGTTTATGAAGCGGATTGTTTTGATGGCTCTACTGGCAATGGCACTGCCGATGGCGATGTTCGCCAGTTCATCGGTTGACTTCACCAACAGCAGCGGTGTCCTTTCAGGCAGTACGGCGGGGCTGACCCTTAGCGGCTCTGAGCTGATTGCCGTAAACGGCCTCGGCAGTCTGGGCCTGGTCACTGGCGGGCTGGGAGGCGTAAGCTTTTCCACCGGCGCACTGATGAGTGGCGGAACTACTGCTCTGCAGATGGGCGGGAGCTTCGCTGGCGGCGGCGCTTTCGACATTACTGGCAACGGAACGGACGGCGTTCCAACGGGCACGATCTTTGACGGGTCATTCAACGGCCCCGTGACCTGGACGCTGGTAACGCTGGCCAATGGAACTCACAATTACACCCTTACGGGTAGCATCAAAGGCACCTGGTATAACGGCGGGACCGTGAACGGCGCAACCGTTCAGCTGACGATCAATACGGGCAAGGGCTACTTCAGCGGAAGCACGATGATCTCCAGCGGCGATACCAACATCAGTACGGTTCCAGAGCCGGGCACACTCGGATTGCTGGGAACCGGATTGATTGGTTTGGCCGGTGCGTTGCGGCGTAAGCTGAAAGCGTAATACATTTCAAATCCGCCTCACGAAAGCCTCGCGTTCCGCGGGGCTTTCGCTTTTGTTTTTGGTGTGCCCTCCTGCAGGCGCATCCTCGCTTATCAGCCGCTACTCCCTCCCGCATACGCATTCCGAAATAACTTCAATTACCCCAGTAACCCGCATAGGGGGATTACCGTTGACGGTGGCGAGGGAGCGTCTTTACATTCGCCACAGGGGGTCGTATGAAAGATATTCATGAGGTGTTGCGGCAGAAGCAGACCAGGTACGCGCAACTGGGCAAGCAGATTGAAATGCTCCAGCAGGCGGCGGAGAAACTCCGAGAGGTGGCTCCCTTGCTCGCAGAGAACGACGATGAAGATAACGCGGTGTTGATGGAAGTGGACGAAGCGCCGGGCTCCGATGCTTCGGCGGCGAAAGCGGCTGCGGCAGGATCAGGAGGAGCGGCGTCCAAGGCAGCGCGTCCGACGGCGCCTCGTTGGCCCTAATTCGGGGCCGTAATCTCGCCTGACTGAGGCGGGGATTCCACTTTATGACTCTTCTGGCACTACTGATTTCCACTGATGATTCCGCTTGCGAGGTCCTGGGCCGAGTGCTGCCGGCGTCTGGAATCGCGATGGAGCGCTTCAGCGACCTGGCGACGGCAGTGGATCGTCTTCGGCAGCAGAGATTCGACGCTCTGATTATCGATTTTGAGGATGCCAAAGCGGCGGCCGAAGTGTTCGAAGAAGCACAGAAGTTGAATTCGGGAGTTGCTCCGGTGACGGTGGCCCTGGTGGCGGAACGGGCCAAGGTGCGTGAAGTGTTGAGCAGCGGAGCGCACTTTGTTCTGTATAAGCCGCTGTCGGAGGAAAAGGCGAAGGCGGGATTGCGGGCGGTGAGTGCCCTGCTGAATCGCGAACGCCGGCGCGCCTACAGGGTTCCGGTGCAGGCTCCGGTGGAGCTGACCTTGCCGGATAAGCGCACCATGGAGGGAATTCTTCTCGATCTCAGCGAGACCGGTATGGATGTTCTGACCGCCGAACCCCAGGTTCCGGCGGCGTTGCTGAAATTCCGCTTCGCGCTGCCCGATGCATCGCTGGAAATCGACGCTCATGGGCAAGTGGCGTGGGCAAAGCCGAACGGGCAAACCGGCGTGCACTTTCTGGATCTGGACGAAGCCCTCAAGACGCAACTTCAGGAGTGGCTACACTCGGCTGCGTCGGCCTTGCGGGCGGGTGAGGATGAGACTGTTCCGCACTGCAAGCTTACTGATTTAAGCCTGGGCGGATGCTACGTGGAAACCGATTCTCCGTTCCCGGAACGCGCGCTGGTCGATCTTTGTCTGCGTGCGGGCGAAATGGCGGTGCACACGGAAGGAATGGTGCGAGTCGCTCATCCCGGCTACGGGATGGGAGTGGAATTTCCTTCGCGCACGCCCGAGCAACGCGCCCAAGTGGGCAATCTGATCGGCTTTCTCCGCGGGTGCCCGCAATCCATGCTGGAAATGAGCGTTTCGCCGCGGGCTTTGGTCGCAGACGTGAGCCAGTTCGAGCCGGCTCCGGATGCCGCAAGCGCAATTTCGGAGAACGAAGAGTTGCAGGATCCCTTGCTCGAATTGCTGCGCCAGGCTAGCAGCATGCAAGAGGATGATTTTCTTGAGGAGCTTCGACGGCAGAGATCGGGCGAAGCCGTCACTACTTAGTTTCCCCCCTAATTCTTCTTTCCTCTCATTTCAACTGAATCGCTTCCGCTTGGCTCGTCGAACATTTCATGCCGGTTGCCGAGCAGATGCCCGAATTATTCGCGGACATTCGGTACCAACACGGCGCTAATCTCGTGGCAGGCGGCGGGAGAATTCGAGATTAGCGCGTGGCGGGAAAAACTGGGCAGCGGTAGCGGGGATGTGCGGCGGGCCTGCGGGTTTGCAACGGAGAAGAGAAGAGTCCGAGCCCCGTCTATGACTCGGGCTCTTCTGTCTCCGTGGTCTGTTCCACCCCTAATGCAAGTAAAGGTAGCGGATGATTGTTGTGCGATGGTTTCAGGAATGTTAAATCTGTATGAAATCGAAATGGGGTTTCAGGTGGCAGACCGCATGGAATCGTGCGCGCGCGGTTCCATGCGATGTACGAACCCGGACGGCCACTTAGGATATGCTTGCGCACGGAGGCTGGTAAGCGAAGCTGGCGACGAGCAGAAAATCCGGACAGGCTGAAAGTTCGAAGGCCCCCGCGGCGGAGTTCGCCAGCTGCAGCAAACTCGCCTGGAATCCGATTTTTTATATCGCAGCTGCGGCATTCGCGGTTGAGATTCCCTTTTTTTTCTTCGGAACACCTTCGGGACACGATGTTGAGTTCCATCTTTACTCGTGGCTGGAAGTTCTCTCCCAATGGAAACATGGGATCGGATATCCGCGCTGGGCGGCGCTGGCGCACTTCGGATATGGAGAGCCGCGATTCATTTTTTATCCGCCCGCGTCGTGGGTGTTGGGAGCGGGACTGAGCAGGATTTTTCCCTGGGTCGTAGTTTCGGACATCTACATTTGGCTGGTGCTGGTGGCGGCGGGCGCGGCGATGTTTTTGTTAGCGCGGCGATGGCTGGGCCGGCGCGACGCAACTTTCGCAGCCGTGCTGTATGCGGTGAATCCTTACCATCTGGTGATTGTGTATTGGCGGAGTGCGTTCGCCGAACTGCTGGCGGCGTGCCTGCTGCCACTGCTGGTGTTGGTGTTGTTGCACGCGGAGGAACGACGCGCGCGCGGGACGATTTTGCTGGCGTTGGTTCTGGCGGCTTCGTGGCTGGTGAATGCTCCGGCGGCGGTGATGATTCATTATTCGATGGCTTTGCTGGTTTTAGTGATCGCGTGGCAGAGGAGATCGGCACGCATTCTGCTGACGAGTGGGATGGCGGTTATTTTGGGTGCGGTGCTGGCCGCGTTTTATTTGTTTCCCGCGGTTTATGAACAGAGCTGGGCGAATATTGCGCAGGCGGTTTCAGCAGGGTCGCGTCCGCTGGATAATTTTTTGTTCGTCCATACGACGGACGCGGAACATGATGCCTTCAATCGCGTAATCTCGTGGGTGGTGGTCGCAGAGATTGTTTTGACGATGGCAGCGGCGTGGGCGGCGCGAGGGTGGCGCGGGCGCGATCGCGAACTTAGCCGCGAACTCTGGGATGCGCTGGCGATCTGGGGCGCGGCTTGTATGGTGCTCATGCTCCCGATCACGAATTTGTTTTGGAATATCCTTCCGAAGATGCGCTTTATGCAGTTTCCGTGGCGCTGGACGCTGTGTCTGGGTGTTCCTTTTACGCTGTTCCTTGTGCTGGGAGTGCGCAGATGGCCGACGCGCGTGGCTTTCTATGTGGCGACGCTGTGCGTGATCATTTTTGCGTGGCACCACTTTCAGGCTCCGTGGTGGGATACGCGCGCCGACCTGCGGGAGATGCAGGATAACGTAACTACAGGAGTGGGATATGAAGGCACGGACGAATACACGCCGCTGGGAGCCGATCCTTCTGCTGTGAACAAGGACGCCCGCCGCGTGACCGTGGATGGGCCGGCTCACGCGGCAATTCGAATTTTCGAGTGGAGCGCGGAAGGAAAAGTCTTCAGTGCGGATATGTCGGGAGCGGACAATCTTGTTTTACATCTGTTTAATTATCCGGCGTGGCGTGTGGAAGTGAATGGGAAAATCGTGGAAGCAAGAACTCGTGAGGGAACGGGACAGATGCTGGTTCCGGTGGAAGCGGGGGCTAACCGGGTGCAGATTATCTTTGTGCGGACCTGGGATCGCACGCTGGGAGCGTGGATTTCTATGGTGGCAGTTGTTTTTGTGCTGATGTCGCTGAGGAAGATGGCGCGTAGAGGGGAGCATTCTTGAAGCCCCGCATTTTGGTTGCGACTTCGAATGCGGGGAAGCTGCGCGATTTTGCGGGCGCGGCGCTGCACCATGGAGTTGAGATTGTTGGCATTCCTGACTTCGCTTCCCTGCCCAGCGTGGTTGAGGATGGTTTGACGTTCGAAGAGAATGCGCGGAAGAAGGCGGAGGCTTACAGCCGTTACGTTCCGGGAGAGATTGTGGTTGCAGACGATTCGGGGTTGGAGGTGGATGCGCTGCATGGCGCTCCGGGCGTGCACTCTGCGCGGTATGCTGCCCCAGATTTACAAAATAAGGAACCACATGAGGCGGATGCGAACACCGATGACGAGGCCAATAACGCGCGGGTTCTGCGTGAGTTGAAGAATGTTCCGCGCGAAAAACGAACGGGAAGGTTTGTCTGCGTACTGGCTTCGGCGCGTGATGGTGAGACGCTGAAGACGTTTCGAGGAACGGCCGAGGGAATTATTCTTGAAGCGCCGCGGGGTGTGAATGGATTTGGGTATGATCCATTGTTTTATTTTCCGCGGATCGGGAAAACATTTGCGGAACTGACGGCGGAAGAAAAATCCAAGTTTAGCCATCGGGGCGCGGCGTTCCGAGAATTGCTGGAGTGGTCCGACGATTCGCAGTAGAAGGACTTGACGGCCGCGCAGCCTCACTTTTGAAGGAGAAAGATCAATGAACCACGAGGGACACTAAGTCTCACGAAGGGTTTGTCCTTGCGAACTATAGGTTCAACATTTGAGTCATTGTGGTAATCGACTGCTCTCTAACTTCGTTGCCGTTCTTGACTTCGCTTCTCTCTCAGCCGGATAATGAAAAGTTATTTTGTCATCTTCAAGCGCTCAAGCAGACACACAAACGGTAAACCAGAAATCATAAGGAGCGATTCGTGGCGTCAGCAGCCAGTTCGACTGCTCCCGGAGTGAAGCGAGGCGCGAGGCGGGGTGTGGCGCCGTTGCGGGCAGGACAGGGTACGTCGTTTCTTTTGCGGCGACTGCATTCGCTTACCGGGATTGTTCCGGTGGGCGCGTTTTTATTCGAGCATATTCTGATTTCCAACTCCACTGCCATCAGCGGGCCTGAAGCTTACGCGCGTCAGGTCAGCTTTCTGGCGAATCTTCCGCTGGTATTTTTTCTGGAATTGTTTGGGATATGGATTCCGATTGCGTTCCATGCGCTTTACGGGTTTTACATCTGGTACCGGGGCGATGGGAACGCGGCGGAATATCCGTGGGCCGGAAATTGGATGTACACGCTACAGCGCTGGACGGGCGGGATCGTCTTCTTCTATATCGTGTGGCATACGTGGACGATGCGTTTCAGCGGCATCGATCTGCACGAGTACCCCAATGCTTCCTTCGGCAAAGTTCAAGCCGAGTTGATGCACCCGGAGCTGCTGGCTTTTTATGTGGTTGGACTGATTGCGGCGTGCTGGCACTTTGCGTATGGCATCTGGCTATTTTGCGCGAAGTGGGGGATCACTTCGGGCGAGAAGGCGCGGCAGAGATTTCTGGCGGTATGCATGGGACTTTTTGTGGTGATGAGCTTGGTTGGTCTCGCAAGTTTGTATGCCTTCCGGGAGCGCTTCCCGCAGCCCGCCGCGGAGCCGGGCACGCCTGCAATGCGAGCCCAGCCCGCGCCTGACCACGCGACGGCCGCTTACGGAAAGCCGGTGAAGTGACGATGGCAGCTCCGAAAATTATCGTGATTGGCGGCGGGCTTGCCGGACTTTCAGCGGTGATCAAAATTGCCGAGATGGGCGCGAACGTCGATCTGTTTTCGATTGTGCCGGTAAAGAGATCGCATTCGGTGTGCGCACAGGGCGGCATTAACGCGGCGAAGAATCTGAAGGGCGAGGGCGATTCCACCTGGCAGCATTTTGACGACACAGTTTATGGCGGCGATTTTCTGGCGAACCAGCCGCCGGTGAAGGATATGTGCGAGGCGGCGCCGGGCATTATCGATCTGCTCGACCGCATGGGCGTTCCCTTCAATCGCACTCCGGAGGGCTTGCTGGATTTTCGGCGCTTTGGCGGGACTTTGTATAACCGCACGGCGTTCGCAGGAGCTACGACCGGGCAGCAGCTTCTTTATGCGCTTGATGAGCAGGTACGGCGGTATGAATCCGAAGGAAAAGTAAAAAAGTACGAGCACTGGGAATTTCTTTCGGCTGTGCTCGATGGAAATCGCGTCTGCCGCGGGATTTGCGCGATGGATTTGCGCAGCATGGAAGTTAGAACGTTTCCCGCCGATGCCATCATCATCGCGACAGGAGGCAATGGGGCCATCTTTGGGAAGTCGACGAATTCGGTGGTGTGCACCGGATCGGCGCAGTCGGCCTTGTATCAGCAGGGTTGTTATTACGCCAACGGCGAATTCATTCAGGTGCACCCCACCTGCATTCCCGGCGAAGACAAGCTGCGGCTTATGTCAGAATCGGCGCGCGGCGAGGGCGGACGAGTCTGGGTTCCGAAAACGGCGGGGGACAAGCGCGATCCGAAATCGATTCCGGAGAAAGAGCGCTGGTACTTCCTCGAAGAGTGGTATCCGAAGTACGGCAACCTGGTGCCGCGCGATATCGCTACGCGGGCCATCTTCAAGGTCGTATTCGAGCACAACCTCGGCATAGATGGGAAGCCGATGGTTTATCTCGACCTGACACACATCGACCGCAAGATTCTCGACCGCAAGCTGGAAGGCATTCTCGAAATCTATGAGAAGTTTGTGGGCGATGACCCGCGCGACACGCCGATGAAGATTTTTCCTGGGATGCATTACACCATGGGCGGACTGTGGGTCGACTTCAAGCAGGCGACGAATATCCCTGGAATCTTTGCCGCAGGTGAGTGCGAATATCAATATCACGGAGCGAACCGGTTGGGAGCGAACTCGCTGGTATCGTGCATTTACGGCGGAGGGATTGCTGGGCCGAACGCGGTGAAGTATGCGCGGGGGCTGCAAGCGCTCCCCGACGGCAACGCGGTTTTCGACGCCGAGAAAAAGAAGCAGGAAGAGAGCAATTCCCTGCTGATGAACAATTCGGGGACGGAGAATCCGTTTAGACTCTGGCGCGAGCTGGGCGAGTTGATGACGAAAGATTGCACGGTTATCCGTTACAACAAGAATCTGGTGGAGACGGATGCCAAGCTGGTGGAGATGCTGGAAAGATTTACGGAAAGTAAACCTGAGCGACCGGACGCAGTGGGCAAATACCAGCGTCGTGTTTACGCGGCAGCTTTATAACATGCTGCAGTTGGCGCGGGTGATTGCGCAGGGAGCGCGTTTGCGCGATGAATCGCGCGGGGCGCACTACAAACCGGACTTCCCCGACCGCGACGATAGAAATTTCTTGAAGACAACCAAGGCGTATTTTGCGCCGGATGCGGATGAGCCTAAGTTTGAGTTTGAGCCGGTGGACATTTCGCTGATTCCGCCGAGGCCGAGGAAGTATGACGCGGTGAAGTGATATCCAAATCAGATTGTCCTGAGCCGAGCGAAGGATGCGTGCATTTGCCCGCAGAGTACATAGGTCCTTCGCTCCGCTCAGGATGACAGGGATTTGAGTTAGGGTTAAGAATTCAGAACTGATGGCTAATAAATCCGTCATTATCAAGATCAAGCGGCAGAATAATCCTTCTTCCAAGTCTTACTGGGAGGAGTTCGAACTTGCCCACCACCCGGGAATGAACGTGATCTCCTCGTTGATGGAGATCGCAGCGAATCCCGTGACGCGTGATGGCAGACAGACCACGCCCATTACCTACGATTCGAATTGCCTCGAGGAAGTTTGCGGGTCGTGCGCCATGCTGATCAATGGACGAGCGCGCATGGCTTGCTCGGCTTTGATTGATAATCTCGAGCAGCCGGTGAAGTTGGAGCCGTTTTCCAAGTTCCCTGTCGTGCGCGACCTGGCTACGGATCGCAGCGTGATTTTTGAGAATTTGAAAATCGTGAAGGCGTGGGTTCCGATCGATGGAACTTATAGCCTGGGGCCGGGCCCGCGGGTAAGTCCGGAGGAGCAGGAGCAGGCTTATCCGCTTTCGCGGTGCATATCGTGCACGTGCTGCATGGAGGCTTGTCCGCAATTTAACGAAGAGACGGGATTCGTGGGCGCGGCTACGATTGCGCAGGTGCGGTTGTTTAATATGCATCCCACGGGCAAGGAGCTGCAGCGCGAGCGGCTGGCGGCGCTGATGGGCGATGGCGGCATTCAGGAATGCGGCTACGCGCAGAACTGCGTGGAGGTTTGCCCCAAGGATATTCCTCTGACCAAAGCGATCTCCAAGGTGGGTGGAGACGTGATGAAGCAGGCTTTGGGCGACCTTTTCCGGAGCTGACCGGGAATTTCTCGTAAATCAAAACTCTGAAAAAGCGGAATTTGCGCGGGTTCTGCGCGGTTTTTCGCTTTGCCAGCGCCGATTTTTGTCACTCGCGCAACAACTGAGCCGCCCCGCCCTGTATCTAATGAGCGCTAACTGGTTGCTGGGTTAGCACATGAGTTAACCGTAATTCTGCGATCATGGATGGAGTTTGGCGTGCTCTATTTCCAGTGCATCCGTTGCGGGGCTGGCATGGTAACCATGAGGTAACCAGCGGTTGGAGATGGCCCCAGATAACGCTGGTAACGGCTGTTCTTCGAGGATTGGTTGGACGGCTTGACAGCATGGCTTAGAATGACCGGACAGTCGCGGGGTTGAGCACTGTGGCCGGCTACGGAGAATTTCTGAAATCACGATTGCAGCGCCGCTTGATATTGTTTTTATTTCTGGCCTCGATGGGCAGCCCGATGTTTGCGGCTACGACCACCGCAAGCATGCATAAGCGTGTCCACCGCTTCCGGCGTCCGCGGCTGCATTGGACGCGATGGAATCCGATGTTTCGTCCGTCGCATGAATCTCTTCTGATACAAAATGCGGAAGTCGACCGGCTGGAACTGCCGCGCATTCAGGATGACGATGAATTGGAAGCGCTGAAGGCGAGTGGCGCGCTGCAACCGATTATCGCCGGGGAGTCGTTGCGCTTCGATCCGCGGCTGGATCCTTCGCGGCGGTACTGCCGTCCGTGGACGCGGGACTTTGTGCAGGATATTTCGCAGGCGTATTATCACCGCTTTCACGAGCAGATTCAGGTGAACTCTGCGGTGCGTACAGTGAAGGTGCAGAAAAAATTGCGGCGGCACAATCGGAATGCGGCTCCGTTTGAGGGAGATACGGCATCATCCCATCTGGCGGGATTGACGGTCGACCTGCAGCGGCGTGGGATGACGCAGGAGCAGATTCACTGGATGGAGCATTATCTGTTCTACATGAAGGCTTTGGGCCTGGTGGAACCGGAAGAAGAACGGCATCAGTGGGTGTTCCATATTATGGTTTCCGGGCGCTACGCGGATTGGCGCGAGTCGCAGGATATTGTTCCGATGGAGCGTCCAGAACCCGCAGCGGTAACGGCTGACGCCGCGGCATCGAACTAACTCATCCGACGGCATATTGCGCTTCGCCGTTGCCGAACGACCAGTTCTCCCAGGCAACTTCCACTAAATTGATCACGAGATCCTGCGGCCGCAGGCCTGGATTCTCTGCGAGAATTTCCGCCATGCGTTGAAACAGCTTCTTTTTCTGTCCCAGTTTGCGGCCGGTGGAGAGCGTGATTTGGACGAAGACGACGTCGTCGGTGCGCTGTATTCCCAGGTAGGTAGGATCGTAGATCAGGCCGCCGGCCGGGTGTTCGGTGATCACCTGGAATCTGTCCTGCTCAGGAACGGAGGCGCCTTCCACCATGGCGCGGTGGACGCCATCGGCCAGAGCTTTTTTGTATTGTTCCGACTTCCCTTCGCGCAACGAAATTCTTACCAGCGGCATTGCTGCCTCCTGTGATAGAAACTCATTTGATTCAGAAAGACGTGTCGCTTTTCGAATGGATGAGTTCGCGGACTGGCAGGATTCACGAAACGTGTCTGCGGGCTGGAAGGATCATGCTTTAATGAGACGATGATCGTGATGATGGCAGGCTTACCTGGGGCCGGCAAAACCACGTTGGCACGAGAACTGGCGGCGCGAATGTCAGGTCGCGTGTTGAGCAAAGATGAAGTGCGCCATGCACTATTTTCCGCGGAAGAAATTGAATATTCTTCACGGCAGGATGATTTCTGTTTGCAGGTTATGCTGGAGACCGCGGGCTTTCTGTTCCAGCAGAATCGAGAGCGAATCATTTTTCTGGATGGGCGGCCATTTTCCCGACGCTATCAGATCGAGAACGTTGCGAACGTCGCCGAGTCCCTGCATCAGGAATGGCGGATTCTAGAATGCGTGTGCGCGGAGGAAGTGGTAAAGCGGCGATTTGAAGACAAGGGTCTGGAGCATCCGGCGGCAAATCGAGACTTTCAACTTTATCTGGAAGTGCGGGCGAGATTCGAGGCCATCACTTTGCCGAAGACCGTGATCGATACCGATAAGCCGATTGAAGAATGTGTGCAGCAGGCGCTCGCGGCGCTTCGCTGAAAGGCATTGCCGGGCGGCGCTTTCCTATACAATCGTGCTCGCGTTCAATCGAGATTCTGCAACCTATAACATTTATGACTCGTTTCGGCATTATTTTGTTTTCGTGCACGGCCCTGGCTACATTTTCGGCAGGGCAAGCTACAAATTCCACAAAACCTTCCGGACCGTCGGTCAGCGCACAGGCGCTAGCGATCCAAAGGTCAGCCATTGTGGTGGATACTCACGCGGATACGCCGCAACGGTTTCTCGACGAGGGCTTCGACATCGGATCAACCGATCCGAATGATGTTGGCCATCTGAGTCTCGATAAGGTGCGGCGCGGTAATTTGGGAGCGGAGTTCTTTTCTATCTGGGTGGATCCGGAGACGAATCAGGGACATTTCGCGCAGCATACGTTCGATCTGATCGATTCGGTTTATGAGCAGGCGGCGCGACATCCGGACCGCATGATGATGGCGTTTTCAGTCGCTGACATTGAGCGCGCGCACCGCGAACACAAACTGGCCGCGCTGATGGGAATCGAAGGCGGACATTCGATCGAGAACGACATGCATCTGCTGCGCGATTATTACCGGCTGGGCGTGCGCTACATGACGCTCTCGTGGTCGAACACGAATGAGTGGGCGGATTCCTCTGGCGACATTGACGATCCGAAGATTCAGCATCACAACGGGCTAACGGATTTCGGCAAGCAGGTAGTGCTGGAGATGAACCGGCTGGGGATGATGGTCGATATCTCGCATGTGGCCGACAAGACGTTTTGGGACGCCATTGCCACGACGAAGGCTCCGGTGATTGCTTCGCACTCATCGGCGCGAGCGCTGGTGGATGCGCCGCGGAATATGACCGATGACATGTTGCGCGCGGTGGCAAAGAATGGCGGCGTGGTGCAGGTGAACTTTTTCTCCGGCTTCGACGATGAGAATTTTCGCAAGGCTGAGCAGGCTCAGGCCAGGGATCAGGCGGCGGCAATTCAGAAATATATTGATTCACTGAAGGCGCAGGGCAAACCGGTCAGCTACATTGAGATTGACCGCATTGAGCGGGAATGGATGGCGAAGATCCCGCGTCCGCCGTTCAGCGTGTTGATCGACCATATAGATCACATTGCCAAAGTTGCGGGAGTGGATCATGTGGGGCTGGGATCGGACTTTGACGGCGTGAGCGGGGCGACGCCGCAGGGGATGGATTCGGCGGCGGATTTGCCCAAGATTACGACAAGGGTTACTGGATCGCGGATATAGCGCTGAGGACATCAAGAAAATTCTCGGCGGGAATTTACTGAGAGTATTCGGACAGGTCGAGCGTGTGAGCAAGGAAATGCAGGCACCGCAGTATTAAATGGCATCGGCCGCTTCTCCTGCGCTAGTTCCCTGTCGTACAATGCAACGTTGCGTTTAACATTTCGTGCGCGTTCGCTACGCGAGGAGCAATCATGCGTAATGTTTTTCTTGCCGGCGTTCTGCTATTCACTGCAGCGATGGCGTTTACTCAGACGAATTCTCAGAGTGCTGCACCCGCCAAGCCTCCGGTGCATCGCGCGGCGACGGGCGAGCCTACGGCGATTATTCAAACCAGCGTGGGAAACATGACTTGCACTTTGTTTCCTGACAAGGCACCGACCGGCGTGCAGAATTTTATTGGGCTGGCCACGGGGACAAAGGACTGGAAGAATCCGGCCAGCGGCGGCACCAAACATGGAGTGCCGCTTTACGATGGGACAATTTTTCATCGGGTGATTCCCGGGTTCATGATTCAGGGAGGAGATCCGAAAGGCGATGGGTCGGGCGATCCGGGGTATAAGTTTAAGAATGAGGTTTCCTCCGATCTGACGTTCGATAAACCGGGAAGACTTGCTTATGCGAACGCTGGGCCGGATACGAATGGTTCGCAGTTTTTTATCACAGAGGTAGCCACTCCGCATCTTGACGGGAACTACACGATCTTTGGACAGTGCGATGATGCAACGGTTGCGTTGGTGAAAGAAATCGCGCACATGGCGACTGATCCAAATAATGACCGGCCGTTTCGTCCCGTAAAGATTATTCACATTAAGATTGTGCGGGCGGGGCCGGCAGCGAAGTCCGCGACGCCGGCGAAAAAGCCCGCGGCGGCAGCAACCAAGCCGGAGTAACGACACTCATTACTTTTACTTCATGTAATTGCCTGGCTCTGCCAGGCTGGACAGTCCCTTCGACTACGCTCAGGGCAGGCTTGGGGAGCTGTCGTTACATAAGGCAAGAACAATACTGAAAGGAATCCATGACTCGCCAACCGGGACTTTACGCCACACTTGAGACTAGCGAAGGAAATGTCGTATGCCGGCTCTTTGAAAAAGAAGCGCCGAAAACTGTAGCCAATTTTGTGGAACTTGCCGAGGGCAAGCGGGAGTGGACGCATCCCTCGACGCGCAAGAAATCGACAGACCGCCTTTATGATGGAACGATTTTTCATCGGGTGATTCCGGACTTCATGATTCAGGGAGGCGATCCGCAGGGCACCGGCATGGGAGGGCCGGGATATCAGTTTGAAGATGAGACGAAGGGCTCGCCGCATAAGCTCGACAGGCCTGGAATTTTGGCGATGGCGAATTCCGGTCCGAACACGAATGGTTCGCAATTTTTTATCACGGTTGCGCCTACGACCTGGCTGACCGGTAAGCACACGATCTTCGGTGAAGTAGTCGAAGGTCAGGATATCGTGAAGAAAATTTCCGAAGCTCCGCGCGGACGCCAGGACAAGCCGAATAAGGATGTGGTGCTCAAGAAAGTTGCGATCGAGAAAGTGTAATCGATTGCGGCGTGATAGTCGTCAATTCGAAAGACCGTTTAACCACGAAGGACACGAAGTTACACGAAGGAAACCTTCCGATGAAGACCGACGTGACACTTTTTGTCCTTTGTGGTTCATTGACTTGCCCAAATTGGCCACGTAGCATTCTTCTCGAATGATTGGGCAAACTATCTCCCACTACCGACTGGTTGAAAAGCTGGGCGGTGGTGGAATGGGCGTGGTTTATAAGGCAGAAGACCTGAAGCTGCGGCGCTTTGTCGCGCTGAAATTTCTGCCGGATGAAGTTGCCAAAGATCCGCAATCGCTGGCCCGCTTTCAACGCGAGGCGCAGGCGGCATCCGCGTTAAATCATCCCAATATCTGCACCATCTACGAGATTGACGAGCACGACGGCCAAGCATTCATTGCGATGGAGTTCCTGGACGGGCGCACGCTGAAGCATGCCATCGGTTCGCGACCGATGGACAACGACATGCTGCTGAACGTGGCGATTGAAATTGCAGATGCGCTGGACGCAGCCCACGCGGAAGGCATTGTGCATCGCGACATTAAGCCGGCAAATATCTTTGTAACCAAACGCGGACACGCCAAGATTCTGGACTTTGGTCTGGCGAAAGTAGGAGCCGGGCGCGGCGGTGCGAAAGGCGTGAGTGATAACGCGCAGACTTTGGATGAACCTCACCTAACCAGCCCCGGAACGATGTTGGGGACGGTGGCCTATATGTCGCCGGAACAGGTGCGCGGGCGCGAACTGGATGCGCGCAGCGATCTGTTTTCGTTTGGCGCCGTGCTGTATGAGATGGCTACGGGCGATGTTCCCTTTCACGGGGAAAGTTCGGCAGTAATTTGCGAAGCTATCATGAATCGCGCGCCGGTGCCGGCGGTGCGGCTGAATCACGATGTTCCTGCACGGCTGGAAGAGATCATCAACAAGGCGCTGGAGAAAGATGCGGGGCTGCGCTACCAACACGCGTCGGAGATGCGCAGCGATCTGCAGAGATTGAAGCGGGACACGGACTCGGGACGGAGCCAGCTGCCGATGGATGCGGGAAGCGCGGCCGGTGCCGCAGCAGCTGCGGCAAGTTCCGGACAGCGCAGCGCAGTGGCACAGAGCGGGGTAGTGACGATTGCGGCGTCCAAGTGGACCTACGGAAAGATTGCGCTGGCCGCTGGAGCGGTGGCGGCGATTGTGTTGGGTTTTATATTGTGGCAGATGCGGCACCGGACTGCGCCTGCCGCGGGATCCGCTGCGCCG
Source organism: uncultured Acidobacteriaceae bacterium (assembly GCA_963813205.1). GTDB lineage: Bacteria > Acidobacteriota > Terriglobia > Terriglobales > Acidobacteriaceae > Sulfotelmatobacter. The sequence continues at coordinate 31,796 of CAWEYI010000028.1, read as the reverse complement.
CGAACTCTGGCTGTGCTTCCCTTGCAAAATTTGGGAGCAGACAAGGATCTGGATTTTCTCCGGCTGGCGCTGGCGGATGAAATTGCGACCTCGCTGAGTTATGTGCGTGACCTGACGATCCGTCCGTTTGCGACGACGCAGAAGTATGATTCGCCCTCGGTTGATTTGCAGGAGGCCGGTCATGCGATGCACGTGACCGATGTGGTGACCGGACATTTTCTGAAGGAAGGTTCGCAGCTGCAGATCACTCTCGAAGCGATTGACATTGCGGACAATCGAACGATCTGGCGCGACACGATGACTGTGGCTGCGCCGGACATGATTGCGATGCGTGGGCAGATTACGGCCAAGGTGCGGCAGGAACTTGTTCCGGCGCTGGGGGTGGGAACGGATTCCGGGGATGGCGCGACGCGGCCCAAGAATGAAGAGGCTTACGATTTATACCTGCGCAGTATTGCGATACCGCATGATCCGGCTCCTAACAAGGAGGCGATCACGATGCTGGAGCGTGCGGTGGGGCTCGACCCAAACTACGCGCCCGCGTGGAATGCTCTCGGAGTTCGCTACCATTACGATTCTGCTTACGCGGACGGTGGGGATGCGGCCTTTCAGCGCGGGGTCGCCGCGTTCTCCAGAGCATTGTCTCTCGATCCCGACTACATTGATCCGGCGGCTGAAATGATGCTTGGCGAGGTGGAACGAGGGGAGGTAATCAAGGCTTATCAGAGCGGGAAAGCCTTGCTGGCGCGGCATCCGGAGAATGCGTATGCCCACTTCGCTCTCTCCTACGTGCTTCGCTACGGCGGGGCCGTCGAGGAGTCCGCCCACGAGTGCGACACCGCGCTGTCTTTGGATCCGGGAAATTATCGCTTCCGCTCCTGCTCTTTCACATTCGATCAGCTGGGCAACTACGCGCGCGCCATACAATTCCTGCAACTCGATGCCGGGACCGAGTGGTCCTCGAGCAACACGATGCGGGAGTACATTCGCGGTGGGCAATTGGCGAAGGCCAAGGAAATAGCGCAAAACTTTCACGACCTACCCTGGGCCCGGTTAATGATTACCTGTACGAATAACCCATCGTCAGAGGACAGCGTTCAACAGTCACACGCCGCGGCGGCCGCGATTTTGGCCGACCCCGATCCTGAGGTGCGTTACGTGGCTGCCCAGGACATTCTCTTCTGCGCTCAGAAGGAGCTGGCGATGAATATGCTGAAGAGTTCAGTTGCCAATCACTTTTGCGCTTACGCGGGCCTGCAGAATGATTCGTCATGGGCGAAGCTGCGGGGGACGCCGGAGTTTGCGGAGCTGGTCTCAGAAGCGAAGAATTGCCGGGATGATTTTTTGGCCAAGAGATCACAATAGTTGCAAAAAGGCTCAAGGCGGAATAAATCTAGAGGCATTTCTGCGGCATGGCGGCTCCTTCCCTCTCGGGCCGGCTTATACTTAAACTAAGAAAATAGACGTCCGCCACCGTCCAATCCAGGAAAGCTGAAAACTTAAATCTATGAAAGTCATCAGGCGGAAATTCTGCTGTCCGAAATTCTCGTGGGCGGTTTTTGCAGCGATTACTTGCTTCGCAATATTCATTGTCGTCTCTAATGCACGCGCGCAGAGCCTGCCGCGACCAGCGCATGTAGTGGTCGTGATGGAAGAGAATCACGCCTACTCACAGATTATCGGATCGCCGGAGGCTCCTTATATCAACACGCTGGCTAGCGAAGGGGCTTTGTTCACGGAGTCTTATGCCATCACGCATCCGAGCCAGCCGAATTATCTGGCATTGTTTTCTGGCTCGACGCAGGGGGTGACCAGCGACTCGTGCCCGCACGAATTCTCGGCGGCGAATTTAGGAAGTGAGCTGATTGCGGCTGGCAAGTCCTTTACCGGATTTTCCGAGGGACTGCCGTCTGAGGGATCGGAGGTTTGCGACTCGGGCGAATATGCGCGCAAGCATTCTCCGTGGACGGATTTTTCCGACGTTCCATCGAAAGACAATCTGCCTTTCACCAAATTTCCTGGCGACTTTGCCGATCTGCCTACGATCTCCTGGGTGATTCCTGATCTCGAAGATGACATGCATGATGGGACGATTCAGCAGGGGGATAGCTGGCTACAGGCTCACTTGCAGGAGTATGTGACCTGGGCGAAGAAGAATAATAGTCTGCTGATCGTTACGTGGGATGAGGACGATGACACGACCGTCAATAAGATTCCGACGATCTTTGTGGGGCCGATGGTCAAGCCTGGAAAATATAGCGTGAAGATATCGCACTACAACGTGTTGCGAACCTTGGAGGCGATGTATGGGCTTCCTTATGTTGGGAAGAGTTCGTCGGTGACGACGATTACGGGGGTGTGGCAGTAGACGGGGAGCAGGTGAGGCGGAGTGCGTTCAGCGATTCGGGAGCACGGTGATATCCGTCAGCTTGGCCAGTTGCTCGTCGGCGGTCACCAACGTGAGACCGAATATCTTCGCAGTGGCGGCGATAAAGCCGTCTGCCGGATCGTTGTGGGGCAGGTTCAACGCGGATACTGCCAGTGCGACCTCAACGGTGAGAGGCGCCTCTATGAGCCTTAGTTCCTCCATCGTGTTGGAAACCCACGCCGGGAGTTCTGGTAGGGTTCTGAATCGCCCTTTGCGGCAAAGGACGGTCAATTCCCAGACGCTAATTGAGGACAGCCATAGTTCATTCTCAGGATCGTCAAGAGCCTTACCTACGCGAGAAGCCAGGCGATCCGGATCGAGGGCCATCCAAAGCCAAATGTGGGTATCGAGAAGTAATTTCACTCCCGCCAGGCTTTCCAGTCGTCCAGACTCCCGGTGGGGCCAACGATATCGCCTAGGATTTCGGCGGTGCCGACCATGCAGCCAAGTCGGCTTCCCTTAGACTTTCCCGGAGATGGTGGCACGACTTCGGCCACTGGCTTGCCGAAGCGAGTCACTCGAATCGGCTTGCGCGTCTTGCGAACTTCTTCCAGGATGCCCAGGCACTTGGCTTTGAACTCGGAGATGGCGATTTCCTTCATGGGTAACTTATACCATGGTCAATGACTATGGTCAACTTTCCATGGATGATCGCTCGCGCTTATTTGTTCCACGGGTTCCGTGCTACACTGGGTCTGTGTTATGAAAAATCATCGTCGAAATGTTACCGTCACTCTGGAGGAGAGCGTGGCGCGCTGGGCGCGCATGGAAGCGGCGCGCCAGGATACAAGCGTGTCACAACTGCTGGCCAATATTTTGAAAGAACGCATGAAAGCGAAAAGCAGCTACGAAAGCTCCATGCGCCGGTTCCTGGATCGCAAGCCGTTCCCCAAGACGGACGGACGGTACATGACGCGCGAGGAGACGCATGATCGCGCCCGTCTTCGTTGACACCAACGTTTTAATCTACTATCTGGATGAAGCGAACCTAAAGAAGTTCGAGGCTTCGCGCCTGTGGCTGGCGGAACTGTGGAAGAGCCGCCAGGGGCGCATCAGCTTCCAGGTGTTGCAGGAGTTCTACTCGACGGCGACGAGAAAATGGCCCGCGTTGAGCAAAGAAGTTCGCGCCGAGATCCGCGATTTGCTCGATTGGCGACCGGTTGCTATTGATGCAGAGATTCTTGAAGTTGGGTGGAAAGTTCAGGAGCGCTACCAACTCTCTTTCTGGGATTCCCTGATCGTGGCTGCGGCGAAGGCAGCTTCGTGTCGTTATTTGCTGACCGAAGATCTGCAGGCGGATCAGGATTTGGATGGCCTGGTGATTGTCAATCCCTTTGGACGCGCACCCGATGAAATCTAAAGACAGTCCCTAGGATTGAATGACTTCGAGAGGGTCCGGCGCGTTAAAGTTCTGTCCTTAAGGAAGCGGTCTATACCCCAATCACGCCGCACAGCTCCTTCACGGCCGCTGCACTCTTATCCAGGCCGGCTTTTTCTTCTGGCGTCAGTTTGATTTCGATGATCTGCTCGATGCCTTTCGCGCCTAGCTTTACAGGAACGCCGACATAGAGGCCGTTGATTCCGTATTCGCCTTCGAGATAGGCGGCGCAGGGAAGGATTTTTTTCTTGTCTTTGAGGATGGCTTCGACCATTTCGGTTGCGGCGGCAGAGGGGGCGTAGTAGGCGCTGCCGGTTTTCAGGTATTTCACGATTTCGGCGCCGCCGTCGCGGGTGCGCTGGACGAAGCGCTTCAAGTGTGCGCCTTCTCGATCAACTCGGTGATCGGAATTCCGGCGACGGTGGAGTAGCGTGGCAGCGGAACCATGGTGTCGCCGTGGCCGCCGAGAACGAAGGCGGTGACGTTTTCCACGCTGACTTTCAGTTCGTCGGCGATGAAGGCGCGGAAGCGGGCGGAATCGAGGACTCCGGCCATGCCGATGACGCGCTCGCGCGGGAAACCTGCTGATTTTGTAGGCGGCTTGGGCCATGGCGTCGAGCGGGTTGGAAACGATGATCAGGATGCAGTTGGGCGAATGCTTGACCACTTCGCCGACCACAGCTTTCATGATTTTGTAGTTCGTGTTGAGCAGGTCGTCGCGGCTCATGCCGGGCTTGCGCGGGATGCCGGCGGTGATCACGACGATGTCGGAGTTTGCGGTGTCGGCGTAGTCGTTGGTGCCGATGACATAAGAGTCGCGCTTTTCGATGGGCATGGCTTCGAGCAGATCGAGGCCTTTGCCTTGCGGGACGCCTTCGATGATGTCGATGAGTACGACATCGGCGAGTTCCTTGGAGGCGATCCAATGAGCGGCGGTGGCACCTACGTTGCCGGAACCTACGATCGTTACTTTCTTGCGCATGAATGAGTCCTTTCAAATTCGCAGGAATGTTTTAACCACTAAGGGCACGAAGGTTCACGAAGGAAAAGACAACATGATCTACTTCGTGGACCTTCGCGTCCTTCGTGGTCTATGAATTTTCTATACCAGCACCGCGACGCTCATGTTGTCGATGATGGTGTCGGCGAACTGGCTGGTTTTTACTTTGGTCGCGCCTTCCATGAGGCGTTCGAAATCGTAGGTAACTTTTTTCTGCAGGATGGTTTGTTCCATGCCGCGCTCGATGAGATCCGCAGCTTCGTTCCATCCCAGGAAGCGAAACATCATTACCCCAGAGAGCATCACCGAGCCGGGATTGATCACGTCTTTGTCGGCATATTTCGGAGCCGTGCCGTGGGTGGCTTCGAAGATGGCATAGCCATCGCCGATGTTGGCGCCGGGAGCGATGCCGAGGCCGCCGACCTGGGCGGCGCAAGCGTCAGAGATGTAATCGCCGTTGAAGTTGGGGCAGGCGAGGACTGAATATTCGTCGGCTCGCGTGACGACCTGCTGGAAGATGGAATCGGCGATGCGGTCGTTGATCATTATCTTTTTCTTCCACTGGCCTTTGCCGTGGGTGGCGTAGATGCGGTCGAGAACTTCTTTCACTTCCTGTTCAACCGCCTTGCGAAATTCCGGCTGTGCGAATTCCATGCCGGGCTCGACCAGTTCGGCATTTTGCGCGACAGTGAGATTTGGATTCTTGTCTTTATTGTCGAGGATCCAGCTCTCGCGCTCGGTGACCACTTTGTCGCGAAATTCTTCGGTGGCGAGTTCGTATCCCCACTTGCGAAATGCGCCTTCGGTGAATTTTTGAATGTTTCCTTTATGTACGAGGGTCACGCTTTTGCGGCCGGTTTCGAGGGCGTGCAGAATTGCCATGCGGACGAGGCGTTTGGTTCCGGTAACGGAAATCGGCTTGATGCCGACGCCGGAGTCGAGGCGGATTTGTTTCTTGCCGCCCTTCAGCATGTCTTTGTTGATGAATTCGATGAGGCGTGGCGCATTCGGCGGTTCCCTGCTCCCACTCGATGCCGGCGTAAACGTCTTCAGTATTTTCGCGGTAGATGACGATGTTCATGCGTTCGGGATTCTTTACCGGCGAAGGCACGCCTTTGTAATACTTAACCGGGCGAACGCAGCAATAGAGATCGAGAATCTGGCGAAGTGCTACGTTCAGGGAACGAATGCCGCCGCCGACGGGCGTGGTGAGCGGGCCTTTGATGGCGACGCGGAATTCGCGGATGGCGTCGACGGTGTCATCGGGCAGCCAATTATCGAATTTTGCCTTGGCCTTTTCGCCGGCGAAAACTTCGTACCAGGCAACGCGGCGCTTGCCGCTGTATGCTTTTTCGACCGCGGCGTCGAACACGCGCAGCGATGCCTTCCAGATGTCGCGGCCGGTTCCGTCGCCTTCGATGAAGGGGATGACTGGATTATCCGGGACATCGTACTTACCGGGTGCGTAGCCGATTTTCTTTCCGTTTGACGGCACGGCGATGCCGTTATAAGAGCCTGCCATGATGAGTCTCCCTATAGAATTTCGCAACACCGATTGTGAAAACTTTCAATTATAGAGAATACCCCCGGAGCCCGCACGCTGACTAATTCCCTCATCACCCCTTTGCGTGACTGGGTCACCATCGCCGGGTGCCGAAATACTTCCGCACGCCGACGGTCATGTAGCGTCCCCAAGGGCCGTTGTTGCCGAGGTCGGCTATGCCGAGATAAGTATCGCGCGCGCCGAGGCGATCGAACAGGAAGTGCTGGGTCACGCGAAACTCGAATCCCTTGTCGATATAGATTCCTACTCCCCAGGAGTGCTCGATGCCAATGGCATCCGGCGACCAGGTGTAGAGGGTTTGGGGAATGGTTTTGCCGAAGAGGAATGCGGGCGCACCGAATACCATGAAGCGCCGCAACTGCCCCCGGCCGAAGGGACGAACCTCGAGCATTCCGGAGAGCATGTAACGGGCGAACATGCTGCACGGCGCGTTAACGCCGCCATACTGACCGGCGTTGCCGGCGCAGATGTTCGGGTCGATTTCGTTATGCGGAGGGGCCAAGTCGAATTGCGCCCATCCCCAAAGCATATCGCGGGGAAAAAACATCCGTTCTTGCTGTCCGGAGTCCGACGGTGTGGAGTCCGGAGGGGCGGTTGCGGAGGCGGAGGCCGAGCTTTGGGCCTGGCCTAGACTTAAACTAGAAAGCAATACATTAGCTGCAAGAATCCACATGAATCTTTTCATCCAGCCTCCGAGAACGTGCCTCTGTTGAAATCGACTACAGGCGCTGCCGCCGCAAGTCACGCTCGTCACCGCCCGCAAATCACGTAGATCGGGTTTGAGAGAGCGGAACATTGTAACCGTTGCCGGCGGGGATTGGAGAATCGTTGCGGGCGAAGAGCGCAATCTAGTCGGGGGCAACTGAACGGTCCTTCGGATCTGCACGGGCGCTTCCAGAATCCATATCCAGTATTCGGATTTATTCCATTCATAGGATGGGTCGCCCTGTGGCAATGTCGCAAGGGCTTGCAGTCTCAAGCACCTACGGTTTGGATGGCCGATTGCTCATAGTGGCTAGAAGTTCCCTAAAATCATGCCTCAAGAAGTGTCGGTTTCGTATCAGGCTATAAAAAGTAAGGTTTATCGGCTGATTGACACCCTCGTGGTTGGGGATAAATCGGAGGTCGAGGTGCAGGAATCGATCCGCCGCTGGTGGGAACTCATTCACCCTGCCGACCGGCCCATCGCCCAGAAATACCTGCAACTTGTATTGGACCGTTCGTGCACGGCCTTGGACGCGATTGAAGAGGGCCTGACGGACGCGACGAATCATGAGGCCTGTTGTCGAACAGAGTCGGCAAAGGCGTTCAAGCTGGTCGAGAGGGTCGTGAAGCAGAATACGAAGCATGCCGCATTAAGCAGTTCCGCCTGAGAGGTGCGGGTTGTAATCTGCGCCTAAATCATTCGTTCTCTTTCCGGGAGCATCTCAGCAGACATCGAATTTACAATTCCCCAGTTGCGTCACGTCGGATCGGGCCATTACCCTCTGATTCAAAGCCTCCGTTGAAGCAGGAAGCGGAATCCCTTTGGCGGCTAAGGCTGGCGTCCATTTCGACAGCATCTGCCGTAACATACATTCAGCGATGCATTCCGCACGGCAGATGAAGGTTCTGTTTTCAAACGGTTTGTGGCGTTTGCGATTTTACGCGCTCGTTTTGCTCCTCTTTTTTTCTAGTATTTTCTTCACGTCAGCCAGAGCACAAGTGCAGACATCGGTTGGGGCTCAGCCGGTTCCTGCGGCCGATGCCAAGCTGATTGAAGTGAAGGCAACCGGAAGCCAACGCTTCACAGAGGAGGAAGTGGCGGCTGCGACTGGACTGATGGTGGGTACGGTTGTGGACGACGAGACGTTCCGCAAAGCCGCCCGGCAACTGGGCGAGACCGGAGCTTTCGACGCGATCTCCTACACTTTTTCGTACTCAGCGGCAGGCACCAAACTGGTGTTCAAGGTGACGGACGCAGAAAAGTTCGTACCGGCTCACTTCGCTGACTTCGTTTGGTTCTCGGATAAGGAACTGCTCCAGAAACTGCATCAACGGGCTCCACTGTTCAACGGAGAATTGCCGGCTACCGGACGCTTGCCGGATCAAGTATCGGACATTTTGCAGGCGATGCTGGTGGAAAATGGCATACCTGGCCACGTCGACTATCTCCGCACGCCTGGAAAGGACGGCCAACTGGCGGCGATCGAATATAGTGTCTCAAACGTTAGAATCCGGATCCGAGACATCGAGTTTACTGGCGCAGGACCGGATGAGTTGGAGCTGCTGAAGGATGCAGGCAAAAAACTTAGCGGGCGTGACTATTCGCGCGCTTTGTTGGCTTCGTTTACGCAACATGCGGTCATGCCGATCTACCACGATCGTGGCTATTTGAAGGCGGCGTGCTCGGCGCCGCAGCCGAAGGTGATCAAGGCGGTTGTCCCAGAGGAAGGCGATCAGGAGACGGTAACGACGGTGGATGTTGCGCTCCAAATAACGCCGGGAATTCAGTACAAACTCAAAGGATGGAGCTGGTCGGGAAACAAAAACATTCCTACCAACGAACTACAGGCGCTACTGCACGCCAAGACGGGGAAACCTGCGAGTACGGTTCAGCTGGAGGATGATCTGCGCGCGGTGCAGGAGCTGTATGGTTCGCGCGGCTATGTCACTGCCAGCATCAAGGCTGACGCTCAATACGATGATGGGGCGGCCATGGTCGATTACCTGCTGCTGGTGACGGAGGGTTCCGTCTTTCACATGGGTGAGCTGGAGTTTCGCGGCATCGACAATGCCCTGACGGCGAGGCTGCGGGAAGCGTGGAAGATTCGTCCGGGCGACGTTTACGATGCTACTTACCTGAAAGGATTTCTGGTTCAGGCGAGAAAACTATTGCCGGCCAACATGGACTGGGAAGTCGCGCCTCACGTGACGGCGATGGCTCGGGACAAGACGGTGGATGTGGATTTGCAATATACGGCGAAGGCGCCACAATAAGCCATCGGGTCTGGTGTCGCAGCATCGTCCATTCGTGTGGGCCAGGCCCCCATGCTTAGGATTAAATTGAATAGAAGACAAGCGAGGGTTGGGGTGATGGAAAGGCCGCTTGTTCGGAAAACCGAAATCTAAAACTCTTTTGTTGAAATTCTCGCGCGGCGTGTTACATTGTGACGCGATTTTGCCCGAGGCCCTCCCCCAATCAGGACCGGGCACAAGTGGGAACCTGCGCCAGCGGGTTCCCATTTTTTTGCGATTGCCTTAAATTCACACTTTCTTTACAAACCATTGTGTTAAATTGTGCATTCTCACTCTCATAAATTTGCGTGCCGGAGGCTAGAGCGTTGGGCAAAGATATGGTTCCCAAGAAGATGTTCTTCACCAAGGGAGTCGGAAAGCACCGTGAGCGGTTAACATCCTTCGAATTGGCGTTACGGGACGCCGGTATCGCCGCCCAGAATCTGGTGCGAGTCTCTTCCATCTTTCCACCCAATTGCAAAATGCTGGCGCGCAAAGAAGGCGTGAAATACCTGAGTCCGGGCGAAGTGGTGTTTGCGGTGGTGGCGGAAAACTCCACGCATGAGGCGCACCGGTTGCTGGCTTCGTCGATCGGCGTAGCGATTCCGGCGGATAAGAATACCTACGGATATCTCAGCGAGCACCACTCTTTTGGCGAGACGGAAGATGCGGCTGGGGAATACGCGGAAGAACTCGCGGCGGAAATGCTGGCGACCACGCTGAATGTGGAGTTTGATCCCGACCGGTCCTGGGATGAGAAGAAACAGATTTACCGGCTCTCGAACAAGATCGTTCGGACAGCGAATGTGACGCAATCTGCGGTGGGGGATAAGCGGGGGTTGTGGACGACTGTGATTGCCTCGGCGGTGTTGATTTTTGATTAGGGAATCGGCGCCGAGCTAGACGGTTTCAATTTTCAGCGTCGGAAATGCTGCGCGGTACAGCCGTTCATCCAGCGAGAGCAGCCGATAGCCGCGGACAAGGGCATGGGCGCCAATCAGGAAGTCGGCGAGTAAGCGGCGCGTGCCGTGATTACGCTGTTTACGCCGCCGTTCCGCGTAGGACTGGAACGCTCGGCCGGCCGAGCGCCAGATGGATTCATTCAAATTCCAATCGACCGCGATTCCGTTTTCTTCCAGAAACAAACTGACAAAGTCTTCGGAGCGACCCGGGGCGGCAATGAGTTCGGCGAAGACCGGGGCGGCGACGATAAGGTTTCCACGTTTGAAGGCCGCATCCAAGGCGGTCTCCGCGTCGCGACTGAGGGCAGCATCGCTGTCCCACAAGGCGACGATGACGTTGGTATCGATGGCCGTTGACACTATTCCTTCTGCCTCTGTGTATTTACCGCTTATTGACCGCGCATTTCACGTAGCCAGCGGGCGATGCCCTTCCTGCCGGAGCCAATGCCGGGATTGCCGATCCCGCGATACTTGGAGAATGAGTTCTGGCTGCGAATGGGAAGAACCCGAATGCCAGTCGCATCATCTTCGAAAAGCAGTTTGTCTCCCGCGTGCACGCCAAGAATCCGCCGCACTTCGAGCGGAACCGTGACTTGCCCCTTGCTGGTGATTTTGGCCTGCTTCTGCATCTTCGCCTCGTTTCCTTACTCTAGCACAAGTTCCTTACCTTGAGATAGAAGCGAAATTCCGGAAGGAAGGCGTGCTATACTTAATACTTTAGTAACCCCTAAGCCCTCCCGAATGTAACCTTCCGTTAACATCCTTCCCTTATCATAGAACTGTTAGGAAAGACCTATTTAGACCCAAGGAGTAGTTTTGGATAACGATACACGTAGAAAAAAGCAGCAAGAGTTGATGACGGAATTAATTGAAAGAAAGATCCGGCTGCACGCGCAACATCTTTATGATCAGCGCGGGCAGGAGGAAGGTCTTGCGCTGCAAGACTGGGTGGAGGCGGAATCGCGCGTGCTGGAGAACAGCATTCTTGCGCCGCTTTACCGGAAGAGCCGCGGAGAAAACGGCTCATCGAATGAAGAGAACGTGGATTCGGAGAATGCGCAGTTTGCTCTGGCCGATGCTTGCGGCTCAGAGGCTGGCGCTAGTTAGATGGCCCCACTGGGGCTAAAGCCCGCTGATTTTGATTCCTTAACGCGGCGCTGAAAGCGCCGCTCTTCCACGGCACTGCGGGCGGCGACTTGCCTTCCGCGACACTATCGACGGTCAGGAAATCCTCCTCGCGGATCGGCGATCCGGAACGCAGTCTTCAGCAGGTCAGAAGTTATTTCCTTACTGCAGCGTGCTTATTCTTGGTCGCCCTGCTTCCCTTCTTATCCAAGCGTTCGAGAACGGCGGCGACGATCAGGGGCAATCCGACAGTGGCGTCGACGAAAACCTCGCCGAAGCGGCCGCCTTCAGCGGGGGGCACGAATTTTCCCCACGAAACCGCCTCACTGTAGGGACTGCCGGACAACCCTCCCCAATAGACGGGCTCGGGGCAAATGCGCAGGCCGTAGTGATAGCGCTTTAGCGCTACGTTCTCACCCAGACGGCGATGGCGCAGTTCACAGAATGGACCGAACTGCTGCGACCAGTTGCGCGGCACGCCTCCGCCGATAGTGACGATGCCGAGCTTTTTCTGACGAAGCAGCGTTGCAGCAAAGTGCTCCAGGTCTTCGAATGGATCGAAGCGAATCTTATGCCGGCCGGTGGATTCGCGCAGACGATTGTTCAGCGCGGTGTCCAGGCCCATCTCCGAATCGCTGAAAGCCGGCACGAATACGGGGACGCCCATCTCATGCGCCGATTTCAAAATCCCGCGCTGCTCTCCTGAGTGTTTGGCCAGATACGCGCCGATCGCGTGATTCAGTTTGTAGGAACACATCACTTCGTTGTGATCCCAACCTTCGAGCACTGCAGACATCACTTCTTCCACGTCGTCGAGGTTCTGCTCAGGCTCGAGCGTGTCGTAGACGCGGTTGTAGCCCTGCTCGTAGAGTTCTTCATCCGAAACTTCGGGATTGTAGCGAAAGTGGGCGCGGCCGGTGGCTTCGACCAGGCCATGGGCCATCAGCGCGCCGGTGGAAACGACAGCATTGACGATGCCGCGGTCGATCAACTCGGTCACGATGAGGCCTTGTTTGGCCACGGTCATTGCGCCGGAGAGAGTCATCACGACGAAGCATTCTTCGTCGCGGGCCATGGCTTCGAGGACGTCGGCGGCCTCGCCCAATTGGCGTCCGGTAAACGCGGTCTTCGACATGGCACGCACCAGATCGTCGATCGACTTGACCTTACCCAGATCGAGCGGCTCGAGCGGGATCAGACGGTCTTCGATCGGATTGTGCAGGTGACGATCTTTTCCCTCACCCTCGTGACCTGCAGTGGTATGAGATTTTTCCGCCGAGTGTCCTACTTTGTTGTGATGATTGCCGTTTTTCAAGATGAGTGCCTCCAAGCAAAATTCACCACCGCCGCAATCAAATACTTTACAGGATCAATGTTAAAGTACGCCACGCGTCTGAGGAGCGCGGAACGGGTCAGTTTGACTGCAGGCGGGGACAGATAGACCGCGAAGGGCACAAAGTATCACGAAGGTGCTTGGTTTCGGATTCCTCTCATGAACCTCGGTCTGATCTGGGTGCATAACGTGACGCCGTTGACGGCGGACATCCAGCTGAGGAGAATGAGGAAGTGTTTACCAACGGCTATGCAGTACTCGCTTTGATCTTGCTCGCCTGTTCGGCTTCGGGCGGAGATACCCCAAAACAACCAGCCCTCGGGCATCGTTCCGTTCCTCTGCTCACGGTGGATGGGCTCACCTTCAAGGATCTCAACCGAAACGGAAAGCTGGATCCTTATGAAGACTGGCGATTGCCGGCGGAGGCGCGAACCGCCGACCTGGTGCAAAAGATGAGCATGGAGGAATTGGCTGGGCTGATGGTCCACGGAACTCTGCCGAGCGTCGGGCCTACGGGGGCAATCGGTGTGGGCGAAGTGTATGACTTGGCAAAAGTTCGGCAGATGATTGACGAAGACCACGTCAACACTTTCATCACCCGGCTCAATGGAAGCGCTGAGAGTTTTGCGAGGCAGAATAATGAGGTGCAGGCTATTGCAGAGTCCTCGCGGTGGGGCATTCCCGTCACTATTTCGTCGGACCCGCGCAATCACTTTGATCAGGTTCTGGGAGCGGGCACGCAGAGCAAGGCGTTTTCCATGTGGCCGGAGCCATTGGGTTTTGCCGCGCTGAATGATGCGGAACTGACCCGCCGGTTTGGGGATGTTGTTCGCCAGGAGTATGAAGCGGTGGGCATTCGCGAATCCCTAGCGCCACAGGCTGATCTGGCCACGGAGCCGCGATGGGCGCGCATCAATGGAACTTTCGGGGAAGATGCTGAGATTGCGAAACGAATGGTCGAAGCGTACGTGACCGGCATACAAAATGGTCCGAACGGTTTGAACTCAGGGAGCGTAACGGCCGTGGTGAAGCATTGGGCCGGTTACGGCGCCGCGAAGGATGGTTGGGATAGCCACAATTACTACGGGCGCTACGCAGAGTTTTCCGGGAACAACTTCTCGCAACACCTGATTCCTTTTACTGGAGCTTTCGCGGCTCACGTGGGAAGCGTGATGCCGACTTACTCGATCCTGCAGAACCTCACGCTCGATGGGAAGCCGGTGGAGCAGGTGGGAGCTGGATTCAATCATCAATTGCTGACCGATCTGCTGCGAAACAAATACGGATTTGACGGCGTCATTTTGAGCGACTGGGCGATCACCAACGATTGCCCTGCGACCTGCCGCAATGGAGCGAGCGCCGGCAACAAGCCCGCGGTTTCTGACATTGGCATGCCATGGGGCGTGGAAGACCTGACCGTGGCGCAACGCTTTGCCAAGGCGATCAATGCGGGGGTGGATCAGATTGGCGGGACCGAGCGATCGAGCGCCATCGTGGAAGACGTTCATAATGGATCAATTTCGGAGGCGAGGGTGCGGCAGGCGGCAAGCCGGATTCTGCTGCAGAAATTTCAGCTTGGTCTTTTTGAACAGCCCTATGTGGACGAGGCACAAGCGGCTGCGGTAGCCGGCAGTAAGCAATTTGTTAGCGAGGGAGAAGCCGCGCAAGCCAGAGCAGTTGTTTTACTTGAAAATAAGCCAGCGGCTTCAACCGGGAAAGCTTTACTACCTGCTTCAGGCAAGAAGATTTACTTGTTCGGCGTTGCGGCTAATGCCGCACAGGCCGCTGGATTTACCGTGGTTGCCGATCCCGCGCAAGCTGATTTCGCTCTTGTGCGCGCCCCTGCTCCTTACCAGAGCGAGCATCCGAACTACTTTTTCGGATCGAGACAACACGAGGGGAGGCTTGTTTACCTCGAAACTGATCCAGGCTATGCCGAGCTTCTTCGCGTGAGCGCGATGGTTCCCACCGTGTTTGTGACCACGCTGGAGCGGCCGTTGGTCCTGACGAATGTTCGTCCGCATGTTACGGCGCTGCTGGGTGATTTCGGTATCTCAGACGAAGCCCTGCTGACTCTGATCAGCGGCAAGGCGTCTCCGCAGGGGCGTCTCCGGTTCGAACTTCCATCCTCTGTCGAAGCGGTGCGACAACAGAAGAGCGATCTGCCGCACGATTCGCAATCTCCTCTGTACCCGATTGGATTCGGATTGCATTACTGAGAGCGGGGTCGCCGATTGGATCCGATCGCATCGTGGCGACGCTCATGCGGCGCGATCAGCTAACTCTTCTCGAATGCTATATTGATCGGCAGAGGGATGAACCACGTGCCTCCTGACAAATTTCGCGTAGCGCTGGTGCAGATGTCGTGCGGGCCGGAGCCGGAACAAAATCTGGCCAAGGCTCTGGAGAGAGTGGCCGATGCTGCAGGACGCGGCGCGCAAGTGGTTTGCCTGCCGGAACTTTTTCAAACACAATATTTCTGCCAGCGCGAAGATCATTCGCTGTTCGATTTGGCGGAGCCGATTCCGGGGCCGACCAGCGATAAACTTTCCGCGGCAGCCAAGCAGAATGGCGTGGTGCTGATCGCATCGTTGTTTGAGAAGCGTGCGCCGGGGATCTATCACAATACAGCGGCTATTTTTGATTCGAACGGATCGCTGGCAGGGCTTTACCGGAAGATGCATATTCCGGATGATCCGCTCTATTACGAAAAATTTTATTTCACGCCGGGCGATTTGGGATTTCGCGCGATCGATACTACGGCAGGCCGGTTGGGCACACTGGTTTGCTGGGATCAGTGGTTCCCCGAAGGTGCACGGCTGACTGCGTTGCAGGGAGCATCTGTGCTGTTTTATCCGACGGCGATTGGATGGCATCCTGCGGAGAAAGCGGAGTTCGGCGAGGTGCAGCACGATGCCTGGCGCACCATTCAACGAGCTCATGCGATTGCGAATGGAGTTTACGTTGCCGTGGTGAATCGAGTGGGCTTTGAAACGGGAAATGTGCGGGGAAAATCTACTCCGGGGCACGGGCTCGAATTTTGGGGTGGGTCATTTTTCTGCGATCCGTTTGGCAAGGTCGTCGCTGAGGCCTCGCATGATCGAGAAGAAATCCTGATCGGCGACGTGGACTTGAAAGCACTCGAAGATATTCGACGGAACTGGCCGTTTCTCCGCGACCGGCGGATTGATGCGTATGCACCGATTTCCAATCGTTTGCTGGACGGAGGGTGAGATTGGGTCAATGAGTGCTAACGCCTTGATTTCGCCATTTGACGCGGACAAGGTGGTGTTACAATCTGCTCCCCGAAAGTGGGAGCATGAAAACCACGGCGAAAAGACTGCTAGTCCTCTGCACTCTTCTACTCGCGCAGTTCAGCTTATTAGCCCAGTCTCCCTCACCAGACTTGAGGTTCGGTGGTCACACACTGGGGGAGCCAGCGGATATCTTCTTTTTGACCGCGAGAGTGGCCCAATCCAAGCAGCTAGCCAAGGATTATTGCAAAACGCTTCTCGATGCCCCCAAGGTTAAGGAGAAAGCGCAGGAAAAAGACGATGTGGACAAGAGTGGCGGTGTTTTCACTCTCACGAAAAAGGACTTCTCCGTACTCGACGTAGGAAATTGCAACCAGATGACGGCGGCTCTTAGAGGCGAACAAGCAAATGTGGGGGCCAGACTTGCTTCGGAGCTAGGTAAAGGTTCGGCGCTGTTCAGTTCAGGGCGGCTCAGCGCCTTCAATTTGACGGTGGATTCTTCATATGATGATACAGTCGCGGACATGGCGCGGCGATTCGGAACAGAGGGACGGAAAGACTATGTCGCTCGTGTTGGTTGGCCTCCGCTTCAAGAGATGCGATGGGAACGCGATGGAGTGCTTGCGGCAGTTTGGAAGAATCAGTTTACCGACGGGGCGATTGTCGTGGTCGGTTTCTTGGAGCCACCCTACGACTCATTCCTTCGTGGCACCATCGTTCCAGAATCCAGCGCAACTACACTGCCATGTAAGGCTGCACCATCAGACCCTCTCAAGAGCGTGCAAGTTTCGCCGGGAATAATGGCGGGCTTGCTTATTCACCGAGTCCAGCCCATCTATCCCGATTCTGCGAAACAAAGCAAAGTACAAGGCGTAGTTGTTGTAGATTCCATCATCGACGAGTGTGGACACGTCGTTGAGGTTAATCCGATTTCTGGACCGACAGAGCTAATCCCAGCGACTATCACGGCAGTCAAACAGTGGGAGTACAGACCCTATAATTCGTCAGGCCAGCCTGTGGCAGTCGAGACTCAGCTACGAATCAACTTCAAACTTGCACATTGATGTCGACATCAATGTCTCGGCTCAGGAATTGATCCGCGGTTTATGATCCCATGCAATAAACTACCTTGATGCCCCGATCGATTTCTTCAGGTAATGCTTTGGATTCCGCCCCGGCAACCCTCCGCTACCGCATGCCGGCTGAATGGGAGCCGCATACCGCGACCTGGCTGGCGTGGCCGCATTATCACGGGGATTGGCCGGGAAAGTTTGAGCCGATTCCGTGGGTTTATACCGAGATCATTCGCAATCTGGCCCGGCATGAGCGGGTGGAGTTGGTCGTCAATGATGCCGCGGCGGAGCGCAAAGTTCGCAAGCTGCTGGAGAAGGCTAGCACGGCGCTGGCAAATGTTTGTTTTCATCGATGGCCGACGAATCGAGTATGGATGCGCGACTCCGGCTGTGTATTCTTGACTCCGACTCAGTTCCCCACCCTAGCCGCAAAGAACGCGGCTAGGATGGGCCACCCGGCAGGCAAAGTGATCGCCATGAAATTTCGCTTCAACGCTTGGGCTAAGTACTCTAACTGGCGGCATGATGAAAAAATTGGCAGCTTGATGGCAGACGCTGCCGCGACTCAGGAAATTCGTCCGCTGTGCCACGATCGACGTGTCGTGCTCGAGGGCGGATCGATCGATGTGAATGGTCTGGGCACGTTGCTCACTACCGAAGAATGTCTGCTTAGCAAGGTGCAGCAGCGGAATCCGGGAATGGGTCGGAAAGATTACGAGAAAATGTTCGCAGACTACCTGGGCGCACCGCATGTGATTTGGCTGGGGCGCGGCATTTTTGGCGATGACACGCATGGCCACGTCGATGACCTCACACGCTTTGTTGCCGCTGACACCGTGGTCACGGTGGTGGAGAATAATCCGCGAGATGTGAACCACAAACCGCTGCGCGATAATCTTGCGCGACTCCGGGCTGCGCGCGATCAGGCGGGCAAGCCGCTGAACATTGTTGAGCTTCCCATGCCCGGCCCGGCCGTGTTCGAGCAGCGACGACTGCCCGCGAGCTACGCTAATTTCTATATTGCGAATGGAATTGTTCTTGTGCCGGTGTTCAACGATCCTAACGACCGGGTTGCGCTCCACACTCTGGCGGAGCTCTTCCCGACGCGTGAAATTGTCCCCATTTATTCTGGTGATCTCGTGTGGGGGCTCGGCACCATGCATTGTATGACCCAACAGCAGCCGGCGGTGGGTGAGCTGTCGTTCTGAGGAGCGTGTTTTTGCAGGCCGAAGGGTCCGTGAAGAAGATCTGAAATTGTTGGGATCAGTGATCGAACCATTTGCATCGATCCTTCGCTGGAATTCCTCGGCGAAGCCGAGGAATTCTCGGCCTCAGGATGACAACGCTGGATGACAAGGGTGATAGATTAGCTTCTTTCATGGCGGAGCCCAGCACAAGCCGACTGGAAGCGTTCAGCGATGGAGTGATTGCCATCATCATTACCATCATGGTGCTTGAGCTGCGGGCTCCCTCGGAGCCTACGCTGGGCGGACTGCTCAAGATCGCTCCGGAGTTTCTGACTTATGCAATCAGCTTTGTGGTGATTGCCATTATTTGGGTGAATCATCATCCTCTCATTCAGGCTGCCCGCGCGCCCACGGCGCGACTTTTGTGGTCAAATTTTTACTTGCTCTTCTGGATGTCGTTCGTTCCCTTTGTGACTGAGTTTCTAGGCAGAGACTACCGCGAGCCGTTGGCGGTGGCGCTTTATGGGCTTGTTCTCTTTTTGTGTACTTCCGGGTTTTATTTTCTGCGGGTGGAGTTGATCCACCAGAGCCAGGAGGATAAGGCGCTGGTTAAATATCACAAGGGCATCCAGCACAAGAACGCCATTGCCGCGGCGCTTTATCTGCTCTCTGTCCCGCTGGCGTACCTTACGATTTACGCGTCATTCTGCATCTTCGCTCTGCTGCCCGCAATGTACTTCCTGCCGGAAAAAAAATTGTTTGGCGAGTAGCGCACGGGCGGGTTATGGCCTTTCAAAAGTCAACCCTTTGCGAGAAAATGGAATCATAGTTTCTTGCCAGATGATCAAACTACGGTCAACGCTGTAGACCTAGCAGGCCCGAACGCGCACAAAACTTATTGAGGAGAATCGAATGAATGGACTGAAGCTGTTTGCGGTAGCTGCCGTTGCTGCAATCTGTTTTATGGTAATCGCCCCAAAAACACAGGCTCAGGTAGGTGTGAGCATTGGAGTCGCGCCTGATTGTCCCTATGGGTACTATGACGTCGCACCCTACGATTGCGCGCCTTACGGCTACTACGGGCCGGAGTGGTTCAACGGCGGAGTATTCATTGGGGTGGGGCCGTGGTTTCACGGACCGGAAGGGTTCCGCGGCCACGTAAATAATCACTTCCATCCTGAGCACGGCTATCACGGGCCCATGCCGGCTCGCGGCGAAAAACCAGATCCTGCGCGGCCTCCGGGACACGTGCAGCACTTCAAGGGAAATGAAGTGCGGGACGGGCGCGGACACGCAGTGGGCAAGCACTAGAGTTGTTTGAGGATTTGTTTTGGGATGGTGGTCCGGGTGAAAGCCCGGGCCATTTCTCTTTGGAGCGGGAAGGTGCAACGCTTGTTGTAGGGAGTCGAAGAGGTTCTTGCCCGCAACAAAAAGCGGGCCCGTGAACTGGGCCCGCGAATTGCGGGGGAGTAAAAACTTTCTGGTGGTTAGCGGCCGGGACCGGAAGGCGAAGTGCTGCCAGAGCCAGAGGCGCCGGGATTCGAAGTTCCCGGGTTCGAGCCTGGGTTCGAGGTGCCTGGATTTGTAGAACCGGGATTCGTAGAGCCAGGATTTGTTCCGCCGTTCGGCGACGCGCCTGGGTTCGAAGGCGATCCCGGCGTAGTCGGATTGGCGTTGGGGCTGGTGCTGGGATTCGGGTTCGGGTTATTCGGGTTCGTCGACGGCTGGGCGCTGCCGTTCGGGTTCGACGGATTCGCTCCGGGCGCAGTGTTTGGAGCAGTCGAGCCAGTTGGGGGCGCGGTGGTGCTGCCCGTCGGTGGTTGCGCGGTGCTGCCGGTGGGCGGTGCGCCAGTGTTGCCGGTGGGGGGAGTTGAGGGCGATGCTTGACCGGGTGTGGCGGCTCCGCCTGGTGATCCTGCTCCTCCGCCGGGCGCTGCTTGCGCCACGACCCATGTCGCGCAGAACAAAATCACAGACAATAACGTAAGTTTTTTCGCTGACATTGTGAAGCCTCCAGCATTGAATTTGCGGTCCCTTTCAATGCCGGCGAACCGGCTGGCTCAAGGGATCCATCGCTAGAGTTTGAGCGCAGGTTCGTGGAATGAATATCCAGCGGATGCGGTAGGCAGGAGTATGGGATTCCTTAGTAAGAAGAAGAAATTCCAGCGAATGCAATGTGAAGGAAGCGCAATCAGAGCTGGAACGCCGTGCGAATCACTTTTTATAGAGTGTTGGCTGCGGACCTTTTTCCAGCGTCTTACGATCCCAGATCCAACCTTCGCGAGTGTAGCTGGCGAGTTCGAAATCCTGAGTGAGTTCGAGGGCATCGACCGGACAGGCATCCTCGCACAGGCCACAGAACATGCAGCGGCTTAGATCGTAGGTGAAGTTGGTGAGCTCTTTGCGGCGGGTTTGCTCGTTGCGGGCGCTGGAGACGACGATCAGATTTTCCGGGCACGCCAGCGCGCACAAATCGCAGGCAATGCACATGGTCTCGTCGGTATCGGGATTCACATTCAGCCGGGGCGCGCCGCGGTAACGCTCGGCCACTCGTGGCCGCTCCATGGGATATTGCTCGGTATAAATCTCCTTGGGATCCTGATAACGGAATGTGACCTTCAAACCTTGCAGCAGGTCGACGAGGAAAACTTTGCGGAGCAGGTTGGGAATCCCCATAACGGGGTAAGCATACCACTTGGCCGTCGCTGTTTGCATCTCGCTGTACCCATGTCTCGCTAAGGCAGCGAGACATAGGGCACCCTGGCATTTCGCCCCGGTTCAAGTAAGTGAAGAAATTTGGGGAACTTTCGCGGGTGCGTGCGCGTAGTTAAGCACAGAGGATGTTATGCAAGGTTATCTTGCCAGATTGACGCCGAAAGCCCGGATGCTCCTAGTGCTGCCGCTGATCCTAATCGCATATCCTGTGGTGATGATTCTGGTGCCGGCAATCATTCATGCGATCGTGCCCGATGTAGTGCGATCCGTGTTGAGCCTGCTCTGAACTTTCCGCCGGTAGCGTCTGTCCAGCCACTGGACGCGCATGAGTGATACTCTGCGCGCAGGGCCTTTGGTTGATCACTGCCAACAACCCGTTGTTCATTCATCAGCGACAGAACCATAACCCATAACCGATGAGCAACGACGAGCTTTGGATGGAAGAGGCTTTGCGGTCAGCGCAGCGCGCGCTGGAGACGGGCGAAGTTCCGGTTGGGGCAGTGGTGGTATGCGGAGGACGCATCATTGGCCGGGGATGGAACCGGAACATTACAGATTGCGATCCAAGCGCTCATGCGGAGATTGTTGCGCTGCGCGAGGCGGGTGCAGCCGTAGGAAACCATCGCCTAGCTGAGTGTGACCTGTTTGTTACAATTGAGCCGTGCGCGATGTGCACGGGCGCGATGGTGCATGCGCGGATCAAACGCCTGATTTACGGCGCAGACGATCCGAAAGCGGGCGCAGTTCGGTCGGTGATGAAGCTGCTGGAACATCCTGAATTAAATCACCGCATCGAAGTTCGCGGGGGAGTGCTGGCGGGGCGTGGCGCGGAGGTTTTGCAGGAATTTTTTAGAAGCCGCCGCTGAGTTTGCGGTGCCAATATTCCTGAAAGTCGACATCTGACAGCTTTTTCATGCGGAGAGGTGCGTGAGTGGTTGAAACGATCCGCCTCGAAAGCGGACATACCTTAACGGGTATCGTGGGTTCAAATCCCACCCTCTCCGCCATAATTTCAATGACTTAGCGGGTTTACCTGCCGTTTTTACCTGCCGTTGAGGGCTAACCCTGCAATCCTGCCGTGGGCTTCGCTCATTTCTGCCGTAGCTACATCGCCGTAGTGGTCCATCGTCGTGGTGATCGATGCATGGCGCATAAGCTCCTGCTGTAATCCGACCGGAGTACCGACCGAATCCAGCCATGACCGGAAAGTGTGCCGGATCGTGTGTGTCGCGACGTTGCCAACTCTCGCCTTGGTTGCTGCAGCGTGAAAGGTTTTCAAGATGTGAGGATATGACCACGGCAATCGGCCAAGCTTAACGGGCGATGCGAAAATCCAAAATGCGTAATACAGACACTTCTGATATGACAGAATGGTCTGTAGACATCGCGAATTGAGACTATGTTTGCGCGTGCGAGCGTTTACACGTCGCTTTCCACGTCGCCATGTCGCCTAATTTTCGTGCGATGTGTCGGCAATGTCGTCGATGCCTGTAGACACTGCACTATATACACAATGTCGCCCAGCGCACCGACAAAAGCTTTTCAGCCGTGGTAGGCTAGCGGCATTTGGAACTCCTTGCTAAGTGTAGGAGGTACCCCCTTGGCACGATCCTGCCGTATCAATTGCTGTATATGTAATGAGCCTCTCACGTTGGAAACAGGGACAAGCGACGATACTGGTAACCCAGTACATGAGGACTGCCGCGTTGGTCTCCTTTGCCCCGATTCAACGAACATCTTGGACTATCCAAGCATGATGTCAGAGTACGAAAAAGAAAGCCGATGGGCAGACGCTAAACTCGCCGCCCAGACAAAGAGACTCCCACCATCTGCCTAAACACATTCCTTGTGTTGGATTCACTACCGGAGGGGTTGTTACGTGCTTTCTGGCCGCGCTGGGGATGCGCGGGTAATCGATCTAGCTAAGGGATTCGTCGAACGCCTCAGCAGCCGCCGTAATGGCTTCCTTGCGGAAGGCTGCTATCAATTCGGCATCCGGGATGGAGCGGGAAACCAACACTAAACGTGCTTCCCGATTCTGGCCAGAATGTCACGTGGAACGGTGATCTGTTTCCTTGTGTTGTTTTTGATTCAGGGCTGAAATGAAGTGGTCAGTCATCAGACCAATTCCGATGCTCGACACTGAATCAGCTAGCGTTGAGTTCCAGGCCATCCCGAGAAACTAGGTGTACCGGCAGGTCGCTAAACAATGAAAACGCGAGTCTTCCTCGATTCCAAGGTCGCCCGCGCGTACGTCAACACCTCGTTCAGTACGCCCGGAAAAGTAAAGCGGATCATGAATCACCGCTGGAAAAAGAACCTGGTGCCGCTGATGCTGGTTGGCCATCCCACAGTGAAGTATGTAGGAACCATTTCTATCTCATACCCGCTGCAGGCGATGAACAGCGTTCGCAAAGCGCTATCGATCGGCGGCCCGACGTACGCTGTGATCGAACGGATATGCGTACGGTAGAGAAAATCTCTGACGACCTGTTGGGCAAGAAAGGTCCGGGTCCGGAGTGGTGAACATCCGGACCCGGATGGGCTGTTCCCCCTGGCAAACGGAGATAGGGCGAGAGCCTGGGATGACAACGAATCGGCGGGGTTGTATTCCCTTCCGCCGGATTGATCCAGGCATGTTCATAGCGCCCTCCCGCCTTCCACGACTGCTATCAGCGATTTGCGACAGCGGCGGTGCGCAAGGTGGAACAGCCAATAACTGCTGCCAACAGCTACTTCTGCAGGCTACGGATGTAGGTCACGATCATTTTCACTTGATCAGGGGCCAGACTCTTTACGGTTCCGGGATGCTTGGCGGTTGTAGCGACCGATTTCGTCAGGTCGTCGTCCGAGGCCTTCTTGACATCTTCCGAAACCAGGCTCGGAATCTTGGCTGCGGGCCTACCGGTTGCATCAGCGCTGTGGCACATTGCACATTTTGCTTTGTAGAGGCTCGCCCCATCGTCGGCGGCCCATGACAGATTGGGGATCAGGATGAACAGGGCTACGGCAATTGTCATTACCAGTATCACCAGTTTCGTTGTCTTCATGATTTCATTCTCTCCTCGTGAAACTTTGCAATCTATGAAGGCAGCGATGATGAACGCCCAAAAAAACGCTCGCAAAGCATTTAATAACTCAGCAAGGGCTTCGCTGCCTAGTTGAGATTTTCAACGCTAAGTGCAATGGGCGCAGTGACCCGGATCACCTAAACTCGTGACTCTGAAAGGTCACGAGTGGGAACGAGGTCGAGCCTGGAATTGCGCGGCCAACGAAAAAGCGACTGGCGCAACTCGCAGCGACTCAGCGGAAAGGTTCGTGGCATAGACGACATGACGCAACTCGAATTCGACAGGAGCTGGCCCGCTCGCGGAAAATTGCGGGAGCTTGGCAGGACCGCAGATTCCGGGCCCAACCGTGAGCACCGGACAAGGTGTGTGCCGCGAAATATCTTCAGCCACCGAACCCCAGCAGAAACTTTCCTAATCCGCCACGACCGCGCGTTCCAACGACGATCGGGTCGATTCCATTTTCTGCGACGATGGGACTAAGCTTGTCCCAGACTTCCCCGTGCCGTACGTGAGTACGCGTCGGAGTATCTCTCAAGCGAGCGGCGATCTGATCGACTTTCTGCTGCGCCAAGCTCCGCGCGTCCTCGTATAGAACTTCAAAACTAGCGTTGTCGGCTCCGCCCGTCATGAGCATCAAGGTGGAATCAGAAAAAACGTGGGCTACGTGCAACACCGGAAGAAAGTTTGCGGTGATCCCGGATACATTACGAAACTATTACATCCCAGTTGCCTTCATACAACGCCCTTTGCTTGCTTGCGCTCACCCGCTCCTCGCCCAGCTGTGGAGTTTGTGTGTGAACTCTTCGAGGGCGCGAGCGACTAGTTCTTTTAAGGAACATCGGCTATGATTTCGGCTCCATTCGCGGATATGAAATATTCAAAGTTTGTGGTGCTCGTGTGGCTCTCGATCTTCGCTTCATCGCCCGGTAACGCGTTGGGTGGCGCCCAGCCCTCCGGCTCAGGTAGTCAGACAATTTCCTCCGCCGACGACTTTGACTGGCGCGAGATCGTTCCCTATCTTTTTTCTGCGTCCGCTCTACCCGGAGAACAAGGAATTAAAACGGTGCTGGAAAACTCCCGGGTGCTGCGCTCCTATGTTGCGAATGAAATTCGAGCAGAGTGCAATCCGGATAAAGGCCGGTGCGCGGCAAAAGGCGAGGGATTTGCGTTGGAAGGGGAAGTCAACAAGCGAATCGACGGGATCGTGGAGGAACAGATCATCCGTCAGAAAACGATGGCAGGGGTCGACTACTCATTGGCTGGCCAGCGATTTCCTTTCTCTGAGATCGCGGCTTTTAAGAGCGAGAAGCACCCGGACGCGCACTTCATTCTTGCGCTAGCCGACCGCAGCTACACTGCAGCGCAAGTGCAAGCGAAATACGGCGCACCGTACGATACCGATATCTTTCAGATGTATAGCGTTTTTAAGTACCGGCTTAGTAGCCGGGACTACACGAGCAAAGCAATATTCGAAATCGATCCCGTCGATGGCGCAGTTTTAAAGATAGCGATCAGCCTGAAGGCAAAATCCAAGCATCCGCCGCGCTGACGACAGTTCGAGCTTAAATCCAGCTCAATCCGCTTTGCGCCAGGTTGAGTCTGGATCGTATTTGGTCATGGCTTTGGCGATCGCGGCGGTTTTGGGGCCGAGATCTTTTTCGTAGACAATTCCATCCTGATCTACGATGAACGTCATAACGCCGGATGAGCGGTACTCTGCCGGGTACGCAACGAAGGCGAAACCGCGGGTCATCTTTCCATCGGCGATGTAGCTGTGTGCGCCGCCCGGGGCTTTGGCTCCCTGGGCTTTCAAGATGCGGAAGTAATAACCCTGAAACGGCTCCAGGTTTCGATCTGGAGGCTGCGGATAACCTTCAATGGCGGCCACCGCGACCAGGGGACCGATTGGGCTGTTGGTCTCACCGGAAGTAGTCTCCCAGTACAGGCCATTTTGTTTGCCCGGATCGCTGAAGAATTTCTGAGCGTATTCCTGCTCTTTCTGCGCATCATGCGACTGCGAGTAATATTCTTTTTCCGCGTCGACCAGTCCACCGCAAGTTTGAATTACGGCCAGCTCATTTTTCCCGACTCTTCGATAAAGAATTTCTTGTTTCCCGGCAGCCGTATCGAAGTACCAGGAGCTGCCTTTGTGTACGAGTGGAATGGGCGTGGGCCAGTTTTCCGCGCCGATGTAGAGGGAGGTGGTGCCATCCGGTTCCATGACCAGGCGATGCATCTGCTGGTACTTGTTCAGGAACTGATCTCTGTCGTTTTTATCTTCGGCATCGTCGCCGGAGGAGACGATGGTCTTACCGGTCGGTCCCAGCACTTTGAGTAAGGCGGCTTGGTCGTCTTCCTTAATGGCGGCAATGAGAGCATGGGTCGCCTGTTCGGCAGAGGAGAAGGTTTGTTGTCCCGGCTGCGGCGGGTTCACGCTGGCTCGCGTGGACGAAGAGGATGGCGAGGCGGGAGTAGATTTTTGGGTGCTGGATTGGGCTGCCGCGAAGGTTCCGCAGAGGCCCAAAGCGGCGAAAGCAAGAGCAAATCGCGGAAGAATACCCGCCGGATACGTTTTCGAATTGCGTGTTTCGAATTTCATGTTCGTTCCTTTCCTGAGGCCAATGATTCCTGTGGCCGATTCGTTGTGGAATGGACTTCCGTTGACTCAGCGAATGGCTAGCGCCTGCCGCCACCGCCGTGTCCGCCGCCACCACCGTGCATTCCACCCCCGCCGTGCATTCCGCCGCCACCGAAGCTGGATCTGCCTCGGGAGGAGAAGCCCCTGGCTTCGCCACCACGGCTGATTCCACCAAAGGCGCCGCCATGGGCGCCACCCTGAGGTCTGCCTGCGAAACCTCGCGCACCGCCGTTAAATCCACGGGCGCCGCCGCCGGCGAAACCGCGTGCGCCGCGATCGCCACGGCCATAAGGCGCGAATCCGCGATAATTGCCATGGAAGTAAGCGTTGCGGTCATAGAATGCGTGACTGTGGAAGCCATAACGGCCGCCTCCATAGCGCAGGTAACCTCCACCCCAATCAAGGCCCCATCCACGCCAGCCCCAGCCGTATCCAAAGAAGGGGCCAACGCCGAATCCTAGGCCGAAAGAGAGATACGGGCCGCCAACTCCCCACCAGGGATTAAAGCCTGGCCACAGTCCGACTGGGTATCCGTAGATTTCTTCGGGATCGTACTCCGGAACGTAAACCTCGTCTGGATCTGTGGGCGCAATGTCAACGTCGGGCCCCTGGTCGGTCACCGTCTGCTGAGACGTGGTCTGCAGATGTCCCGCTTGTTGCGCCTTCTTGCGCATGAACTGGATGGCCTGCATAACATCCGCTTCCTGGTTGTAATTTGCGTCGCCCAACTCGGAAGTCCAGGAGAGATTCTTATTCAGATTGGCCAAGACTGAGGGAAACTGACAAAGAGCCTTGACGCTGGGATCCCAGTCCTGCTGGTTGACGGCGTCACCCAGGTCCTTACCTTTCAGATTGGGATTTTCCTCGAGAAACCGTTCCGCCTCGACAATTTGCGTTGGATAGGCAGACCCAGCGAGTATTTGCGCTACGAGAGCGTCGGGATACAACGCGATTGGCGCGACCAACTGCTGCAGTTGGTCGGGCGTCAAGGGGGCGTTCTGGGGTCCACCCTGCGGAGGCGGGGGCGCCTGCTCTTGGGGCTGATCTTGCGCCCAAGCCGGTGCGGCCAGCAGGCAGCCTGCCAGCATAGCTAATGACAAAACACTGGCAACAGCTGCGGGGAATGATTTCCCAATCCATTCGGATTTCATAGGTTCTCCTAATCGTTCACAGCTTCGGGGACGTGAAATCGTTTTTATGTTCATGCCTTATCTCTCGATACCGCGTATAAACACGTAAAGATGCCAAGAGTTGCAATTTGGGACATCAAGATTGTGCATGAATCGGCCGCGAATTCATAGGTATTGTCGCGAATATCCGCTTACGCTTCAAGGTCCTGCAACGCAAATTCAGGCGCGTGGGAACTCCTCAGATACGAATCGAAAAAGCGAAGTAGAGACGGCATCTGGCTGCTCACACCGGCAAACAGCAGCACTGGAACGTCGGGCTTGATGCGATTTATCTCCGCCCGCAGGGCGGCGCCGGTGGCATCCGGCAGGTCGTACTCAAGAAGAACGCCATCGACCCGGCGGGTTTTCAGCAGATGTAGGGCCTGATCTGCGCGAGTTGCGGCGATAACCTCGTAGCCGGCGGTTTCCAGCATGAATTTCAGCTCGCCCATGTATTCAGGGTGATTCTCAATGCAAAGAACTCTTATATCGCTCATTGCGCCTTGCTCCTTCGTTTTTGAAAATATCCGAGCTGATGTCTTTGCCCCTCGCCTAACGGCAGTTCGCGCGGCAATATTTCGCGGAGAGCCCAATCGATGCGGTCGACTGCTTCGACGATGACACGATTGAGGGCCTGATTGCCGGTTGCGTCCAACGAAAGAGCTACGGGACTCAGCGCGTTTCGGATGTGATGATTCATTTCCGCAATCACTTGCATCCGCGCCACAACGAGGCGGTGCCGTTCGCGGCTCATGTGGACTACCTTCGCGACCAGGCAGCTAACCACCAAAGCCGATAGGCCCTCAGCCAGAAGTCTCTCGGGATGCGGTCCAATATCGGGCACGAGCAGGGAGTGCATCAGTTCGGTCGCGAGAAAAGAAACAACCCCTACCCCGAGTGCGGCGAACAGAACGAAGCGCCGCGAATTTGGCTCCATCCGAAGCGTGGTTCGAACTGCGCTCAGCTCCGGGACACGGATCCACCGAGGCGTGACTCGGTGCTCGGGAGCATCGGCGCTCAACATTGAGCCTCCTCGGAAATTTTGCTGGCGCGGTTTTTTTGCGGATCGCGGTTGACCTGCTCTTCGCGCTTAAGAGCGTTGTTGAGTCTCTGAACGATCTCCAGTAATTTGTTGGGATCTTTAGCCTCCAGCGCGGCGCAACACAACTCTTTCCAATTCCTATTGTCTTGCTCAAGCATGGTACATTTCCTCCAGAACTATTGGCTTCTATGTGGAATATTGCTGCTGGCACTAGCCGAGGTTAGCAACGCGCCAAGGAAGAAGGATCAGTTGATAGGAGGAGGACGGTTGTAATGCCAACCGTCGTTTTCGAGTTCGACAAAACTAGCTACTGCATAAATGGCGTGAGAGGAAACGGCCGGCGGCGGAGCAATTCGCGGACCGCTCGGAGCACTCGCCAACTGAGAGTCTTCGTGATCAAAACATTGCCGATGGTCGTGGTCAGCTGCGGTGTGGAAAGTCAGACTATGGGCGCTGTAGGCAAAATGCGTAGGGGCGCTGCGGGCCCATAACATGCTGAGCGCGGCGACACACATGATTGCAGCACGGTACGTGATCAGGCTGCACAGGCTTTTCGAAGTGCGCCGCGAAGGCGCCATGCGTTCACCCCACACCGTACTTTGATTATTGTACTGCCGTTTTGGTTAGCTATTGACAAATCTTTATTGGCAATAAAGAGAGAA
Organism: uncultured Acidobacteriaceae bacterium; assembly: GCA_963813205.1. Lineage (GTDB taxonomy): Bacteria > Acidobacteriota > Terriglobia > Terriglobales > Acidobacteriaceae > Sulfotelmatobacter. Next base: position 2,198 of record CAWEYI010000028.1, on the reverse strand, counting down.
CCGACCAACGTCCATTTAGGATTTAACAGAAAAACAGGAAATCGATTAGTAGATTAAGCGGCGATAAGACAGGCAACAGCGACGCCAAGCTGTACATCTCTCGGAAGTCCAAGGAAAGTCGATGAGTGTTCTCGAGTTTAGCTTGATTGTAGGAGCGGGTTCGCTGGTCGCCGGTTTTCTGGGAGCGCTGACCGGGCTAGGTGGCGGCGTGGTTATTGTCCCGATGCTCAGCCTGCTTTTGGGTGTGGACATCCGTTACGCCATCGGGGCGTCCTTGGTGTCGGTAATCGCCACTTCCTCGGGAGCGGCCGCAGCCTATGTGAGAGAAGGTATATCGAACATCAGGATCGGAATGTTTCTCGAGATCGCGACCACTCTGGGGGCGATTGCGGGCGCAACTCTCGCAACGCACATCTCCACCGGGGCAGTCTCCGTGGTTTTTGGACTGGTGCTGATCAGTTCAGCCTTTCTCTCCTGGAGTCCCCGGGTGAAAGACGCCAGGGACGATTCGCCGGACGCGCTTGCCACGCGATTGCGGCTGAATGGAAGTTTTCCGGAAGGCGGCGGCATTCGAAAATACCACGTGCGGCGTGTACCGCTAGGTTGGGGCCTGATGTTTGGCGCTGGAACCTTATCCGGATTGCTCGGGATTGGCTCGGGCGCAATGAAGGTTCTGGCTATGGACCTGGCCATGAGAATTCCGTTCAAGGTTTCGACTACAACCAGCAACTTCATGATCGGGGTGACGGCCGCGGCCAGCGCGGGAATTTATTTATCCCGCGGCTATATTGATCCTGGGCTTTCCATGCCGGTCATGCTGGGCGTTCTTGCGGGATCGTTGCTGGGCACGCGGGTGCTGGTCAAGGTGCACCCGAAATGGTTGCGGCGAATATTCAGTGTGGTGATTGTGGCTCTCGGAAGCGAGATGCTCTACAAGGGAATTACGGGAAGGATCTAAGATGGCCCAGGAACAAGGTTGGACCGATCACCGGATGGAAATTTTGATTGGACAACTGCTGCGCGCCGGGGTGCTTCTGTCGGCAGCAGTAGTGCTGCTCGGCGGGACTGTATATCTGATCCGTCACGGGCATTCGCCCGCTGACTATCATGTGTTTCGGGGTGAGCCTGCAGACCTTCGCAACGTTGGAAGAATCGTGCGCGAGGCTTTGGCCCATCGAGGCAAAGGCATCATCCAGTTAGGGCTGCTGTTGCTTATTGCAACACCTGTGGCGCGGGTGGCCTTCTCGATCTTTGGATTTGCCGAGGAGCACGACAGGATGTACGTGGTAATCACTGTGATCGTGCTATTGGTTTTGATTTACAGCCTGATGGGCTCTCCCGGGCTATAAGCCGGGGCGGAATTCGATATTGCCCCTACAGACGCGGAGAACCGCCCCCCGACGGTTCTCCTCGTAAGTTTAGTTCTTCACCGAAGGCCCAACGAGCGGTCCCGTGGCGAAGAACCAGCAAGTAGCAATTCCCAGGTTCGGACTCGCAATATTTCTTCTCAGGTCCGAAAGCGACTCGTGAACCTGACGCCAGCTATCGCCGCGCCCCCCAGGAACTCCTACTAGTGTCAGCGGGAAAATCGTAAGAAACCTGTCATCTATCGTAGAAAATAATTCGACTGCCCTGAGGCAGTGGGCAACCGTTCGTTCCAGCGACGCAGCCGAGGATCAACTATTAGCGGAAATTGTTACAAGCGGCTGTCATTCGATACCGGCAGGAGCTCGAGCACATCGCACAACGTCCTAGCTTCTGGGCCTGCAAAGATCCAGGTAATGACATATTTTTTGCGGAACGTAGCGTTGCAACGTCGCTCGAACTGAATTCTTTACCACGGAATCGTCGTTCTTCCAGCTCAGAACGTAATCGTCCACGATGGCTCCAAATCTGAAAGCCTCACGCGCCTGACAAACCGCGCCATTATCGTCGTTTCCACAGGCGTCGTTGACCTTATTGGTGTATTGGGCGAGTGCGGCTGAACTGGCTGTCGCCGAGTCAGCAACGTCGGTTCCGGTGTCAAGCGCGATCCTGAGACCCTTCACAGACTTGGAAGGAACTCGGGGATCTCGGCACCGATCTTTTCCAGGTCATCCAGCAAATCCTCAAGAGTGTGTAACTGTTCGCTCGCATGCTTTACCTCGGCGCTGTTGTCCTTCACGGAATCCGCCATAGCGACCTCCTCGTGGGTTTCT
>CAWEYI010000027.1:0-53798 GCA_963813205.1 uncultured Acidobacteriaceae bacterium | reverse complement strand
GGTAACGGCAGTTGTGAACTCTGAAGGCACCGGCCTGGTTTTCGAGGATAGCGCGGGCGTAATTCGCTTCTTAACAATCACCGGCAAGGTAGAGGGCGAGCTTACGCGCAATTAATCAAATTGCGATTTGGCTGATCCGACCTGTGTTCGGAATTGCCGGGCCTAATCGAAGGTCGCTCCGATTTGCTGGTAGCGATATTTTTTTCCATCCCAGTAGAGAACTGAGGACGTACTCTCCCCTTCGCCTCTTTCTTCCATGTAGATTCCGAGCACAGTCCTCTTTTTCAATGCCAATCTTTTCACCGCCAGAGTTTTGAACGGCAGGTTGATCAGCAGAAATTTAGGCTTCGGTTTATCGGAACGCCATGCCTCCGTACCGACACCGTGGACAATCAGCAAACACACTCCCTTTCGCTCCGGCGCGTCCGAGGCAAAGGTCGATGTGACTTTAACGTCGCCGAAGCCCAGAAAACTATCGTAGGGGTCGGCTACGTGAAATCCGTATTCGGCCTGGTCAGCGATGGGATTGGTGCAGCGGGCCGCGACCACCAGGTCATCCACGCCATCTCCATCAAGATCGCCGACAAACTGCGGAGGACCACCCAGCAGCGAACAGTCGTCGCCGAACTCTTTGCGGATGTATTCATCGGTGACCGCAGGAACCGGAGACTTGGCGTGTTCGGGCGGCGGAGGTGGCTGTTTCTTTTCCGCGGAGAGCGTTGCAGACGCGGCAAGGATCGCCAGCAGTACAAGCAAAGTGCGAATCGGGGCAGTTTGGGAGTACGACATATCCATACTCTAGTACCGTTTCGCGCCGGACGGTATATACATTGGTGATAACAGGTGACCAAGGTACCTAACCGAAGGGCTCGGGTCAGTGTGCCTCATACACGCGGATTTCTGCGCTCTGATCGCCCTGCCGGCGGACCGCGGCGAAAAGCTTCCCCCACTCGGGCACGAATAAACCAGTTTGCGTACCGGGCGGAGTGGAGTACCTCGCGAGTCGATCATAGTGGTCAGGGTCATTCTGTTGAAACACTTCCAGGAAGCCCGGACTGGTGAGCACATATACGCGTGCTCTGTCAGCATCGTAGAAGAGATCATCAGTTTTACCCGCAATTTCGGCCGACCCGGTCTGCTTGCCAGTGTCAGTATCGAAAACCAGCAATCGAGGCGGCGCCCAACATCCCACAAGCAAGCGCCTATGACTTTCATCCAGCGCCATCGGAAAATTGTTCTCCTCGGAGGCGATCGGCCAACGGACCACAGTGCCGCGTCCAACCAGATCGACGACTTCGATCTCTTTCCTGTCGGGCACGTTCACGAATAGGCGACTGCCTGACTTCTCCAGCTGAAATGATTCCGGGTGAGCGTCGATCACAACGTCCCCAGTCCTTTTCCCATTCGAATCGAGAAATCCAAGCCCGCCATTTCCCTCTTCCCGCTTCCTTAACTGCTTGGCTCCGGCATATCCGACGATGACCTGATGGTCACGTTGGTCGTATCGAATGTTATCGGCGTCGTCTGTGAACTTTACCGACATGAGAACTCGGAATGTCGTCCCATCGAATATCTTCACCACACCGTCGCCGCAGGCTACGAATAAGCGATTCGTAGAAGGTTCGTAGAAGACTCCTTGCGGCTCCGCCAGATCGGTCAGAGTGTGCACATCTTTGCCGGACTTCAGATCGATAATCTCGACAGTATGATTTTCGACAGCTGCCACGAACAGGCGCTGGCCCTTCACATCAACGCTGAGATGGTCGATCCGTCCTCTAACATTTGGCATCGGAATCTGAGTTTCGAGTGAAAGCGGGCTCGGAGACTCGCCCGCGCCGGCGCTCCACGAGAACAACGAAAGTACGATCAGAGATGTTGCGGAAAACGAGCTACGTTCTCTCATCAGTCTTGACCGCCAGATGCGAAGCTCGTTCATCACTGTTCTTAATTCTCGTGGTTCCTTGGTAGACCGCTTCAGCTGATGAAGTGTTCCCATCCGCCTGCCTTCAGCTCGGATTTTGCTTCATTCGATTGCTTCAGAAAAATCTTGCGGCCGGGCGTGATGTGGCCGATAAGCGTGATGGCTGTCCCCACGATGCGGGATGGCATCTTCTTGCTCTCTGGAGCGGTGAACAGCAGTTCGTAGTCTTCCCCACCGTGCAGCGCTAGTTCGAGACCAACCGCCTTCAACGGACGGCCTACGCGAGCCCTGGGAAGAAGCTCCTCCCGTATCTCCGCTCCAACGCCGCTCTCTTCGCAGATGTGGGCCAGATCTGTGGAGAGGCCGTCGCTGGTATCAATCATGGCGGAAACGAGCCCTCTCTGGCGCAGCATGCGGCCCAGTTCAATTCGAGGATCTGGGAAAAAATGCCGGGGAAACTCGCGCGAGTTCGGCTTCTGAATGGGATTCTTATCCTTCCGCATCTTCCAGACCGCGGCAGCGGAACCACCCAATTCCCCGCTCACATAGATCCGGTCACCCAGCTGCGCTCCCGAGCGCAAAACGGCTTTCCCTTTCGGCACGGCACCAACCACGACAATGTCGGCCAGAATTCCGTCGGGCGACTCCGCTGTATCGCCACCCGCAAGCGTCACGCCGTATTTCTCCGCCAGGCTGATCAGGCCGTTGGTAAAACGGTTAACCCAACTCGGTGCAACGTCACGCGGCAGAGCCAGCGACAAAAAGGCGGCGACCGGTTCGCCCCCCATGGCGGCAATGTCGCTCAACCCACGCGCGAGGCAGCGGTGGCCGATCGACTCGGGCGAATGCCAGTCGCGCCGGAAATGAACGCCCTCCAGGGAAAAGTCAGTTGTAACCAGCGTGTCCACCGCTTTCCCGGATCGCCCAGGCAACCGCAGCACGCCGCAGTCATCGCCGATCCCGGCCAGGACTGCCGCATTGCGCCCAGCTCTGGCGCGGCGGCGAATCTGTGCGATCAATGCCTTCTCGGCGATCATCCCAGTTGGACAAATATAGACAAATATATAGGACACCGCTGCGGCCTGGGTCTCGAACCCGGATCGGCCTTCCGGTCAGTGTTTGTTCTGACCCTCCATGGCCTCTGTAATCTGTCCCGAGTTAAGTTATGATTACCCGCCTTAAGTAACGTTTAATACAGTGCCTTCCCGTTGACAGGTGGAACCCAGTTTGTTACCTTCTAGCAGACATTCAAAAGATCTCTGGCCGAGCTAAGTTCTGCGTTCTTTACGAATTGCAGAGAAGAGACGTTTCAAGGCTTAGGCCGTGCGTTCCAGTGGCAGGACGGGCGCGTTAGAAGTCTCCATTCCCAAGATGGGAACGCGCGACCCGGAACAATCAGGTTGTCCGAACAGGCTTTCTGCAACCTCAGAACTTTGCCTGGAGTTCCGGCCCTGATTCTAAGCGGAAGAAGGAAGGCATTTGCAGAAACGCTTCTACATACTTTTTGTGGCCCGCGGAGATGACGGGCAGCTTCGCAAGATTTCCATTCCAGTCCACTATTTATATGTCTTTGTAGTAGGAGCGGCAGTTGGCTTCCTCAGCCTCACCGGCATCGCTAGTTCTTATACCCGCATGCTTTTGAAGGTTTCCAGCTATAACCAGCTGCGTACAGAACGCGAACAGTTGAGGGATCGTTATTCCCGTCTGGAAGAAGTGGCGAAAGAGCGTGACGTTCAAGTTGCTTCCCTGGGTTCGATTGCCAGCGAAGTGTCCGCTCTCTACGGCCTGAAATCGCAGCCGACGCTGGTTACCGCCACGCAACAGGAAATTCATGACTCCGAGGTCTCTTCCTCGCTCGACCAACTGGGCGCCCTCCGCACTTCTGCTCTCACGGGAGATGCCAGCGTGGGCATCAGCTTGGGAATGACGCGCAACGCCACCACCGCCGACTGGTATCGCGCCAATTCGCTTCCCAATCTCTGGCCCATCGACGGCCCAGTCACTGCCAGCTTTGGGGAACGCATCGATCCCTTCAACGGCGAAGGCGCGTTCCATAGCGGCGTAGATATCGGCAGCAACTACGGTCACCCGATCATCGCCCCAGCGGATGGCGTAATCACTTTTGCAGATTTCATGGGCGGATACGGAAAGCTCATCATGATGGATCACGGCCATGGCATCACGACGCGCTATGGCCATCTGTCCGGTTTCGCTGTCACACCCGGTCAGCACGTTCATCGCGGCGATACCATCGGCTATGTCGGCCTCAGTGGGCGCTCTACCGGACCCCATCTTCACTACGAAGTTCGCATCAACGACACTCCGGTTAATCCCTATAAATACCTTCGCATCAGCATCGCGCACAGCGGCGGCTACCAAACCGGCAGCTAGGAACCCCATTATTTGGTGTCATCCCGAAGTGCCGCGTTTTTACCAGCGGGACGAGGGATCTCCCGTGCGCGCTCAGCTGCCCTTTTCAAACTGAGCATCTACACCTCAGCTTCCTGCTCTTGCGCTCTTCCGCTCGCTGAGCTACGTTCATCAGGAAGAAGCGTTCTCAAATCCTAGCCCTCACAAAACCGGTCAGTGGTAAAACCCGCGGTTACTGAGAGTTGGGAAACGAGAAGCTAGAACTGCCCAATGATCAGTTTCTTCCACTCCGTGCGCGAGGATATTGCGGCCGTTTTCGAGTCCGATCCCGCCGCGCGCTCGTACCTCGAAGTTCTTACCTGCTATCCCGGTCTGCATGCGGTGTGGGCTCATCATGTAAGCCACTGGCTTTGGCGGCACGGAATGCGCTTACTGGCCAGACTCGTTTCGCAGTTCGCGCGCCTCTTCACTGGAGTCGAAATTCATCCCGGCGCGGAAATCGGCCGACGCCTGTTCATCGACCACGGCATGGGCACGGTCATTGGCGAGACTGCCATCGTCGGCGAAGACGTCACGCTGTATCAGGGAGTGACGCTGGGCGGTACCGGCAAGGAGAAGGGCAAGCGGCATCCCACCCTCGGGAACAACATCTCGATCGGCTCCGGAGCGAAGCTGCTGGGCAACATTACCATCGGAGACAACTGCCGCGTAGGCGCCAATTCAGTCGTTCTGCGAAGTGTGCCGCCCAATTCCACTATCGTCGGCGTCCCCGGGCACATCGTCCTGCGCGATGGCAAACGCGTTATTATCAGCGACCCCAAGGACATCCGCGATCCGCTCTCCGACGTGATCATCCAATTGGCGAAGGAACTCAATGAATTGCGTCAGCGCTTTCAGCAGCACGTTCGAGAAGTGCACGGCGAAGAATCCAAACTCAACGAAGGAACTTCGGCAGAAAACATCTCGCCTCAAGATCTATTTCAAGATGACTATCAGGACTATCAAATCTAAGTGCGAATCGAAAACTTGAACTAAATTTGTCATCCCGACCGGAGCATTCCGTTCCCGAAGGGAATGGAAGCGAAGTGGAGGGATCTGCTCTGTTTGCGTCTACACCGCGCCCAGTTCGCCCTACTGCCGTAGCCCCATCCAACTCTCCGACACCACCAGCGAGTTCCCCGGATTGTGCGGGTCATACTTCACCGAGGTAGGCAAGCCGAGCCGGCAGGAATGCAAATTAATCCACTGGCGTAGATAAGTCACGTCCTGCGAGCACTCGTACGATACCCCAGCAACCTCATATTTGTAGACGAGCATGACGGCAGGATAATGACCATTGCCCGGCGGCAGTTCGTGGACGTCGATGACAGTGCCATCGGTGATGCGCCCGATAGTGTCAATCAAAGTACGGCGTTCACGTTCCAGTTCTGCCGGACCCTTGGGCTTCCGCCGCAACAGCGCGAGCGCGCCCAGGGCCACCACTCCTCCGGCGGTCACGAGCGAATAGATACGAAGCGAATCCATAGACTGAAGGGAGAATTAGCGGCTATGTGTGCAGCCGCGTTTTCAATTATCAGAATATGACGGAAGGCCTGCGGTTGGAAGTGGTCGCGAAGTTACCGAGGTGCCAGCCAGTGGAAATCCGCGAATTCCCGCTTACGGTGCTCAATTATTTCTGTTTACAAACAAACTCCCGAGCCATGTCCCCAAAATTCCCCTCGGCCGCCTGCCCGAATTGATCATCTCGGCGCATCTTCTTGCTGACGATACGTTTCCCGCTGCGGTCAACCGAGTACAACCATTCAGAATTCGGGGTGGCGCTGCCGCTGGCACAATTGAATCGAACCCGGGCCCGCAGTTCCACGAATGGGCCACCCTGTGGAAGCTTGGTCGGTTCTTTGAACTCCACTCGGATCCAAGCCGTGCGTAGACCATTCTTCTGAGGGCTGATGGAACTGACTAAAACCTCATGACCGTCAGCCGTGGCGCCAATTGTTCGCCAATCCGCCGCGGCGAACGCCACTATGCCCACCAGCAGCACCGGGGCCAGCACCACCGCTATTGCCACCAGCAGACCCTTCTTCGGGAATAGGGATGAGCCCATAAGCGCGCCGCACACACTTTGGGCGAAAACCCACCTTCTGTCAACCGTAGGACAGATGTTTTGCAAGTTGCTGGTTAAAAGTTAGTATTCTACCGGCTGACGTCTGCTATGTTGTCTCCTGCGGGAGGCTCAATTCTTAATGGAAACACTTCACTATTTAACGCTGGATTCGGTCGTCGGGCCATTGTTTATGGCTGCCTCGGATAAAGGATTGGTAGCTCTGGAATTCGATGCAAGGCTGCCAGGACAGCAATCGCTTCGCCCCAACCCCCGCCAGCTTCGGAATGAAAATATTGGATTCGCCTTCGAGCCTTCCCGGCGTGCGATGAATGATTATTTTTGCGAACTTGAAGAATATTTCTCAGGCAATCGCCGCGAATTCTCTTTCCCGCTCGATCTTCGTGGCACAGATTTCCAAATAGCGTGCTGGCACGCCTTGCTGGCGATTCCTTACGGCGAGACCCGCACCTATGCGGACATCGCCCGCGCAATCAACAAACCGAAGGCTTTTCGCGCCGTGGGCATGGCGAACAATCGCAACCCGATCGCGATCGTCGTCCCCTGCCATCGAGTCATCGCATCCAACGGCACGCTGTGCGGCTACGGCGGCGGTCTCGAGGTAAAGCGAAAGCTGCTGGAACTCGAAGGCGCTCTCACCGGAGTGCTAGCGGCGTAGGAATTGCTGATTGTGTTGATTTCTGATTGAAACCTTGCGACTCGATAGTTTTCAATCAACAATCAGAAATCAACAATCAACAATTCTTGACGACTCAGCCCAAATCCTCCACGCTTCAGAAGGCTGGCCTTTTCTATCTCGTCTTCGTGATGTTTTCCTACACCACGGGCGGTCCCTTCGGCCTGGAAGACATGGTCACCACTTCAGGTCCGGGGCTTACGCTGATCTACCTGCTGGTGCTGCCTTTTTTCTGGTGTATTCCCGTCTCGCTGGTATCGGCGGAACTCACCACCGCAATGCCCGTCGAGGGCGGCTTCTACCGCTGGACGCGCGCCGCCTTCGGCGACTTCTGGGGATTTCTCGCCGGCTGGTGGAACTGGTCCGCATCGTTTCTCCTCGGCGGCGCTTACGCCGTCCTCTTCACCGATTATCTATTTCCCGGAACCACCGGCTGGAAACACTACCTCGTTTCCGTCGCGCTGATTGCCGTGATCACCTGGATCAACGTTCGCGGCATTCAAATGGTAGGAAAAGTCGCAACCGCGCTTGAACTCTTCATCTTCGTGCCGGTCATGATCATGATTGTGATGGGACTCATGAAGTGGCATCAAAATCCCTTTGCGCCCTTTGTCCCACCGCACCAACCCAGGTTTAAGATCTTCGGCGTCGGATTAGCGCTTGGCTTGTGGCTGTATTCCGGTTACGAACAACTCTCGACCGTGGCGGAAGAAGTGGAAAACCCAAAGCGTGCCTATCCGCGGGCCTTAGCGCTGGTCGTGCCGCTTTCGATTGCAGCTTATTTTCTGCCGACGCTAGCGGGTCTCGCCTCGGCGGGAGAATGGCAAAACTGGCACACCGGCTTTTTCTCTGACGCGGCGAAAAGTATTGGAGGCTCATGGCTCGGCGGCTGGATGACGCTGGCCGCCATGGTTGGCAACGTTGCCTTGCTTAATAGCACGGTGCTCACCACGACACGCATGCCGTTCACCATGGCCGAAGACGGATACCTTCCGGCCGCGCTCACTCGCAAGCATTCACGCTATGGCACGCCCTGGCTGGCAATTGTGATATCAGCCGTCATTTATGCCCTGCTGGCGTGGCAGAGTCTTGGCCAGCTTATCTCTGTCTACATCTGGTTACGCTCGGCAACCACGGTGCTCACAGTTCTTTCCGCGTGGAAGCTTCGTCGCAGCCAGCCTGAAATGCCGCGGGCGTTTGTAATTCCGGGCGGGCGAATCGGATTGCTCTACGTAGTGGCCGCGCCCGTGTTAATGGCTATCGTAGCGTTGCTCGGAAGCGACCACTTCGCTTCGATCGGCGGCGCGATCGCGATGATGTTAGGACCGCTTGTATACGGAATTATTGTATTGAAGCCTCGCTAGATATACAATCTATCATGTATATCAAAGGTGATGTACATCGAAGGAGAGTGCGATGCAAGTTTCAAAGTGGGGGAACAGCCTGGCGATACGCTTGCCCGCCGCAGTAGTTGAGGCGCTCAAACTGAAAGAAGGTGACAGGATCGAGATTCGAGTGGCTGACAAGCGCACCTTCGAGGTAAGCCGAGATACGGCCCGCCAGCAGGCGCTGGCTCGCCTGCGCAAATTGAGCCGTCCTTTGCCTGCCGGCTTTGTCTTCGACCGCGAAGAAGCGAATGCCAGATAAGGCGTTCTTCGACACAAATGTGCTGATCTACGCAATGGTGAGCGGGGATTCCCGCAGAGAGCGGGCTCAGCACCTAATGGCGCAAGGCGGAGCAATCAGCGTTCAAGTTCTAAATGAATTCGTCGCGGTCGCACGGCGCAAGATGCGCATGCCTTGGGAGGATGTGATCGAGGCACTTGATGCGATTCGAATTTTATTTCCGTTGCCAGAAGTTATAACAGTTGATACGCATAATACGGCGTTAAAGATTGCGCAGCAGTACGGATTCGGCATCTACGATGCGCTGATCGCCGCTTCTGCCCTGGAAACCGAATGCTCCACACTTTATTCAGAAGACTTGCACGACGGCCAAGTTCTTGCGGACCAATTGACCGTTCGAAACCCGTTCAAGTGATTTCGCTCGTCGATCAGGAGCGCCCGGGAAACTCCTCAGCCGGCTTTCCGAAACAAATAATTATTGCGAGTATCGGGATCGTTGTGCTGCCAGTAGCGAACGAACTCAAGTCCGGCTTCTTGCCCCATAGCAATGAATTCATGCGGCTTGGCGAAAAAAGAAATCGCCGTACCCGGACGGAGCACGGCCGGCTGTCCTCGCAATACCCACCACGTCATTCTCCGCAACATTCCAAACCACGTTCTTAGGCCGTGTTTGCGATACAAGTACGCGAGCGTCTCGCGTCGAGTATTGAAAGTCGGCGTCGGGTCCGCCGGCTGCAGAAATGGAATTTCCCCAAGGTATATCCGAGCACCCGGTTTGGCGATACGATGAATCTCTTCCAAACTCGCCGGAATTTTTTCTCTCGGTACAACCAGCAGCACGTTATTGCAAACGATCACCGAGGCATATTGATCCGGAAGCGGAAGTTTGTCAGTGAATGCTTGCCTCGCCTCTAGGCCAAACCGGAGCAGCAGCGCTACCTCTTCGTCGGTAGCTAATAGCCCAACTGCGCTCCTGACTCCCACACGCCGCGCAATTCGAAGCAAAGAACCGTCGCCGCAGCCGATGTCTACCAGGTCGTCGCCGGCATGCAGATCGACTGCTTCGGCGATGCACTCGTGGATGAGCCGCGTAACCTCTTTTTTATCCCTGCCCCGCAGCGCCAAATCGTGCGCGTCGCTGGCATGCTTAGCTGTTTCGCGGCAGTATTCCACGTAATCATCGGAGCGGGAAATCATAAGAATCCAAACAACATTCCTAGCTTACCCAATCTAAAAGCTTGTACCACATTCCTGCGAACGGCAGGAACCAGGGCTTGCCGTTGTACAAACCTAACGGTGCGCCGGGAAACGGAATGCCGACGAAAGGGTTCTCCGGTTTATCACCCGCAATCAACTCCGCCATTTTCTGCCCTTGATATGTGGCCATCGCAACTCCGTGGCCGGCATAGCCAACCGCGTAATACATGCCGTCAATCTGACCAGCATGCGGCATGACGTCAAACGCGAAGTCGAGCGTTCCACCCCAGACGTATTCAATTTTAGTATTACGCAGTTGCGGGTAGACGTCGATCATACCGCGACGAAGAATTTCCGCGCTCCGCCGAACCGTTTGATCGTTCTCGGGAAAGAACGCAGCTCGTCCGCCGAATAACATCCGGCGATCGGGTGTCAGCCTGTAGTAGTACAGATAATTTTTAGAGTCGTAGATCATGCGGTTGCGCGGACTCAGTTCATGCGCCAGCGCCTCCGGCAGCACTTCCGTCGTGATAATGAACGAGCCGATTGGAATAATCTTCTTTTGCAGAGCGGAAGTCGCTTTGCCCGTGTAACCACTTGTACCTACAAAGACCTCGCGCGCCCAAATCTTTCCCCGGGAAGTGCTGACGCTCCAGCCTGCCTCCCCTTCGCGTGGGCTGCGTTCGATCCGCTGCACCGCAGTATGTTCGAAGATCTCTGCTCCCGCCTTGAGCGCCGAAGCCGCTAATCCCGCCACATAACGCGCGGGATTCACTCCCGCACTGACTTCATCGACCATGCCGCCGTAATAAATTGTTGACCCGATCTCGCCACACAGCTCGTGTTTCGGCACAACACGCAGTTCGTGATTGAACTCGCGGGCAATCACTTCGGCCTGACGTTCGTAATCGTCGAAATGTTTTTGTTTGCACGCGACTTCGAGCTGGCCGCAACGGGAAAAGTCGCACTCGATGGCTTCTTCACGGATAATCTGCTCGACGCAATCAATGGTAGCCAGCGATGCAGCATACATTCGTTGCGTGAGTTCGCGTCCATACATGGAGATGAGCTTGTTCACCCCCAACTTCATTCCGCTCAGAACCATGCCGCCGTTGCGCGAACTCGCTCCCCATCCAATCGTTTCGGATTCGAGTACACAAACTTTCGCCCCACGTTTGGTCAGAGTGCGCGCTGCCGAAAGTCCAGTAAATCCGGCGCCGATAACGGCGACGTCTACACGGTCGGGCAGTGGACGAGGTTCTGGTTTTGGAAACTCGGCGGTCCTGAGCCAGTAGTTATGTTCTTGGAGTGCCATGTTTGCAGTGAACGGCTTAAGCCTGGCGGAACGTTTCGTCATCCACTCACGCGCTCACAATACCGCAGTCTCGTGAATCAGTCGACCCTCGGCAAAGCGCCTAAGACTTAACAATGATGCATCAATCAAGTCCGTCTTGCCCGTGAGAATGAGATCGCTAAGTATTTTCCCCGTTGCTGGGGCGTGCATCACGCCGTGTCCACTAAAGCCGTTGGCTAGAAAGAATCCAGGCAGATTAGGCGCTTCGCCCAAAATTGGATGATGGTCTGGCGTCATCTCGTAGAGTCCAGCCCAAGCGCGCTTGGGATTCACCGGGAGATTAGCGAAGCAAGGCACCCGATCTGCGGCACGCGTCAAGATTTTTTCCACAAAGGCAACATCGAAATCCGTTTTGAAGCCGGGCGTCTCTTCCGGGTCGTTCCACGCCAGAAGAAACCCGCGAGCCTCGGGACGAAAATGAAATCCATTCGACATATCGACAATCATAGGAGCGGTGTGCGGAAACTCGTCAAAGGGCTCACTGGGCACCAACATCCGCCGCAGAGGCTCAACCGGCAATTCCACTCCAGCCAGCCTCGCCACCTCCGCGGCCCAGGCCCCGGCGCAATTCACAACCTTGTGGGTCGCTACCCGACCGCGCGTCGTCTCAACTGATGCAATCCCGGCGCCATCATTCTCAATGCCGGTCACAGTTGTGTTCTTCCACACCGCAGCCCCACCCCGCTCACAAGCACACGCGATGAATCCGTTCATAGCGCTGTAGGGATCGACAAAGCCGTCGCTCGAACAGAAACTTCCACCGACAATGTCATCCGCGCGCAACTGAGGAAAAAGGTTCCTGATCTCGTCCCCCGCCACAAGCCGCACGTTCTTCAATCCCATACTCACTTGCTGGCTGAAATTTGTCCGCAGATAGGCCATGTGCCGATCGGAGGTAGCGCAAAATAAATAGCCTTGCGGCCGATAGTCACATGGATAACCCAATCGCTCTTCAAAGTCCGCATAGAAGGGAATCGAGTAGAGCGACATCTGTATGCTCGCGGGAGTTGAGAATTGCGCCCGCACCCCTCCCATGCTCTTGCCTGTAGATCCCTTGCCCTGAGCCGATTCCCGCTCGATGACCAGAACATCGCCACAGCCATTCGCCGTGAGGTGATAGGCAATGCTGGATCCCACAATCCCGCCCCCGATAATCACGACATCCGCAGTCTGCATATGATCTTTCGATCAGAACCGGCAAGCATCCCGGCGACCCAGCATTCTAGCGCACACAACCGGCGAACATCCTGCGAGCCTAGAGAGCAATGATTGTATTCGCCGTATCCGAAGGGACATGTACCGCAGGTTGAAGGTTCGGGCGTCTGTCCCCTCGGTAACTTGCTGTGGTAACACAGGCTGCATAGTCTGGAATAGTATGCCCTTGCGCTGCCTCTTATTCTCCTCGAATGAAGAGATGGTCCAGCCGATCTGGCAGGTGCTGGCCGATCTCGGCATCGAGGGAGAGTACTGTTCAAGCGCGGTAGACGCAGTGGAGAGGGTCACCACTCAGCTTTTCCAGATCGTCATCACCGACTGGGACGATCAGCCCGAGGCGACATTCTTGCTCAAAACGGCGCGCGATCAAAAAGCCTCGCAGCGCCCCTTGACACTGGCCATCGTGAGCGATGACGCCAGGCTCCCGGAAGCGTTACAGGCTGGAGCCAATTCGATTCTTCTCCGGCCGATTCGAGCAGAACAAGTGCGCGACACGATGAATACCGCCTGCCAGTTGCTGCGAGCGAAACAACCTTCACCTGCGCCTTTGACAAGGGAAACCCCAGGTCAACTGCACGCGAAAGAGACATTAGCCGTGGCTACCGCTGCCGCAGCCGTCAGCGCCACTCCGATTGCACCGGTGCCCGTGTCCCATGAACCCGAGAAAACCTTCCGCACTGGTGAGTTCCTGCAATCGCAGAGTTCTGCTCCTGGAGCGCAGTTCGATACCGAGTGTGAAGTTCAGAAATCAATGAATCAGGTCGTCGCCTCAGAAGTGGATGCGCTCACCGAACTTGAGCCGATGGCAGCCGCGGTAGAGCATGCACCGCAATCCGCACCATTGCCCGTTGCCCCCCGGACAGCCTTGGACGGCTGGGCCTCGCTGCAAGCCCGTTTGACCAGGCCCGGTCATGCCGCTTTGCCGGATTCTCCTTCCCCTGAACCATCCACGAAAAACGAGTTGCTCGCGTACGGCGAAACGCCTTCCTTTGGCTCCCAGCCGGCTCCGCAAACTGAAAATAGTCAAACGTCGAAAAAAGATTCTTCACAGGATGTGGAAGCGGAAGCCGCGCTCTTTTCCTACATGTCCGGACACTCGGCGGAAACCCCACAGCCTGCGGCAGAGGCACCGCCGCGGCGAATCAAACCTTTCCTGGTAATCGCCCTGGCAACACTGTCTCTCGCGCTGATCGCCATGCCCCGAACGCGCGGACGTTTGCTAATCTTCTATCGCCACACCGCGCGCGCGGGAAGAAACTGGCTGAATCCCCAGCCCATGCAAGTGCCACAGGCGGTGAGCCAGCACGAAACTTTCGAACAGGATAGCAACGAATACAAACTTCCGGTCGCGGCGAATATTCCCGATGCCACCACAGATCCCTCGCAGATTCGCGTGCTGCCGGTGATTGATCCCACCGCAAAAGCAAAAGGCACAGGCACCGATGCGGCCGGCGCACAAATCAATCCCGGAGATACCAGCGCCACGGATCAGAGTCAGGTCGGATCATTGGCGAACGGCCAGCCACAGGTTGTCGATAGCGCCGCCAAAGATCAGACGGCCCCAACTGCCGGAAATCTGGCCGGCAGTACAGCCGCAGCATCGCCCGTCACACTGCCTCCCCGCCAAGTGCAGCTGAGTCCTGCCATGCAGCAACCCGCGCCTGTTCCGGCGCAAGCCCGCCCAGTCGCGGTTCCGCTGCCGGTTTCAACTGCGCCACGCGGAATTCCATCCGGGGCGAATGCCGGTATCCCCTCAAGTCTTCGATCACAGTTAGCCTCTTCGACTCCCGAAGCGAGCGGCGCCAAGCCACTGGATGCCGCCATGTCATCGATCGAACCGGTAAGTCTGCCGGCCTCCGCCCTACCAGAATTAGCATCGCAGCCCGCTCAACCCGTATATCCCGACGCAGCCAAAGCCAGCGGGCAGCGGGGCAGCGTTGTGCTCCAGGTGCTGATCGGGCGCGACGGTGCCGTGCAGGACGTAAAGTTTCTCCAGGGGTCGCTCGTGTTCGCCCAGGCGGCGATCGACGCGGTACGCCAGTGGCAATTCAAGCCTTACACTCTGAATGGTCGCGCCGTGTCGGTGCAGAGCACGATCACGCTGAACTTTAAGCCCCCGGCTTGAGTCAGCCACTGTAACGAACCGGCGGCCGGGCCGTCTAACTTTGCGGTGCGGACCTAACTTTGGCGACGTTACCGGCAAGGCTGGGATCCGTGCAGTCAGCGGACAAAAAGCAGCATCTACAAGATATAATGGGTACCAGTGCCTCAGGAAGAAACTCCTTCTTCTGGAAACGAACAATTTGATGTCCATGAAAACTAAAGCTGCGATTCTGGTTTCGTCCTTTGCTGTTTTGCTCTTTGTCGTGGTCGGTTCACTTGGCGGCGTGCACGCCTCTTCGAACGATGGCTCCTACCGGCAGATGCAGGTCTACAGCGAAGTATTGTCGCGTGTACAAAGCGAGTATGTGGAAGATCCCAACATTCCCAAGGTGACTGATGGTGCGTTGCACGGCTTGGTGGAATCTCTGGACGCAAACTCCAGCTACCTGACGCCTGCCGCGTACAAGGCTCTGAAGGCCCACAAGTCCGTGGCTAAGGGCGAGATCGGTACGACGGTCTCAAAGCGCTTTGGATACGCCGATGTTGTCTCTGTGCTGCCCGGTTCGCCGGCCGATAAAGCTGGTATCGAAGACACGGACATTTTCGAATCGATTGAAGGCCAGAGCACCCGCGACATGTCTCTGCCTGAGATTCGCGACGCTCTCGCCGGTACGCCAGGATCGACGGTGACCGTTTCAGTAGTGCGCGCTCGCAAGGCCGAGCCGCAGAAAATGGTAATCACACGGGACATCGTGACGATCCCTCCCGTCTCCGACAAGATGCTGGAAGACGGCATCGGCTATATCAAAGTTGACGCCCTCACCAAGGGAAAATCACAAGAAATTGCGGCGAAAATCAAGTCGCTGGAAAAATCCGGCGCGAAGAAACTCGTCCTGGATTTGCGCAACACGTCTGACGGAGAAGAAAGCGAAGGCATCGCCACCGCCAATCTTTTCCTGAACCACGGCACAATCACTTATCTGCAAGGGCAAAAGTTTCCCCGAGAGGCGTTTAATGCAGATCCCGCCAAGGACGTGACTTCGCTCCCACTAGCCGTCCTGGTGAATAAGGGAACGGCTGGGGCAGCTGAAGTTGTGGCGGCGGCGATTCTGGAGAATGCCCGCGGCGACGTTGTCGGCGACAAGACCTTCGGCGATGGATCGGTGCAGAAGACCATCGACCTGCCGGACGGAGGCGCGCTCATCCTCTCGGTCGCGAAGTATTACTCACCCGGCGGCAAAGCAATTCAGGAAACTGCAGTCACGCCCAACGTTTTGGTCGCTGACGACAGCGACAATATAATCTCCGACGATGACGATTCTGAACCTTCCGCGCCGGAGCCCGAAGCCAAACCGAAGAACACGCCGGACGACCAACTGCATAAGGCCATCGAGGTTCTAAAGAGCCGAACCAGCTAGATAGGTACTCACGTTCTGATTTTCATCGCGCACCGCAAGGTGCGCGATTCTTTTTGTGGCTGCTGTTTCACCTGGAAATTGGCCATCTTCGTCTTCAGACCCAATCGTCATTGATCGGGAGTGACTACCAGAGCGATTGACGCCCTGCTATTCTGAACCCACCTAGTCATGAAGTCGCTCTACCAGGATCTTCCACCAGTAGAAATTGCCGGACGGAAGTTTGTGGGCCGCGTGTTGTTCGGCCTGCTGGTGCTGGTTTCCGCCCTGGTGGGTGCGACTGCCGGATTGCTCCTTGTCTACACCACCGACCTGCCACAAGTAGAAGCTCTAGAAGCCTACCGTCCAAGCTCGATCACGGAGTTGTATGACGATCACGGCCGCGTAATCGGATCCTTCGCGCTGCAGCGGCGGGTGGTGGCTAGCTACGACGACTTTGCGCCAGTGCTGCGCGATGCCCTGGTTTCTATCGAAGACAAAGATTTCTACCGGCACTCAGGAATTAATTTCTGGCGGATTATAGGAGCAGCCTACCGAGACATCGAGTCCGGCGGCAAAGTGCAAGGCGCCTCTACGTTGACCATGCAGCTGGCGCGCAATCTTTTTCTTTCCCCCGACCGCTCGTTCCATCGCAAAGTACAAGAGACCATGCTCGCCATTCAAATCGAGAGGCGTTTCACCAAGCCACAGATCTTCACGCTTTACGCCAATCAGATTTTTCTCGGGCACGGAGTGTACGGCTTCGAGGCGGCCTCGGAGTACTACTTCAGCAAGCCGGCCAAGAAGCTTTCGCTGGCAGAAGCCGCATTGCTGGCGGGTCTGCCCAAAGGTCCGGGAATCTATTCCCCCATCAACCATCCGGACCGCGCGACCAAGCGTCGCAATCTCGTCATCAATGCCATGCTCGAAGACGGGAAAATCACAGCCGCTGAGGCGGCCGATGCCCGCTCGTTGCCGCTAACTTTGCATCTGCAAAACGATCCCAACTCGCTGGCTCCATATTTCGTCGAAGAGATACGGCGATATCTCGAAACCAAGTATGGCGCCGATCAGGTACACGAAGGCGGGCTGAAGGTCTACACCTCGCTCGATGTCGATCTGCAGAAGTCGGCAAATCAAGCTGTACTGGATGGTCTGGCGGCTTACGAGCGTCGCCACGGATGGAAGGGACATCTGGACAATGTCGTCGCCGATGGCATCGCCATCGATAAATACCAGCATCCTGACTGGGATGAAGAACCAGAAGTGAATGGATATGTCCACGCACTCGTAACTTCATCTGGGATTGGCATTGCGACTTTGAAATTCGGTCGTTATTCGGCGGCGCTAGGGCAAGCCGATGTGGCCTGGACACAAGGTAAAATGCAAAACCTGTTGCGGTCCGGAGACATTTGTTACGTAAAAATATTGTCCCTGAGTCCCAACGGGGCGGCTCGCGTGAGCCTGGAACAGGATTCCGGCGCGCAGGGAGCGCTCGTAGCGATTGATAACACCACTGGTGGAATCAAAGCCATGGTCGGCGGTCGCGATTTCAGCGAATCAAAATTCGATCGCGTAACACAAGCTTTGCGCCAGGTGGGATCGTCCTTCAAACCCTATGTCTACACGACCGTAATCGATAAAGGCGGAAGTCCGGACGATACTATTCTCGATGAACCAGTCACTTTCGAGACCGCTTCAGGCCCCTACTCACCGCATAATTACGATGAAAAATTTGAAGGCATCATCACCCTGCGTCGCGCTCTCGCGCAGTCGCGGAATATTCCTGCCCTCAAACTGGCGAGCAAAGTCGGGATCAAGAGCGTAATTGAAACTGCGGAGCGCTTCGGAATCACAGCCCGGCTGCCTCCTTACTTGCCGGTCGCTCTCGGCTCGGCGGAAATTACGTTGATGGAGCAGACCTCTGCTTACAGCGTGTTTCCCAACGACGGCGTTCGCGTTACCCCTCGCTATATCACCAAGGTGACCGACTACGAAGGCCGCGTGCTCGAGGAAGATTATCCCGAGGTGAAGGACGTAATCAGTGCTCGCACCGCGCGAATCATGACTTCGATGCTGCGCGAGGTCGTGCTGCACGGCACCGGAGTGGCGGCGGCGAAGCTGCCTTTCCCGGCTGCCGGCAAAACCGGAACCACCAACGATTTTACCGACGCCTGGTTCGTGGGATTCTCACCCGCAATAACCTGCGGAGTCTGGATGGGATTCGACGAAAAGAAAACGCTCGGCGCCAAAGAAACCGGAGCGCACGCAGCGCTGCCGATATGGATGAACTTCATGACCAGCGCCATGGCGGGAAAGGATGCGGGTCAATTTCAGCCCCCGCCGGAAACGCCTGAACCCGTGGCCCAGAAATTGGACACTCCAGATACGGTGCCCGGCGCGGATGAAACGCATTAACTGAAACACATCAACATCAATATGATTGCCGGATCGTCCCGCTGTCGCTTGTACAAGTTATGAAATCTTTTTTTCGTTTCGCGATTCTGGCGCTGACTCTGGTGGCGGTAGCACTGCTATCGGCACTGACGGCGATGCGATTCGCAATCCACGGGCAGGAAGTGCAAGTGCCCGCAATCGTTGGGCTCACGCCGGCAAATGCTGGACGCATTGTGACCAACCTCGGCTTGCAGATCGATGTGGAGCGCCAGTACTACAGCCCGCAAATTCCTGAAGGCCTCATCATGTCGCAACTCCCGCTGCCCGGCGCGAAAGTACGCCGCGGCTGGCAAGTTCGCGTCGCGCAAAGCCTGGGACCTCAACGTGTCGCGATTCCAGACGTCACCCACCAAAGTGAGCGCGCAGCGGAATGGAATATCCGGCGCCGCGGCTTAGACCTGGCCTCCACTGCGGAGATGCAGTTGCCTGGCACGCCCGCTGATCAGGTGCTTGCGCAAAGTCCGCCCGCCAATGCGAGTCAGGTGGCAGCCCCGAAAACCAGTTTGCTCATCACCGTTGCGTCTGATCCACCAGCATATGTAATGCCGAGTTTCGTCGGCCAGCCACTGGGAAGCGCAAGCCGCATTTTGCAGGACGCCGGGTTCAAACTTGGAAATGTGAGCATGGCGCCAGTGCCCGCGACTCCACCGGCGCCGGCTCCGGGCGCTCTTCCAAATTCCACTACTCCAAATCCCAGCGCCGCAAGCCCCGTTCCACCAGCGTCCGTCACTCCTGCTCAACCCTCTCCAGCCAGCATGATTGCCACACAGAATCCTCCCGCGGGACAGAAAGTTCTCGCCGGTGCGACGGTGAATTTTGAAGTGCGTTAGCTCTTTTCCAGAACCGCAGCGAAGAATCCATCGCAGGGATGAACTCCAGGCAGCGTCCGCAAATAAGAGCCTCGGGTAAGTGCAGAACTCTCATCCCAAATTAATTCGCCTTCCTGTTTAAGCTTCTCGAGCTCATCGCCGCAGTCGACTACTCGGAACGATGAATCTTCCGCCAGAGCACGCTCGACGACATTTTCATTCTCTTCCCGCTCTAACGAACAAGTGGAATAAACAAGTCGCCCTCCGCCAGAGACTTGAGCCATCGCGGATTTCAGGATCGCGAGTTGGCGTACCTGCAAGTCAGCCAGATCCTCGGGTATGAGCCGCCACTTGATCTCGGGATTGCGGGAAAGCGTGCCTGTGCCCGAGCACGGCACATCTGCGAGAACTCGATCGAAGCTTGCTGTGAAAGGAAGATGTCGCGCATCGGCGGCCACTACGCCGATCTTTTTTTCGCCACCTTGGCCGGAAGCATCATCCGCTCGCAGCAATCGCCGCAATAGGCGCGCGCGGTGAGCGTGAAGATCGACGGCAGTAATGTGCCCCTCAACATTGCGATCGGCAATCGCCAGAGTCTTACCCCCAGGCGCCGCACAACAATCGAGGACGCTGGCTCCGTGGCCAACTAGAGCCGCAACAAGCTGCGATGCCTCGTCCTGAATCACGCATCGGCCCGATCGAAACGCGGCAGACGCCGTAACATCTCCGTGCAGAACTCGCCGCGCCGAGCTGAGAAGAGCGCCCGGAGCCAGTTCGATGCTCTCGCCTCGTAATCTCTCTTCAGCATCGCGACGACGAAGACGGATAGCAGTCACGGGTACCGATTGATCCTGGCGGCAAATCCGCATTGCAACATCAAGCCCGTAAGCCAGCACCCAGCGTTCCACAAGCCAAAGCGGATGAGCGCTGCTGTTGGCGAGCGTTTCAACCGACGCACCGCTGATCTGGAGCGGATCGAATTCAGAACTTTGCGTCCCAATTCCATCGAGTTTCCGCAACACCGCATTCACAAATGACGCTGCGGAACGCTTGCGTGCACGTTTGACCAATTCCACGCTCTCGTGAATCGCGGCGCGAGCTGGAATCCGGCTAAGCGAACGGAGCTGATAAACAGCAAGCCGCAACGCAGTCAGAATTTCAGGATCGAGCCGGGAGAGCGCCTGTGACGAGCTCTTGGAGATTTCCAAATCCAGCAACGATCGCCAGCGGAGAACTCCCATGACGAGCTCCGTCGCCAGGGCGTGATCAATTTTTGTGAGCGAAGCGACTGTTTTGGAGTGAAGCAATTCCGTCGCGTAAGAAGACTCGCGTTCGACCAGCAGTAGAATGTCGAAAGCAGCAGCCCGGGCAGGCGAAACTGCGGCTTGCGGTTCTCGATTTCTTTTTTTCACTGAAGTCAGTATGACGGAAGCAGCACGGCCAGGAGGGATTTATCTTGTCTCACAAGCCGAGCTTCTCACCAGCTTGAGGCCTGTGGCCGCGAACAAAGTCCGCAGCCGATGTACGCTTCTTGCCTTCCACTTGCAGTTCGAACAGTTCAAGTACAGATCCTTGACCGCATCCGACGAACAGACGATCGCCTTCCACCTTGAGTTCAGACTCAGCCAGCACTCGATCAATTTCAGCCGCCCGCCATATCTGTAGATTCTTGCCGCGAAACAGCGAGTACGCGCCAGGCCAAGGTTGAAAGCCTCGCAACCGGTTCAGAATCTCCCGCGCCGAAAGAGAAAAATCAATCCGGCCATCTTCTTTCTTGAGAATGGGAGCGAGGCTCGCTTGCGAGTTGTCCTGCTTGCGCGGTTGAATCGTTCCCGCTTCCAAACCAGGCAACGTGTGAACCATCAGATCCGCTCCGGCGGAAGAGAGCTTCGGTGCTAGCGTTTCTGCCGTGTCGTCAGCAGCAATCTGAATTTCCTGCTGCAGCAAAATATCCCCCGTATCGAGTCCGGCATCGATCCTCATGGTCGTAACTCCCGTGATGCTTTCTCCCCGCGCAATCGCCCACTGAATAGGGGCCGCGCCGCGATACTTCGGCAACAACGAAGCGTGAAGATTGATGTTGCCAAGACGGGGGAGGTCCAGCATCCATTGTGGAATGATGCGGCCGTAACCGACCACTACGATTACGTCCGGCCTGAGATCGGAAAGTTGAGCCCGAAACTCTGCGTTATTCTTGATAGTTTCAGGTTGAGTGATCGGCAATCCCAGTTTCAACGCGGACTGCTTCACCGGAGACGAGACAACTTCAAGCCCGCGTCCCTTCGGTCGATCCGGCCGCGTCACCACCAGGCGAACCACAAATCCGCTCTCAACCAGCCGCTCAGCCGTCGGCACCGCAAACAGGGGCGTGCCACAAAACACGAGATTGAGAGGTTGAGGCATTGGGCAATCGAGCGATCGATAATCGAGCAACTGAACGACGCAGTAATCCACTCCAGAAATTACTCAATTACAAAATTACCCAATTACAAATTCTTCTACCATTCTCCCGCTTTCACCATCTTGCGGATTTTGCGCTTGATTAAGTCTCTTTTGAGCGCGCTGATGTGGCTGATGTAAAGCTTGCCATTCAGATGATCGGTCTCATGCAGAAATGCTCGAGCCAGCAGGTCCTCGCCAGTCTTCTCGAAAATCTGTCCGTTCAAATCTTGCGCTCGGATCGTGACCACCTGAGCGCGGCTCACATTTTCGCGAAAGTCGGGAATGCTCAGGCATCCTTCGCTCTGCGAATGTCGCCCTTGTTTGTGAATAATTTCGGGATTAATAAGCACAAGTTTAGCGTTCGGATCTTCTTTAAAAGTCACGTCAATCACGGCAATACGGCGCGGGATGCCAATCTGCGGCGCAGCCAAGCCCACGCCGCGCGCGGCATACATCGACTCAAACATATCCTCGACCAGTTTCTTCAGTTCTTCGTCGAAGACTGTAACCTTCCCGGCCGGTTTTTCGAGAACGGGGTTTCCAAACTTTACGATGGGATAAATCATCAGTAGCTTTCCAACTGCTGGCGATACCCGGCGAAGTTGCGCAGAGTCTCGCCCATGGAGTCGCCTCCAAATTTATCGAGCGCACAGCGAGCCAGAGTGAGCGCCACCATCGCCTCCGCGGCCACTCCCGCAGCCGGCACCACGCAAACGTCGGAACGCTCATACGCCGCGCGCACCGGTTCGCGGGTGGAGAAATCCACCGATTGCAGCGGACGCCGTAAAGTCGAAATGGGCTTCAGATAGCCGCGCATCCGAATCTCTTCTCCATTGGAAACGCCGCCCTCAATTCCGCCCGCGTTGTTGCGAGTGCGAGTGAAGGCTGTAAAATCGCCACGCGTCCCGTAGCCGATTTCATCATGCACCGCGGAACCCGGAGAAGCCGCCGCGGCTACGCCTGCGCCAATCTCGACCGCCTTCACCGCTTGCAATGACATGACTGCTCCCGCCAGCAAAGCATCCAGCCGCTCGTCCCACTGCGCGTAAGTGCCAAGTCCGGGCGGAACGCCGTGAGCAACGACTTCGAACACTCCCCCGACTGAATCACCGGTCTTCAGAACTTTGTCGACTTCGTCTTTCATACGTTGCTCGGTTTCCCCGTCAGCACAATTCAGCAGGATTTCTTCCTGATTGTACAGAGCGTTAATCTGCTCCCAGGGAACGTCTTTTTGAATCGCCACATTGCCCACGGCCACCACATGGCTTAACACTTCAATGCGGAGCTCGCGCAAAAAAGCTTTGGCAATCGCGCCTATTGCAACTCTCGCCGCTGATTCCCGTGCAGATGCCCGCTCCAGAACATACCGCGCTTCCGGAAAATTGTATTTCAAGGCCCCGGCCAAATCGGCGTGACCAGGCCGCGGCGACGCTACTCGCTTGTGCAAGGCCGGATCGCCTTCGCTCACAGGCAAAGCCTCTTGCCAATTTTTCCAGTCTCTGTTTTCGAGTTGAACAGAAATCGGCGACCCAATGGTTTTTCCCTGGCGGATTCCGGACAGGATATGCGCCGTGTCCCTCTCAATCTTCATGCGTCCGCCGCGCCCATAGCCTTGCTGCCGGCGCCAGAGTTCACGATCCAAAAAGCTTTGCTCCACCTTGAGCCCGGCGGGCAAACCGGAAAGGAAAGCGACCAACGCTTCGCCGTGCGATTCCCCAGCTGTGAAGTAGCGCAGCATAAGTGCTCGATTTTACCTGATGCCTCGCCTCTTTGCGGTCGCGAAGGAATATATCCGATGATCTGCGAGATCAATTGTGTGAGGATTCCCCAATAGCTCTCAAGAATTAGACTGCGCGCAAGCGGCAGCAAGCTCCGCAAGGCTGGTCACCTTTAAGTCTGGCTGCGCGTTCGCCGCCTTGACCGCACCTACGCCCTTTCTCGCGGATGGCCGGTTTACCCAAACCGTAGCCAAGCCGAGCGACTGCGCAGGTATCACATCATGATGAAGACTCTGCCCCACATGCAGGATACGGTGCGCGAGAACTTCGATGCGGCTCAATGCGAGTTCAAAAATCTTCAAGGACGGCTTGTATGCTCGCGCCTGCTGGGCGGTGACGACTTGGCTGAACTTGACCTTCAATTGAGGCTGCGTAGCAGCGAAAAGATCGTCGTCTACATTGGATATTATCGCCAGCCGAAATCGGCTCTCAAGGGACCGGATCGCCTCCACAGTGTCGGGCCAAGGTTTCCATTCCTTCAACGAATCAGCCAGCGAGCGCACTTGCTCTTCGCTAGGGATGAATCCAAATTGTTTTCCAAACTGCCGCACCACAGAGTTGAGAACTTCCCGATAACTCCGATATTCTCCCTGCTCGGCGCTCGCCTCAAAATCTGCGTAGAGCCGCAGAATCGTGGCATCGTCTATTTGCTGACCGTGCGCCGCCAGGATCCGGCGCAGGCAGCCGAGAATCCCTTCCTCCCAATCAATGAGAGTGCCATAGCAATCGAAGGTAAGAATTTCGAAACGGCTAAAGTCAAGCATGGGTGCCGATGGTATTTTCTCCCGCTAAGATTCAAAGCCAGGAAGGGCAGGAGTTTTCTCTTGCGATTCAGCTTCCTGCGGTTCAGCGATGCTTTCAGCCTCCACCTCTGGCCCGGGCAGTGAAGAAGAATTTTCAGCCACGCTGGTTCGCACGGCAAGAAATTTCGCGGTATTCAGCAGAGGGCGGCCCAGGGAAGCGTTGTAACTGGTCCATGGACTTTCGAGGTCGGCCTCTCGCTCGAAGTGCGCGCGCATCGCCTCCATCTTTGAGTCCAGGTCGTCCATATAATGCAGCAGCAGCGCCTCCGGAAACATCGGCAACTTGGGCGAGCCGAATTCGTATTCGCCATGGTGGCTGATGATCAGATGCTCCAGCAAGGTCTTAAGCTCGTTCGGAAATCCCGGAACCAACGCAAGTTTCGCCTGCAACATTTCCAACTCAATCACCATGTGCCCGAGCAACTGGCCGCGAGTGGTATAGGAGAACGACCGGTTGTAAGCCAGCTCGTGAATCTTCCCGATATCATGCAGAAAAACTCCCGTCAGCAATACATCGCGGTTCACCTGAGGATAATTCCGGCAGATCAGGTCGCAAGAGCGAAAAAGAGAGACCACATGGTCGAGCAAACCACCGATATAGGCGTGATGTAGAGTCTTGGCCGCGGGCGCATTGCGATAAGCCGCTGCAATCTCGGGATCAGCCATGAAGGCTCTAATCAGTTCCTGCAGATGATGATTCTGGAACGAACTTACGAACTCGCCAAGAGTCCGCCAGAGTTCGTCGATATCCTTCGTGGTCTTGGGAAGGTAATCGGCGAATTCGATCTCCGAATCGCCCAGCTTGCGCAGCTTGTGAATCGTGAGTTGAAACCGATTTTTATACTTATTGACTAAACCCTTAATCTTGAGGAAGTCGTCCTGCTCAAACACCGTAAGCACTTCTTCGACGTTGTCCCACATCTTGGCGTCGAGCTGACCGCTACGGTCGCCCAGCGTCAAAGCGAGGTAAGGCTCACCCGTTTTCTTAGGCTTAATCTGTTTCGAAACGACGACAAAGTTAGAAGTGACCACCTTGTTTTCGTGCCGGATACACTCGCTGATATAGAAATCTTTCATTCTTTCCAAGCGTGTAAATCAGAAAGCAAGAGGCCAGCCACGCGACGGACCATCAGCAGCATCTTTCTCTACAGTTTTCCTAATATCTTCTTTTTCTTCTTCTTCAGATTCTTGGCATCCGACTCTTTGGCGGAGGCGGTTTCAACCGGCTGGGTTTCGTTGGCACTGTGTCCCGTATCGACATACCCATCCGCAACTTTGATATAGGCGTCTTCGCGCAACTTGGTCAGGTAGGCGCGCAGCGCGGGCTGCAGCTTCTCGTAGTACAAAGCGTCCTGAATCTTCGCGGTTACGTCCTTCATGGGAGGAATGCCTGCAGTCTGGTGGTCCGTAACTTTCAGGATTACGTACCCTTGTTTGGTCCGGATGACGTCGGTGATTTGCCCCGCCTTCATGGCAAAGGTTTTATCTTCAAGTTCTTTGGCGAGAGTTCCGCGCTTGAAAACTCCCAAATCGCCGCCCTGCGCTGCCGATGGACCTGCGGAATTCTTCTTGGCGATCTCGTCGAAGCTCGCTCCGGCTTTAATCTGCTTCAGCAGATCGTTGGCCTTGGCCTCCGCGGCTGCCAAAGCTGAGGCATCGTCCGCCTGTTTGGCAGCGTCTGTGTCCTGCCCACCGCCTGCGGCATTAGTCGCCGGCTTCTGCGGAGCGATCAGAATTTCGCTTAACCGGATCGACTCCGGCTGCTCCAACTCACTCTTGTGCTCATCGTAAAATTTCTGTTGTTCTTCATTGGTAATGTTGAGGTGGGAGCCGACCTCTTCGCCAATTACCTTCTGCGTAATGATCTGATTACGCATATTTTGCTTGAAGTCCTCATAGGAAATCCCCTGTGCGGTCGCCGCCTTCTCCAGATCCTCCATGGTCTCCAGTTTCATGTCCTTGCGCATCTGGTCGAGGCGCTTGATCAAGTCCGTGTCCCCGGTAATCCCCAGGTCTTTGCCCTTATCCAGCAAAAGCTGTTGGTCGATTAAGTCGCGCAATACATCCTTTTCGCGCTCGCTGAAGAGCTTGTCGGCGTTGTTTGGATCCTGCTGCTTGACGTCATCCCTCAACTGGTCTTTACTCCGGTTGAATTCAGACCGGGTAATGATCTGGCTGTTCACGCGCGCCACAATTTCTTCAACAACCTGACCGGCGGCCAAGGCTGGTACAAACGACAGGCAAAGGAGTATCAGAACCGTTTTCTTCATAGGATTTTCGTTGGGCCGCCACGCTGCCTGGACCTTGCGGGCGAAAGTGGGCCACGGCCTTTTGGGTATTTTACTACTACCGGGCCAGCCCAAAGCTAGCTCCGCGTAGATTTCCCGCGCCCACCTTACTCTATTGCGGGTCGCGAACGAGGACTAGGGCGGTCATATCGTCCGGGACCAGCGGCTCACAGGTAAACTCGCCCACCGCATTCAAAATAAAGGCACAGAGAGCCTGGGCATTCGAGGAGTCGGCCGTGCGAAGACGTTCTGCGACGCGTTCCAACCCGAATTCCTGGTCCTCTGTATGGTCGTCTTTGCACTTGCCTTCAACCACCCCCCGCGAAACCAGCATCAGCACCGCACCTTTCTCCATGCCAACCGTCGGAGCATCGCAAGTGGCATGCGAGAACAAACCCAGCGGCAGGCCCGTCGAAAGAAGATCGGTGATACCGGTGTTGTCACGCAGCAGTCCCGGCGTATGTCCCGCATTGGTGTAGCAAAGGGTTCCGAATTTCTCGTGATAGCAGCCAATGAACCCGGGGCACGAGCAGATACCGTTCGCGGCTTCCATGATTCCTCGGTTGAGCCCAAGACAGAGTCCGGTCATGGCTTCGGCTTCGTTAAAGTCACGCCGAGAAAATAATTCCATGCCCATCGTGCGGAAGATGTTTTGTGCCGCTGTCAGAACGGCTTGGTTGGTCTCGCGTCGTCCTGCCACGTCGAGCAGCCCAAATAAAACTCGCTCTGGGCCAACTCGCAAAGAGTCATAGAAGTCGCCGGCCGCCCGTTTTCCGTAAGTGGTCGCGGCAATCTGGCCGCCGTCAATAACCGGAAAATCATTCGTCGCAGGCTGCGTGGCAGGGAGAGGTTCGGGCTCACGAGAGTGAAATAAAGCGCACATGCCAAGCGGAGGCTTGAAATCGAAGCTAGCACAAGCGCTGGTAGCGGGCAAATTTACAGAAGAAAAAATGCAATCGCCCGGCTTCACCCGAGCGACCCGCTAGTCGCCGTATTTATCGCTAAGGTACTTACCGACTTCGGATTCGAGTTGGCCGTAGTCCGAGTGGATGGTCGCACGCAAAGCGGCCTCGGTGGAACTACCTTGGCTAAGAAGCTGAAGAATGCGCTGGATGTCGCCCATCCCCGAAGAATCGTTGATGTAGGAAACTGCCGCCAAGGACTCCGCATAAGCCAGGTAAGCCTGCGGCCCAGAGAAGCGAAGGAAGCTTCCTTCCAGCGCGTTGAGCGGTATATTGCTTTGCGTCTTGAATAATTGAGCCAGCTGCCGCCCATCGCCGCTCAACGATTTCGGTTCAAAAAACTGCGCAATCCCTTCGTGCAACCATGTCGGACACCGGCCGGCGGAAAGCTGATTGATGAACGTGTGGGTCAGCTCATGCCTGAGCACGCGCGCTAATTCTGGCGTCATCGAGCTAAGCCCGTTGATCGGAATGCGAAGTTTGCCGTCGTTAAGGGCTCCCGACCAGGATGGCGCGCGGGTTACGTCAAAGAAAGCCTGTTCGGTATAGAGCGTTACGAGAATGCTGTCCCGTGGTGGCGTTCCCAGATCGCGAGCCAGATCGTCGTAATCAGATTCAAGCGCCGTGAGAATCTGTTGCCGAAACGCTTCTGAACTCTGCTTGCCTTCATAGTGCAGGACGAAATGGCTGCTTTCGCGCTGCGTAAAATCAGTTTCGACATTTTGCTCCCGCTGCGCTTTCGCCAGATATTGCTGAACCGCCGGATCGGGACGCAGCTCAAGAGAATGCTTCCACGAGGCGACCGCATCCTGCGTACGGTCGCAAGCCTGCTGCGCATAACCCAGCACCGTATAAGCATCGGGCGAGTTAGGAGAAGCGCTCACCGCTCGCTGCGCGTAGGAGAGCGCCTGCGAAGGATTTCCCGTGCGCACCAGCAGCGCCGAATAGTAAACCAGCACGGTGGAATTTTCCGGTTGAAATCGCAGCGCGCTATCGAAATAACGGCGCGCTTCCGCGACATTGCCATGATCGAATTCGAACTTGCCGGCAATAAAATCAGCCGTGGCGCTCAACTCGGCATTTCCTTTGCCCTCAAGTTTCGCCAGGGCATCGGAATCCACCTTGCCGTCCTTCACCACTGTTTTGAGAAGGCCATCTTCATTCGCCAGGCTGTCAACCGGTACAAAAACGGGAAGATCCGTGGCACCCTTGTTCGCGCTCGCGGAAGCCACGGTTGCCGGCATTCCACCCGCCTCGACTCGTTCCACCGAACTCTTCGGTATCGCATAACTATCGTCGCCAATGTCATATTCGTAGCGGTTTCCGTTTTCGCGAACGTGATCAGCAAGAATCGTGCGGCCATTCTTCAAATGGATCGTATCCCCCAATGCCGCACCAGCAAATACCATCCAGACGGTTACAATTGCGAAAGTAGTGACACGGCGGGGCATTGAAGCGCATTCTAACAACTGTGGGGATACGCACCTATGTAACCAAAGTACCGGCGAAACTGTACGGATCTTCCATCCTGCTCGCCGCGTTCCTGACATTCTTGCCCTCTGTTTATGCCTGCGCGAATCAGGCGCCACCAGTTCAGCCTCCTCCGCACAAGCCCGGACCGGCCGAGTCGCTCTATCTGCAATTGAGCAGCATCGGTCTCGATACCTCGCGCGTCTTCCGGGTGCGCGACGGTTCGATTGACCGGCCGGCAATCCATATCTCTCTCGAAGACGGCACCATTGCCTTTACCAAGGACGTAATGGGCAAGATCACCGGAGCTTTTTTCGAGGGCGATGGCGAGGTCCTGTTGGTTCCCCCCAATGAAGTAGAGCGCAGGTCGATGAGCCTGTTCACGGGTATGGCAATTCTCGAAGAACGATTCAGCACCGCCTACTTCCGCTTCAACGACAACACCGCGGCCGAATTGCAGCCGGGCCTGAGGGCGCCAGAGGATGCGGCGGCTTTCGTGGCCCGATGGGATGAAACGGCACGGAGTTTGGCTCCGATCGACGCAATGAGATTGCTCGCGACTTTCAGCGAAATGCTTCCCACCCCGGATCGCCAACTGGCCAAGAATTCGCCGCCGGAGAACTCAGCCGATCGCCTGTTCCATGCCCGGCTCCAAGGCAATACGCTTGGCGTCTTCGACGTACTTTACGACTCAACCGCTGGAGAACAAGTGGAAGCGGGACAAGCAAAAACCAAAGATGGAACCGTCTATTACGACGTCTGGACCTCAT
Source organism: uncultured Acidobacteriaceae bacterium (assembly GCA_963813205.1). Taxonomy (GTDB): domain Bacteria; phylum Acidobacteriota; class Terriglobia; order Terriglobales; family Acidobacteriaceae; genus Sulfotelmatobacter. The sequence continues at coordinate 24,041 of CAWEYI010000027.1, read as the reverse complement.
TTTCCGCAGGCATCCCCGCACACGGGCGTCCTGCTGTCGCGCAAACTCTTCCCACAGAAACCGAGTCGCGGGAGGACCCGGTCTCGATGCGGAGCTACATCATCAATGCTGAGGTAAAGCCACCGAAAGAACTCGATGCGGAAGTAAATCTCAACCTCGAGGTGTTGCGCGATGGCTCGCAGTTCCTGGTTTTCGAATTATCGCGTTTTCTGAAGATTCAATCCGTCGAAGAGGATGGCCGTACCGTCGAATACCTCCAAAATCCCGCGGTAGAGGGCACACAGCTTGCCCGCAGCGGAAACGACCTGGTCGCCGTGATTTTGTCCGAACCGGCACGAAAAGGACAAGAAATCAGGCTGCGCTTTGTTTATGGTGGAGAAGTTTTGGCCGAAGCCGGTAATGGGTTGTTATATGTGGGCGAGCGTGGCAATTGGTATCCCAACCGGGGCCTGGCCATGTCCGATTATGATCTCACCTTCCACTATCCCCAGGGTTGGACTCTGGTTGCGACCGGCAAGCCTTCTGAGCTCCCGAAGACAGCACCGGAGACGCAATTTTCCAGGCAAATTGCACAGGGCGATCAAGTAGGCCGCTGGGTCTCGGAGCGCCCCATCCCAATTGCCGGATTCGATCTGGGTAAATATGTTCGCGCCGCTGCGCAGGCCGGTAATGTTCACGTGGATACCTACGCCACCGTCGGAGTAGAACGCGGATTCCCGAACACGTCGGTACAAATCGAACCTCAACCAGAACCTTCAACGCGAAAAGTCCCTCTGCCGTTACCCGTCGTTCCGCTTCCATTATCCCCCGCGCGGAACGCCGCCGCAGTGGCCGAATCCACAGCACGCGCCATTCGTTACTACGCAGACCGGTTCGGTCCGTTCCCCTACAGCAATCTGGCTCTCACCCAACTTCCCGGGCGCGAGAGCCAGGGGTGGCCGGGATTGATTTTCCTGTCTTCCTACGCATTCCTCACTCCGGAAGAGCGCCGCGAAATCCATATGAATCCCTCACAGGAATTAATCGACCAGCAAATTCCGGCTCACGAAACCGCACACCAGTGGTGGGGAGATCTGGTCACCTGGCGTACCTACCGCGATCAGTGGTTTTCCGAAGGACTGGCGAACTACTGTGCATTGATGATCCTGCGCGAGAGGAACCCCGCCGGCTTCCGCCAGGTCATGGAAAAATATCGGCAGGATTTGCTCGCCAAGAACAAAGAAGGCAACCTTCGCAAAGATGCGGGACCAGTCACCCTGGGCAGTCGCCTGTTATCGTCGAACTTCCCCGAAGGCTACGAGGCGATCAGCTACGGACGAGGCACATGGCTCTTTTACATGCTGGACTCCATGATGCAGGATGCCGCTGCGGAAACGGAACGAAAGTCGCCCAGACACGAGGGCGGAGAAGAGCCCTTTGTGCAGGCGCTGCGGAAAATCCGCGAACGTTACCAGGGAAAGACCATCTCCACCAGCCAACTGCTGGATGGTTTCGCCGAAGGCCTGCCACCCTCCCTACGATTCGAAGGCAAATCTTCCCTGGACTGGTTTATGGATGGATGGATTAATGGCACTTCGCTGCCGAAATTGGAGTTGCACGCCGTTAAGTTCGCTTCGAAGGAAACAGGTATAACCGCAAGTGGAATGATTCAGCAGAAAGATGCGCCAGACACCCTGGTCACCTCAGTCCCCGTTTACGCGTTGATTTCGGGTAGGACACCGGTCTTGCTCGGTCGCGTATTTGCCGACGGCCCGGAAACTCCCTTTCATTTGTCTGCACCCGCGGGCACGCACAAGCTCTTGCTTGATCCTTACGAAACCATTCTTTCGAGCTCAAGCAAACCCGCCATCTTCCACGAAAATACCCAGTGAAAGATTCCACAAATCGGATCTTGTTTGGCAATGCACTCCCAAAACGGTAGACCGATTTGGGAAAGACTCCCGGTGGACATCTCGTTGCGAGCCTCTAAGTGTTTCCGACTCCTTTAGGGCAAGTACATTCCGGTCCCAAAAGAGTATGGCAGCCAATTTGCTGCTCGTGAATCGTGGGTAAAGACCAGAATCGTGACTAAAGACCAGAATAAAGATAGGCAATTTAATTCTCAGACCCGGTTCGAGGAGTCTACCGCCGAGGGCGAGGCGAATCTTCTCGAAGTTACTCCTTCCGTTTCCTTCGACGTGACTATCGGCATTGGAACCACTGAGACTTGCCAGTGGGTTGGTAGTGAGACCGTTCTCCTGGTCGAGGATGAAGCCTTAGTAAGGAGGGCAATTCAAGAAGCTCTACAATCCGCCGGTTACCGAGTGATCACGGCAGAAAATGCGGCGAACGCCTTAGACGCCTATCACGAATGCTCCGTGCCGGTAGACTTGCTTCTTTCTGACGTTGTCATGCTGGGAATCAGCGGGCACGAACTAGCGGAGTCATTGTTCGCCTTGTGCCCTCATCTCCGGATCATGCTGATAAGCGGTTATATCGAACAGTTGTCGCCACGCGAACTTTCCCCTTTTCGAAAGGAGTATCTGGCGAAGCCCTTTTCCATCTCGACTTTATTAAAAAGAATTCGCGAAGCGCTGGATGGCGATCCGATCGAGTTCAAAGCCTCCGCTTAACTCACGCTCGCTCTGCGGTAATGGGTGGAGTGCAGAATCTCATGAGGAATTTCCCAGAGCGCCACCACACGATCTAGAATTCCCAACTCCGCGCAGGCTCGAGGCATTCCGTAAACTGTACTACTCGGTTCATCCTGACCCACCGTAAACCCGCCCTCCCGATGGATCGCCTTCATTCCTTGCGCGCCGTCCGATCCCATTCCCGTCATGATGATTCCCATCGCCAGCGAGCGAAAAGCGGAAGCTACCGATTGCATCATCACATCGACAGAAGGAACATGGAGCTGATTCTCGGGTTTGTCGGAGAGACAGAGCACGGTTCGGGAGCCGCCGCGGTCTACCGTCAGATGCATTCCCGCGGGAGCGATGTAGACCACTCCAGGTTGAATGATCTCGCCGTGCTTCGCCTCACACACCGATACCGCACAGAGACTGTCTAGCCTCTTGGCGAAGGGTTCGGTAAATCCCGGCGGCATGTGCTGCACCACCAGTATCGGAACCATGAGATCCGCCGGAAGCAGCGGCAGAATCTCCTGCAGGGCTTTCGGGCCCCCCGTCGAGACGCCAATGGCGACAATGGCGGGCGTGGAAAGCGAAGCTTCGCGCGTCGGGATAGTAACCGCGCGGGCCGGCTTTCGCGGGACCACAAGAGCACCGCGCCGCAGCCCCGACTCTGCCGCTGCCTTAACCTTCGCGATCAAATCATTCTGCAGATGAAGGATGTCCAGCGACGTGGAGGAAAGCTCCTTGGGAACATAATCGAACGCACCCGCTGCCAGCGCACTGAAGGTGGTTTCCGCGTCTTTCAAGGTGAGCGAACTCACCATGATGACAGGCCGGGGAAACTCGGCCATGATACGGCCGAGGGTTTGCAGTCCATCCAAACCCGGCATCTGCACGTCGAGCGTGATCACATCCGGATTGAGCGACGGAATTTTCTGCAGCGCCTCAATCCCGCTGCCGGCAGTGCCAACAATCGAAATATTGGGGTCGGATGCGATCATGCGGGAAATCGCGGTCCGCATAAAGGCGCTGTCGTCCACGATGAGTACGCGTATCGGCGAGTTGCTGCTTTGCTGGCTCACGTTCGGTAAATCGCCCGCACCAGACTGTGCACTTCGTCCATGTAGGAATCGAGTTCAAAGGTCAGGCGCGCCCAGTCAAAATCTTTCAACTTCGTGGAATGTTGGCCGAGCAAGCCAAAGCCAGACTCTTCCGCCAGGTTTACCTGCCGCTCTTCCACATAGCCGTAGTTCAAGCCGCTCATGCGGCAAAGCAAGTCGCCTAGTTGTACCAAGGCTACGAGCCCGGCGTGGTCCGTCGATTTTTCCGGCGAGTGGTGACAGCTCACCACTTCAATCAGTTCGGGAGCAAGTTGCCAGCGTTCCGCCAGCAAACGTCCGCTCTCACAGTGGGTGAATCCCATTGCCTTTTGCTCCGCCTCATGAAGCGGAATGCCTTCCGCTTTCCCCATCTCCCACGCAGTCCTGAATTCTCTCGGCAAAACCCACAGGTTGACGATGATTCCCAAATCATGAAGCAAGCCCGCAAGGTAGGCTTTTCCCGGATCGGAGAAATTAATCTTGCGCGCAATGTGCCGTGACACTAAAGCGCATCCCAGGGAATGCTCCCAGAAGACCACTGGATCCAGACTGCTTACTCCGGTCGGGAGCAAGCTCAAAACTCCGCACGACATGGCAATATCGCTGACATGATGGAAGCCCAGGCTCACCACTGCGGCCCGCAGCGATTGCACATTCTGTGAACGGCCGAAGAGTGGCGAGTTTGCCATCTGCAGACACTGTGCCGCCAGCGATTTATCCTGGGAAATGAGGTCGGTAACTTTTTGTACGTCGAGTTTTTCCATCGGCTGTTGCAAGTAGCGAAGCAATGGCGCGAGCACTGCCGGGATGGTGGGGATTTGATGCAGTCCTTCGAGCCGCTGCAGCAGTACCTGTTTGGTTGCGGTTGCGGCAGTCATAAAGGTTTACCTCCCGCGGGCACGCGTTCACCTTTCACGTAAGCCGTGGCTCCAGGCAAGTGGACCAGCCGAAAGTCATCATTCACCCCAAAAAGCGATTCCGAATGGCCCAGGAACAAATATCCGTGCGGCAGAAGATTATTGAAAAAATGCTGGATGACTCGTCGTTTAGAAGCCAGATCGAAATAGATCAGTACGTTGCAGCAAAAAATGGCATCCATGTTCTTCATGAATGTCATGCGCGAATCATCCGACAAATTAAGCCGGCTGAAGCTAATGTTGGAGCGGGCTACCCGGTTCACTTGCAGCTTGTCGCCCTGCGGAACAAAGTACTTTTCGCGATACACCGGCGTCAGATTGCGCGTACTGTAGCTGCCATAAATTCCCTCTTGGGCATGGGCCAGCGAGCGCTCGTTAAGATCGGTTGCGAGAATCTCGATGGTCCAATCTTTGAGTAGCCCATTTGCTTCCTCCAGCGCCAGCATCCGGAGAGTGTAAGGTTCTTCCCCGGTGGAGCACCCTGCGCTCCAGATGCGAAGCCGGCGCATTGGCAGACTAGACTTCGCCTCAAGAATCTTGGGAATGACAATCCGGCGTAAAGCATCGATCTGCGGCTGATTGCGAAAGAACGACGTTTCGCCAATCGTGATCTCGTTCAGCAGTGCGACCAATTCCGCTTGCCGGTTGGGACGGATGGTCAGGCACTCGGAGTACTCACGTAGACTTTGTACCTTAAGTTCTTTCATACGGCGCCCGCATCGATCCTGCAATAAACGCAGCTTATTGTCCGGGTGAAAAATCCCCGCAGTCTGATAGATCATGTCGCGGATGCGCACCAGATCAGGCTCCGGTGGACCATCGGTGCTGGGAATGGCGCGCAGCGACGGCGCCGTGGTCACGCGGAAGCCCTTTGGACCATAGGCACGGCAGATCGTAAATTTGCCAGCAGTCCCGCCGGGTCGAGAACCAGACGAACCTGCCCGTCTCCGCTGATCGTGGCGCCAGCCAGACTCGAGCACCCATGCAGGAACACTCCTAAAGGTTTGATCACGGTTGACTCCTGCCCCAACAATTGATCGACCAGCAGCGCGAACCTTTTTTCCCCTACTCCAAGAATCACAATTTTCTGGCTCTCGTCGCTTCTCCCCCGCGGAACGCCGCTGGCGGGCGTTTGCTTCCGGGAATTTGCGCCCGCCGGGAACAGCTGATCCAGCCGCAGAAGAGGCAGAGTTTCACCCCGCAGGCATAGCACTTCGCTGCCTTCCACCTGATGAACGTTCTTGGGATTGATCTGCGCCGTCTCTGCCACCGAGCGCAGCGGCAATGCGTAAATATCTTTCTCTACCTGCACCAGCAACACCGGCAGAATCGCCAGCGTGAGAGGCAAACGCAGCTTTACGGTTGTGCCTTGCCCGAGATGGCTGTCGATCTCCACCGTTCCGTTTAACTTCTTGAGATTGGTACGGACCACATCCATACCCACCCCACGCCCGGAAAGATCTGTGGTCTTTTCCGCGGTGCTGAAGCCGGGAAGAAAAATGAAGTCGAGAATTTCCCGCGGACTCAACCCGCGCAGCCGTTCCGCAGTCACTAGTCCTTTTTCGACGGCTTTGCGCCCGATTCGCGCCGGATCCATTCCCGCGCCATCATCGCGAATGCTGATCACAATCTGATCCCCTTCCTGCCGAGCTTCCAGCCGGATGCTGCCGCGGCGCGGTTTCCCCGTTTGTTCCCGGACTGCCGGCATTTCGACGCCATGATCGAGCGAATTGCGCACTAAATGCACCAGCGGATCCCCCACCAGTTCCACCATCGTCTTGTCGAGTTCCGTATCCTGTCCGAGCAGAGAAAGATCCACTTCTTTTTGCAGGCTGCCCGCGACGTCGCGCACCAAACGAGGGAAGCGGCGGAACACAGTTTCGATGGGAACCATGCGGGTCTTCAGCCCTGCCGACTGCAACTCCTCCGTAATAAAACTCAACCGCGCGGAAGATTGAGCAAGCGATGAACTCAATTCGTTCATGGCGACCTTGCCCGAAGAAGAGTCCTTACTAAGCTGCAGCAAACGGTTACGCTCGAGCACCAGTTCGCCGATCAGGTTGATCAGATCGTCCAGCTTGGCGGCATCCACGCGCATCGTGGGCGCTGCGGCGTGTTGCTGCGCGATCTCTTTCTGTCGTACCAGCGCATCGCCAACCTCTGCCGGCGAAGCCAAACCTTTGTCCACCAGCATCTGGCCAAGCTTGCGCGGCTCCGCCGACGAGGACTGTTCCGCCAACACGGCATCGAGCGCGGCTGGCGTGATCACATCTTGTTTGACCAGCAATTGCCCCAGAGAAGGAGAAGCCTGCACAGTCTGAGCCGCTTCAAGATTCTTAAGCAGGGCTCCGAGTTCATACTCTTTCAAACCGCCCTCGCGGATATCCTGCAGCATTTTGCCCAGATAGTCCCGCGCGGAAAGCAAAGCGTCCATCATCGGGTGAGTCAGTTGCACTTCACCCTTGCGCAAGGCGTTCAGAACGTCTTCCGCGCGATGACTCAAGCGGATGACGGGCTCGAACCCAAGAAACCCTGAAGTCCCCTTGATGGTGTGCAGCGCGCGAAAAATGCGATTCAATAACTCCGCATCGTTGGGAGTGGCTTCCAGGGCAACCATGTCCTGGTCCATGCGCTGCAGAAATTCCTCCGATTCCACCAGGAATTCCTGAATCAGCGAAGGATCGTGTAACAGGTCGTCGCTCACGCAGATTTGCTCCTCGTCCTCTACTTCACGCCATCACTTATGCTTGCGCAGCGGCGGTGCCGATCACTTCCTGTTCAGCGCCACTCATCAGCCGGTCCGCGTCGAGCAGAATCAGCAATCGGTCGCCGACCTTGCCTACCCCGGCAACGTATTCCCGTTCGACCAGGCTAATGCGCGGAGGCGGTTCCACTGCGCTCACCGGAATACGGAGCACTTCAGAAACTGCATCCACAACGAAGCCAAGCACGGCTCCTTGAATTTCGACCACTACAATTCGGTTCTGTTTATCGGGTGGCGCTTCTTCGAGACCAAAACGTTTTCGCAATCCGATCACGGGAATAATCTTTCCGCGCAGATTCATCACTCCTTCCATGCAGTCCGGTGAATTTGGCACCCGAGTCAATTGCTGGGTACGAATGATTTCCTGCACCCGCAAAATATCGATCACGAATTCTTCGCCGCCCACGTGGAAGCCAACCAGTTGCAGCAGCTCCTCATGCGCCGCCTTCGCCTCGCGCGCAGATCCTTTCGGCTTATTGCCTTGCAAATCCATCTCGCCTCAACCTCGTGATTCGTCCTCGCCGTCAAGAAGCCAGGTCAGTGCTGGGGACCTCAAGACAGCCTGCTTCGCCAGCATGGTTCGCCACTCTGAAATCATCGGCATGAAGGAGCAGGACTTTAGAGGGAGCTTCCGCCATTAGGCTCCGTCGAGGCTCTTTATGGCAGCGCCGGAGAAGGCTTTCCACTTTGTTTGCGATCGCTGGCCGCAATTTCCGAGGGGCCGTGATCGCTCAGGATCACGATGTCGACGCGGCGGTTCTGGGCCCGCCCTTGCGCCGTGAGATTGCTGGCAATCGGGTGATACTCGGCATAACCGGCCGCCGAAAGCCTCGCCGGATCAAAGCGATGCCCCACAATAAGAATGCGAATCAGTTCCGTGGCGCGGGCCGTCGAAAGTTCCCAATTCGAGTTCATCTGGGCCGTATGAATCGGGACATTATCAGTATGGCCTTCAATGCTCAGCCGGCAAGTCCGGATTGCCAGGATCGAAGCAATGCGATCCAAGGCCGGCAGAGCTTGCGGTTTAATCGTCGCCGACCCGCTGTCGAAAAATCCGAATTCCCGAAGGCTGATTACCAGGCCTTCGCTGTCGCGATGCAACGACACCTGGTGCAGCGCGATCTCCCCGTGCAGCGACTGTTCCAATTCGCTACGCAAAGTGGCCAGATCCGTCTCGTCCGAAGATCCCGCCAGAGAATCGGTTGGCGCAGATGCAATGCGTCCAACTTCGGCAGTTCTTTCCACGTTCTGGATCGCCTGCACCGTGCTGAAAGGCATGGGATCATTCATATCCAGTGGAATCTGCGTGGTTGATGCCGGGAACACGCCCAACTCCTGAAATGCCACCTGAATGGCCAGAGAAAGTTTCCCAACCTTTCTCTTATCCACCTGCGACGACGCGTAATTGATGTAAACATCCACCACATTCGTAGTGGAATCAAAAGTTAGGTTCCAGACGTGCTCGATGATCATGGCGCGGGAGACCTGACGGCCGGCGTTGCGCATCAGATATTCCAGCAGGGAAAATTCTTTGGAGGTGAGTTCGATGCGGCGGCCGGCGCGTTCGGCGCGGTGTTCCACACGATCCAGTTTCAAATCTTCCACTACCATCACCGATTCCGAAGGCAAGTGACTGCGGCGCAAAAGCGCGCGGATGCGGGCGGAGAGCTCGCTGAAGGAAAATGGTTTGGGCAAATAATCATCCGCGCCGGTATCGAGGCATTGCACCCGGTCTTCGACCCGGCTGCGCAGGGTGAGCACCAGCACCGGCATCGTGGGACGCTTCAGGCGCAAATGGCGTAGAACCGCGACGCCATCCACTCGCGGCAGATTCAGATCCAGAATCACCAGATCGTAATCGGTCTCGCTTCCCATGGCCCGCGCCTGCTCGCCATCGGCGGCCACATCCACCGCGTAGTGTTCCCCTTGCAAGCCCTGGCGTACAAAGCTGGCGAGAGCCGCATCATCTTCGGCAATCAGAATTCTCATAAGGAGAGCCTTAATTACAGAGCGATTCTAATTAGAAGAGGCTCAAGCGCAACGGAAAGCGCGCCGCACGAAAGTTCGTGCTTCCAGAAATGGAGCGCAAGTTCAAAACGGAAAAAGATTTCGAGGTCGACAGCCTGCGCTTTCGCTTACCGTATTGGAATTGGCCAAGCGTCTTTCGGCCTGGCAAGAAGCTGCGGGCCTCAGGATGACAAATATTTCTAAAAGATTTGGCATTCGGCGATGACCCGTGTAATCTTCGCAAACGGAGAACAGCAAGCATGTGTTTCTCAGCCACAGCAAACTTTGTCGGCAGCGGAGTTCTCGGCGCCATCGGCGTCGTTACAGTAACGAAGGTAAAGCACCGGCGCGAGGCGTTGTTCGCGTCATTGCCGGTGCTGTTTGCCATTCATCAATTCATCGAGGGATTCGTCTGGCTCGGGCTGGACGGGATTCTTTCCCCTACGGTGACCCACGATATGGGTGCGGCTTTTATGTTATATGCGCAGGGGCTGCTCCCTTTTCTGCTGCCGCTCAGCGTGCTGCTGTTCGAGCCGGACGCGAACAGCCGCAAACGCATGCGGCCATTCCTCGGCCTGGGCACGGCCACGACGCTATACATACTATGGGCGTTGACAGCTTATCCGACGCAGGTCTATGTGAAGGGAAACAGTATTGTGTATATCAATCAGGCGACCAACAACGAGGCGGTTGCGGTGCTGTACGTGATCGCAACCTGCGGATCGCTATTTTTCTCGAAGATCAGAATGATGATTATTTTTGGCGCAGCGAACCTCATCATTCTGCTTATCGTGATGGAGTTCAAGCGCTATGCGTTCACCTCGCTGTGGTGCGCCTATGCTGCGATCGCGAGCGTGATCATCCTGGTTTATTTCTGGCGCAGCATGGCAGAGCGTCCGTTTCGATACGCGCTGCCGATTTAGTTCTCCCAATTTATTTCACGAAGAGCTATGCGCGCGGCGGCGGGCGGCGCATTCGATTCCAGGCTTCGCGATAGAGTTCGTAATGATAGAGATCGCGCTTGGGTTGACGCACGGGACAGAGCATCAGATCCTGACTTTTGGTTTTCAACACTACGGACGAAGGCAGAACGTACCAGGCATTTTGCGGGATTACATAGGCAGCGAAGAAGTCAACGGTCTTCGTTGTGTATTTCACGCTACTGCTGCGATTGGGTTTGAATCCGCAGAGATAACCGCTGCCAAGCTGGTAACTGGTGGACTTCACTTGAATCCGAAAAAACTGCCGGTCGTGCTCGACTCCGACGTCGTAGGCGGAGGAATCTCCCCAGGGCTTTAATACTTTGAAACCCATGCGCAGGGCTTGGGCGATGAACTGCGCTTCCACCCACTCGCCGCGCTCTTTGAAATTCGGGAAGTCCTTACATTTCGCCATGCCGTTCGCCTCGTTTCGGCAAAAGAAAAGGCGCAGCCTGTGGGCTGCGCCTAGTTTTCTCAAAGCTTTAACTTATACTTCTATTATATCATATTAGAAGGGGTCCATGGGACATTTTTGCAAGTTTATTTGCTTAATGTTGTGAGCAACTTAGTCTTGTTGCGGTCGATTTGGCTATTGACACGATTTCAATGGGGGTAGGGGGTGCACCGGGGTGCGGAAGTCAAAATCCCCGGCCTGTCTCTGCAAAGGACGCAGAGACAAGGACGGGGCACCCGCTTGACAATGGCACCTTGGGCGGTGCGAACCCTTTCCGTCAATTACTCTTTAGACGCCTCCAGATTTAACCTGAAGACCACACAATGCAGAGGACTCCGCCTGCATAAGGAACGATTCCAAGCGTTCTTCGAAATAACGGTCGCCAAAGGTATGGGCTGCAGGGCCAAACTCCGATGAAGTCTTTGCTCACTCCGGCTATCTGGATTGCAGCGGTTGCCATCCTGCTGCATACGGGGATGATTGCGCCGAGTGCGGCGGTCATTACGTTTGCGCTGCATGCGGCGCTGGTGGTGGGGCTGCTGATGGCGTGGCGGTTTCATTCCAGCCGCATCTTCTTTGCGTTGCTGGTGGTATTTCTGGCGGAGCGCGCAATTTCTTATTACTCTTCGTTCCCTCACATTGTGGGAGGCGGACCGGCAAACACGGCGCTGGTGGCGGTTGGACTGCTGCTACCGCTGAACTTTGTGCTGATTTCGTTTGCGCGGGAAAGGGGATTTATTTTTGCCAGCGTAGGGCCGGCGAGCCTGTTTCTGTTTGTCGAGTCGGTGATTGTTGCGGTGATGTGCCGGACGGATTCTGTGGCGGCGGTGCGGCATTCGCATCATGTTGCGGGCGCAGTTGCAGCTACGGCGATGGTCCCGCAGCATCTGGCTTTTTCTACGGTGATTGCGTTGGCGGCGGCGGCGGTGGTGTTGCTGATACGGTATTTGCTTTTTCGCAAACCGGTGGAGAGCGGGCTGCTGTGGGCGTTGGCAGCCAGCGCTCTGGCTCTGCGCTTTGGAGGAGCGGGACGGATTCCCGCGGCTTACTTTGCGACGGCGGCTTTCATCCTGGCGGTTTCTATGGTGGAGACTTCTTACCTGCTGGCTTATCACGACGAACTCACCACGTTGCCTTCGCGGCGCGCGTTTCATGAGGCCTTGCTGCGGCTGCAGGCACCTTATTCGATTGCCATGGTGGACATCGACCACTTCAAGCGGTGCAACGACACGTATGGACATGACACGGGAGATCAGGTGTTGCGGATGGTGGCCGCGAGACTGGCGCGGGTGACGGGTGGAGGCCAGGCTTACCGCTGCGGCGGGGAGGAATTTGCGATCGTCTTTCCGGGAAAGACTACGAAAGATGTTTTGGAGCCTCTGGAGCAGTTGCGCGCGAGCATTGAGGGCAGCAGCTTTCGCTTGCGCGGTAATAATAAGGATAGACGGCAGGAGGCGCGAGGGCCGGACCGGCGCAATCCGCGGGGACGGGCGCAGGCGGGGCGGGCGATCCGGCAACTGGCGCGGGCGGCGACTTCGGACGAGCTTTCGGTGACGGCAAGTATTGGGGTGGCAAGTTCGGGTTCGGAGAAATCGTCAACGGATGAAGTGGTGCAGGCGGCGGATAAAGCGCTTTACCGGGCGAAAGCTGGAGGTCGCAACCGGGTGGAGACAGCAGGGGCTGCGCGGCGGCGGCGCGCGAAGGCGGCGGTTACGGCGTAAAACAGCAGGTTCCTCGACGTTCTCGCCGCTGGCGCGGCTGCGACCCGCTCGGAATGACAAATTTATTTTCAATTCCTAATTTAGCTTTTTGATTCCGGAAAACGATGGGGAACGACGGGCCCGGAGCGTCACTTCAGGGCGGGAACCATGGCGCTCCGGGCTCGTACGTTTTCGCAAGCACCACAGGCCGTGCGGTCAGCCCGCGGTAGAAGGTGGAGCTGAGTTGTTTCTTCCAGTGCCTGCGCATGCCGGGCACTTCAACCGGATAAACGCGACGCCTTCGGACTTTCCGCTGATGTCCACGGGCTTGGCGACATATCCGGTACCGCCGCAGCGCGGGCAGTCCTTCCGAGTCACTCGTCCCCCTCAGTTGTGATGAGTTTTGCATCGAATTGGCTCCGCCGCGAGAAAAAGTGATTTGTGTTACGAAACACGAACAGCGGCGGGCTAGGAACTGCTCAGGAGGTCGACGCCCAAGGTTGCCAGGGCGACGTCTTCGGCGGAAGACAGGCCGCTGACGGCGACGGCGCCGACGACTTCGCCATTCTTCGAGACGGGAATTCCGCCGCCCCAGCCGACGTAGTTGGGATCGCCATAGTAGGCGATGTCGTGGGACTTCTCCGGATGCTTGACCTTTTCACCGATCTCTTTAGTGGACTTGCGCTCGCGCGCGGCGGTCCAGGCCTTGTTCATGGCGATGCGGATGGAGGAGACGGGAGCGCCATCCATTCGCGCGAAGCAGATCAGGTCACCGTGGACATCGGTGACGGCTACCGAGGCGGCCTTTTGCATCTGGAAAGCTTTCTCGACGATAAGATCGATGGCGCGTTTGGCTTCGGGGTAGTCGAGGGTTTGAAGGGTTCTCATAGAGGGAAGGATACAACGGCCAGCCGCGGACTGGGCTGACGGAAATGCTGAGGCGAAGCGAAGAGTGGTGCAAAAAAATTGCGGGCGGGAAAGTTGCTTCCCCGCCCGCGGATTCACCGGTCGGCTTTAGAAAATGAACTTCAAGCCGAACTGAACGATACGGAAGGTGCTGTTGACCGTGTTGGTGACGACACCAAAAGTTGGGCTGGTAGCGGTTGAGTTGGGCGGTCCGAACTGTGGGTGATTGAACAGGTCGAAGAACTCGGCGCGGAACTCGACGTTCAGCCTTTCCATGATGGTGGTCCGCTTGAACACGGCGAAGTCGAAGTTGACCACGCCTTGTTGACGAATGGTAGCGTCGACGCGGGGCTCGTCACCGAAGGTCCAGGGATTGATCGGCGTGCTGATGCTGCCGTTGTTTCCGCTGGGTGCGGTAAAGCAGGCTGTGTTGAACCACGTCGTCCGCTCCTTTTGGAGGGAGTCTCCGCTTACGCCCTTATCGCATCCGGGGATATAGTCCGGACGCAGCGTACCGACGCCGAGACCCGCTTGGGTGAGGGCATCACCGCCGCCCCAGCTTACCTTGACTGGGAAGCCGCGCTGCAGGGTGGTGATACCATCGACGCCCCAACCGGAGACTACGGCATTGCCGATGCCGTTCATGTCGGAAAGGAACTTCTTGCCGTGTCCGAAGGGAAGATCAAGCACGTAGCTGGCGACGAGGCGCTGTGGAATATCCTGCGAGGAGAGTGAACGCTCGCCCGCGAGGTTGTTCCAATCCTGCACGGCTCCCACGCCGCCTGTGGTTCCACCTTCCAGCCATGAGGTCAGCGTGTCGGTGTTCGACATCAGTTTGGCGTTGGTATAGGAGACGAGTATGGTTCCACCACTCTGGAAGCGGCGGGTTACGGTCGCCTGCAAAGCGTTGTAATTGCTTTCGCAGCAGCCGAAAGCGTTGAGATTCAGCCCCGAATACTGTGGGTACGGACGATCGAGCTGACCGTTGATTAGATTCCCCGGCCCGAGGCTGCCAGGAAGATTTTGGCTGAAGGGATAAGCACCGGCGAACGGCTGCGCAATGGTCAAGCAACCCTCGGATGTGTATTGGCTGGCCGCCTGTGAGATGTACCTATCAGGAATCTGGTTGATGTTGGTGTTGGATTGCTCCAGATGGACGCCGTGCGAGCCCGCATAAGCGACGTCTGCAAAGAAACCGGCAGGCAATTGGCGCTGGATGTCAAAGTTGTACTGCTCGAGATAGCCGTACTTCTGTACGGTGTATCCGGTATCCGAGAAATTATTTTGCGTCAGGGCGTACTGGGAGACATTTGGCTGCGGATTGCGGCCTGCTACTGCCGTGATAACGTTCGCGCCCTGACCTGCCACAGGCTGCCCAGCGGCGTATGTTCCCTGATTAAACGGTCCGGCCCCGGTACAAACGAGAGTGCCACCGCCAAGGGTTGGCTCAGCGCAAGTATTTGCGTTGAGGGTAGCAGCCGGGCTCACGCCGTGATCGTTCGTGTTATAGAAGTTCGACGTGGCGGCGTTGAGGATGTCGTTGTAGGGGTTAGCGTTAAACGATACGTAATTGGGGATGAAGAAAATACCGTAGCCGCCACGAATTACAGTTTTGGAATCCGCCGCATAGGCGAATCCAAGCCGCGGCAGCACTTCTTTATAAGACAGAGGCAGGTTGTTACGGCTGGTATTGGCACCGCTTCCAACCAAGAAGACATCGCCCGGGCAGCCGCTTCCCGCGACCCCGCCGCATCCGGTAACAGAAGAATTCGTCACCGAAGGGTTGAAATAGCTCATCTTGTCATAGCGCTCCGACCATGGACCTTGCAGCTCGTAGCGCACGCCCAGGTTCAAAGTCAGCTTGGAGGTTGCGTGCCAGGTGTCGCCGAAGTAGAAGGCGCGATAGGTCTGCTTGCCGGAGATCGGTCCCGAAATCACCAGAGAGCCGGTGGTCTGGTTGCCAAAGGCGGCGCCCACTCCGTTGCCGTAGCCCAAGAGGAAGTCGGCGAAGTCTTCGCCGTTGCCCGCCCCCGCACCCTGGACATTACCGGCTCCAACGGTTCCCGGAGTAGCAGAGGTCCATGATCCAGCGAAAGAGATCAAACCTCCACCGGTGTTCGTTTGCAGGTAATCATCATAACCTTCTTCGAGTTGAAGACCGAAGACATAGTTGTGGTGGCCACGGATCATAGTGACCTGGGGAGAAATATTGAATTGAGTGTTCAGATCGTCGATGGAGCTTTGACCCTGGCTGCAACCGACCAGCGAATCGTTCTGGCCGAAGCAGGGAGTTAAGGGCGTACGCTCAATGCTCGGTACCAGAGCATTGTAAGCGGCTGGCCAACCTTCCTGCGTCATATCGAAGCCGCTATTCACCGGGTCCCGCAGATAGTGGAACCGGCTGATGCTGGCGTTCAGATTGAAAATTGTGTTGGAGCTCATTGCGAAGTTATAGCCGATTGCCAAACTCTTGCTGTTTGTGTTTTCCGCGCAACGGTCTACGCACAGGCCGGTCTTGAATGGATCCTGCGACAAGCTGAGCAGCTTCCAATAGGTGAAGCGTCCGAAAAGAGTCTGCCGGCTGGTAATGGTCTGATCCACGCGGGCCACATATTCGTCGGTATCACCGCCGGTGCTGCCGGACTGAAGGAAATTAAGTACGGTTCCTCCGGTCGTGGGATCGGCAATCAGCTTGTTCAAAAGGTAAGCGGAGGTGGGATTGATGAGGTTGCCGACACCCGGAGCATGCGTCTGACAGAAGGTTGTGAGATCCGCAAGGCAATTAAAAGGAAGTATCGCCCGAGTCGAGGTCGTCGATGTCGCCGTTAGGGGGTTGTAGATCTGGTGGACCGTGCCACCGCCGTCGTTGCAAAGCCCGGCCCCGCTGAAGCCGGTAAGACAGAGGTCGGAAAAGTCTCCCTGACGTTCCTGAAGGGTGGGAACCGTGGTGTTAAAAGGCGTACCTTGGCGGAGCCGGAACCCTTCATAACTGCCAAAAACGAAGGTTCTGTTCTTGATAATGGCTCCGCCAACCGCGGCGCCAAACTGGTTTTGCACGAACGGAACCGGCGTGTTCGGGGTGCCTGCCTGGAGTTCCTCAACCTTGTTAAAGAATTCATTCGTGTTCAGAGCCTTGTTGCGCAGGTACTCGTAGCCTTCGCCGTGCCAGGTGTTGGTACCGGACTTGGTGCTCATGTTGATGACGCCACCGGCGAACTTGCCCCACTCGGGACCGAGGTTGTTGTCCTGAACCTTAAACTCCGAAATCGAATCCTGGGTCGGAACCAGAAAAGGCAGGTTGATGTAGCCGATATTCAGGGGTTGACCATCCAGGTACTCCGCACCTTCATTTGCGAAGGCTCCGCCGATCTGGTAGTTGGCAAAATCGAAGGGATTCTTTCCGACGACGTTTCCTTCGGTGCTGCCCTGGGGGATGACCGAGGGAGTGATCGTGGTCAGGTTGAAGATGTTGCGGCCGTTCAGCGGCAACTCATTGGCTTCGCGCTGGTCAACGACAGTGCCCAGAGAAGAGGTCTCAGTCTGGAGCAGCGGCGTCGCCGAGGTCACTTCCACAACCTGGCTCACCTCGCCGACCTGGAGGGCGGCATCGACACGCGTGCTTTGTTGCACGTCGACCGTGACGTCGCTACGCAGAAAGTGCTTGAACCCTGATTTTTCCACGTCAACCCGGTACTGGCCGGGGAGCAGGTTGACGAAAGTGAAGAGGCCGTCAGCGCCACTGGACTGCGTGCGCTTCTCCTGCGTGCCCAAGTTCGTCAAGGTCACCTTTGCATCCGTGATCGCGGCTCCGGTGTTGTCTGTGACCGCGCCCGCGATCGAGCCGTAGGTATTCTGAGCGAAGAGTGAAGGCGAAACGAAAACAAAGAGGGCGACTGAGACGAGCAGGCTCCGCAGAATGCGACTTGGCATAAAGTGACTCTTTCCAGTACAGGAATTTCCCCAAATCAAGGACCCAGCAACAGTGGCGGGATTTTTGTTCATCTGGGTAGCCGTTGTCAAGAAGAAAATTAGTTGATTTGCATTAGATTTATCGTTAACCCACAAAAACAGTGGTATGCTTCCCCGGCCATGCCAGTGACCATGCAAGATATTGCAAAGGGTTTGAACGTTTCCGTGGTCACCGTGTCCAAAGTGTTGCGCAACCAGGGGAGAATCAGCGAAGCTACGCGGCAGCGAGTGTTACGGCGGGCCAAGAAGTTGAATTATCAGATGAACTGGGTGGCGCGCAGCCTGGTGACGCGGCGCACGTATACTGTAGGCATTTTGCTGCCGGAATTCGCGCACCCGTTCTTTGCGGAGATCGCCCGCGCGGTCGCGCGAACCGTCAGACCCCATGGCTATTGCGTGGTGATCTCATCCTTCGAGGAAGATCCTGCGCTGGAGGCCAGCGAGATCGACTCTTTGCTGGCACGGCAGGTGGATGGATTAATCATCGCGTCGTCGCAACCGTCACGCCGACTGAGTGTATTCAGGAAGATAGAAGCACGGAAGACTCCTTATGTTTTGATCGACCGGCCGATTGCGGGCGTGGAAGCCTGTTTTGTGGGAGTGGATAATCGGGCCATCGGCAGGCTGGCCACGGAACATCTGATCGCAAAAGGTTGCAACTACATCGGCCATCTGCGTGGTCCCCACCTGCGAATCGCTGCGGAGCGAGTGGAAGGCTATCGCGAGGCGATCGAGCAGGCTGGCATGCGTTTGGATCGGAGCTACATCGTCGCTGCCGGTCATACAGATAGTACTGGTTACGAAGGGATGAAAGAACTGCTGAAGGCCGACCCACGGGTGGACGGAGTTTTTTGTTATAACGATCCCGTCGCGATCGGCGCGCTGAAGGCGATTGCAGAGGCGGGACTGCGAGTGCCGCAGGATATTGCCTTAGTTGGTGCGGGCAACGTTCGCTATTCCGATGTATTGTCAGTTCCACTGACCACGGTGGATCAGGGAACCTGCCAGATCGGAACTCTGGCTGCCGAACTGTTGATGGAGCGAATCGGAGCGAATCGGCCCGTACGCGCGCAAAAAATATTAATTCCGCCTAAACTGGTGGAACGCGAATCGACGCGGCTATCGTGAGTAATGTTGGCGAGGAAATGGAAGAAAAATTGATGGAGTGGATGTGCGCCTGATTCGCGCGCGGTATTTCTGGGTGAAGGAATCCTGAGTTGTTGAACACTTTGGTTCGCGGAACCTGCGTTTTGAGCCTCGTATTAATGGCGACGGCACTGACCGCTCCGGTTTTCGATGTTAACGTGCCTCGCGGTTTGGATTTCACGCTGCAGAATTCGCCGACTCCGCAGAAGTATCTGATTGAAACCATGCCGGGTGGAGTCGCCC
The DNA here is from genome assembly GCA_963813205.1 of uncultured Acidobacteriaceae bacterium. Taxonomy (GTDB): domain Bacteria; phylum Acidobacteriota; class Terriglobia; order Terriglobales; family Acidobacteriaceae; genus Sulfotelmatobacter. Next base: position 5,240 of record CAWEYI010000027.1, on the reverse strand, counting down.
TTCTCGACTATAACAACGATGGATTGCTGGACATTTTCCTGGTGAATGGCGGCCGCATCACCAGTCCGATGCAGACGCCGGAAAACTTCGATCGGCACGATCCGCGTTATTGGAATCGGTTGTACCGGCAGAATAAAGATGGGAGCTTTACTGACGTAACGCAGCAAGCTGGCTTGGCCAATGCGGGCGACGGAAACTACGGCATGGGCGTGGCTGTGGGCGATTACGACAACGATGGCTATCCTGATCTCTACGTGACCAGCTACGGGAAAAATATTCTTTATCACAATAACGGGGACGGAACTTTCACCGATGTGACGGCGAAGGCGGGAGTGGCGGGCGGTGGATGGTCAGTTTCGGCGGGATTTTTTGATTACGATAACGATGGCAAGCTTGATCTTTTCGTAACCCGCTATATGGATTGGGATACAAAGCACAGCAAGGATTGCGGCGGGAACTATCATACTTATTGTCCGCCGGAAGAGTTTCCCGCGACCACGAACATTCTTTATCACAATAACGGCGACGGAACTTTTACAGATGTGAGCCAGCGGTCGGGCATCGCGGCGAAAAAGGGTCGAGCTTTGGGCGTGGCATTTGCCGACTACGATGGCGACGGGTTCACCGACATATTTGTCGCTAACGATGGCATGCAGCAATATCTGTTTCATAACAACGGGAATGGAACTTTCTCGGAAGTGGGCATGGAGGCGGGGACGGCGCTTTCGCAGGATGGCCGCCGGCTTTCGGGCATGGGAGTCGTGTTTCAGGACTATGACAATGACGGACGTCCCGATGTGATTGTCACCGAGTTGCCGCGGGAAATTTACGGCGTGTATCACAACGACGGCGATGGTTCGTTCACTTACCGCAGTCTGGAAACCGGGCTTGGACTTCTCTCCAGCGGAAGCGCGGGGTGGGGCGTGGGGCTGGAAGATTTCGATAATGATGGCTGGAAGGATTTATTCGTCGCGCAGGGGCATGTGCTCGACAACGTGGAACAGATCGATCCTTCGCTGCACTATCTTGAACCGCCGCTGCTGGCGATGAATCACAATGGACGCTTTGAGCGCGTCGATTCCGGAGATGCGGTTCCGTGGGCGGCGCGGGGCGCGGCTTTCGGCGACTTGAATAACGATGGGTGGCAGGACGTTGTCATGACCACGCTGGGCGGCCATCCTCAAGTGTTGATGAACCGCGGCGGGAAGGCGCACTGGCTCGCCATTGCTCTGCGCGGGACGCGGAGCAATCGCGATGGATTTGGGGCACGCGTACAAGTGAACGGACAGACGCGGTTTGCAACTTCAGCCGGGAGTTATCTTTCGTCGAGCGACAAGCGGCTGCACTTTGGGCTTGGGGCGGCGGAAAAAGCGAAGGTGGAAATTGTCTGGCCATCCGGAATTCATCAAACTTTAAATGACGTTCATGCCGACCAGTTTCTGGAAGTGCGCGAACCGGAGAAGCCTTGATCCACGTAACATTGATTCACGTAATTCTAACTTTGTGGTTCGCATGGCAGATCGCGTCGCCGCAGGCGGCCGAGCATATGCAGGCTGGAATTGCGGCGGACAAGCAACGGCAGTTCGATGTCGCGATCAGCGAATATAAGAAGGTTACGGAAATCGATCCGGCATTTGCCGATGGCTTTGTCAGTCTGGGGCAGGCTTACATGGAAAGCGGCGATTACTCGTCTGCGATCGCCCCACTCAAGCATGCGTTGGAACTCAACGCAGATTCGGCGCCGGCTCATCAGTTGTTAGGGTATGCGCTGCTCGCCCAGGGATATGCGGCAGAGGCGGTTCCGCACCTGCAGCTCTCGCCGGATAAAACCGCATTGGGCATTGCGCAGATTCAAATTGGACAACTGCCGGAAGCGGTGGCTAATCTTCAAGCTGCGCTGGCGGCGCATCCCAACGATCCCGATATTCTTTATTACTTAGGACGCGCCAGCGGTCTGCTGGCCAAGCAATCGATTGATACGTTGCTCGCGGCCTATCCTGACTCGGCCCGCGCCCACGAGGCCATGGCGGAAAACTATTTTGTGCTGCGGCGAATGCCGGACGCGGAAAAAGAATATCGCGAAGCGTTGCGGCTGCGTCCGGGTTTGCCGGAGGTTCATCTGGCTCTGGGCGAAGTGTATGCCGGAGCTTTTCAGTGGCCGAAGGCGGAGGAAGAATTTCGCATGCAGGTGAAGTTGCAGCCGGGGAATGCGGAAGCTGCGTATCGTCTGGGAGATGCATTGTTGCAGCAGGGCAAAGCGCATGAAGCGCGCGCGGAACTTTTGCGCGCCGATCGCTTGCTGCCCGACATGCCGGAGACGCTTTATGCGTTGGGGAAAGCGGCTTCGCTCGAAGGCGATAACCCTGCCGCCGAGAAAGCGTGGACGAAACTTCTCTCCATCGAGAAACAAAGTTCGCTGGCGGCGCAGGCGCATTTTGGACTGGCGGGTATCTATCGTAAGCAGGGAAAGACGGCTGAGGCCAAACAAGAAATGCAGGAATTCCAGAGTTTGCAGAATAATTCGGCTCAGCCACAACCAGCCGTACCACAAGCAAGTCCGCAACACTGAGTGGCAATTTACTTGAGTGGCAATTTATTTAGGAGCAACTGATATGGAACTGATACGTCATGGATTTTTTCGCCGTTTTTCTGCAGCAATGTTTTATTTCGTTGGAAGCGTGATGTTCTGCTCGCTGGCGGCATTGCCGCTCAAGGCCGCCGAACCGTCGTCGCAACTTTTGAACACGGGCTGGCAGTTCCGCGCGGTGGCGAATGTCGATCGATCCGACGTGAAAGAGTGGCATCCCGCGCAGGTTCCGGGGGTTGTGCAAACGGATCTATTGAACAACAAGCTGATTCCGGATCCTTTTTATGGGGAAAATGAATTCCACCTGCAATGGATCGGGCTCGCCGACTGGGAATATCAAACTACTTTTCAGGTCGACGCGGCGACACTGGCGCGCGAGCATCTCGACTTAGTGTTTGACGGTCTGGACACGTTTGCCGACGTGTATCTCAACGATCAGCCGATCCTGCATGCGGACAACATGTTCCGCTGCTGGCGAATTCCTGCGAAGACGATGTTGAAGCCGGGAGCGAATACGCTGCGAATCGTCTTTCATTCTGCGGTGGAGAAGATGATTCCCTACGTGAAGACGCTGCCTTACGTTCTGCCGTCGATCTCGACTCAAACTGCCGGAAACGAAGAAAATATTGCCACCGCTCCCTACACGCGAAAAGCTCCCTACAACTACGGTTGGGACTGGGGGCCGCGTTACATGACCGAGGGCATCTGGCGGGCCGTTCGGCTGGAAGCGTGGGATGCGCTGCGGATCGACAACTTTCACATTCACCAACACAGCATTAGCTCCGCTCTGGCCAATGTTAGCGCCGACCTGGATATCGAAGCGAGCAAGCCGACAACGGCGACTCTCACGTTGGCTCACGATGAATTAGCTGGACCGCAAAGCTCCGACGGGAATCAGACGCTGCAACTGAATGCCGGAATGAATCATGTTTCATTTCCGCTGCGAATTGTCGCGCCCAAGCTGTGGTATCCGGTGGGATATGGAGCGCAGGACCGTTACCGGTTTTCCGCATCGGTTCGCATCGGCCGTGAGGCCGCCGCTCACGCCGAAACCAAAACTGGATTGCGCTCCGTGGAGCTGCGCCGCGTTCCCGATCAATGGGGGAAAAGTTTTGAGTTCGTCGTGAATGGAATCACCGTGTTCGCGAAAGGTGCAGACGTGATTCCCTTCGACAGCTTTCCTAACCGTGTGACTCCAGAAATTCATCGCAACATTCTTCAGGCCGCTCGCGACGCACACATGAATATGGTTCGCGAGTGGGGCGGCGGCTATTACGAGTCTGACGATTTTTACGATATCTGCGACGAGCTCGGAATTATGGTGTGGCAGGAATTCATGTTCGGTGGGGACATGATTCCCGGCGACGTTCCTTTCCAAGAAAATGTCCGGCAAGAGGCTATCGATCAAATCAAACGGCTGCGCGATCATCCCAGCATCGTGATCTGGTGCGGGAACAATGAAGTCGAGACCGGCTGGTACCACTGGGGCGATCGCCAGGCATTCAAAGAATCTGTTTCGCCGGCGACACGCGAGCGCGTGTGGCAGGATTACGTCATCATGTTCGCCGACATTATTAAGAGTTCGGTCACGCAGTATGCCGATCCCACGCCCTACTGGCCGAGTTCGCCTAGCGCGGACTTCGAAGAAATTCCCGACAATCAACACAACGGCGATATGCACTACTGGGCGGTCTGGCACGCGCAGGCGCCGGCTTCGGACTATACGTTGCAGTTTCCCCGATTCATGACGGAGTACGGATTTCAGTCGTTCCCCGAGATGCGCACGATCGAAAGTTTCGCCAAGCCGGAGGATTTCGATATTCGTTCCGCCGTGATGCAGGCACATCAGAAAAATAAAGGCGGCAACGAACGCATCCTTACTTATATGTTGCGTGAGTATCGCCAGCCGAAAGACTTCGCCTCGTATGTTTATCTCAGCCAGGTGCAGCAGGCGGAGATTATTAAGATTGGCGCGGAACATTTGCGGCGGCAGCGTCCGCGCACCATGGGTTCACTGTATTGGCAGTTGAATGACTGCTGGCCAGTGGCCTCGTGGTCGAGCATCGATTACTACGGGCGCTGGAAGGCGCTGCACTACTACGCGCGCCGCTTCTATGATGATGTGCTGGTCTCGCCATTTTTGCATGACGACAAAGTAGATGTTTACGTTGTGTCGGATAAGCTGCAGCCGCTTTCGGGAACGGTCCACATGCGGCTGCTTGATTTCTCCGGAAATTCTTTGTTCGAGCAAACGAAAGAAGTACAAGTCCCCGCGCAATCGAGCTCGATTTATTTCACGGTCGATAAAGCAATGCTCGCGACCAAAGGAGATCCTCATCGCACGTTCCTGGTGTTTGACCTGGAAGTGGGTGGAAAGAGAGTTTCCCGGAATCTGATTTTCTTCGATGTGACTCACGATTTGGAATTGCCGGTTGCCCCGAAGATCGAGACCACCATCAACCAAACCGGCGGGGATTACACCATAGCGTTGCAGTCCGCGAAGCTGGCGCGAAGCGTGTATCTCTCCTTTGGTGATCTGGACGCTAACCTCTCGGATAACTACTTCGACCTGGTTCCCGGAGAGCCAGTGACGTTGACGCTGAAGTCTGCGGCGACGCTGGATCAGCTTCGAGGCGCGATGAACGTGGCCCTC
>CAWEYI010000026.1:0-58438 GCA_963813205.1 uncultured Acidobacteriaceae bacterium | reverse complement strand
GAAACCGGCGAAGAACTTACTAATTCCTTTACGGAAGCGCAAATCTTCTCCGCTGGCGCATCTGCCGGATGGGAGATCACAGGCGAACACGGCAGCGGTTGGCGGCGCGGCGGTCTTGAGTACGCTTTCGATTTCATTCCAGTCTTCGAGACCTTCGGAAATCAGCGCACCCACGGGATCGGTTTCGATCCAGTGATCCTCCGCTGGAACTCGGCGCTGCATTCGTCTCGCATTTCGCCCTGACATCGACTTGGCGGGAGGGGGCTTGAGCACGCCTGTAAATCTGCCGCCGGGCAATACGTCGAGCTTTAACTTTATGGCGAAAGGGGGCGGAGGGATTTACCTGCGAACGCGAAACCGCCAGGCTTTCGACATTGGCTTTCGCTGGTCGCACATCTCAAACGCAAATCTCGGGATCCAGAACCAAGAGTTTAATGGAGTGCAACTGACCCTCGCTTATCACTGGTTCAAATAACAACGGTCTCGAATAGCCGTGGAGCCTCCGCATCAAGCCTTGACCGATCGGAGGCGTGGATGTCAAACTATTGGCTGCACTTATTCTGATCAGCCCAGGATTCCCGTTTCATGATCATTCTCGTTACCATCGTCCATGTAATCGTCTGCCTGTTTCTGATTATTGTTGTACTCCTCCAGAGCGGCAAGGCAGGGGACATCTCGGCGGCTTTCGGCGGCCAGGGTAGCCAGGCAGCATTTGGCCCGCGCGGCGCGGCCACAGCTCTTTCCAAGGCCACCACAATTTCCGCCGTTCTCTTCATGTTAACCTCTGTAACTCTTTCGATTAATGCCATCAAACATGAAGGCCCTCGCTCCGTTTTGCAGGGAGAAAAATCAGCTCCGGTCAAGACTCAGCCGGCCACGCCGACGCCTGCCAATCCCACGCAGAAATAAATCGATTTATGGTGATGTGCGGTCTCGCGGATGGGCTCCTAGGGGTTCTGCCGTAATTGTATTTCCAGTATGCGGGTGCTACCATCTCATTAGTAATGCGGCACTTATAGAGGAGGTTTTTCCATGTCTGATCACGATGGCAGCAGCTTCGTGTGGTTTTTGGCGGGTCTGGCTGTGGGCGGTTTGGTCGGAGTGCTTTATGCGCCGCGAGCGGGAAGTGAAACCCGCGAAGAGATCAAAGCCCGAGCGGAACAGGGACGAGAATACGTCCGCACTCGAGCGCGTGAGGCTCGTGAGCAGGCTTCCGGTTGGGTCGACAAAGGTCGCGATGTGGTGACTCAGCAGAAGGATCAATTCAAAGCCGCATACGAGGCTGGCCGACAGGCCTATCAGGAGGCGACGACAGAAACAGCGCCTCCAAAGGGTGTGTAAAGAGCGGTTTTTATTTTGGGCTCTCTCCTAGGAGCTTTCTATGATGGAAAATCTCGTTCCGATCTTCATTGCCGTGACTGCGGCTGCTGTGGTTTTGCAAGCGGGAATACTCGTAGGTTTGTATGTGGCGGTCCGAAAGACCACTGCCAAACTCCAGAGTGAAATAGCGGAGATGAAAGTTAAGACTCTCCCGATTGTCACCTCCACAGATGCGATGCTTGTTGAATTGCGCCCCAAGGTGGACAAGATCGTTGACAACCTGGTGCAGTTGCATCCCAAGATTCTCCTGATCGTCGACGCGCTCGTGGAATTGCGGCCCAAAGTAAACGTGGTGGTTGATAATTTAGCGGAAACGTCAGCCACTGTGCGTTCTGAAATCCAACGAATCGACGCGACAGTGAGTGACGTCACGGACCGCGCCCGCCTGCAGGTGATTCGCGCCGATGAGATGCTGACCCGTACCTTCGATCGCGTGGAGCATACGTCAGACGTTGTAGCCAAGACAGTGGTTTCGCCGGTGCGGCAAGTTTCTGGTATCGTCCGTGGTGTGACGGCAGGCGTTGAGTTTCTGCTGGCTAGCCGAGGACGCAAGAATGGTGACAGTCGAAGTCCACGGCGACCCGTGCCGCAGGACGAAATGTTTATTTGACGAATTCGAGTGTTCAGTTCTGCTTGCCATGCGGTATTTAGTTCACGCCCGTGTTAAACCGGATTGCGCGAACCGTCTTCTTGAAGCGATCCGAAGTGAAAAACTCGGCCAAGGATCAGTGGCCGAAGGCGAATACCTGCGCAATATGCACGACGCCCGTGTCGGCGAGGATGGAGCCGTTCGCTGGGTGGAAGTTTGCTATTGCCCCGCGCCGCTGCAGGAAGAACGCCCTTACTGGGAAGAATATTTCGATCTCACCAAAGTCCAGGATGCGCACGACCGCGGCAAATGCCGCGACCAGAACGGTACCGAACCGTGGGCGTGCGGCGACTGCGATTGCACTGAGCGCCTGGAGCAGAAACTGAAAGACCGCGGTCAGCCCTTTCTCGAATCCTTGAACTCGAAGAAACGGTAGAGCATTTTGGTTTAGCGAATATCTACTTCGCGAAAACCAAATCCGTGCAACATTCCAGATATCGTCGCTCGCGCATTGTCAGCCGCCGTCTTGAGAATCCCGTCCTGTAAGGCAGCCTGCTGGAGCTGGCGCTCGGCCTCTTCGCGGACCTCGCTCTCAAGATTGGGGTCCGGAGACGAAAACAAGCCGGTGTCGCGTGAATATACTTTGGTTCGAGCATTATCAATTCGCGTGCTGAACACTTCCGCAGAGGGCAAGTGAATGGAAACCGTTTGCCCTTTAATCAGCACGTCCCCCGGCCCGAGGCTCGCGAGGTTGATTCCGGCCACGACCTCTCCATGAACCACCAGCAACAGGCGATCGCCCGCCAGAAACTTAGGCAAGTAAGCGTTGTCGTGCTCGCCCGAAATAATCTTATCCATCGTATAGCTCACAGTTTCCAGACGCTGGAGCTTTTGAATCTGACGAACCACCGTCGGCTGATCGACGTTCAGCCGAGCAGGCCCGCCGTGCAAAATCCCCATCAAGCGCGCAATCCCGAGGCCACTCGAAAACCACAGCGCACCTACCAGGATCAATGCAAGAATTGCACCGACGAAAATACCGAGTATCCAGGAGGACGGGCTCTTCGAGGAGCCTGTCGTTCGGCCAAGTGTAGATTTTTCAGCGGAGGGTGGATCGTTAATTGTCATTTAAACTTGCCCGCAGACACAGGCTCTCGAGCAGTCCTACGCGATCCAGGCGCCGCCCACAACAATATCCCCATCATAGAAAACTGCCGCCTGACCTGGCGTGATAGCGCGCTGAGGCTCATCAAACGTCACTAAGACCTCATCGTTCCCAGTCTTTTCCAGCATGGCCGGGGCAGGCTCATGCCTGTGCCGAATTTTTACGGACACCCGCAATGGCTCGCGCAAATCATCGACGGCGATCAGGTTGAGTCGCCGCCCACGCAGTGTCCGCGAATAAAGCTGCTCGTTGTTACCGACCACCACCTGCTTGTCGGCGCCGTTGATCTGAATCACGTAGAGCGGCGATCCAGTGGCCACTCCCAGCCCCTTGCGCTGCCCCACGGTGAAGTTGTGGACACCGCCATGCTCGCCGATCACTTCCCCGTTCGTGGTCACCAGTTCACCCGCAGTATCCGGCAAACTCTCGCCACTCTCGGCCAGATAGGCATCGATGAATCGCTTATAATCTCCGCCGGGCACAAAACAGATCTCCTGCGAATCCGGCTTCTCTGCCAACGCCAGACCATGCCTGCGGGCAAGTTCGCGCACCTCGGGCTTGATCAAGCTGCCCAGAGGAAAGCGCGTTCGACTCAATTGCTCTTGCGTGAGTCCGAAAAGGAAATACGTTTGATCTTTGCTGCGATCGGCCGGACGCTTAAGCAGCCATCGTCCGCTGGGATCGTCATATTCAACCCGCGCATAGTGGCCAGTAGCCACGCAATCGGCGCCGATCTGCCGCGCGACAACAAGTAGTTGGTCAAACTTCAAGTGGTTATTGCAGAGGCTACAAGGAATCGGCGTGCGCCCCGATAAGTATTCAGCTACAAAAGGACGCACTACATCGCGCTCGAAGCGCTCTTCGTGATTCACCACGTAGTAAGGAATACCGAGGTGCTCGGCCACGCGGCGGGCATCATAAACATCGTCGAGCGAGCAGCACCGCCCGGTTACTTGCTCCTGCATTCCTTCGCGTCCAGCCATCCGCCGCTGGTTCCAGAGCTGCATCGTCAAACCGATAATGTCATGCCCTTCAGCGCGAAGCATGGCCGCGACAGTGGAGGAATCCACACCGCCCGACATGGCTACGGCTATGGTTTGAGGTCGATCGTTCATTTACCCTCAGCGTCGTGCCAGTGAAGTTGAAGAAACTGCATCGGCCGGGTTCAGCTTAATCCCCGACTCAAATAAACTTGCGACCTGACCATCTGGGATAAATAGCATCCAGCACTCTTCGTCGGGCGCGGCGTCGTCAAAGGGCTTGCAGCGCAAGTGGATGTCGCCATCGAAAGAAAAATTCGTAACCATATTCTGCGGATCGAAATCTATTCCCGTTAGCGCCGTCCCATTGAGATTACCTATCGCAAGCTGCATCATGCGCTTCTTTGATTCGAAATCGGCAAGTTGCCTCGCCCCAGAAAAGAGCTTCCACTCGCAAAGATACAGTCACACGTGCCACTCTCCGTGGTAGTGGCCATGGTAAAGACGCTTACGCCCGAACTCGATCGTGACGAAGCTTCCATAGCCGACTGATGCGCCCCAAGCCTTCTGACCGATCAGAGGTCGGAACAGAGTATCAATTTGTGATTTCAATCTCATCATCGCGGGAACATTGCGCAACCCCAGTCTACTATCTCTTCGAGGCTAAGTCCGTGTCCGCTGATTTCGTCGTGCTTCGCCGCTCGCTCGGTGCAAGTCTTCTCGCTAGCTCGGCTTCAATTCTCCGGACGGCTTCAGCGAATTGACGATTCTGATCACGGTTGGTCACACGAGTATGATGGACTTAACTCTCGCAACCGCGCCACTGCCTCCGGCACCAGCGCGAGCGCGAAGTCGATATCTTCACCGCTATTCTGTTTGCCCAGACTGAAGCGAATGCTGGCACGCGCCCTATCGCTACGTAGTCCCATTGCAGTAAGCACGTGAGAAGGCTCGATCGCGCCCGAGGAACACGCAGCGCCCGTAGAGACCGCCAATCCTTTCAGGTCAAGGGAAATTACCATCGCTTCCCCGTCGATGTGATCGAAATAAATGTTCGTCGTGTTCGGAACCCGCTGCGCGCCTTCGCCGTTCACGCCAGCCTCTTCCACCTGCGCAACAATTCCCTGCTGCAGACGGTCACGCAATCCCGAGATTTTCTTATCATCGCCGCGTTCGAAACCTTGCATGGCGAGTTCCGCGGCTTTGCCCAGCGCGACAATGCCCGGCACATTTTCCGTTCCGGCGCGGCGCGAACGCTCATGCCGTCCCCCATAAAAGAGCGGCTGCAGATGCGTTCCCTTGCGCACGTAAAGTGCGCCCACCCCCTGCGGCGCATGCATCTTGTGACCGGATATCGAAAGCGCGTCGCAGCCAATTTTCTTCACATCGATTGGAACTTTGCCTGCGGCTTGCACCGCATCGGTATGAAAATACACACCGGTCTCCGCGGCAATTTTCCCAATCTTCTCCACCGGCTGGACGACTCCGGTTTCGTTATTTGCCATCATGATCGAGATCAGCTTGGTATTAGGCCTCAAAGCACGGCGCACATCATCGGGATCAACCAGGCTGCGACGATCCACCGGGAGAACAGTTACCTCGCATCCCGTCTCCTCCAGATGCTTGCAGGCATGCAGCGCGGCATGATGTTCAATACTGGAAGTAATGATGTGATCGCCTTCGCTGGTCAAGCCCGAAACCGCCAGATTATCGCCCTCAGTTCCACCGCTGGTAAACACAATCTCCTGAGCCCTGCACCCCAGCAGCGCGGCCACCGAGTCGCGCGCGCGCTCAACAGCAGCACGGGTCTCCTGCCCATGATGATGAATCGACGATGCGTTGCCAAAGTGTTCGCCAAAATACGGACGCATGGCCTCCAACACCTCCGGCAGAACCGGAGTGGTGGCATTATTATCGAGATAAATGCGCCGCATCATGCTTTCAGCTATTCTACCTGCTTTCTTCTGGGCGCCCGGAGAATCATCTGCGCCAAAAGGAATGGCGGCCCGCAACGGGCGCCGAGTACAGCCGTTCCCATCGGCGAATGATCGATCTATCCGCGCTTTTCCATGGCGACGTAACGATTGGGATAATCCGGGCCCAGATATTCCGCCCGCGGACGAATCAGTCGGTTATCGTCCAGTTGCTCGATCACATGTGCCGTCCAGCCGCTAATTCTCGAAACGGCAAACACAGGCGTAAACAAATCTTCATCGATGCCCAGCGTGTGATACGTAGACGCCGAATAAAAATCAACATTCGGGTTAAGCTTTTTTTCCGCCTTGACGAACCGCTCTATTCTTTCCGACATGTCGTACCACTGCGGCTGCCCGTTGGAACGCCCCAGATCGCGAGACATGACACGTAGATGCGTGGCCCGCGGATCTTCTGTGTGATACACACGATGACCAAAGCCAGGAATTTTTTTCTTTTCTGTCAGCATGCTGCGAACGTAGTCTACGGGGTCGACCTTTTCTCGATCGATCGCGTTCAGGATGCGAAAAACCGCTTCGTTGGCTCCCCCGTGCAGCGGTCCCTTCAGCGTGCCGACGGCAGAAGTAATCGCCGAATGCATATCCGATAAAGTAGCCGCGGTCACTCGTGCTGCGAAAGTGGAAGCGTTCAGTTCGTGGTCGGCATGCAGGATGAGCGCGATATCCAGTGCGCGTTCTGCGGTTTCGGAGGGTTTGGTCCCATTCAGTTGCAACAGAAAGTTAGCGGCATGTGAGATCGAGCGGTCAGCTTCCACCACTGGCTTGCCTTTGCGAATGCGGTCGTAAGCGGCGACAATCATTGCGATCTGCGAAGTCAACCGGATCGCTTTGCGCAGGTTCGCGTCGTGATCGTTCTTCTTATCGTCTGCATCGTAAAATGCCAGTGCCGAAACAGCCGTGCGCAAAACGTCCATCGGTAATGCGCTTCGCGGAACATCGCGCAGAAACTGGGTGATCGCCGGATCAAGCTGACGCTCTTGCGCCAGACGCTCTCGAAGTTCGCTCAGTTCGCCGCGCTTTGGCAATCGGCCAAACCACAGCAAATAGCAAGTCTCTTCAAAATTGGAATGATCGGCTAGTTCATGAATGTCGATCCCGCGATACGCAAGAACACCGCGATCGCCATCGATGTAACAAATGCTGGAATTCGTGGCAACAATGCCTTCCATTCCTTTTGTGCTTGCAGTGCTGGGTGCGTGGGCGCTGGACAGGCTGGACATAGGTTCTCGCTCAGTGAGATCAATTACTGTTGCCGAGCCACGCCAGGCAGGGGACGAGGAGTGCAACTTTCTTTTATACGCCAACAGGCGTACGCCTTCCAAGTGGAGGCAGCACTTCTGCAAGTTCGGCAAATAGTCTAACGATATGACGTTTTGCCACCGTCACGCTGGCCAAATACTGAGGGCCGTCCTGCTCAAAATCTGCTGCTGCAATTCGGCGCTGAGCGGAAGCGCTCGGAATTCATCCAAATTTTTTCTGATGTCCGGCACGCCCGGCCCCGGCCAGTCGGTGCCAAATAAAGTTTTGTGAGCAATCTCTTCGAGCCTTGGGAAATATTTCAGCAAAGTCTTCGGCGGGATGCCGCTAATGTCGAGATAAACGTTCGGATGTCGGCGCACGAGAAAAAAAGCAGTCGGCATCCATAGCGGTCGACCTCCGTGCGCCAGCAGGATTTTCAGTCTGGGGAAATCGACGGCCACATCATCCACATACATGGGATCGCTATATTTATTTCGTGCTCCGGGAAATATAGATGTCCCTGTGTGAAACATCACCGGCACTCCATTGGCCTCCGCTGCCCGATAAATAATCTCGAGTTCTTTCACGCCGTTCAGATAATCGTTCGGAAATAAAAGCTGGTGCGGAGGATGAATCTTGATCATGCGAATTCCCAGCCGCAGGATCTGCTCCATATCGGCCAAAACATTTGTGGTGTGGCGCGGATGCAAGCTGCCGCACGACAAAAGTCGTTTGGGATTTTCTTTGACGTAGTCCGCAATGAACTGATTCACGCCATTCGTAAAGCCGATCACTTCCGGAGCAACGTAATTGATGAGCACCGCACGATCAATACCGCAAGCGTCCATGTAGTTGAGGAACTTCTTTGGAGAATGGCAGAACTCCACAATCTGCTCGAAGGTCGGACGCTTTTTCTTCATCAGCTCCAGCGCATGCGGCTTGAACATTTCCATCGGCTGGATGTGGATGTGGCAGTCGGTGATCATTCGATGGAGTTCACCCGGTTTGCCCTCAATTGCTGGCTGCCGCCAGCACAGCTCGTTTCGTAAACACTCGAATCATTTCGCGACGGTACTCGGGAGTCAGCGCCGAAGTGGTCAAAGGCTTGGCAGTACGCGCAGCAACATCACCAACAGCATCCGCCAAAGCCTCATCCACCACTTTGTCGATTAACATCTCGCTAGCCCGCGTGACGAGCAGAGGTGCAGGATTCACGGCTGTAATCGCGAGTCTCGCATCAGCCACACGCCCATTTGAATACTTCATCACAACCGCAACCCCGGCTAAAGGATAATCGATCGATCCTCGCACCCGCAGCTTGCGATAGATTCCGCGATAATCGGCTGATTCAGGCGGCAGGAAACCTCTTGTAACCAATTCCGAGGGCAACAGGTTGCGGTATTTTTCCCCGTCCCCGGTGTAGAACTCTCTCAACGGAACACGCCGTGCACCGCCAGTGCCGACGATCTCAATATCCGCATTGAGACAAAGCAACGCTGGCGGCGTGTCTCCAGAGAATGCCGCCCAGCATTTCTTTCCGCCCGGAGCGACGTGGCAAAGATCACCATCTTTTTTGATGCAAAAGCCGCAACCCTTACGCCAGGTGAGCGACTGGTTGTACCAGAGGCAGCGCGTATCGAGACAAATATTTCCGCCGAGCGTCCCCATATTGCGCAGCACCGGCGAGGCCACCGTCATCGCCGCTTCAGTGAGCACCGGAAAATGTTGGCGTAAATACGCTGATTTTTCAACCGCACTGAGCGTAGTGAGCGCGCCAATCTCCGCGCCACCATCCGGGTGTGGCCGCACTCCGCGCAACTCAGCCACGCAGCGCAGATCGAGTACATATTCCGGCTCAAACAATTTCTGCCGCATCGACGGAATTAAATCCGTTCCCCCCGCCAGTACGCGGATATTGCCCGCATGTTTTGCCAGACTCGCAACCGCCTCATCGATAGAGCGCGGTCGAAGCAAGCGGAATTGAGGAAGACTCAATCCGCACCTCCGGCTGCCGCCGGCACCTCGCGGCGCGCCGGATCAAGCGCATGCCGCTCCGGCCCTTTGCCCTTGAAGCAAAGAGCTCCGCCATGCTCGCGAAAATGCGTAGGCGCGGTCGGGTCTACGCCTTCGGTCAAATTCAAAGCCTTTTCACTCCTCTTCGCCCGCAACGCCGCCAGCACGCGCTCCGGCGTAAATGGAGATTCGTGCAGCCGCACACCCACCGCGTCATAGATCGCATTCGAAATCGCCGGGATAGTCGCTGCCAGCGATCCTTCGCTGCATTCCTTCGCGCCAAACGGACCTTCGGGATCGATGCTCTCGACAATAATCGGCTCCACTTCCGGCGACTCCACCGACGATGGACTGCGGTATTCCAGCATCCCCGCATTCATCAGCATCCCATCTTTCCACAGCATTTCTTCCGTCAGCGCCTGCCCCATGCCCATCCACACTGAGCCGATTATTTGTCCTTCCACTGATACCGGATTTAACGCGCGCCCACAATCATGCGCGGCCCAGACTTTGTGTACCGTAACTTCGCCCGTGTCCTCATCAACGCTGACCTCAGCAACCTGCGCCGAATAGGAATAAGCCGGCGATGGTCCCACTCCCCCACCTTTGTGTTTGCCACCGCGTGCTTCCGGCGGAGGCGCATAAGAACCAGTTCCGGTCAGCGCTCCGTGAAAGTCAATCGCGGCGACAACTGCTTCCTCGAACGTCATCCATTCTTTCGGGCCTTCTTCTTTGCGCTTCTGCTGCAACGAACCCCGCAATATCTGCCCTTCGACGCGTCCGCTAACCGACGCGCCCGTCTGCGTCACTTCTCTTTCTTCCGATTGATCCTTCTTCCCGCTTGGCGGAACACTTCCCTTCTTGAAGACCACATCCTCGCGAAACACCAGATCGTCCGCCGCACAATTCATTTTCTTCGCCGCCGCTGCGGCAATTCTCTTTTTCACCTCTTCTGCCGCGCGCAAAGTCGCATTCCCCGCCATGAACGTCACCCGACTGGAATACGATCCAATGTCGATGGGAGTGAGATCGGTATCGGCCGCGATCACTCGCACACGCGAGAGAGGGCAGCCAAGAACTTCAGCGGCCACTTGCGCCGTCATCGTGTCCGATCCCTGGCCAATCTCCGACGCTCCCGTGTAAACCACCACCCCGCCATCGCGGTCGATCTTGATGTTCACCGTCGAATGCGGCATGTCAGAACGGATAATCGAATTCGCAGCCCCACTCACATAATGGCTGCAGGCAATCCCCAAGCCGCGTCCCCTGGCCAGCTTTCCTCGGCGTTGTTTCCAGCCCGAACGCTCGATGGTCTTCTCGATGCATTCCGGCAGCCCATAGCTTTGCACGCGTAGCCCGTTCACGGTGATGCAAGGAGGCTTGAGCAAATTGCGCTGGCGAATCTCCGCCGGATCCATTCCAATCGCCGTTGCAAGTTCATCCAGTTGCGATTCGAAAGCAAATCGCACGTTCACCGTGCCGTGGCCCCGCATGGCGCCGCATGCCGGCTTGTTGGTGAGAACGCGATAGCCGTCATATTGAATGTGTGGAATGTCGTAAAGCGCGCCCAGCAACGCTCCCGAATAAAGAATCGTCACCACGCCGTACGAGCAATACGCGCCACCATCCTGCACTACGCGCGCCTTCACCGCGGTAATTCGGCCGTCGTTCTTCACACCAGTTTTCAAATCGATGATCGTGCGCGGCCGTCCACGATGCGCCCAGAAAACTTCTTCTCGCGTGTAAGTAATCTTCACCGGAGCCTGCGCCTTGCGTGCCGCTACCGCCGCAATAATCTCCAGCGGAATCACTTCACTCTTGCCGCCGAATCCGCCGCCCACCAGCGGCTTAATCACTCGAATCTGCGCCATCGGCATTTCCAGAACGAGTGACAGCTTGTG
Source organism: uncultured Acidobacteriaceae bacterium (assembly GCA_963813205.1). Taxonomy (GTDB): domain Bacteria; phylum Acidobacteriota; class Terriglobia; order Terriglobales; family Acidobacteriaceae; genus Sulfotelmatobacter. The sequence goes on along the minus strand of CAWEYI010000026.1, from coordinate 47,177 downwards.
TTGCAGGTAGTACGGAACTTGCGTCGAAGACCACACCGTCAGCCTTCCCAGCTTTCCTGTGTGTGGATCCAATTCGAACGAAGCCAGCGTCGAATGCGGTTCCATGGCCGCGTGCGTCACTTCATTGGCGACGAATCGCGCCTCCGCCACGCGATCAGCTTCGGCAAAACCCTTGTCGGGATCGCCAAAAACGTGGTGATAATCTTTTTCAAGATTGCCCGGCTTGTTGTCGTGAATGAGATCGGTCTGCGCCTTCATCGACTCTTCAGGATCGAAGTAAGCGGGAAGCACTTCGTACTCTACGTCGATGAGTTCCAATGCGTTCTCAGCGACCGATTCCGAAATCGCAACCACACACGCGACGTTGTCTCCGACATAGCGCACTTTATCAAGCGCGAGCGCGTGTTCATCATGACCGACGGGAAGAATTCCATAAGGATTCGGAGCGTCTTTGCCAATAACGACAGCCACGACTCCGTCCAGGTTTTCGGTACGCGTAGTGTCGATATGTTTTATGCGCGCGTGTGGATACGGCGAATGCAGAATCTTCCCAACCAGCATGCCCGGCACACTGAGATCATCCGTGTACTTGCCGCCGCCGGTAGTCTTCTCCGCCGCGTCGACCATCGCGGTGGGCTTGCCGATAACTGAAAAGTCGCTCATGGTTTGTTACGTGGAAACCGATTCCTTCCGCTCGACCGCAATCGCCGAACGGATCGCTGCATACATCTGGCTGTAGCCGGTGCAGCGGCACAAATTGCTGCTCAGAGCGGCGCGAATGTCGTCCTCTGATGGATCAGGATTTTCCGCCAAAAGCGATTTCACAGTCATGATGAATCCCGGAGTGCAAAACCCACATTGCGCTCCACCCCAGTCTCCGTAGGCTTTTTGAATCGCGGCCAGACTCCCGTGCTCGCTCACTCCCTCAATAGTTGTGATCTCCTGCCCTTCGCAACTTGCGGCCAGCAGCGTACAAGACATCATTGCCACGCCATCGACGAGAACCGTACAAGCGCCGCAGGAAGATTCATCGCAGCCGCGCTTCGACCCGGTGAGGCCTAAATCCTGACGCAGCACGTCCAGCAGCAACGCGCTCGGCTCGAACGCGAGTTCAAAGCGGCGACCGTTAATCTTTAATTCGATGAGCTCTTTCTTCATTCAGAAACCAGCTTCCAGCTTGTACCGATCAGTTAATGTTGGCGCCGCTTTGGCCAGTAGCCATAAGCTCGCGGCGAGCAGCTTCAATACGTCGGCACGTTCCTATCCACCACACGAGACCATGCATCGATACCACCCCGCATGGACTGCGCTTTCTCGAACCCCTGCTGCCGTAGCCAAGCGGTCACATTCATCGAACGCACACCGTGATGGCATACAACTACAATGTGTTCTTCCGGATCCAGCTCCTGATGCGCCCGCGATGGTATGTCGCCCATGGGCAAGAGCTTTGCGCCATCCATGTGCGCCGTCTCAAACTCCCAGGGCTCGCGAACATCGAGCAGCATAAATCCCTCGCCTTGATCAAGTTTGATCTTTACTTCTTCGGGCGTGATCTCGTAATCCAAATTCATCGGCACATCTCGCAACGCAACACCTATTTTGCCGCCCACTTCGGCTCACGCTTCTCGATAAAGGCACGAATGCCTTCCTGCGCGTCCGCCGTCTTCATCAACTCTTCCAGATAGATCTTTTCGGCGCGCGCCAGGCCTTTGTCGAAGTGCGCCGCGTCCCATGCATAGATGGCTTTTTTTGTGATCGCCAGCGAGCTTGGACTCATGCTCAGTACCTGTCGGACTGTTCCCTCGACTGCGCTCTGCAACCCTTCATCAGTGACAGCATGATTGGCCAATCCAATGTCCGCGGCCTCGGTTCCGCTGATCGTTCTCCCGGTCAGAATCAATTCCGCGGCGCGCTTCTGCCCCACCAGCGCAGCTAATGCTGTACACGCCACCGGCGGATAACATCCCAGTTTGATCTCAGGAAATCCCCACAGTGCTGAAGTGGATGTATAAACCACATCACAAACCATCGCCAATTCCGCGCCTCCACCAAGACAATGCCCTTGCACCGCCGCAACCGTTACCTTCTTCGTGTTGAGCAGCGCACGAATCACGGCGTGGAACTTGGTCAGCATCTCTTCGACTCGGTCAGGCGTATGGGCGGCAACATCGACTCCAGCGGAAAATGCCTTGCCTTCGCCGCTCAGCACCACGATGGAAACATCTGACCGCCGCTCGATGTCGGCCAGTGCTTGCGCCAACTCTTCCATCATCGGGATATCGATGACGTTCAGTGGCGGATGCAAAAATGCTATCCTCGCCACCGCCGAGCTTACGTCGACTGCCAACCGCGCGAGACGGGATTCCGCCAACCCAGTTGCCATAGTTTTCTATCTCTCAACCGCTTCCTGAAGGAGATGACCCTTACAAATTGATCGCGGACTTTCTGACCTCGCCGATGCTTGCCAGAGGATCGCGCGCTCCAGCTTTCTCGGCGATCCATTTCTTTTCGTTGTCGATAATTTCCAGCAGTAGCTTTTTGTCTTCCGCCGACGGCATAATTTCTTTCAGATGCTCTTCGTAAACGCGGTCATCAAGCTGCTCGCCGGTTTGCGCGTGGAACTTCTGTCCCTTCCATCGTCCGATTTCGCGATTAAACTTGGTGTCCGGAGCGTACAGTTTCGGCTGGCCCGGCTTCAAAGAGCCATTGAAGCGCTCGATCAGGCCTGCCACTTCGTTGCGATACAAATTCCGGTTGTAATCGTTCAAATCGTCCAGATCTGGAGCTTGCTCATTCTTCGGCTCATCGTACCGTCCCTTAACACCCCACACGTATGCCCAATGCGCCGAGGAAGAATGATCTGTCCCGAACAAATCGTAGGAACTCGAGATCCATTTGTTGAGATATTTCTGAATCAGCCATCCTGGAATGATGCCGGCCTCCACAATGCGACGCAGACCATCATTCCCGGTGCCCATGTGAAACGCCTCTTCGCGCAACATGTAAGACATCGATCGACCCAGCGGCGCGAACGCAGAATATTTCAGCATCTGTAGCTGAAATTTTCCGTCGCGATCCACGAAGTCTGTATAGGTGAAAAAATCCATCCAGTTGTCGACATCCACATTGAAGGCGCCGAGCAAGCGTTTGTTGTCGAAGGCGCGGCGCTCCAGCATTTTGTGCGCTTCCACCTTGCCCGAGTAACCGAAGTGATCCACCAGCAGAGCGCACATCTGCCAGCCATGACGCATTTCCTCGATCATCACCCGCGTGATGGCGCGTCGATCCCAGTCCGTGGGAGCGTTCTCCAACAGATTCCGCTGCTGCTCGACGCTGGCGAACTCGGTATCGCCCTGATACACGATCATGTTCATCAACGCGTCGCGCATCTGCTGCGTTGGAATCTGCCGCAGGTTTTCCCATTTGCGTCGACCTTTGTACGATCCAAATTCAATCTCCTCGGTATCGATCGCGCCATAGAGCGTGTCGAACTGGAACGCTTCAATGTCTTTCGTGTTGACGCCAATATCTTTGCGCCAATCGTTGAACATGCCGATCCAATCGCTGAACGTGCCGATTTTCGCTACTTTTCCTGGCATAACTCCCTGCTTTCAGACCAACTTCACGACAAAGGATTTTTCAGGTTTGCCCCGTTTGTAACGCAATTGCAGCTTACGACCGCGAGCGTCGTTCACAAAGTCCGAGGCAGAATTAGGTCCTCTGAACATCCTTCGCCAGTAGCCCGAGTACCGCTCCCCTTCAACTCTGTACGAGTACGAGATCTCCGCGACGAGTACGGAATTCTCTTTACCGCCGTAGCTCCAGTTGGCGCGCTCAACAACAGCTTCGGTCTCCGGCCACTTAGCGATATTGCGCAAACGCCAGTACCGCAAAAGCCGCGGCCAGAAAAGCGCCATCGGGATAACGCTGCTATAGAACAGAAGCACCAACACAGCTGCCCGTGAGGAGATCGGCCCGCCGCCGCGATTGGGAAGCGTCAGCATTATCGCGAATGGCGCTCCGAACCCTTGAGTCCCAACCATGTGCAATTTCCCCGTCCGCTCCGATTAACTGACCCATTCGGCTCCAGGTTATTTCGCTTTGAAAACCGCAGGCCTCTTCTCGACATAAGCAGCCAGGCCTTCCTTCGCATCTTCGCTCTGGAAAAGTATCTGCTGGTTTTCGCGTTCCACCGCCAGCGCCGACTCCATCGGAATCTCCCATCCCGTCTGCACCGCGCGCTTGATCCTTCCCACGGCCTTGGCAGCTTTGTTCGGCGGGCAGAATTGCTTGGCGTACTCCATCATGTTGTCCATGAAACCGTCGCGCTCGTAAATATCGTTGATAATTCCCAGTTCCTGCGCTTCTTCGAAAGAAAATGTGTTGCCCGTAACCATCAACTCAATAGCCTTGCTCTTCCCCACCAGCCGCGACAGGCGCTGCGTGCCGCCAGTACCGGGAAGCACTCCCAGATTCACCTCAGGCAAACCGATCTTGCCCGCGTCCTTGCGTGCGATGCGAATGTCGGCAGCCATCGCAATTTCCAGTCCTCCCCCCACGCAGTGGCCGTTGATCGCCGCAATCACTAGCTTCGGCGTGTGCTCCAGACGCAGCAGCATCTCGTTGGCGTGCAGGCAGAAGTAATACTTGAAAGTGGGATCGACGCTCGACAGCATCTTGATATTCGCGCCCGCCGAAAAAAACTTGTCGCCCGCGCCAGTCAGCAAAATGACATAAACATCATTGTCCATGCGCGCGCGCAGGATTGCTTCATCGAGCTGCCGGTTCATCTCGTAGGTATAAGTATTGGCCGGCGGGTCGCACATCTCGATTACTGCTACGCCGCCGTCCTTACGATAGTTGATAAGTTGTTTGGTGGTTTCGTTGGTTGCCGGCTGCATCGTGGTGGCCATGTTGTAACTCCTTTTTTCGTATGATCTCTATCTCATTCCGAGCGAAGCCTGGAATTCCGGTTTCGACCAGAAGCAAACAAACTAACCTTCAACGCGCGTCTTTACGTCCCTTCGCGCCATTCATCACTCCGCGCAGAAAAACATCACCCATTTCTCGAGCAACGTGTTCAGCATCCGCATCGACGCGCGGATTATGCCAGGTATAAATCCAATTCATCATTCCAAACAAACTCAAAACCGCAATACGGGTGGAGAATTGCAATCCATAATCACGCTTCAACTCGTCCAGTAATCCAACGCAGATGCGGTAATACTCGCGCTTGATGGCAGCCACTTCTGAAGCGAACCCATTTTTCAGTGCCTCCGCCTCGTGCGAAAGGACCTTCATCGCGGCCGGGTTGGCTAGAAAATAATCCAGGTGATTGAGTATGAATACCCGTATCTGTCGTTCCGGATCATTCACCCCCTCCAACCGTGCCTTCAGCCGGTGCACGATGGTTGTGAAGGTGTGCTTCTGAATCAAAAAAAGTAAACGTTCTTTCGATTCGAAGTAGTAATAAAGCCCCGCCAGCGACATACCGCTGGCGCGGGAAAGCTCGCGCATCGAGGCACCTTCGTATCCCTTTTCGCAGAAGACGTTGGTGGCATGGATGAGAATCTCGGATAATCGCCGGTCGAAGCGTGTGGCCGGCGCCAGGACGATTCGACTGCGACGTCGGCCTGAGGAGACTCGGGTTGCAGTGGATGGGCTGGCCATGGTTCCGAAGGTGAACCCGCTAATTCGAACGTTCGTTCGAAGCTAGTATATGCCATTGTGACCGCAGTCACAAGAGATGGCTGGGAATAGCGTGTGGTTACCCCGCAAACTAAATGCAAAGTGTTAGCAGAAAGCCGGAAATCCTTCAGTTCCTGATATCCGCCAGCAATCGCTCCACTTCATTTCTCACCTCGCCAGTAAGCGGCAACAGCGGCAGGCGTGCCGGGCCACCGAAGTAGCCGTTAAAGTCCATGCCGTATTTCACGCCAGGAATTCCCAACTCGCCGACTACACGTTGTGAAGCGTGCACGATTCGTTGTTGCTTCAGCCGAGCCAACTCGGCGTCATTCTCTTTCCACGCCGCGTAAATCTCGTAGCACGCCGTTGGCGCCACGCAAGCGAATGCCAGAATCGCGCCCACGGCTCCGACATCCAGCGAAGCCTGCAGTTTGTCGGCAGCCCCAACCATAACCTGGAAACCGACTTCTTTCTGCCTGGTCTTCATCTTGCCAACTACGGTGACAGCTGCGGAAGAAGGCTTGGCTGGTGAGGATGATCCCGCCAGCGCACCAACTTGCACCAGTTCTCCTCCGTCTGCATTCGAAGCGTTTGCGGCTGCCGCGAGCATGCGTGGCGTGACCGCTTCAAATGTTTCCGTGACGGTGGCATTGCGCTTTATATGGCGTGTACCTTCCACCATGGCACGGACTTTTTCCACCTCACCGCTCGACTCCTTGATGCCGATCAGGTTGGGATGCTCCGCCAATTCGATCACGAGCTCGGCGGGAATGTTATAGCCAGTCGCCTGCGGAAAGTTGTAGACGATTACGGGCAGCGGCGAGCGGTCGGCCACCGTTCGGTAAAACGCCAGAATATTCTCCGGCTGCATCTGCTTCTTGTAGTAATGCGGAGTGCGCACCATGGCAACGTCGTAGCCGAGTTCGGCTGCATATTCAGTTAGCCGTAGAGTCTCAAACGCCGATTCGACTCCGGTCCCCGCAATGAGCACCTTATTCGGCGCAGCCGCTTCCCGCGCGGACTTCAGCACATCGCGCCGTTCCTGATCGGAGAGCAGAATCGCTTCGCCAGTGGAGCCGAGCACCACAATACCTGCACAAGGGGTGCGTGAATAGCGCTCGACGTTGCTCTCGAGCTTTTTGTAATAAACATTGCCGTCCGTATAGAACGGCGTAGTAATGGGAGGAAGAATTCCGTGAAGTAACATGAAGACCTCGCGCACCAATTATTGCACGCGCGGCACAACCATGCATGTTTTTAGCGGCTCTTGACTGTCCGCTCCGCGTGCAACTGCTGCAGCGCTCTGATGGTCACCTCGCCGCGCTGTAGAGCTGCAATACCTTCCGCCGCCGCGCGTGCGGCCGAAAGCGTAGTGATGGTAGGGACGCGCGCCATCACCGCCGCGCGCCGGATCGCCTTCTCGTCGAACCACGGCTCTGGCCCGGTCGGCGTATTCACGATGAGATGAATCCGCTGACCCTTGATGAAATCGACCACGTTCGGACGTCCCTCTTTTACTTTGTAGACGCGCTCCACTCTCATGCCGGCGGCTTCGATCACATCGCCTGTTCCCGAAGTAGCCACCAACTTGAAACCCATGTCGACAAATTTGCGCGCCACTTCGGCCACGTGGCGCTTATCGTGATCGGTCACGCTGATGAAAACCGTACCCTGCGTCGGCAGCTTCTGGCCCGCAGCCAACTGCGCTTTTCCAAAAGCCTCGCCAAAGCTGTCACCCACGCCCATCACTTCGCCAGTCGATTTCATCTCCGGCCCGAACACGGTATCAACTCCGGGAAACTTGTTCCACGGAAACACCGGCGACTTCACGTAGTAGCAGCTTCCCGTATCGAGATCGGCGCGGCGCTCAATATTTTCCGGCAGAAATTCGCGCAGCTTGCGTCCAGTCATGAGCCGCGCCGCAATCTTCGCCATCGGCACGCCGGTGGCTTTCGAAACATACGGCACGGTACGCGAGGCGCGCGGATTCACTTCGAGAACATAAACTTTTCCGCCATCGCGGGCCGCTAATTTCACCGCGCGGGATGGCGAACTGAATATTCATCAGCCCCATAACTTTCAACGCCCGCGCCAGCTTGAAAGTGTAGTCGCGCATGCGCTCCATCAGGGCTGCGGAATATCCACTGCCGGCAGCACGCACGAAGAATCGCCGGAGTGAATGCCGGCTTCTTCAATATGCTGCATAATTCCGCCGATCACCACGTCTTCGCCATCGGAAAGCGCATCCACGTCCACCTCGATCGCATCTTCGAGGAAATGATCGATCAGCACCGGACGGTCGTGCGAATACTCGACCGCTTCCTTCATGTAGCGCGTCACAGATTCTTCGTCGTAGGCGATGACCATGGCGCGTCCGCCCAGCACGTAGGAAGGCCGCACCACGACTGGATATCCCACGTGCTTCGCGCCTTCGACGGCTTCTTCGAGCGAGGTGGCCATCACTCCGGCCGCCTGAGGAATCTGCAGTTCTTGCAGCAGCTTGTTGAAGTGTTTGCGATCTTCGGCCAGATCGATTGATTCGGGCGATGTGCCGATAATATTCACGCCCGCAGCCTTCAGGGGCAGAGCCAGATTCAGCGGCGTCTGCCCGCCGAACTGCACGATCACACCACACGGCGCGCCTTTTGACGTCTCATGCTGATAAATCGCCCACACATCCTCAAACGTGAGCGGCTCGAAGTAGAGGCGGTCGCTGGTGTCGTAATCGGTCGAGACCGTCTCAGGATTGCAATTAATCATGATCGTCTCGTAACCGTCTTCGTGCAGCGCAAACGAAGCGTGGCAGCAGCAGTAATCGAATTCAATTCCCTGCCCGATGCGGTTCGGCCCGCTGCCGAGAATGATGATTTTCTTCTTCTCGGTCGGCGCAGCTTCGTCTTCATCTTCGTAAGTCGAATAAAGATACGGCGTGAAACTTTCAAACTCCGCCGCGCACGTATCCACGCGCTTGTAAACCGGCAGCACGCCGTGCTTCCTGCGCAGATGCCGAACTTTCTCCTGCCCTTCCAGCCGCCACACATTGCGCCAGCCGCCCGTCGGAGAATCCCATGCGCTTGGCCTCGCGCAGCACCTCCGTCGGAATCGACTCCATCGGATGCTTCTCCAGTTCCAGTTGCATGTCGTTAATTTCTTTGAGCTGGTACAGGAACCACGGGTCCATCGAAGTCATCTTCGCGAATCTGCTTCACCGTGTGCCCCTGCCGCAACGCGTACTGCACGTACGCCAGCCGCTCCGGATGCGGCGTGACCAGGCGCTGCGTCAGAATCTTCGGCTCGATCTTGTCCGCGCCCACGCGCTTGCCGGTATCGAGCGAGCGAATGCCTTTCATCAGCGCTTCCTTGAAGGTGCGGCCGATGGCCATCACTTCGCCCACCGACTTCATCTGCACGCCAAGGCTTTCGTCGGCGCCGGGAAATTTCTCGAACTGCCACTTGGGAATCTTTACGACGACGTAGTCGAGCGTCGGCTCGAAGCATGCCGGAGTCTTGCGCGTGATGTCGTTGGGAATTTCGTCGAGCGTGTAACCCACGGCAAGTTTCGCGGCAATCTTCGCGATCGGGAAACCCGGTGGCTTTCGACGCCAGCGCCGAAGAGCGCGACACGCGCGGGTTCATCTCGATCACCACCATGCGTCCGGTTTCCGGATTCACGCCGAACTGAATGTTCGATCCGCCGGTGTCGACGCCGATCTCGCGAATCACCGCGATCGACGCATCGCGCATCGCCTGATACTCGCGGTCAGTCAGAGTCTGCGCGGGAGCGACAGTGATCGAATCGCCGGTGTGCACGCCCATGGGATCGAAGTTCTCAATCGAGCAGATGATGATGACGTTATCTTTCGTGTCGCGCATCACCTCGAGCTCGAATTCTTTCCATCCCAGCACCGACTCTTCAATCAGCGCCTCGTGCACCGGAGAGATATCGAGTCCGCGCGTGAGCACTTCGAGCATCTCTTCGCGGTTATAAGCGATGCCGCCGCCGGAACCGCCCAGCGTGAACGATGGCCGCATGATCACCGGGAAACCAATCTTGCCCGCGAACTCGAGCCCGTCTTTTGTGCTGTTCACCAGCGCCGACTTGGGCACGTCGAGGCCGATCTTCTGCATCGCGTCTTTGAAGAACAGTCGGTCTTCGGCCTTCTTGATGGCCGCGACGTTCGCGCCGATCAGACGTCACGTTATATTTTTCCAGCACGCCGCCGTCGGAAAGTTCGATCGCCAGATTGAGCGCGGTCTGCCCGCCAACGGTTGGCAGCACGGCAAAACCCGCGCCCGGCGACAGTTCCCGCTCGATGCGGATAATCTCTTCCAGATATTCGAGCGTCATCGGCTCGATGTAAGTGCGGTCGGCAATCTCCGGGTCGGTCATGATGGTCGCCGGATTCGAATTCGCCAGCACGACTTCATAGCCCTCCGACTTGAGCGCCTTGCAGGCCTGCGTGCCGGAGTAATCAAACTCCGCCGACTGGCCGATGACGATGGGCCCGGAGCCGAGAATCAGGATCTTCGAGATGTCAGTGCGTTTGGGCATTAGATTTCTATTCACTCTTACCCTGTCATCCCGACCAAGAATAACGATCAGCGAAGCTGATCGTTATTCGCGTGGAGGGACCTGCCTTCCGCTGGCAGCATACAAGCCGCGAGCCGACAGCAGGTCCCTCGACTGCGAAGATCGTTCGCTTCGCAGACGATCTTCTTCGCTCGGAATGACAGGGTTAATTGCATCTAATCAGGACGCGCCTTGAAGACGCTCCCTTTCAAAACTCTTCGTTTCCCTTAATTCTAGTCAGCGTCCTCACCCTTTCCATTCCTCCATCATCTTCACGAAATCCTTGAACAGATAATGCGAATCATGCGGCCCCGGCGCGGCCTCGGGATGATACTGCACACTGAACAGCGGCAGGTTCCGATGACGCAATCCCTCCAAAGTCGAATCATTTAAATCCATGTGCGTCAATTCAACTTCGCTCTCCGGCAGCGAATCCGGATCGACCGCAAAATTGTGATTGTGCGCCGTGATCTCAATCTTTCCCGGTAGATAACTGCTTCACCGGATGATTCCCACCGTGGTGTCCAAACTTCAGCTTGAAAGTTTTTCCCCCGAGCGCAATTCCGGTAAGTTGATGCCCCAAACAGATGCCGAAGATCGGCTGACGTCCCATCAGTCGGCGGATCGAATCCACGGCATATGTACACGGCTCAGGATCACCCGGACCATTCGACAGAAACACTCCATCCGGCTTCAAAGCCAACACATCTTCGGCCAAGGTCTGCGCCGGAACCACCGTCACCCGACATCCCTCTCCACGTAACTTCCTTAGAATGTTTTGCTTAATTCCAAAATCATAAGCTACTACATGAAACCGCGCCGGTTCGTCTTTCACTCCAACCATGGCTACCGGTTCGTGCGAACGCTCCCCTACTTCCCACACATAAGACCGCTTCGTACTGACTTCTTTCGCGAGATCGGTGCCGTCCATTTTTGGAATCGAATTCGCCTTGGCGACTAACTTCTCCGCGTCGCTCTCCAAAGTAGAAACCACTCCCCGCATCACCCCATGGTCGCGCAGATGCCTTACCAGCGCCCGCGTATCAATATCCGAAAGCACAGGCACCTTGAATTGTTCGAGATACTCTTCTGCTACCTGGGACGATCGCCAGTTCGAACTCACTTTCGAAAATTCGCGGACGATCAGCCCCTCAATCCACGGACGCGTGGCTTCGTTATCTTCGTGGTTGGTTCCGTAGTTGCCGATGTGAGGATTGGTCAGGACAACAATCTGTCCCGAGTAGGAAGGGTCGGTGAAAATTTCCTGGTAGCCGGTGATGGAAGTATTAAAAACGACTTCGCCGTAGCATTCGCCTTTGGCGCCGTAACCTTTGCCTCGGAAGACTCGCCCGTCTTCCAGCGCAAGGATAGCCTGCATTCTCGCTCCAATGTGTGGATTTTCAGAATTTTATCAGGGATTTGTTTTAGGACCAAGCTCGGAACGCGCTTGGGGTGTGGAAATCCTGACATTGCTAATTGTTGATTGATGATTAAGCGCCCGCCTCAAGGTTTTCAATCAACAATCAAAAATCAGCAATCAACAATTCCCTACCGAACTCTACCCAGCTTATCCATCGGCCAATAGCCAAACACGGCTTTGCCGTAGATATAACTTTGATCGACTGGACCGAAGTCCCGGCTGTCGTTCGACATTGACCGATGATCTCCCAGTACGAGATAAGAGTGCGGCGGGACTACCGTCTCGGGATACGACCGGGAATCGGCATAGGCAGGGGGAACATAATCTTCTTCCAGAGCTTCATCATTCACATACACCTGGCCGCCATCGATGCGAATGCGATCGCCAGCCACTCCAATCACACGCTTGATATAGCTTTTCGAAGGGTCGCGGGGATAACGAAAAACCACGATATCCCCGCGTGAAATCGGCTCCAGCCTGTAGACGAACTTGTTGACGAAGATTCGCTCCTGGTCTTCGAGCGACGGCATCATGCTGGTGCCTTCCACTTTTACCGGCTGATAAATGAAAACAATAATGAACGCCGAAATCGCCAGCGAAACCACCAGGTCGCGCAACCATACCCCTAAAGCCGGACGCAGGCGCGCCCCCGCGGCCATGGCTTCGCTCTCTGCAGCCTGCGGAAGCGGCTTTACAGAAATTGTCTTTGCTTCGGTAGTCGGGACCTCTGACATGTGATTTCTATTGTATACAGATCACAGTCCTGTGGAAGCCGAGTCGGCAATTTCGAAGAGGCAACGAATGCTTGACTCGAAATATGGCGCAAAGCAGGTTAAAATCAGGTCTCAGGAGAAAGCCATGTCAGCGACTCGATTTTTTCGTCGCAAGTTTATGCACCGCGCTCTTACCTTAACGCTGCTCTTATTGGTAACCCTGACTATGACTTCGCTGTGGGCAGCGCCACAAGGCGAGGAAGAAGAGAGTGGCATTCCTGCTTACAATGCCGGACCGCCGCCGAAAGGAACGAAGCTTCCTGCCATCCTCACAAAAGATCAGCTCTGGGGAGCCGACGCGCAATACCCGTACCAGACGCACGCCTACGATCTGGCATCGCGAATTCCCGTCGTCCTGCATCAGCAGCCCTGCTACTGCTATTGCGACCGCATGGGCCATAACAGCCTGCATAGCTGCTTCGAAAGCACGCACGGCGCCCGCTGCGCCACCTGCCTGAAGGAACTCTATTACTCTTATCAGCAGCACAAAGCAGGAAAGACCGCCGCTCAGATTCGCGCGGGCATTATCAAAGGGAATTGGAAGCAGATCGATCTGGAATCAGCCGCCGCGATCAATTAGCGCCCAGTACCATATGGAAATACGCTTCTGTCCGTGGCTCGTGTGCTTTACTCGGTGCTCGCATACCCGGTACTCGCTACCGCCCTTCCCCGAATTGCCCTATACCCGCCACTTGAGTGATACTTGAGAATCAGCTCTTCGAGGTTCATGCTAAGGAGTACTTATTACGACGAGCACAGGAAAAATTCTTCACATGGCTCAAAAGGCTAATCCCAAAAAATCTTCTATCGCGGACGATCCGCGCGCGTCACAAGCCCTGCAGAATTACGAAGCCGGGCTGCGCGCCTTGCAGGAGCACAAGTTCGACAAGGCCAAGCCGCTGTTTCAGAAAGTGCTGGCCGGGGGCAGCAAGGAACTGGGCGACCGCGCGGCCATCCACCTCAGCATCTGCAACCAGCATCTCGAGCGCACCGCCACTACGCAGTTCAAGACCATCGAGGAGCATTTCGATTACTCCGTCTCGCTCATGAATGTCGGCGACTACGTTACCGCTCGCGAGCACATCGAAAAGCTTGTGAAGCAGGCGCCAAAGACCGATTTTGTTATCTATGGCTTGGCTGCGCTCGATTGTCTCACCGGACACGTGGAAGATTCGCTAAAGCATCTGGATGAAGCCCTGCGCCTGAATGCCAGTCTGCGCTACCAGGCGCGCAACGACTCTGATTTTCACAATCTGGCCGAAGATCCCCGGTTCACGGAGCTGTTGTATCCAGATCCCGCTGCCGACCTGGCTTCGCCGGAAAGTTCCTTCCGCGAAGACGAATCGTATTAGTAAGGCCGGCAATCGAGCTTCCCTCGATGGAAACCAAAACCGCCTCATTCTCGCCCCTGGAGAAGACCACCCGCGAGCGTGGTCTTCGCGTTGTGGCGATCGGCGGCGGCACGGGTCTCTCCACCCTGCTCAAGGGACTCAAACGCTTCGCGCTCACTCCGGCTGAGCTGCCAGCAGCACGCCCGGAACGCCAGTCATTCGCGATCTCTGCGCCGTAGTCACGGTTAGTGATGACGGCGGCTCCAGCGGACGCTTGCGCAAAGAACTCAACATGCTCCCGCCCGGCGACATTCGCAATTGCATCGTCGCCCTCAGCGAAGACGAAGCTCTGCTCTCCCAGCTCTTCCAGCATCGCTTCAACAAAGGCTCCGGCCTCGAAGGCCACAGCTTCGGCAACTTATTCCTCGCGGCCTTGACTTCCATCACTGAAGATTTTGCAGAAGCGGTGCGGCTTTCCTCAGAAATTCTCGTCACTCGTGGCCACATCCATCCCGCAACCACCTCGAATATCGAACTCGAAGCTCTGATGGAAGACGGCACGCGCGTGCGCGGCGAAACCAAAATTACCGCCAGCAAAGGCCGCATCCAGGAATTATTTCTGGTTCCTCCCGATGTCGAGCCTTTGCCGCAAACGCTCGATGCCATTGCCGGCGCCGATATCATCAGCATCGGCCCAGGCTCGCTCTTTACCAGCCTCATTCCTAACTTGCTGGTGCGCGGCATCGCCGAGGCCATCGTCACTTCACCCGCCACCAAGGTTTACATCTGCAATCTGATGACGCAGGCCAACGAGAGCCTTGGCCTTACCGCAGCCGATCACATCCGCGCACTCAATCGCCATGCCGGCCAGCAAATTTTTGATTACGCTCTCATCAACCGCACGCCCGGTATCCGATGAGCTAAAGGCCAAGTACGCGCTCGAAGGCGCATGTCAAATCGTTGCCGATCTCGATGCTATTGAATCTCTGGGCGTCATCCCTGTGCTGGGAGATTACTTGGAAGAGGCCGGAGTGGCGCGCCACAATACGGCTCGCGTGGCCAGCGATTTGGTGCAGCTTGGATCGCAACCCTCGAGCGAGCGCAAGGTGCGGCCTTCCGAGAAGGCTTAATTTACCTCCTCTCTTCCGCGCGGAGTTCACAATCGCTAGAATGTTCAGGTAGAAAGAAGGTCGGCAATCTTCGGTGTCGAGTTGATGAAGGGCGAATATTATGTCGGAACTGAAATGGCGAACCATCGGTTGCCTGCTCTTGATTCTGGTGCTAGCTGGCGCCGCAACCGCACAACAGGATGAGGAAGGACCCGTTGCAACTCTGACCTTCCTCGTCATCAAGGAAGACAACGGCAAACCCATACGCAACGCCGCCGTAATCATGCACCCCGTAAGCAACGACGGCAAACAGAGCCGCGGTGGACTTGAACTCAAAACCAACAACGATGGCAGAACCAGCTTCGACGATGTTCCTTACGGCAGATTACGCGTGCAGGTTTTGGCCAGCGGATTCCAGACCTTCGGCGAAGATTACGACGTGGACAAAGCGAAGTTAGACTTGACCATCAAACTCAAACGCCCACAGGGGCAATACTCGATCTATGAAAACCATCCGGAAGAAAAGAAGGACGACAAAGCACCGCCGCCTGATCCCAACGCGAAGCCACAATAGACCGCCGCGGAGCCTGCAAACCGGACCCCTCCTCGTGGCGTCATCCTGAAGTCCCGCGTTTTCACCAGCGGGACGAGGGATCTCCTTAACCACATCACCGTTCGAGTTATGCTGTGTCTCCCAACCCAACCACGAGTAAAATCTTGCTATGTCCTATCTTCTCAAAACCGAGCCCAGCGTATACTCCTTCGCCGACCTGCAACGCGATCAGACTACGGTCTGGGATGGCGTTACCAATCCCGTTGCCGTCAAGAATTTGCGCGGCATGAAGCCTGGAGATCAGTTAGTGATCTACCACACTGGAGATGAAAAGAGCGCCGTGGGAACCGCCTCGGTCGTCTCGGTTGAAACTGGCGATCCGAAGAATCCGCAAATAAAAATCAAAGTTGGCAAAGCCATCGCCAAGCCCGTCACCCTGGCCGAGATGAAAGCCAACAAACTATTCGCCGATTCTCCCCTGGTGCATCAAGGGCGACTGAGCGTAGTCCCACTGACCGGCCCTCAGCATAAATTCATCACCGGCTCATAAGCCATGTGCCGAGAAATTCACAGTGCTTTCGCATCCCGCCGAATCAGTGCGTGATCCACGAAAAATCCAATGCCTACCGCCAGCGGAATGATCCCAAACGTAGCTGCGATCATCGCATCGGGCTCGACTCTTCCAATAAGAACGAAAGTCGCGATATAGCCGATCGCTCCCGCCACAAGAAGAATGCCTGACCGCCGCGAACGCGCCGCTTCCGAAAGTTCCGGCTGCATGAGTATCTCCACACCACGCGCAATCGCCGCCATGCGCTCTTCGCTGCGCAGCTTCCGCACCCGGAAAAACGTATACATGGCCGCCATCGGAATCCCCAGAGACATCACCACTGCAGCCAGCCCAATCAAATTACCGTCCATAAATGCCTCCTGATTCAGTGCCGGTTCGATCGCACCGCGTTCTCAAATGTAGTTACGACGCACTGCCAAAAAAGTTCCCCGTTTCAGGACTTTCGGCCGACTTACAAAACTTTGCAAAACTCCCTCCCGCTCGCTAGCAACCCTGTGACATGCTAGGGGTTCTTAGCCAGTGACGGCCTCTTGCCGTTTTCTGTCTCGGTAAGCCATTTCGGCGTATCTGCCGATACAAAAGAGGAATTGCAAGAATGAAATTGAAAGTCTTCCCGATGAATGCTCCGCGCCTCCGTCGATCGCACTTCCCTTACCTGCTGGCCGTCTGTCTTCTGGGGTTACTCTGCTTACTCCCTTTGCAGGCGCAAGACTCCCCAAAACCAGAGTCCCCGACAAATGATTCGCAGGCGAAAGCCACGCCGGCACAGGACTCGCAGGAAAAGGTCGACGTCAACGACGTCTCGCGCACCTATGTCGTGCATCTGCCCCAGGGCTACAAGCAGGATCAACACTATCCGGTGGTCATTCTTTTCCATGGGCGAAATCAGGATGCCGCCGATATGGCGGGGATCACCCACTTCAATCGCCTTGCCGATAAAGACAGCATCATCGCTGTTTATCCCAACGCCGCGCACGGCTCATGGAATGTAGGAGTCCGCACGGAACAAGTCGAACAGCCTATGCAGCCCCGCCGCGGCGGCCGTCGCGGAGGCTGGGGAGGCTACCCCGGCGGCGGTGGCGGATATCCGGGCGGTGGCGGTGGTGGAGGCTATCCCGGTGGCGGACAGGGTGGCGGTCAAAGTGGAGGCGAAAATCCCAACGAGAACAGGAATAAATCCGAGCCTCCCGACGACGTAGCCTTCCTTAATCAAATGCTCGACCAACTTCCCATGAAGTATTCGGTGGACACTCGCCGCATCTACGCCACTGGCTTGGGCGATGGTGGTTTTATGGCGCTGCGCGTGGGTTGCAACATGGCGGATCGCGTAGCCGCAATCGCCCCCGTGGGAGCGGCAATGCCCAAGACCATGATCTGTCTTCCGGCACGCGCCGCGTCCGCGCTTTTCATCAACGGCACCGACGACCCCATCGTTCCCGACAACGGAGGCACTTACAAACCGGGACGCTTCCACGTGCTCTCCGCAGAAGATAGCGCGAAGACCTGGGCAAAGTTCGATCACTGCGGCGAGAAGCCAGAACAGGCGAAGTTGCCATCGGCGGACAAAGGCGGGAAGGAAACGAAAACCTATACCTACAGCGGCTGCCAGGATAACGCTCAGGTCGTGCTCTACAGCGTTAAGAATGGCGGCAACACCTGGCCGGGCGGCGAACAATACATGAGCGAAAAAGAGGTTGGCAAAACCAGCAACGCTCTTAACGCCAACGATGCCATCTGGAGCTTCCTGGTGACGAAAAAAATCGCGGGCGAGAGCGGCGTGGAAAAATAGGGCTACTCCAGGTGTGACTGCGCGTCGGGATAAAACTTGGCAATCATGCGTCCCGTCATCAAGCCGCCCTCATATTCCGGAATGATCACCTCGTCCGCGCCCGAATTGCGCATGGCCTGCGCGTAGCGCGACTGCCCCGCCCGCGTAATAATGCGTGCCTTCGGGTTGAGCGACTTCGCCGTCACCGTGATGTAAAGATTGTCGGCATCATTATCGATCACAATGCACACTCCCCGCGCCCGCTCGATTCCAGCGGATTGCAACACGTCGTGCCGTTTCGCGTCGCCCTGGATGGCGAGGACTTTATCCTTCAGCAGTTCTCGGCATAATCCTTCGCTGGTTTCGATCAACACAAAAGGAATCTTCAGCCGGCTAAGTTGGTCGACTACCGTTCTTCCCACTTGCCCATAGCCGCAGATGATGAAGTGATCGCGCAATTTTTCAATGCTGACATCGTTCACCATGGTTCTCCAGGCCTCCATTCCCTGCCGGTTGAAGATCGTGACCGCGACCCGTTCCGCCACCCAGATCTGAAACGCGAACACGCCGCAATAGACAAAAATCGAGAACAGTTTGGTCGAGTTGCGTACGCGTCTGGCATCGATCGCGTGCGGCTGGATCATCCAGAACAGCGCATCCTGCCAGGTCAGACCCTCCAAATGCATGTAGACGAGCACACACATCAGGCTGAACGCTGCAAACACCACGAACGGCAGCCACAACCGCCGCAAGAACAGCAGTAGAATTCGAAACATGAGGCAGGAATACTATAGGAAGTGTACGCCGCGAACAATCGAAATGAGGATTCGCATAAACCTATCGAACAAATCGATTTGTCGAATGCCTGCATAAAAACCCCACCTTCCGCTACCTTCAAGAAAGGTGGGTAGAGTGCGCCACTCTCTTAATTACCGAAACACCCTCACTGAAACAGATTCAACGTGTTGGTGGCGTCATCCACGTAGTAAAGACTGTGCCCCTCAACCACCAAACCGAACAAAGCGCCTGCTCCTGGCGGTTTTCCATTGTTATCCAACAAGTTTTCGGTGAGCTGCTCACCGCCCGGTGTAATCGTAACCAGGAAGCCATTGTTCCCGTCGACTGCGAGGATGCTGCTGTCCGGCGCGACCGTCAGCCCCAAAGGATCATTGAGAAAACCATCGAGGGTAATCGTAGTAGCTGTTCCGGCAGAGGTAACCCGAGTCACCGGATCCGAGATCGCCACGATGCGATTGTTCAGGCTGTCTGCCACATACAACGTTTCCGCGTTGCCGCTCAGAGCCAGACCGGTCGGCCCAATCACCAAAGCTGCGGGATCAGTCCTCTCCGAGAAGCCCGAGCCAATCACGGTAATCGATTGCAAACTCGGCATCGCTCCATATAACCCAGTCAGCGCCAGCCGCACCACCGTTCCCAGGTGCACAGGCTTCCCGCCAGCGGCCTTCGTCCCATTCAAAACATTCGTGACGAAAAGATTCGCACTGCTTCCGGAATCAAGAGCCGTCATATCCCACGGACCATTAATCAAAGAACCATAGAAAGTCTGAACCACTTTTCCATCGCTGTTCAGCAACAGCAGACATCCGGCTTGCACAGTCGCGGACGTGCCATCGGTGGTGGGCAAGCTGCCCACGATCACCCATCCGCTGCGGAGCACAGCCAACGCCGTGGTCAGGCCAATCCCGCCTGGGCAAGGTCCCGGCAGCTTGGCGGCATCAATTTGCGCAAACAGAGTGACTACACCTTCGGGCGAAATCTGCACAATCGTCGTACCCGTACCTTGGAGATTCGCGCTGTTGTTGAAATTGCTTATCAGAATATTTCCCTTGGTTAACGAGCCTTTACTATCTAGCACCAAAGCTACTCCGTACGGGTTCACATCCCCGTTCGCCGGAACCGTCGATGCAATCACACTGGTGCCGCCAGGTGAGGCTTGTGCGCTCGCGGACCAGCCGCAAGCAAGAATCAGCGCTATAGCCGCGCCGCAAGCTTTGACTTTGTCAAATGCATTCATGATGATCCTCCTGCGAGTGAGTACCTGGGTTGAGGCAGAAGCGCGTGGGATGACCGCTACTGCGTGAGGATCAGTCTGGGATGGTCGTTGCAGGCGATTGTCAGAAGATTGTCAATTCCATGTCATTTCTAATGCGTGTCATCCAATGTTGGAACCCGCGGCCGTCGCCGCAATTCCGCATGCTCAGTGAATGAATTGTCTCAACTCACGCCGCAGAATTTTCCCCGAGGCCGTTTTGGGGACGACCTCAACAAAATGCACTTCGCGCGGCTGCTTGTAGTGAGTCAGCCGCTCGCCAACGAAGGCGCACAACTCCTCTTCCATCTTCTTGCCATTCGCAAATCCGTCGCGTAGCGCAACGAACGCCACCGGAATCTCTCCCGCAGCGGCGTCTGGACGTCCCACCACTCCGCACTCGCGCACCGCGGGATGTTCCAGTAACACCGCTTCCACTTCCGCCGGCGCAACTGGAAAGCCTTTGTACTTGATCATCTCTTTTCGCCGGTCGACCACGCGGTAAAAACCTTCGCGATCGCGCGTGACAATGTCGCCCGACCAATACCATCCGTCGCGCAGCACAGCCGCCGTTGCATCGGGCTCTTTCCAATACCCTTGCATGAACTGGGGACCGCGCATCACCAACTCTCCCGGCTGACCCGGGGCAACCTCATTCAGGCCGTTCTCCGACGCGGCAAAATTTTCCGTCCCCACCACCCGGCACTCCGTCTGCACCAGAGGATGTCCAATCGAGTCCGGCCGGTAAAGCTCAGGATCCAGATATCCCACATGTGTTACCGGCGAAGCCTCGGTCATTCCATAACCCTGGCAAACCAGAATACCCGTCAGCGCAGTGAATCTTCGCGGCAAATCCGGCGCCAGCGGCGCCGCTCCGGACTTCACCCAATGCAGCTTGTGAGCTTTTGGAAACTGTCCCGCCTCTGCCGCCAGGCATAACGCATTCATCGCCGGAGGAACCATGAGCATCGTCGTGATCGATTCTTCCACCAGCAGCGAACAAACTTGCGCCACGTTAAAACGCGGCATCAACACCAGAGTCGCGCCCATCATCAGCATCGGATTCAGCGCCACGTTCAGCCCGTAGATGTGATAAAGCGGAAGGAAGCACAGCAGATTGTCAGTCGACTTCAGCAGCGCCGCACCCGGCGCTATCAGCTGATAAACGTTTGCCACCAGATTGTAGTGGGAGAGCATCACGCCTTTCGGCAATCCTGTTGTGCCACTGGAATATGGCAGCGCCGCCAATGTCTCCTGCGATCCACGTTCCAGCTGTGGCACCCTGGCGCTCATCGGCTTCTGCAAATCGGAGAACGGCTCAGCTCCACTTCCCTGCTCCCGTGTGCAATACACTCGCCGCAGATTCGGCAGCCCTGCCAGATTGATTCCAGCAATATTCGCTGCGTCGGTAATAAGCAACACTGCTTCCGAATTTTCCAACTGATATCGAACTTCACGCTCGCGATAAGTAGGATTGAGTAGCGTTGGGATCGCGCCCGCCAACGTTGCCGCATGATAAGCCACGCAGAACTCCCAAGAATTCGGCAAGAAAATAGCGACCACTTCACCCAGCTTAACCCCGGCAGCAGCCAAACCTCGCGCCAGCGCTTCGACGGTTTCGCCATATTCGGCATAAGTCATCCGCCGCCCGCATGAAGCGTCCACCAGCGCAGTTTTCTGGGCATGCTTTCGGCAGGAGGCCAGAATCGCATCGTGGACGAAAATATTTGTGGGATCGGCGTAAAGATCAGTGCGCAACATGGGCGGGATGATTGTAGCGGAAACGGTTGTAACGGAAAGCTCGCGAGTTCGCTGCGAACCACTTACCAGGATTCTCGTGCGTCCTAAAGCACTCCACCAGTCTTCACAGCCAAAATGTTCAGCGCCATCTCCAGATTCGTGATCGCTGCGCCGAGTTCCGGATGCGTTCCGATCTTCTCTTGCAAGGTCTTCAAAATCTTGTGAGCACTCGCAACATGCCCCGCTGCCTGGGCGGATTCCGGTTCAGGAGTGCGTTCGCTCTCTTTTTCCATAGTCCTTCGCTTCCCTTGTGCTCCCTCAATTCTATACAACCTTGCGTTCTCATTCCAATCACTAGATCGCATCACCCACTCTCGGCACTGGTGTTTCACCGCCGTCAGCGAATCGCTCGGACCAGCGAATCCTTCCGGTGACTTGCATCACCACGAACAGGGTAATGATGGCGATGATCGTGATCGCCAGTCCCGTAAATCCCTTCCAGAAGAACGCGTACGAGAACAACACGAGATAGATCAATTGCGCCGTTCCCGCCTCCAGCGCGGCAAACTGCAGTCCAACCACCAACCGCAAATAAGTCACCACCAGCGTCACTGAAACCGCCGAAGCCAGCGCCATCGCCACATGAATCGAAATATGGTCCACCAGGTAAGCCAGCAGCAGATGAAAGGTAAAAAAAGCCGTTGCCAGGAAAAAATAGTTTACGGGGTGCAAGTCGATATTGCGCAGGGTGGTTATGATGAACATCAGAAAGAAGAAAAAGAACAAGGATACTGGCGCGGCATAACTGATCTCTCCCGCCAGCGGCCCAGGTTGCAACTTCGCCGGCATCGTCATACCGATTTCGAAACCCGAAACCAGATTCGAGTACTGCCATGTCAACTGCCAGCCGCCCGAGATCAACTGCTTGGAAGTGGGCGAGAGCGTATCGTCAGCAAAATCGATGTCGCGGAAATCGGTTTGCATCGTTAGCATGAAATCTCGCGCCTGCGCGACCCCATCGCCAAACTGATAGCGCCAGGAATCCAAGCCTTGCGAGCGGTAGGCAACGTGCAGACTGGCGGTTTGTCCCGGTCCCACCATTGCCCGCCCCACGGTGCCCTGATCGTCGGTCAAGAGCGCAACTTCCTGATCGTTAATTTTCAACTGCAGACCATCGTAGATGGCCTTTTGCGCAGGAAACCTCAAACAGAAATCGACTATCCGCAGTTCCGTGGTGTCGTTGCGAAAACTATAGTCACCGGCGAAATCAACCGCGTATGTGGCGTACCAAAGCAATCCCTTTTGTCGCGGTGTCAGATGGAAGTTCACGCGAATACGGCTCGCTTCTACAGGGAGAAAGGTTTGTCTGTGCACGGTCTGGCGGTGCACCACTACCTTGCCATTCTCCACGGTAGTCGACTCTTCAACTTCATCGACAAAGTAGGCCGCCGTCGGCGGAGATTGCTGTTGCGACGTTCCCCACGTGGAAGCTACGTGGCCCTGCAGTTGCTCATTACTGCCATAGGTGCGCGAGGAAATGGTCTCTCCGAGAATGAACCATGCAATGGTGGTGCAAACAAAAATAAAGGCGAGCGCCAGAATTTGCCGCAGCAAGAGATTTTCTCCTTCGCGATAGATCGCATTCGTCTGTTTGCAAGGAGGTTGCCGAAGTGGATGCGTTGAGAACCTGCAGGTTAGGCTTGTCCCATCGTCGGCAACGTGTCACCAGAGACACGCGTGCGTCATCGAATACACAATCATCGTGCCCACCGCCATCGCACGATTTCAGATTTGAAGATT
Source organism: uncultured Acidobacteriaceae bacterium (assembly GCA_963813205.1). GTDB lineage: Bacteria > Acidobacteriota > Terriglobia > Terriglobales > Acidobacteriaceae > Sulfotelmatobacter. Next base: position 23,804 of record CAWEYI010000026.1, on the reverse strand, counting down.
GGCTAGCTCGCTAGCTTGCGCAGAAATTCGCGTTCGTCCATGCGGTACTTGAAGGCTTTGCGTCCGTCGATGAACACCACCGGCACTTCATCGTTGAACTGCCGCCGTAGTTCGGTGTCGCTGTCCACGTCCACTTCCTGCCAGGTGAACCCGCCGCGGCGAGAAAGCTTCGTCAGACTTTCCTTCACCAGCTCGCAAAGATGGCAACCTTTGCGCGAGTAGATCACGACCTGGCGGGACTCTGGCACGCGGCGATTGTACCGTTGCTGTCGCACCTTCTGGCAAGAAAAAAGCAGCGAATCAGGTTGGAGTGGTCCGACCAGTTCGGAAATGGCTCAAGCTATCCAATCCAGGAGTAGAATCCGAAAATGTCTGCACTCGATTCCAAGCCTTTGCGGGGCAAGGCATGCCTCATCACCGGCGCGGCGCGCCGTCTCGGACGCGCCTCAGCCCTGGCTCTTGCCCAGGCGGGCGCCGATGTTGCCATCACTTACCGCAATTCTGCAGCCGACGCCCAGCATACCGTCGTCGATCTGGCCAGCTTCGGCGTGCGCGCCTTCGCTCTGCGCTGCGATGTTACCGACGAGGCCAGCGTCAAGTCCATGATGAAAGATGTAGGACGCGAACTTGGCCGCATCGACATTCTCGTCAACAATGCCGGGAACTATGACACCGCCGATTTCGAGCGCCTCACCGTGCGCCAGTGGGATGATATCTTCGCCTCCAACACGCGCGGCCCTTTCCTGGTTTCACGCGAAGCCCTGAAGTGGATGCGCCGAAAGCGCACCGGGGCTCTTCGATCAGTAGGAATCGAAGCCAAGATCATTCACATGGGCTCCCTCGGCGGCCTGCGTCCCTGGCCCACGCACGCGCATTACTGTTCCTCAAAAGCCGCGTTGCACATGCTGACGAAAGTTATGGCAAAAGCTTTAGCTCCCGAGATCGCGGTGAACGCAGTGGCGCCGGGCATGATCGATCTCGGCGAAAAATCAGCTGCCGCATTTATGGGGCGCATGGCTAAACAAACTCCAATGCAGCGCAATGGGCGCACCGACGAAATCGCTGCCGCCGTTCTGTTCTTCGCTACCGCACCCCAATTTATCACTGGTCAAATTCTCGCGGTCGACGGAGGGCTCGGCCTCTAGCAACCGGGAACTCGATTCGTGTGCGCGTTTTGAAAGGGCGCGGCTTCCCAACTGCGGCTTCAGCCGCTCATGCTTCCGCCGAGGTCGGATCGATCATCCGCTTCACTTCCGAAATCCGGTTCGCCGGAAATCCACCCTGCTTCGCGTGTTCGCGCACCATCTGTTCATTGGGCGCAATATAAACACAATAGATTTTGTCTGGTGTGACAAAGCTTTCGACCCACTGAATCTCCGACCCCAGGTTCTTTAGCACGCTGCAGGATTTCTGCGAGATTCCCAGAATCTGTTCTTGAGTCAAACTTCCCGCACCCGGGATCTCGCGCTCGATCACATATTTCGGCATGTTTTTCTCCCCCTCAAAGAATACCCAACTCTCGCCGCCGCATTCTATTCCGCACGTTAGCAAATAGCTACCCATGCCCACTGACGGTCCGCGCCAGCCCTCGCCGTGACGGTGTGGGGACAGCCGCCCTCGGCTGTCCAGTCGAGTGCAGCTCGACGACCTTGGAACCCGCCGGGGCTCTTTTGCCTGCTCCCATCCCCAAGGTATAGTTGGGAAAATGAAGAACTCCGGGAAAGTCATTTCGTCAACTACCTCCACAACTACCGCGCCACGCGTCGCCGTCGCCATTATGGCCGCCGGCAAAGGCACCCGCTTGAAGTCGCAACTCCCTAAGGTGCTGCATGAGGTTGGAGGCAAACCCTTGCTGGCGCATGTCATCGCCGCCGCCACGCACGTCGTTCCCGCAAACGACGTGTTCGCCATCATCGGCCATGCAGCCGATCGCGTCCGCGCGGCCCTCGCGCCGACCGGTGTGAATTTCATTTTGCAAGACCAGCAACGCGGAACCGGCCACGCTCTTATGGTCGCGCAGTCCGCGCTGTCGACCTACGATCACGTGATTGTTCTTTCGGGCGACGCTCCGCAAATCACGCCGCAAACCATCGCGCAATTGCTCAACTTCCATCTCGACCAGCAAGCCGCGATGACCCTCCTCGGCGCTGATCTCGACCAACCCACCGGGTACGGCCGCATATTGCGGAAGGGTCCGCATAGCGCCGAAGTCAAAGCCGTCGTGGAAGAAAAATCCGCCAGCCCCGCGCAGAAAAAGATTCACGAGATCAATGCCGGGTTCTACGTCTTTGCCGTGCCGCAATTGTTCCTGCACATCAAGAAACTGTCCACTACGAACTCTGACAGCGAGTATTACCTCACCGATATGGCTCAAGTCTTGCGCAAAGCCGGGCAGCGCGTGGTTGTGTGGAAAACAGACAACTCCGCCGAAGTGTTAGGCGCTAATACTCGCGCTGAACTCTCACTCATCGATCAGCAGATGCGCATGAGCAAGTGCCGAGAATTGATGGCGGCGGGCGTGACCATCTTTTATCCTGAAAGCTGCGTGATCGACAGCGATGTCGCAATCGCGTCCGACACTGTCCTCGAACCCTTCGTTCAGATCCTGGGCCGTTCGCGCATCGGCTCCAGCTGCCGCATTCGCTCCTATAGCGTGATTCAGGATTCCGAACTCGCCGACGGAGTTCTCCTCCGCAACGGCTGCATTCTGGAAGACTCGCGCGTCGGCCCCAACGCTATTCTTGGCCCCTACTCTCATCTGCGCCCCGGCAGCGATATCGGAGAAGATGCGCACGTGGGCAATTTTGTCGAGACCAAAAAAATCAAGCTAGGCAAGGGATCGAAGGCCAACCATCTCACCTATCTGGGCAACGCCGAAATAGGCGCGGGCGTAAACATCGGCGCCGGAACCATTACCTGCAACTACGATGGCGCTCACAAGCACACCACGGTGATCGAAGACGGAGCTTTCATCGGCAGCGACACCACTCTGGTCGCGCCCGTCCGCGTCGGAAAAGGAGCTTACATCGGCGCCGCATCCTGCATCACCAGCGACGTCCCAGATGACGCGCTCGCCATCGGACGCGCACCGCAAATCGTGAAACAAGACTGGGCCAGCGCGAAGCGCGCCGCACGGAAAAGATCAACGGAACAAAAGAAGGCAGACCAAGCACTGACTGCCGAGAAGAAGGCAGTCACGCTTCAGGACTGAGGGGACAAGTTTTTCGCCCGGAAGAACCACCAGGACAAGGCTCGGGAAGGGCACGACTTTAGTCGTGCCACAAAGGCATCCTAACGTCAGGCGGCTTCAGCCGCTGAGGTGCGCTCGAGCCTGAAAATGCTAGTGCGAAACGGCCGCAAACAAATCCGAGTGCATGATCGACTGAAATTGCTGGTCGGTCGACTTGAAATGAAAATTCACATCCGAGCCGTCCGAATCAACGCTGGTATTGTCCATCGCCAATTTCTCGGGCGCGGTCGCACTCATCTTTTTATAAAGCAACCCAGCCTTTACCAGCGATGACAACGTAGCGGCGCTCATCGAATCGGACGACACAACAGTCAGATCGAAGTTGACGCCTCCATTAAAACTCATGGTGTAACGCGAACCCAGCAGCCGCTTCTTGATGGTGTCATAGTCGGCAACTTTCGCCGCATCGCCCAGCGCCGACCGCATCACGTTCTGCGTCCCCAGTTGATCCAGAATGCTCCATACCGGCGCAGAATCCACGCTCGACATCATGTCAGCCATGGTCTGATTGGTATCCAGGCCCAAAACCTCGCCATCGCGCACATCGAGTGCGATCCGCACCGCGACCGAATCGCCGAACAGCAGCGTGCTATCGTCCAAAAACGTCATCACCATTCCTCCATCCATGGGATAGATACTGGTGGTGTTGTGGTACTTTGTCGGCTTGATTTTCATCGCCGTCATCTTTTTCAGCACGGCCTTCATGGCGAACGGGCCGGCGGCTACGCCCACACCCTTGATGCCCATCTTCGCCGTGCGGAACGAGGCAAACGTCAGCGTATCGACGTCTTTATCGGGATCGATGCCGATCCCCTTCAGCGCGCCCTCAAACTGCTTCAAGTTATCCGGAAGCAGTTGCTGTTTGAGCTGCATCGCGGTTGGAGAATCCTTCATCGCCCGGTAATCCACTGAAATTAATTGTTGCAGATCTCCCGGAATCACCGCGCGCGCCGACGAATTCAGAGGCATCGCGTTTGCAACGCCCAGAAAGAGCACAGCCAGAACCGCAGCACCTAAACCAGCCTTAACCGATTTCATAACAGGTACGAACCTCATGTATAGGTTTTCCTGAGCTGAAGTTTTCCTGAAAACTGAACGGAACCACACCTGCATCTTGCAGCTTAGATGCGAGATCAGCTCCCGCCGTTACCGCGATCACTATTCTAAGCCACGAAACCGCTTCCGCGACCAGCCAAAGGTGCTAGCCCTATGACCAAAACGGAACCTCACGCGGGGGGGAAATCTCGGCGAAAACTTCATTATTCCCGTTGCACCGCCCAAGTAGTGTAAGATTCTTGTGTTCGCTACCGCACACATAAAAGACCCCAGTTTTCTTGGGCGCAAGAAACTTTCAGCAAGAGAAATCAGGGGACTATTGAAAATCCTACTGTACAACCCCGATAACGGGGTCACGCGCAATTTCATGCCGCATCTCTGGATGTTCCTCCTGCAAAGTCTCACTCCCACCGGCCACGAAGTTGTGCTGATCGACGGAAACGCCCAGCCCATGGACGAAGCCGGAATTGCCCGTTACGTGATCGAGCAAAAGATTGATCTGGTCGGCATCGGCGCTATGACCAGAATGATCGCCAAAGCCTACCGCATGGCCGATGCAGTACGCGCCGTTGGCGTGCCCGTAGTGATGGGCGGCCCGCACGTCACGGAAATGGCAGATGAGGCGCTGGGCCGCGATGGCGGCCCTCGTCACGCCGACGCCGTGGCTCTCGGCGAAGCCGATGAAACCTGGCCGCGAATTGTCGAAGACGCCGCACACGGCGAACTAAAAGACATCTATGCGCCAGTCGATGCTGCAGGCAAAGAACTCAAGCCTTCCCTCAAACATTATCCCGTCATTCCCTGGGACACCATCGATCTCAAGCAATTTAATCTGGTACCCAAGTCAGCCAAGCACTGGCTGCAGAAGATTGGCGAGGGCTGGGGAACATTCCGCATCGTCCCGGTTGAGTCGGGACGCGGTTGTCCCTACGGCTGCGAGTTCTGCACGGTCACCGGATTTTTCGGCGACTCCATCCGCTTTCGCACCAACGAAAGCGTCGTCAATGAATTGCTGTTATTGAAAGCTCGCGCCCGCAAAGAGCGCGGACAGATTGCCGTTTTTTTTATCGATGACAACTTTGCCATCAATCTCAAACGCACGAAATCTTTGCTGCGCGATATTATCGCTGCCGGCGCGCAGGTGAATTGGGTCGCGCAGATCAGTGCCAACCTGCTTCGCGATCAGGAACTCGTCGACTTGATTTCCGCTTCCGGTGGGAAGTGGGTTTTCATCGGCATGGAATCGATCGATCCCGCCAATTTGAAAGACGTGAACAAAGGCTTCAACAAGCCGGAAGAATATGCCGTGGTTCTGCAGCGCCTGGCCCAGCGCAACGTTTACGCCATTACGTCGTTCATTTTCGGAATGGATAACGACACCGTAGGCGCAGCCGAACGAACTCTGGCGCAGGTTCGAACCTGGCCGCCCGGTCTTCCGATCTTCGGCCTCCTCACTCCTTTGCCCGGAACTCCGCTGTACAAGCGCCTCGACGTCGCCGGCCGCCTCACCCGCCCCAAGCACTGGCAGGAATTCATTCCCTTCGCCATGGCCCACACGCCGCTCAAGATGACCATCGACGAAGCCCACGCCGAAGTCAATTACGGCTGGTCCCATGCCTACGGCCCGGAAGCCATCTCTCAAGCAGTCGACTCACTCGACGACCAGGCTCTCGGCTACCGCGTAAACATCCTGATCGCCCGTCTCTGCTTCCGCGGAATCTACTTCCCCATGCTCGGCCGCTTCGCCTGGTGGAAAGTAATCTCGGAAAATCGCGGCACGATCTCCAAACTGGTACATCAGGGATTCCATGCCTGGTGGGAGTCTCGCTCCAGGACCGAAGCGGCACCAGCCACCAGCGCGGGAGATTAGAACGCTTCGCCAAGAGTAGGCGTCGAGACGAGTAACGCTCGGGAAGGGCACGGCTTTAGTCGTGCCGCAACGACCAACAAAATAATTGCGGCTTTTAGCCGCTGAGGTTAGCCCCTGACCGCCGCTGCCCTCTTCCTCACTTCCACGGCGAACGCCTGATCTTTGAGCGATGCCAAATTAATCTCCACGTTCGCGAGAGCCCCGCTCACCGCGGCACGCGCCAGTGCCTGCGCGGTCGTCAAATCCGACTTCATATTCGGATTCGTGACGCCTTCAAGGCTCAACGCAATCCCCGCAACTTCCTGCGCCTTCTCCGCCACGCTCAACGGAATGCTCGTCGCTTGTTTCAAAGCGGCCTCAATCAAAGACTCGCCTTCTTGCTGGCTTACGGTCTTCGCCAGCTTATATGCCTTCATCACTGAGTTGTAAGACTCCGCATCCGCATCAATCGCCGACTTCAACTCTTCCCGCACCGGACTCAACTTCTCCAAAGCTGCACTCAACTGCGCTTCATACTGCAAGTACGCTTTTTTCCCGCGCGACATCGACGCCACCATCGTCGCCAAGCCCGCTGCCATCGCCCCTGCAGCAGCCGCCGCACTCCCGCCGCCCGGCGTGGCCGTCGGTGCGGCCAACAGCTCGACAAACGGCTCCACTCCTGCGCGCAGTCCACCCACAGCAGTTTTCCCGCTCATCACCGCCATCAACCGGTTTTCCAATATCAGCGACGAATCAAAATTCTCCACCTGCAAAAACCATTCCGCCGCCTGCTCCAGAGCCTTCTTCGGAATCAATCCCACAATCTCGCTTGATACCGGCATCACTCCATACCGCGCCGCCTCGCGCTTCACCATTTCAAAAACGCGATGCACCGGAGTCTGCTCAAAATCCGTCAAATTCATCGAGACCTGCGCCATCCCGCGCACCAGAAATCCCGCGCCCTTCACAAACCGCATTCCGCCGTTGGAAAACCGCACAGCCTTTGCAATCTTCTTCGCGATCTCCACATCCGGCGTGTTCAGAAACACGTTGTAAGCAATCAGAAACTTACGCGCGCCCACCACAGTTGCGCCCGCCGATGAATGCAGCCGCGCCTCGCCAAAGTCCGGTTTCCGCGCCGCATTCGTTGCAATCTCCGCCCGGATCCCTTCAAACTGGCCGCGGCGAATGTTCTCCAGATTTTGCCGCTCCGGCGTGGCCGCCGCAGCCTCGTAGAGATACACCGGAATCTGAAACCGCTTCCAAATTTCCTCCCCCACATGCCGCGCCATGGCCACGCAATCTTCGATGGTCACCCCATCAATCGGGATAAACGGCACCACATCGGTCGCGCCCATCCGCGGATGCGCTCCCTTGTGCACGTTCAGATCAATCAACTCCGCAGCCTTGCCCACGCCGCGAATCGCAGCTTCCTGAATCGCCTCCCGCTCGCCCACCAGCGTAATCACGCTACGGTTGTGGTCCGCATCCATTTCGCGGTCCAGCAGGTAGACTCCATCCACTTTCATGGCGGCAACAATGGCATCAACCTTGCCTTTATCGCATCCCTCGGAAAAATTCGGCACACATTCCACGAGCGTTGACATAAGTGAGAAGAATAGCTGGGCTGCAGTAATCGAAGCAAGGCTCGCAGCCGACAGTGCTGTCTTAGCATCACTCCCTAAAGGACGGCCGCCCTTAATGAGTGCTAACGCCTGTTAACAACAGTTGGCGGGAGAGCGAGCAGACGTGAGCCTATTTAATTCGAGTCAGGGATGGAAGAATCGTATCGCGCAATAACTTTCCATCACCTTTGAATCCTGTGACTTTCTTCGATGGTCCATAATGTGAACCCGTAAACTCGACGATTAAACGAGTTTCCTTGTCAAACACTGCGAACGCATACTCGGTCGTGTACCGCGACTCTCGCCGCACCGGTAACGGGCACGGCGAATTCATGCTGCACTCATAAGCGTTGTCGATGACAGCACATCCGTAGTAAACGTCTATATTATCTGCGAGCGTGAAATAACGGGTAAGTGGAGGGGTTCCGCCGTCAGCCCTAAGTGCAACAGGGTCCTGCAGAGATTCAACCTCGCACGTGAGGTCGCCGCTCGCGGAGGCCACTAACTTTCCAGTGTCTTTGTTGATGGGAATTTCGCCAACATATGGCAGTACTTCCACTTGGATCGTCGTGGAATCAGGCGGCGGCGCGTTAAAAAAATAGATCGGCACCGCGGCGATCCCATTCGCGACTCGGCCCATCGTGAAACATTCCGGAATTTGAATTTTGTATTTCCCCGCTAATTCCACCGGCTTGACTCTGGACCCGCACGGTGCAGCAGTCGATGGCGTCGCGTGCGAGGAATTCTGGCCTGACGCGATGCCGCAGAGGCACAACACAAATGTCAGTACTGTGAAATGATTTTTCAACATGGACCTAACTGTGCACCTCACATACCGTACTACAGCCCATTGGAACTGGACACTTAGGGACCCGAGGTCCGGCGAGGACGTGCATGGACGAACACATGTGTCACGCCATGCACAAGCACAGGTCTCAGTTGGCGTAATATCGCCATTACACTGATTGGCTCCGCAGGCTGCCTATTTGCCGGTTCGGGGATCCCAAACCGGACTGCCTTTCGCGTCGCGGAACGTCCACGTGTCGCTCCCCTTCACGATTTCCCGAGCAAGAATTATTTCTGACTCCTCTCCCTTCACCTTGGAGCCGGTAAACGAAACCTGTTCGCCCTTCGCGAAAGTAATTCCCATCTCTTCCTCAAACGGCTTGGGACAAACGTAGACGACGACTGTTTCACTTTCATCTTTAAGTATCAGTTGGATGAAGTCCTTGCGAGTCCCAAAATCCAAGACCTTCACCTCGTCAACGACCCCTTTGGCCTTGTTCTCGGTTTGGAGATCGTACTTGGGCGAAGTGGAACTTTTGGTCGGCGCTTTCTGGGTGAAAGCAGGAGAGAAGCAACAAAGCAGAAACAGGACAGCCGACACCAGAGACCGCGTGTTCACACGTCGTGCAGACGACATGGCATCTCCCCGAGAATTACCGAGAACCCATCGTGGGAGGCGAGATGCCAACTGTTCGGCACGCCGCCGAGAAACATGTTGGGCGGTTCTCGGGATTGCTTCCTCGCTACGTTACGATAAAGCCGTGCACCGCGCGTTCAAGGAAGACATGGAAATCCTACACCCAATTCAGGCCCGACCACTTACATTCCCTCAGTCCCAAGATTTTCAAAGACCCGATAGTGCGAAATGGCCTGCCCTCACGGTTGGCGAAATATCTCTGTATCACTTATCGTCATTCGCTCGTCCCTATCAATTCATCCCACCGCACGGACGGGCGCCGGCAATCTTTTTTCGTCCGCGCCGGACCCACTAGACCTTAACTTGCCCTTCATCTTTTCTTCCAGAACCTTCCCACTCCCAACCGCACCTGCACCGTATTCAGCCCCGGGTTATAGTCTCCCAGTCCTGCATTCGAAATGTGCAAGTACCGCACATCCACGGTCCAGTTATATTTCTCGCCGAGTATATGCGTCCCCAAAGCCGCGCTGGGCGAGAAGTTTACCGTGTTGGTATACGTAGGAACATTGTGATTGCTGAAGAGCACTCCGCCGCTCAACTCAAAGTAAGGCGAGAACCGTCCATGTCGCGCAAAATTCCACTTCAGCACCAGAGGATTGAATCCCCACGCGTAAGCCTTATTTGCTGGTTGAAAGATCAAATAGACCGGAACCACGTCCACCGCGTATTCAAAACGTCCCCGAAGAATACTCGGCAAATGCGGACCCGTGATGACCCATCCATAGCGTGCCCCGGCATCAAACGCTTCAGTGTGCTGAGTCCCGCCCGGCACCGAGTGCCCGCCTCCGGCCCAAACTTGAACTTCATTTCCGCCTTCCTCAGGCCCCTCTTGCGCCCATCCCACTCCGATCGCAGCCATCAAAAAGACGAAAAGAATAAATCCATTCATTCGATCCATGCAATGGAGGTTGCCCGACTACCGCCGATTTTGCAAGCGGCTGCCAGCCCCGCTCAAGTGGACCGCGTGCTTGTGATCGCGATCACTGCCGTCTTCCCGCTCGCACTCTATGATTTGTATTGAACCTGATTTAACTCAGTCATCGTTCATCGGAGGCTCCGATGTCGACACCGTTATCCAAGCCAATTTCAAAACTCGCATTGTTCCTTTCCGTCGGCTTTGTTTTCTTGACTGTGCTTTCCGCTCAGCAGACGCAGCCCGCTCCGAAGGCGACTTCGGCTTCTTATGCCGCTATCCCTGTCGAAGCCGCACGGCAGGCCAACCCCGTGAAGTCCTCACCTGAATCTCTTGCTCGCGCCAAGAAATGGTGGGCTCTGGACTGCGCCATGTGCCACGGCACCAGCGGAGACGGAAAAGGCACTCTGGCGGCCGACATGAAGCTCAAAATCGTCGACTTCACCGATCCGGCCACTCTCAAGGACCGCAGCGACGGTGAGATCTTCTACATCATCAAGAACGGCCATCAGGATATGCCCCCCGAGGGCGATCGCATCAAGCCCGAAGAAAACTGGGATCTTGTCAACTACGTCCGCTCCCTGGCGAAAACAAAAGTAGCGCTGCTGGTAAGCAGCCATTGAGTGTGGGGCGGACACTTTTTGTCCGCCGCTCTTGATCTTGAGTATGCCCTGCCCGGCGATCTCTGGAGCGTCGCGTCACGGCTGATACCACAACGCTTGGCAAAACAAAAGGCGCGGCTGTTAAGCCGCGCCTTTTAAATCCAACGGAAGCAAATTGTTGCCGCTGTGGCTAAGCTACCCGGCTTCGCCTTCCACCCTTTTCCCACCACACGGCTGGATCCTCCGGCCGATTCAGCATCTGTGACAGCTCTTTCTTGATTTCTGCCAGCCGGTTGGCGCGCATCTCGACGGCCGACTGATCAATCTGAGTATCCGATCCTTTGCCCGTAAACCGCGCGTTCATGTTCCGCAAATCCGTGATTTCCTGACGAAGACTGGAGAGGTGTTCCAATATATATGGCATAGATTCAATCTTACCTTAGATTCCCCAACCCGCCGGATTATTTCTGCCCTCTCCACAATGTCTTTATTATTCACGGGGTGGCCCATTCAAGCCCTCTTTTGGCTTGTGGGGCAGTTATATGGAGGTTCGCCACCCTACAACATTTCAGCCTAAAGTTCGCGAAGAACGAGAAGCAGAGAAACGCGGTGTGGTCGCACCCCAACAAACACTAAGCCCTTCCGGCTCACTATGCTAACGTGGCTACCTGTACGCCAACCGGAACTCAGAGGATAGGTCGATGTGGCCCAGACTAGGCCTCGCAATTTTGTACTTCATCGCAATCGTTTACCTGTTTTCGATTGTGTTGCCTTGTCTTTACTGTCTCCAGCATGGATGCAGGGGCCCCGGCGAACTCGATGCTTTTCTGCCCGCCTTCGGCCTTACTCCGTTCGGCGCAATCGCTACGGCTTTCTCGTTGCGCAACGCCATTCAGCAGATCAGAAAAAGACAACCATGGTCCTGGGTTTTCTGGCCGCTTGCAATTATTTTCGCGATCGTTCTCCTCGGTGTAATTACTCTTATCGGGCTCGTAATCTATCACACGGCATTTCGTCGTTAAGAGCGGATTGCTGAGGCTGCCCCACCTGTCGCGCCTTTCGACAGGTGGGCACTCCAGACGATGGAATCATGGGGTTCCGCTGTAGGCACACTACCTTCAACGGGCCACGGGTCGCTGGTGGCGAATGAATAAGGGTTCGGGGCCAGCGGGGCAGCCTTCTCCGTGATGATGCCTCGAAAGAGCGCGCGGCATGTGTGGGCCAGCCCCCCTGTCCATGCGGCCTCTCTGTCATTCCGAGTCGGGCGTCAGCCCGTTGAGGCGGGCGCGGGGCCGAAAATTAGGCTGTTCCCCATTGTTTTTTGAGGCCCCGTGTTCTAGCATCCCGGACTTGGAGGCTGCCGATGAAAACTTCAGACAATATCTCATTGATGGAGCGTTGGTATCGTGAGGTTTGGCAGGAAAGTAAGGACGAGACTATTTACGAATTGCTCGCCCCCAACGCCGTATTAACCGGGACAAATGGTCCTAAACAACAAATCCACGGCCCCGAGGAATTTGCAGCCTTCGCCAAGCAGATTCGCAGCGCGTTCTCCGCTACGGAGTTCATCGTCGAAGACGTCTTCGGAGTCGACGATAAAGTCGTTGCGCGCTGGTCTGCCACCATGACTCATAATGGCGACGGCTTAGGTGTGCCCCCCACAGGCAAGTCAGTTAAGATCACGGGCATATCGATCGTCCGTATCGCAAATGGGAAGGTAGTAGAAGGCTGGGACAACTGGGATCGCCTCGCAATGCTCGAACAGATCGGAGCATATGTTCCACCCGAGGCCGCGATCCTGGCCAAAACGGCGTAATCCCGTCTAGCTGGCGGGCGCATGACCCACAGGTGGATTTCGGTCTTTGCGTGGATCGCCACAACTGAGAGTGCACAGCACTGTGTGAACCAGCCCCCCAAACGACCATGATGTACGTCGGACGACACGACTCCGACCCGGCCCCCTTGACAACTCCCCACTCACATCCTTACAATTAGCACTCAGTAGGCGAGACTGCTAACAGGCCGCCGAAATCCTTAAAATTTGATAGTTTCTTGCTCCATCAACCTTCTACTCAACTTTTGAAAGGAGTTGCAACCATGGCTAAATTTAGCCCGCTACATGACCGCATTCTGGTACGTCGCGTGGAGGAAGCATCCACCACTCGCGGCGGTATCATTATCCCCGACAGTGCAAAAGACAAGCCGCAAGAGGGCATCGTGGTTTCCACCGGCAAAGGCCGCACCAACGATGAAGGCAAAACCTTCCCGCTCGCAGTTCACGAGGACGATCGCATCCTGTTCGGTAAGTATTCCGGAACCGAGATCAAAATCGACGGCGAAGACTTCATCATCATGAAAGAAGACGAAGTCCTCGGCATCCTCACCGGAGCCGCAGCCCCATCCGGCAGCAGCAAGAAAGAAACCGTAGGCGCAAAGCGTTAAATAAACGATACGCGAAGTATCTAGTAAGGGCGAAGGTTTACCCTGTGAACCCCAGTGCCCCTGTGTTTAAAGATTTTTCTATCTCTGAAGGAGAAAAGCATTATGGCAAAACAAATCGTACACGGAGAAGAGTCCCGCCAGGCAATCTTGCGCGGCGTCAATCTTCTTGCCGACGCAGTAAAAGTCACACTCGGCCCCAAGGGTCGCAACGTAGTCATTGAAAAGAAATTCGGTTCGCCGACCATCACCAAAGACGGCGTCACCGTTGCCAAAGAAATCGAACTCAAGGACGGCCTCGAGAACATGGGCGCCCAGATGGTTCGCGAAGTGGCCAGCAAGACCTCCGACGTAGCCGGCGACGGCACCACCACCGCAACAGTCCTGGCCCAAGCAATCTACCGGGAAGGCGTAAAGACGGTAGCCGCTGGCGCCAATCCAATGGCGATGAAGCGCGGCATCGAAAAAGCAGTCTCATTAGTCTGCGGTGCATACGACAAAAAAACCGGCGAACGCGCCAAAGGCGAACTGGACAAGTTCTCCAAGCCCGTCTCGGGAGAAATGATCGCACAAGTTGGTACGATCTCGGCGAACAACGATGAGACCATCGGTCACATCATTGCCGAAGCGATGAAGAAGGTTGGCAAAGACGGCGTTATTACCGTTGAAGAGTCGAAGACGCTGGAGACGCAGTTGGAAGTGGTCGAAGGTATGCAGTTCGACCGCGGCTATCTGTCTCCTTACTTCGTCACCGATCCCGAGCGCATGGAAGTTGCTCTGGAGAATGCCTACATCCTGATCAACGAGAAGAAGATCAGCTCGATGAAAGATCTTCTGCCGTTGCTCGAGCAGATTGCCAAGAGCGGCAAGCCGCTGGTCATCATCGCAGAAGATGTCGAGGGTGAAGCACTCGCTACGCTCGTGGTTAACAAGCTGCGCGGCACGTTGCAAGTCGCGGCCGTTAAGGCTCCTGGCTTCGGCGATCGTCGCAAGGCGATGCTGCAGGATATCGCGATCATCACCGGCGGCAAGGCGATCACGGAAGACCTGGGCATCAAGCTCGAGAACGTTCAGATCAGCGATCTCGGCCAGGCCAAGAAGATCACCATCGACAAGGACAACACCACGATTGTCGAAGGCAAAGGCAAGCACTCGGAGATCGAAGGCCGCGTGAAGGAAATTCGCAGCCAGGTCGAAAAGACCACCAGCGACTACGACCGCGAGAAGTTGCAGGAGCGGTTGGCCAAGCTGGTCGGTGGCGTAGCCGTAATCAAAGTCGGCGCCGCGACCGAGACTGAAATGAAGGAAAAGAAAGCGCGCGTGGAAGATGCCATGCATGCAACCCGTGCAGCCGTGGAAGAAGGCATTGTCCCCGGCGGCGGAGTGGCACTGGCGCGTTGCGCAGCGGCACTCGATAAGTTGAAGCTTGAGGGTGATGAGCAGATCGGTGTCAACATCGTGAAGCGCGCCATCCAGGAGCCTCTGCGCCAGATCGTCGAAAACGCCGGCCAGGAAGGCGCGGTCGTGCTCGGCAAGGTGCTGGACTCGAAGGACCCCAACTTCGGCTACAACGCCCTCAACGACGACTACGAGGACCTAGTCAAGGCTGGCGTGCTCGATCCGACGAAGGTGGTGCGCACTGCACTGACCAACGCTGGCTCGATCGCTGCACTGATGCTGACCACCGAAGCCCTGGTAGCGGAGATTCCGGAAAAGAAGGAAGCTCCAATGCCGGGTGGACACGGCGGCGGCGGCATGGAAGGCATGTACTAAGAACTGGCCGTCCAGCCAATTCAGCTTAAAATCGAAAGCCCCGCTCTCAAGAGCGGGGCCTTTTTGTTACGGCTCGAGGGATCGCGAGGCGGTGGCAAGGGCAGTGGCGAGGGCCGCCGGGTTTGGCAGGCCGCCTTGGGCCATATCCTTACTGCCGCCCCCACGTCCGCCGAGCGCGGCAAGGGTTTGCTTGAGGAGCGCGTTCATGTCGTAAGGCTGCCCGGTAGATTGGGCGAAGATCAGCGCCGCTTGCGGGGATTCACTGGCGAGTAGCGCGATCACCGTGGCAGATTGACGAGTGATCTTCTGGGCGAGAAGCTTGAGATAGGTGAGATCGCTGTCTGGAAATGTGCGGGACAATGATTTTACGGCCATTGCTTTCGGGAGTTTCGGAGAGCAAGGCTGCGGATTGCGCCGCGGCGAGATCGTCCAGAAATTGCTCGCGCTGCTTGCGCAGCGACTTGATTTCGTCGAGCGACTTGCGCGTGTGCTCAGGGACGTCATAGATGTGGGAAGAAAAAAGCACAGCGGTCTCGGTGAGGGTAGAAAAATCGCGGCGGGCGGTTCTGAGGGCGCGCAGTCCGGCGACGAACTCCACGCGATATCCCTGGCGAACTTTTTCAGATTTGCGCAGAAGGATGCCGGCGATTTGTCCGGTGTGGTTGACGTGAGTGCCTCCGCAGGCGGAAAGATCAAAATCGCGAATGTCAATCAGGCGCAGTTCGTCTCGTTCCGCGGGCGGAAGTTTCCGCAGTCCGAGGTTCGCGGCTTCGTCGCGAGTTACAAAGCGAATATCGACGGGACGATTCTCGAGAACAGTTTCATTCGCTAAACGCTCGGCCGATTCCACTTGCTCTTGAGTAAGAGAAGGCGTGTCAAGATCAATCGAGCAATAGTCGTCCGCCATGTGGAAGGAAACAGTGCGCATGTTAAACAGAAGGACGAAGGCTGCCGATAACACGTGCTGCGCGGAGTGCTGCTGCATGTGGTCGCGCCGGCGGGCGGCATCAATCTCGCCATAAACCCGGCCTCCAATGCGAAGGCCTTTTACAGGGGCTTCGAGATAGTGGATGACGTGGCCGTCCTCGGAATCGGCGACTTCGGTGACGCGAAGCTTGTCTGAATTATCTGGCGCGAGCCAGCCCGTGTCATGAATCTGGCCGCCGCTGGTGGGATAGAAGGCTGTGCGGTCGAGAACCAGCGCCGGGCGTGGCGTTTCGACGACCGTGAGGATCTCAGCGTCGAAATGGCAGAGAAAAGAATCGCGGTAATACAAGCGGTCGGTCATGTTTCCCTCAGCATAGACATGGAGACGAGGGTAATCAAGTCGTTCCCGCCGACGGCGCTGCGCGTTTAGCCTGCTACATTCGATGTTATCTTGAGGTGATCGCGTACCCGCAACCATCGCCATGATAGATGTTCTCAGAAAACTTTTTGAGGATCGATTTCACGCCTCTCCCGCGCGCATAGAACCCCGGCAGGGTGAATTGGGCGGCTCCGGGCGCAAGATCGTTCGACTGGCCAGCGACAAGGTCAGCGTGATTGGAATTTTGTATGCAGTGCGCGAGGAAAATGTCGCGTTCCTTGCATTCTCCAAGCACTTTCGCCGGCATGGCTTACCCGTGCCGGAGATTTATGCGGAAGATTTAGAGCACGGCGCTTATCTCGAAGAGGATTTTGGCGACACCACGCTGTTTGACTTCCTCTCGAAGAATCGCGACGGAGAAAAGATTGCGCCGGCTGCCATCGAAGCGTACCGCAAGGTAGTCGCAGAGTTGCCGCGCTTTCAGATTGAAGCGGGGCGCGATCTCGATTACAGCGTTTGCTACCCGCGAGGAAGTTTCGACCGGCAATCGATTGCGTGGGACTTGAATTATTTCAAGTATTACTTTCTCCGGCTGGCGGGAATTTCCTTTAATGAACAGGCGCTGGAAGACGACTTCGACAGCCTGACAACTTTTCTGTTGAGCGCCGATCGCGACTATTTCATGTATCGCGATTTTCAGTCGCGTAATGTCATGCTGAAAGACGGTGAGCCGTTTTTTCTGGATTATCAGGGAGGGCGCAAAGGGGCTCTCCAGTACGACATTGCGTCCCTGCTCTACGATGCCAAGGCTGATCTGCCGCCCGAGTTGCGCCAGCAATTGCTTGATCTTTATATCGAGAAGGTTGGCGAGATCATAAAGATCGAGCGTGAAGCTTTCCTGCATTATTTTTACGCTTACGTTTATGTGCGCATTCTTCAGGCGCTGGGAGCTTATGGCTTTCGTGGATTTTACGAGCGCAAGATACATTTTCTTCAGAGCGTGCCTTATGCGTTGAAGAACCTACGGTGGTTGTTACACAACGTGAAGCTGCCCATCGCGCTACCGGCCCTGATGGAGGCATTCAACAGCATGTTGGCATCCGAAAAACTGCAAGGGCTGGCTTCCGACGCCGATAATCTGAAGGTGCGGATTTTGAGTTTTTCTTTTCATCGCGGGCTGCCGAAAGATGAGAGCGGCAACGGCGGCGGTTTTGTTTTCGATGGCAGAAGCTTGCCGAATCCCGGGCGGGAAGAGCGATTTAAGGCTCTCACGGGGAAAGATCAACCCGTCATCGATTACTTGAATCAGCAAGAGAGTGTGCACCAGTTTCTGGCCAGTGTGATGTCACTGGTGGATGCCAGCGTGAACAATTATCAGCAGCGCCGCTTCAAGAACCTGATGGTGTCGTTCGGGTGCACGGGCGGGCAGCACCGGTCGGTGTTTCTGGCGGAGCACGTGGCGAAGCGGCTGCGTGGGCGAAATGGCGTGGAAGTAGTGCTGCAACATCGGGAGTTGGAGAATCTTGACGGAGAAAAGTCGACCCGATGAAGGCGATGATTCTGGCGGCCGGGCTGGGTACGCGGCTGCGGCCGCTCACCAATGATCGCCCCAAGGCGCTAGTGGAAGTTGGCGGAAGGACGCTGCTGGAGGTTACGCTGGCGCGGCTACGCATGTTTGGGATTAGCGAAGTGATTGTGAATGTGCACCACTTCGCGGACATAGTTATTGAATATTTAAAGGCCAAAAATAATTTCGGAATGCGCATAGAGGTTTCGCGCGAGGAACAGTTGCTGGATACTGGTGGCGGATTGAAGAAGGCCGCGTGGTTTTTTCTTGAAAATTCTGCAAGGCGAGATGAGCCTTTCATTCTGCACAATGTGGATGTCATCAGCACGATTGATCTAGGGCGCATGGTCGAGTTCCATAACGAACATCAGGCTTTGGCTTCGCTGGCGGTGCAGGAGCGTGACACCTCGCGGTATTTGCTGTTCGACGAGCAGCTTCGACTCTGCGGACGGCGGGCGGGACGGGACGGACTCCTGAACTGATTGCGAGATTGCCATCAAGTCGAGGCGCTGGCCTTTTCCGGCGTGCATGTTATTTCGCCCCGTATTTTTCGATGATGACGGACGACGGCGCGTTCTCGATCATCCCCACTTATTTGCGGCTAGCTGCGCAGGATGAAAATATTCTTGGTTTCCGCGCAGATGAATATTACTGGCGGGATTTGGGTCGGCCGGAGAATGTGGTGCAGGCGGAGCGCGATGTGGCAGCAGATTGTAGAAGCCCAGAGAACTGAGTGACGTGTGAATAAGGGTAACGGCGATGTTTTCCAAATTCTCGTGAAGCCCTCACGAGAATTTCGAAATATTCTAGGCGCCGGGCTTCTCTTGAATGATTTTCCCAATATCCGCCGCGAGTTGAGGGTCCAGCTTTTTTAGAGCATTCAACTCGTCACCTGCTCCCTGCAGATTCCCGAGTTCTGCATACGCCTGAGCGAGCCACGCATGAACGTGTGGAACATTAGGACTGAGTTTTATCGAACGGTTTAGCGC
The DNA here is from genome assembly GCA_963813205.1 of uncultured Acidobacteriaceae bacterium. GTDB lineage: Bacteria > Acidobacteriota > Terriglobia > Terriglobales > Acidobacteriaceae > Sulfotelmatobacter. The sequence continues at coordinate 4,952 of CAWEYI010000026.1, read as the reverse complement.
AATGACTGCTTCATCGTATCTTTCCGTTTCGGAAAACGCCCATGCTAACCCCTCAAGGGCAGGAAGAGAGTTGGTATTGATTCGGAGCGCCTGATTGCACGCTTCAATTTGTTCCGCGTAACGCTTCAACTCTTGATACGCTGCGGCGACGGCCAAGTAGCTCACTTCGTCGTTTGGCCGCAGCTCAGCAAGCCGCTGGCTCGCGGCGAGAGATTCTTGCCACTGGCCGTTTTCCCCATAGAGCACGCCCAGTTGCAGATATGGTTCCGAATTATAGGGCTCGACGCGGATTGCCTCCTTGAACGCCGCTTCCGCTTCTGGATACCTGCCTTGGTCCTTGAGCACTATTCCGATGCCGATATGCGGGTCGGCGCGGCCGGGGCGCAGAAGTAACACTGTTTGGAAGGCTTCTATGCTTTCCTGAAATCGTTTCAAACCGTAAAACGTAAGGCCAAGATCATATCGAGCATCAACGTTGTTTGGGTTAAGCGAGATTGCCCGTCTTAGGGCTTCCTCGGCCTCGTTATAACGCTCCAACTTTAACAATGCCCATCCCATACGAAATACAAACTCACCATTTCTTGCGTTAAGCTTCGCGGCGTCCCCGTAAACTTCAAGTGCTTTTTCGATCTGGTCGAGGTGGCAATAGCATTGAGCGAGAGCTTCGAGGTATTGAGGATTGCGTTTGTATTTCGGCTGAATACGAAACGACCGGTTTATGGCGTCTGCAGCTTCTTGGTACTTCCCCAAGTGCATCCATGAACGCCCCTTATGGAGATGGGCATAGGGACTATCCGGAGCAATCTCGTGGGCACGATCAAATGCTAAGAGAGCCTTCTCATGTTGCTTCAATTCCTGGCAAGTCCATCCCAGCAAGCACTGCGCAACCAAGTGCCGAGGAAACAGCGCTATCGCCGCCTCAAGTTGCTTCGCAGCGAAGCCGTAGCGCCTCAGCCTTCCGAAGAGTCGCCCAACGGCTACATACCATCGGGCCCGCAGCCTATTGAACATGAAACGAGGTTACCGCAACCTTTGTCATTTGAGTCCAGGCATTTCCCCAAACGCATGTCTCGCCGTAGGCCAACGGTGACGATGCAGTTTCAGACCTTCCCTCTAATACGGCCCGATGATTCCGGCGATGGCGCGGGAAGCGGGCGAGGGCGCCCGCTCTACACTTGCATCGTCCAGCACATCGAGATACTTCAAGCCCGACCCTGTATTAAAGAGGACCACCGTGTCTTCTGGTGTGAAGAAGCCGCTGGCTAACAGTTTTTGATAAGCGACGAGAGATGCGGCGCCCTCGGGGGCGGCGAAGATGCCTTCGACTTTGGCCCAGTGGCGCACGGCATCGAGAATTTCTGCGTCGGTGGCGGCGAGGGCGAGGCCTCCGCTTTTTTTCAGGATGTCGAGTATCAAGTAGTCGCCATAAGGTTTTGGCACGCGCAGGCCGGCGGCGATCGTCGAGGCGTGCTGCCACATTTCTGACGTCCCGCTGCCTTCGTCCCAGGCCTTGACGATGGGGGCGCATCCTGCGGCTTGCACGCTGATCATGTTCGGGCGCTCGGGGCCGATGAAGCCCAGTTGCTCCATCTCGTCGAAGGCCTTCCACATGCCGAGCAGGCCAACTCCGCCACCGGTGGGATAGATGATGCCTTGCGGCATCTTCCAGCCGAGCTGTTCGGCGACTTCGTAGCCCATGGTTTTTTTGCCTTCGACGCGGTAGGGCTCCTTGGTAGTGGAGACATCGAACCATTTGTCTTTTTCCCAAGAATCGGAACCCTTCAGCTCGGCAACTTTGCGGGCGCAATCGGAGATGAGTCCATCGACCAAGCGTGACGTGCGCGCCGTAGTAATCGCATTCGACGCGATTCGCCATGGGCACATCTTTCGGCATAAAGATGTGGGCTTCGATTGATGCGGCGGCCGCATAGGCGGCGAGCGCGGACGCGGCGTTTCCGGCTGAGGGGATGGCAAGGTTTTTCAATCCGAAATGCCGGGCCATGGTCACGGCGGCGGAAAGTCCGCGCGCTTTGAAGGAGCCGGTGGGGTTAAGGCCTTCGTCCTTGATAAAGACGTTGGAATACTCGCGGCTGCGCAGCATGGGTGTGAACCCTTCGCCGAGAGTGACCCGCGCGGCGTCAGGAAGTACTGCATCGTAGCGCCACATGGTGGGAGCGAGCGGCAGCAGAGATGATGGAGAAAAAGTTTTCTTGATGGCGGCGAGGTCGTAGCGCGCATAAAGAATTCCGCCATCTTTCGGGCAAACGGTTTGCGGCCGATCGGCGGGATAATGCTCGCCGCAGCGGGTGCATTCGAGGTACGTGGGGCGGGACACGGAGAGAGTTTAACAGGCGGGAACCGCCGGATCACAGCGGCGAACGCTGTTGTTAGATCTTATTGCCTCTTTGGGTTCGCGGGGGCGAAGACGACCGCGACATCGTCGCTGTAAACGGGCTGCCAGTGAGGGGTTTCGGCCAAAATGTTGGCGAGGGCGGAGTCTTTGGGAATCAGGAGATATCGAACCGGATACTGCTCAAGAAAGTTCTGCCATCCTGGTTCGACATGCATCATCTTCAAATACGACTTAAGAAATTGTTCGCCGTAGAAATCATGGCGGTCATCGACCGCGACTTTCACTTGCGGATAAAGGCAATAGACCAAGTATCCTCCCCAGGAATCGGGAGCGAAGACTGGACCTTGCAAATTGTGGCTTTTGAAGTAATCGACGGCGCGGGATGGGAATCGCCTGGCGTCGAAGTGCGCGTTCACGAGCTGCTTCGTACCGAGCGCACCGCCATGAAAAGTAATCCAGCAGGTAAGTGCGAGAGCTGCAAGGGGCCAGATGTGCCCGCGGAGCCCGGCCTCGATCTTTTGCATTCTTTGAAGGAAATGCGGTGATGTTGAACCGAGTGCGGTCCGTCGCCGTTCCAGGCTTTGAAGCGTATCAGACAGTCGAGATCCGATCACCAGAATCAATAGCAGCGCCGAGACCGGGATGTTGCGCGCAGCGTAGAGGCCCGAGTAGACGGCGAACAATATTATCGAAGCTTCACTGAGTCGAACTCCGGCAGTCTCGCGCCTTTTGGCGGCCAACGCAATTAAGGTAAATAATAGGAGAACGGCGAAACACTTTTGCGCCACGCCGTGAAAATTGGGAGATTGAAATTCGTCGATATGATCCATTAAAAAGCGGTTTGAAAGATAGTGATAGATGTGGACGTGCAATCTCCAGCCATAGGGATTCACCAACGTTGCCAGGGCACTTAACATAGCGATGAGGGCAAGGTTTCGAACCCGCCCGGCCGCTCTTATCTTTTGCAGAGCATCTTCGACGCGGTCTTCTGTAAGCCGAAAATAATCCCAGACTGCGCTCAACCAATAAATTGCGAGCAGGACGAAGCCCAGCAAAAATCCTCCGTGAACATTTACCCAGAGGATCATCAGGAGTGGAAGCAACCACAGATACCGACTCTGCTCTCCAGCCTCGGCAGCGTCGGATGCGCACTTGTTTTCTGCTGAAGAGTCCAAGACGCAGAACCATGCAACGGTGAAGAGCCAGCTCACGACGTGTGGACGGGCGAAAAAATGGATCATTGACGCGGAAGCCGCCAGCAGCACCAGAATCAGAGCTACGGGAAAACTCGTGCCCCGGCGCAGAAGCAGACGGAACGTCCACGAAAAAGTTAGAGCGATGATTGAGGCGGTGATGAAAACGACGCCATTGAGCCCAGCGATCTTATTCAGCCACCCGACGAGCAGATCGTAGAGCCATTCCCAGGAGAACCAGGGTTGGCCGGTCATGGTCGAAGAGAATGGATCGGCATGGGGAATCGCGTGGGTCGCCAGAATCAGTTGTCCGGTGCGGATGTGCCAGCCGATTCCAGCGTCCCCCAGCAGGCGTACGGCGAGGGAGGTGTAGACGAGCAGGGCAAGCAGGGCAACAAAAATCAAATCTCCGGTCGAGGGAAGGACCCATTGCATCCAAGCGGGATGAAGATTTTCTTTTGCCGAACTTATGGAGCCGATTGTCATCGCGCTGAATCTTATAGAGTGACGCAATGAACGGCAAGAGTACACACCGGGTAGTGATTGTGGGATCGGGCTTCGGAGGCCTGAACGCTGCCAAGGCGCTGGCTGGCGCGGACGTAAAGGTCACAGTTATCGACAAGAAGAATCATCACACGTTCCAGCCACTGCTCTACCAGGTGGCGACGGCGGGGCTTTCGCCAGGGGAAATTGCTGAGCCGATCCGATCGATTCTGCGGAAGGACAAGAACATTGAAGTGCTGATGATGGAAGTGACGGGATTCGACCTGGAGCGGAAAGTGGTGCAGACGGCCGACCAGGAAATTCCCTATGATTCGCTGATCGTAGCTGCTGGCGCCAGCCATGCCTATTTTGGCCATGACGAATGGAGAACTCTCGCGCCCGGACTCAAGACAATCGAGGATGCGCTGGAAATTCGGCGGCGCGTTCTGCTGGCCTTTGAATTGGCCGAGCGGCAGGCCGCTGCAGGAGAGACGGTTGAACCGCTAAATTTTGTGGTGGTCGGCGCCGGGCCAACCGGAGTGGAGCTTGCGGGAACGTTGGCGGAGATTTGCCAGCACTCGCTGGCGGGGGACTTCCGTTTGATCGATCCGCGGCGGACTCGTATCCATCTCCTCGAGGGCGGGGCGCACGTGCTTCCGGCTTATCCGCAAGATCTTTCGCGGAGCGCACTGGAACAACTGCAGCGCCTCGGCGTGGAAGTGCAAACCTCCGCAATGGTCACACAAATTGAAGCGGGAGCGATTTACGTCGGCGAAACGCGAATGAAGGCGGACATTATCTTATGGGCTGCCGGAGTGGCGGCTTCGTCGTTAGGCAAGCAACTGGGAGTTCCCGTGGATCGCGCGGGACGAGTGCTGGTCCAGCCTGATCTCAGCGTTCCTGGCCATCCAAACGTTTTTGTC
>CAWEYI010000025.1:0-90952 GCA_963813205.1 uncultured Acidobacteriaceae bacterium | reverse complement strand
AGTTCCGAAACAGCAGCGGTAAGAAAGCCCGCCAACCAAAGCCTTCGTGATACTTCGTGTCCTTAGTGGTCCATAAGTTTTTGCACCGCCAGACCACTAAAACGAGCATGCTGTGGATAAATGGCCTCTTGTGCGGCGCCATTTCCCCGATAGAATGGCGTCACAGAAGATTTCTGATTGTTGATTGTTGATTGATGATTGAAAGCTCCCAGACTCGGGTTTTTTTTTAATCATCAATCAACAATCATCAATCAACAATTCACCCCATGTCCCAATTCGTCCACCTGCACCTGCATACCGATTACTCCCTGCTCGACGGCGCCTGCGACGTGGAAAAACTCTGCCAGCGCGTACAGAAACTCGGCATGCCCGCCGTCGCCATGACCGATCACGGAAATATCTTCGGCGCGGTCCACTTCGTAAACGCCGCCCACAAATACGGCGTCAAGCCCATCATCGGCTGCGAACTCTACATCTGCAAAAAAGACGATCACAACATCGAACGCACCCCGCCCGATGGCGACACCTATAACCATCTTCTGGTGCTGGCCCAGAACGAGGAAGGCTACCGCAATCTGGTGAAGATTACTTCGGAAGCCTCGCTGCACGGTTTTTACTACAAGCCTCGCGTCAGCAAGAAGTTCCTTGCCGAGCATTCCGCCGGGCTCATCGGCCTCTCCGGCTGCCTGAAAGGCGAAGTCGCCGAGCGCCTGATGGAAGGGAAGTACGATGCCGCTCGCGCCGCCGCGGGCACCTACCGCGACATTTTCGGCAAAGACAATTTCTATCTCGAGATTCAGGATCAGGGCCTCGCGATGGAGCACAAAATCCATCCCGGCCTCTTCCAGCTTGAAAAAGATTTAGGCCTTCCACTCGTCGCCACCAACGACAGCCATTATCTCTGCGAAGACGACGCTCACGCCCAAGACGTCATGCTCTGCATCCAGACCGGCAAGTCAATCCACGACACCGCGCGCATGAAGTTCGATGGCACCCAATTCTTCGTCAAGAACCACGACGAAATGTATCGCGTCTTCAAAGACTCGCCCGAAGTCCTGACGCGCACCCTCGATATCGCCGAGCGTTGCAGTCTGCATCTGGAAAAAGTCGCAACTCCGTTCCCGCAATTCGAAGTCCCCCCCGGCTACACCATCGACAGCTATTTCGTTCACGTTTCCCGCGAAGGTTTCGCCCGACGTCTCGAAGCGCTACGCCCGCTGCACGAGCAAGCGAAACTAAAGCATCCAATCTCTGACTACGAACAGCGCCTCGAACGCGAACTCGCCATCATTCAGCAAATGAAATTCCCCGGATACTTCCTCATCGTCTGGGATTTCATCCGCTACGCCAAAGAGCACGGCATCCCCGTCGGCCCCGGCCGTGGCTCTGCCGCCGGCTCGCTGGTTTCCTACGCCCTCGGCATCACCGATATCGATCCTCTGCAACACGAGCTGCTCTTCGAGCGCTTCCTCAATCCCGAACGCATCTCCATGCCCGATATCGATATCGATTTCTGCATGAACCGCCGCGGCGAAGTCATCAACTACGTCACGCAAAAATACGGCCGCGACAACGTAGCCCAGATCATCACCTTCGGCACCATGGCCGCCAAAGCCGCCATTAAAGACGTTGGCCGCGCCATGGACATCCCTTACGCCGATGTCGATCGCATCGCCAAGATGGTTCCCACGCAACTCAACATCACGCTCGATCAGGCCATCGAAGATTCACCTCAACTGCGCGAAGCCATGGAAAAAGATGGCCAGATTCGCGAGCTGATGGAGACCGCAAAGCGACTCGAAGGCATGGTGCGCAACTCCGGCGTGCACGCCGCAGGCGTAGTGATTTCGCCTCGCCCTCTCACCGAACTGGTCCCGCTTCACAAAACCAAGAACGATGAAATCGTCACCGCCTTCGACATGGTCGCCATCGAAAAGATGGGCCTGCTGAAGATGGATTTTCTCGGCCTTACCACGCTGACGATTCTCACCGACGCTCTGAAATTCATCCTGCAAACGCGTGGCACACCGGATCACTCTCGAAAGCCTTCCGCTCGACGATGCCGAGACCTACCAAAAAGTCTTCCATAAGGGATTGACTTCCGGCGTGTTCCAGTTTGAGTCCCATGGCATGAGAGATGTCCTGCGGCGTTATCAGCCGAACTCGATCGAACATCTCACCGCCTTGAATGCGCTCTATCGCCCTGGACCCATGGCGATGATTGACGACTTTATCGAGCGCAAACAAGGCCGGCGCAAAATTGAGTACGAGCTGCCGGAGCTCAAGGAAATTTTAGAGGAGACGCTGGGCGTCTTCGTTTATCAGGAACAGGTGATGCAGGCAGCGAACAAACTAGCGGGCTACTCGCTCGGAGAAGCCGATCTGCTGCGGCGGGCAATGGGTAAAAAGAAGCCCGAAGAAATGGCGGCACAGCGTGAGCGCTTCGTCGAAGGCGCAGCGCAGCGGAAATTCCCAGCGAAAAAGATCGAAAAGATTTTCGATCTCATGGCCCAGTTCGCTGGCTACGGCTTCAATAAGTCGCACTCCGCCGCCTATGCGCTCCTCGCCTATCACACTGCCTACCTGAAAACCCACTATCCCGTCGAATTCATGGCCGCGCTCCTCACCTCCGTGACCGGCAGCACCGACGACGTGGTGAAGTACATCAACGAATGCCGTGAGATGGGCATCTCCGTCGAAGCCCCCGATATCAACGTCTCCGCCGCCAACTTCACTCCGCACGGCGAAGCCATCCGCTTCGGCCTCGCAGCCGTAAAGAATGTCGGCGGCAATGCCATCGAATCGATCGTCGCCGCGCGCAAGAAACTCGGCCGCTTCAAATCGATTTACGAGTTCTGCGAGAACGTCGATCTCCGCTTGCTCAACAAGCGCGTGCTGGAATCGCTAATCAAAAGCGGCGCAATGGATTCTCTCGGCCGCCGCGCACAATTAATGGCCGTTCTCGACCGCGCGATGGATCGCGCCCAGAAAGCTCAGCGCGATGTGGAATCCGGTCAGCACGGCCTCTTCGGCGTATTCCAGCAGGAAGATTCCGAAGCCCACAACGACAAGCTTCCCAACATCCCCGACTGGGACGAGCAAGCTCGCCTCGCCTCCGAAAAGGAAATTGTCGGTTTCTTCATCAGCGGCCATCCCCTGGAGAAATACAAAGACAAGCTGCAAGACCTGCAGGCCCTCAGCATTATCGAAATCGGCGCGATGACAAAATCCACCGGCAAAGACGAAACCATCGCCACCGCCGGCATCATCGCCAACGTGCGCGTCCAAAAATCGAAGCGCGGCGAATTCTACGCTCTCGGTACGCTCGAAGACATGTCCGGCTCCATCGACCTGATCGTCTTTCCCGAGGCATACAAAAAACTCGCCGAGAAAGTAAAACTCGAAGTTCCCGTGCTAATGCGAGCAGGCGTCCGTATCGAAGAAGGAGCAAACCCTAAAATCAACGCTGCGGACATTACCCCGCTCGAAGACGCCAAAGTTCCGCTGCCCCGCGCCCTTCGCATTCGCGTCCCTCTCGAAACCGCCGCTGAATCCACAGTCGACGCTCTCCATGCGCTCTTCCAGGAACGTAAAGGCGAGGCGCGAGTATTGTTTGACGTCGAACGGGCCGGCGATTTCATGGTGGTGATGGAGGCGCAAGGCTATAATGTCTTACCGGACCGCAACTTCGTCGCCCGCGTCGAGCAACTATGCGGGCGCGGCAGCGTACGCGTAATCAGCTGATAATGACCGGCAGAACGCGGTCAGCCACAATCCATGGATTCTGATAACAAAGCGCAGCAGGAACTCGAAGAGATTGAGCGCCAGGTGGCCCAGATCGAGGCTTCCACGGTCAGCAATAACGGAGCTCACCAGCAACTCGAGCAACTCAAGGAGCGGCTTCGTACTCTGCGGGAAGGGATGAATGCGCCGCAAACTGCCTGGCAGAAAACCGAACTCGCACGCCATCCCCAGCGTCCACAGACGCTCGATTACATCGAGCGCCTCTTCACCGACTTCAGCGAAATTCACGGCGATCGCACCTTCGGCGACGATCCCGCAATCATTTGTGGAATGGGCCGCTTCCACGGCGAGGAGATTCTCGTCGTCGGTACGCAAAAAGGCCGCGATATGAAACAGCGCGTGCACCGCAACTTCGGCACACCGCACCCCGAAGGTTACCGCAAAGCGTTGCGTATCATGCAAGTCGCGGAAAAGTTCCGCCGTCCCATCATTACTCTGGTCGACACCGACGGCGCCTATCCCGGTATTCACGCCGAAGAGCGCGGCCAAGCTGAGGCCATCGCCCACAACCTGCGCGAAATGGCGCGTCTCGAGGTCCCGATCATTGCAACTGTAATTGGCGTTGGCGGCAGCGGCGGAGCGCTCGCTATCGCCGTCGCCGATCGTGTCCTCATGATGGAGAATTCAATCTATTCGGTGATCTCTCCCGAAGGCTGCGCCGCCATCATGTGGCGCGATGCCACAAAAAAAGAACTGGCCGCCGAAGCCATGCGCATCACCGCAACCGACCTCAGCGAACTCGGCTGCATCGACGATATCGTTCCCGAGCCCAAAGGCGGCGCCCACCGCGATTACGAAGCCGCCGCCAATCTGCTCGACATCACACTGCAAAAACATCTGGCAGAACTCAAAAAACTCTCCCCGGACGATTTGCTAGCGGGGCGATATAGTAAGTTCCGCAACATGGCTCAGTTCTTTAAAACCGTTTGAGCCCAGACTAACTTTCTTCTCATTTCCCAGACAGGTTCCTTCCGACACGAATGGGCGATTTGGCGTACCCTGAGGCCTCCTTCGCCGTATAATGATCTGTTTCCCTCAACTTAAATTCGGACGGAGCACTCCGTCCTCTAACTAGTGAAGGAAGGTGTTGGGATGGCCACTACGGATGTCGTGCCCCAGGGAGCAGGCGGTCAACTGGGGCGCAAGCGTATCGTCAACGATATGAGCATTCAGGTCGCTACCGTGAATGGCTCTGGTTCGCAAAGTTCAAACACAGTTTTGTTGCGTGCCATCTTTCAGATGGGCGTGCCAATTTCCGGTAAGAATCTTTTTCCCTCGAACATCGCCGGTCTGCCCACCTGGTACACCATTCGTGCCAATAAGGACGGCTATATCGGCCGCAAGAAGGAAATCGATTTCCTGGTCGCCATGAACGCCGAAACCGCGCAGGATGACGTCATGTCGCTCGGACCCGGCGGCTCCGTTCTGTATGACGAACCGCTCGCTCTCGACAAGTTGCGCAACGACTTGATCTTTTACTCCGTCCCCTACGACAAAATCGTGGCCACGGTTTGCCCCGAAGCCAAGCTGCGCAAACTAGTCAAGAACATGGTCTACGTCGGCGTGGTCGCCCAGCTTCTCGAAATCGAAATGGGCGAAGTCGAGAAAGCCATCCGCAAGCAGTTCGCAAAAAAAGTAAAGGCCGCGAATTTAAATCTCGCCGCCGCCCAGGCCGGATTCGAATACTCAAAAGCCAATCTGCAAAAGCGTGGCGTCTTCTACATCGAGCGCATGAACAAGACCGCCGGGAAAATTATCATCGACGGCAACTCCGCCGCCGCTCTCGGCTGCATGTTTGCCGGATGCACCGTCGTTACCTGGTATCCCATAACTCCCTCGTCTTCGCTGGTCGAGACGATGATCGAGTACATGAAAGAACATCGCATCGGCCCCGATGGTAAAGCCACATTCGCCATCGTGCAAGCCGAAGATGAACTCGCCGCCATCGGCATGGTGATCGGCGCAGGCTGGGCGGGCGCACGCAGCATGACCGCAACCGCCGGTCCCGGCATCTCTCTGATGTCAGAGTTCGCCGGCTTGGCCTACTACGCCGAAATCCCCGGCGTCATCTGGGATATTCAACGCGTCGGCCCCTCAACCGGCCTGCCCACGCGCACTTCGCAGGGCGACATTCTTACCACCGCATTTCTTTCTCACGGCGATACCAAGCACATCATGCTGATTCCATCCTCGGTTACCGAATGCTTCAGCATGGCGTCAGAAGCTTTCAATCTAGCCGAGCAATTCCAGACTCTGGTTTTTGTTATGTCCGATCTCGATCTCGGCATGAACAACTGGATGTCGGATCCTTTCGAATATCCGACCATTCCGATCAAACGCGGCAAGGTTCTCGATAAGCAAGCGCTTGATAAACTCGGCACTTTCGCCCGCTATAAAGATCTCGATGGCGATGGCGTCGGCTATCGCACCCTCCCCGGCACCGAGCATCCCGCCGCCGCCTACTTCACCCGCGGCAGCGGTCACAACGACAAATCCAACTACAGCGAGCGCCCCGACGATTACGAAAACAACATGGAGCGCCTCAACCGCAAGTTCGATACCGCGCGCTCCTTCGTTCCTCGGCCAGAAATCTTCAAAGGAACGAATGCCGGCACCTCCAATGCCGGCTCTTCCAATACAAAGATCGGTATCATCGCCTACGGAACCTCCCATTGGGGCATCACCGAGAGCCGCGACCAGCTTCGCAGCGAATACGGAATCGAGACTGACTACCTCCGCTTGCGCGCCTATCCCTTCACCCGCGAAGTCCACGAATTCATCGAGCAGCACGACCGCATCTACGTCGTCGAGCAAAATCGCGACGCGCAAATGCTCAGCCTGCTCAAGCTCGACCTCAAACCGGAATTAACCACGCGTCTGCGCAGCATCAGCCATCTCGACGGCCTGCCGCTCGATGCGCGCTCCGTCACCGACGAACTCAGCACCATGGAAGGTAAGTAGTGGGCAAGTAAAAAGAGGGGGAATAATGGCGACCACGGCAGCACCGGAACCGAAAATCAACCGCATCGGCCTCAGCGTCATCGACTACAAAGGCGGCAAGACCACGCTTTGCGCCGGCTGCGGCCACAACGCCATCTCTGAGCGCATCATCGAGGCCATGTACGACATGGGCGTGCAGCCCGAGCGCGTCGCCAAACTCAGCGGCATCGGCTGCTCTTCCAAAAGTCCCGCGTATTTCATGAACCGCTCGCACAGCTTCAACTCCGTCCACGGACGCATGCCCTCCGTCGCCACCGGCGCCATGCTCGCCAATCGCAATCTGATCGCCCTCGGCGTCAGCGGAGACGGTGACACCGCTTCCATCGGCATCGGCCAGTTCGTTCACCTCATGCGCCGCAATTTGCCCATGATCTACATCATCGAGGACAATGGCGTCTATGGCCTCACCAAGGGCCAATTCTCCGCCACGGCCGATCTCGGTTCCAAACTCAAATCCGGAGTCATCAACGATCTCCCGCCCATCGATACCTGCGGCCTCGCCATCGAACTCGGCGCAACTTTCGTAGGCCGCTCCTTCTCCGGCGACAAGCGCCAGTTGAGCACCATGCTGAAAGCCGCCATCGCTCATCAAGGCACCGTCATGCTCGACGTTGTTTCCCCGTGCGTCACCTTCAACGATCACGAAGGCTCGACCAAATCCTACAAATACGTAAAGGATCACGAAGAGACTTTGCAGGATATGAGCTTCGTCCCCCACTTCGAAGAAATCGACGTCGAATACGATCCCGGCACCACCGTCAGCGTCGAAATGCACGACGGCTCACATCTGCAATTGCGTAAGCTGGAAGAAGATTACGATCCCACCAACCGCATCGCCGCCATGACCCGCCTCAGCGAAGCTCACGATAAAGGCGAAGTCCTCACCGGAATTTTCTACGTCAACACTAAGGCGCCCAGCTTCCTCGATATGCTGAACATGGTCGATCAGCCTCTGGCTACACTTCCAGAATCGATGACGCGTCCAGGAAGGGAAGCCCTAGAAGCGGCGATGGAAGAATTGCGCTAGATCCGGCGAGGTAGCTTTGACGAGTGCGGCTTTTTAGCCGCATCGCCATAGCCACTAAAATTCCGGGGCTTTAGCCCCTGCCTGCTTAACTTCAGTTAACGATTGGGCTCAATCCACTCCCGCAAACGGTGGGAGAGATTCGTCGCGAGCGATCTGTAGAAGCGCGACGCCAGGTGCGGGAAAAGCTCGAAAAGGCCCTCCAGCGTAGGCCGGTCTACAAATAAGGTTTCCAAGTCTTCCTGCGCCATCACATTCGCACTGGCCGGCACGTCATCCAGGAAAGACATCTCCCCGCAAATTTCGCCAGGACCAATCTCCGGAGCCGTCGCTTGCGATGGAATCTGGACTCGGGCCACGCCCTTCACCAGGAGATAAACTCCGTTTGACTTCTTCCCTCTGCTGATCAGAGTTTGTCCCTTGCGGAAGTTCACCCGGCTGGCCTTGTCCGTCACCAGCGTCCAGTCATTAGCGGTGAGGTACACCAAGCCGTGCTTGGACGAAGCGAGCACGGAGACTTCCTGGGCGATAACCTTGGGCATTGTGGACGCGGACCCGAGCTTTCGAGAAGTCTCTCCGTCAATTGCAATTGCAACCAACAACAGGGTGGATTAAGGTTAGCAGAAAAGCCGCAAAATCGTCCGATCTTGGCTCCGCTAAAAACACCGAAGTACCCATCCCTCAGCATAATTCTTCAATCTTGAATAGTCGCTGCCGCGGCCTATGGCGGCTGCGTCAGCCTTCCCTTTCTCTGCACAAGTTCTGTGCCCGAAATAAATGTTGCGGCAACCTACCCACTCGGAGTTAGAATGGCTGCGTTTTTCACCCCCCCCCGAAAACATTGGTCGCTCGGATCTGTTCTTCCGTCCCGCGCGCGCTTCGAAATAGTGAATCCAATGTCACGCTGGAACACTGTCGCTCAAATGGCCAGTCTGCTTCTCCTCTTCCACACAGCCTCTTCTCAGGCACAAGAAGCGAATCCTAGTCTCAGGCCCGGTGCTTGGGATTTCGACGTTTGGATTGCCGGAGCCACCGGCGAAGAAACCACTAACTCCTTCCTGCAATCTCAAATCTTCATGGCGGGCTTCGCCTGTAGCAAGGCCATCAGTGGCGAAATCAGCAGAGGCTGGCTGCGTAACCGCATGGAGTATGGCTTCGATGTCATCCCGGTATTTGTCACCTTCGACAATCAGAGGGTTCGCGGCCGTGCCTTCGATCCCGTCATTTTCCGTTGGAACTCCAGCTACCATACTGCTCGGCTCGCGCCTTATATCGAGGGCGCCGGCGGGGGCTTGCTCACTTCCGCAAACCTTCCTCCCGGCAATACGTCTACTTTCAACGTCACAGCCCGAGGCGGCGGCGGGGTTTACGTTCGTCTTCGCAACCGCCGCACGCTCGACGTCGGTGTGCAGTGGTCGCACGCCTCCAACGCCAACTTAGGCCCGTACAATCCACAGTTCAACGGCTTGCAACTAAAGCTGGGCTATCACCTCTACAGATAGAGTCGTCTTCCGATCTCAGACTTGCCCAGTGCAAACCGCGATCGGTTGAGTTGCCTGGCGTTAAGTTTGCTCTTGGGTGGCGCAGCGGTTCACCGCTGCGATCGCCTGCTTTACCTCTCATGACGGCTTTAGCCAGGGTTGGCTAGCGCCGCGAACTCACTTTTTCAGCGCATTCAATTTATCCAGCGTTCTCTTCAACTCTTCCAGCTTCTGCCCCGCTTCTCCTAGTTTTCCCTCAGCCGTCAGCCGCTGGTAATCGGAGAGATCGCGTCCTGCCTCGGCAATGAGCGCATTCAAATCCGCGGCCGGCTGCGCTCCAGCGGATGTCCCCGTCTTTCGCACCTCCGCCGGCGCCCCGGCTTGGTTTGGCGCCGTCGCCGTCGCCGCAGTCAAAGAGGAAACCGATCCCCCAAAAAGCGACGCCAATGCCGATTCGAACGTTGGCCCATACGCCAGCCGATCCTGCAGCGCCAGTACCACCAGCCGCAACTCCGGCATCGGACTTCGCTCCGCCTGCAAATAAATCGGTTCCGCATACAGCAACGCTTTCCCGATCGGAATCACCAGCAGCGCCCCGCGCCTCACGTGCGAGCCTTGCTGGTTCCACAGCGTCAACTGTCCGGAAAGTTGCGCGTTCTGGTCGATGCGCGCCTCAATCTGCAGCGGCCCATCCACCAGCTTCGTCTTCGGAAAGTTATAAACCACCGACGTCCCGTACTGCGCCCCGTCGCTGCGCCCGGCAATCCATCCAATCAGATTATTTCGGTTCGCTGGCGTGAACGGCAGAATCTCTACGAACTCCTCGCCATCTTCTCCCGGCAATTTCATCAGCACAAAGTTCGGCTGCATCGACTGCGTGGTCTGCTCGCCCCCCGGGCTCATTCCAACTTCGGTGGCCACCGTCCATAAATCTTCGCGGTTATAAAACGCCTCCGGGTCTGTCATGTGGTAGAGCCCATAAACTTCTGCTTGCAGTTTCAGCAATAACTCCGGATACCGCACATGTTTGCGCAGTCCCTCAGGCATAGCCGACCCATCCTTGAACAAACTGGGAAAAACCCGCCGGTAAGCCGCAATGATGGGATCTTGCGGATCAAATACATAAAATGTCGTGGTTCCGTCGTAGGCATCAACCACCACCTTCACGCTGTTCCGCATGTAGTTGATGGAGTTATCGCCCAGATGATAATGCGACGAATACGGATAGCTGTCTGAAACCGTGAACGCATCCATCATCCACGACAACCGCCCATCGTCATCGAGCACAATATAGGCATCGGGATCGAAAGTAAGAAACGGCGCGAGCGCCGCCACCCGGTCGCGAATGTTGCGCCGCATCAACAGCCGGCTATCTTTGTTCACATCATCGCTGAACGGCAGCTTCGCCAGATCGTCCTGATCGAGCGCGATCACCATGCGCCGCAGAAACCCTCCGATTTCAATCCCCCCGTTGCCTTCATACGATGTGAGATTGTTGCTCTCGCCCTGCGGATAGTTAAACTCCTTCTGCCGCGTCTTCACATAAACATCAGTATTAGTCAGCTCGCCGAAATAAATCTCCGGCCGGGTCACCTTCAAATCCGGAACCGTGCTCTGCACCGGCATGTTGCTCAAGATCAGTGTGGGCAGCCCCTCCGCCGTGAATCCGTTGACTGGATTCATCGTAATGCCATAACCGTGAGTATAGATCAGCTTCTCGTTGATCCAGTTCCGGCTGCTCTCCGGCAGCTTATCCACATTCAGCTCCCGCGCCGCCAGCATGATCTCGCGAGTCGTGCCTTCAATGTTATATCGATCAATATCAATATCCGGAAAATCGTAATAAGTGCGAATCTCCTGAATCTGTCGCAAGGTATCCTGCAGCGCGCGCCAGTCCCACAGCCGGATATTTTGCAGCGTCGCCTGATTATTCTGTGGATCGGCCGCTTCCACCGTAGTCTCGGCAGGGAACTGCCGCTGCGTCACCTTGTCCAGTCCATAAGCCTGCCGCGTCAATTCGGTGTTGAAGACAATGTAAGGCTTCTCGCGAACCAGTTCATTCGGCTTGACAATAAAGCTGCTCACGTACCATGCAATCCCTTGCACGCCGAAATAACAAACTGCCGCAGGAATAATTGCCGCCACAAGCCAGCGCCCTCGCGGCACCCGCACCGCATTGACCGCCGAAATCGCCGCACCCACAATCAGCGCCGCGCACACCACCAACATCCCAGTCAACGTGACGTGCGCATCCGTATAGGTCACACCGCCAAAAATCGTATGGTCCTCAAGCAGCCGTTCAAAGCGCCCGAGATAAACCTCCATCGCGATCACCAGCAACAGAAACGAAAATGCGATGGAGAGACCACCCCACGGCAACATCACGCCACGGCTCAGCTTGCCTGAAAGCGCCCGCGCACCCCCGGTAATAAGAATGAAAAATCCGGCGAGCGCACACGTAATCAGCGCCAACGTAAGCAGCCATCCGGCAATCAGTTGCCACGCCGGCAAGGTGAAAAGAAAAAAGTTAACCGGCCTGCCAAAAATTGGATCCAGAGTTCCGCCGGTTCGTGGGGCGTACCAATACAGCGCCAAGGTCGGCCACTCTGCCATCAGGGCCGCGCCGGTTGCCAACGCAATCGCCAGCGAAAGTCCTAGCGCAATCAGCCGCAGCACCGGCTCCACCGGCAGTTTCAGCGGCTGTCCGCCAATAAAAATCGTATGCCCCTCCGGCAAATCCGGCAGGTGCGCCCGCTTCAGCGCTATGAATGCTCCGTACAGAACAACAAATGTCGCCGCCGCAAAAGCCGCGAACACTCCCGCCTGCAGGCCTAACGTTTTCCAGAACACCTCCGCATACCCGAGCGACCGGACCCAGAGCAGGTCCACGTAATACGACAGCGCGCTCCGGCTGCCAAAGAAAATGACGCCAAGTACGATGACAACAATAAAAAACCGCCGGCGCCGGTGCGGGGACGACGGTCGTGGCCAGTCAATCGACTGAGGCATTCCTTACACCGCTTTCATCGAGCCTTAACTTCAACTTTTAATTTCATTCGATGATACTCCCTCCGCTAATCGTGCCCACGGCTTACCCAGCGCAGAAAGAATTTCTTGCACGTCATCCCGAGCGGAGCCGCTTTTCAGGCGTTAGCGAGGAGCCTGCCCTGAGCGGCAGCGCGAAGGGATCTCCTCTAATACAGGCCCTCGGGGAGATTCCTGCGCTGGCTGAACCGCGCCGAGTTTCCGGGCGACGATCCTAAGAAAAGGGAACCAAACTTCGCCACCACCATTTTCTTGATACCGCTTAAAGAACTGCTTCAAATGCGCTATTCTATTGCCATGGATCATCTCGCAGTGCTTCGTGAAAAGATCGGAAATCTTCGCGCTGAAATCGCTCAGCTCCAACAATTGAACGAGCAGTATCGCCGTCAACCCCACCCCGAAACAGAAGCTCAAGTGGCTCACGGCCAGAGGCATGAAAGACTCCAGGAAATCCAGCAGGAACTAGCCCAACTCGCCGGCTTGGGTCAACGGGTTCTTTCCATGGAGCAGAGAAAAGAAGAGCACCGCTCCCGCCTGCATCCGGTAAAAAAAGCTTCGTAGCAGCCGAGCGGCTAAATGATCGAAGAATGGTGCGCCCTGAGAGATTCGAACTCCCGACCTTCTGGTTCGTAGCCAGACGCTCTATCCAGCTGAGCTAAGGGCGCAGATTTTGCGCATTGAGTGAAGTCGCTAGGGAATTATAGCGGAACTCGCACGCGCCGGGAACGCATCTACAAGAATTACCTGAGGCAAACACCGCGATTATTCTCACGGTTTTTCCAGTTATGCGACCGGTCACGGCGGACAAAAGTAAATCTTTCCAGGCGCAGAGCAATTCCTACAAAGCGCATAAAACTGCGGCCTTGCATTTTGAGCAGCTTAAGAATGGCAAGCCAGGTGCTTATATATGAAACAGACGAAGTGGCGCGCAACGGGGCGCTCCAAGGATGACTTCGGCCAGAGGTTCTCTTGGGCGCCCCTTGCATAACAAGCAATAAGGTCAACCTCCCCCGGTCCTTCTTGCCTCCCCCAATTCTCCCAGGTTCTGAATTAGGTTTTTCTAAGTCAGGTTCTAAACTAAACAACCCTAAGCGAGCGCTACGGCGTCTCGCACATCAATCCCGGCTTGGCGCAGCAGTTTTGCCACCGCATCCGCCTTCATTCGCGAGGCATCGTATCCCACCCGCACCGTACGTTCGGCTTCGTTAAACTTCACCCCGCGCACTCCGTAAACTTCACGCATGCCGTCGATGGCGCGAAGCGCAGCCTCTCCCGGCGCAGCTCCGTAACGGAAAACCACATCCAGATAAGTCATTCGTCTGATCCTTGCCGAGTAAAAACTCTTAATGCAACGACAGCCGCATCGGCCCGACCGGCTGAATCCAATATAAAGCATCCCCCATCCAACTGCGTAGCCCCAAGTCGCATTGAGGCCTCCGCGCACTCCGCGGCAGTTCTCAGCGTCCTCTGCGTTTTAAGATTTTGTCGTTACCCGAAAGCCTCGGTAGAAGGAGTAAAGTTCTCGCTGCGGCCCGCAAGCCGCCACCATCATGTCAACAAACCCGTCCAGCCAAGCCTCCGCACTTGAGCGCGATCCAGTATGCGGAATGAACGTCAATCCCGCCACGGCCAAGTATGTTTACGCTCTCGGCGGCAAAAACTACTTCTTCTGTTGCGCCCCATGCCAGGAAAAATTTAAGGCCGATCCCAGCAAATATCTGCAGGCGACATTGCCGCCAAAATCGTCGGGATTAATTACCCTCGGTGCCGCAAAGCCAGCTGCGCCTTCAACTTATGAAGGTGCTCATAAGCTTTCCAACCAGACTCCGTCATCAGCTACTCGATCGCCCGCCTACGTTTGCCCGATGTGTCCCGAGGTTCGGGAACCTAAGCCCGGTGCCTGCCCCACCTGTGGCATGGCTCTCGAACCCGACGTCCCCGTGGCCTCCATGCGCACCGAGTACACCTGCCCCATGCATCCCGAGATCGTCCGTCCCGCACCCGGTTCGTGCCCGATCTGCGGCATGGCCCTCGAGCCTCGCACCGTGACCGCGGCCGCTGCTGAAGAGAATCCAGAGTTGCGCGACATGACCCGCCGCTTCTGGATCAGCGTCGCCCTCACCGCGCCATTGATGTTCATCGACATGTACCACATGATGCCAAACTGGCCGGCCGTGCAGGCAACTTCCGAATCGGGGTCGCTCTCTTGGATTGAATTAGCGCTCGCCACACCCGTAGTCCTCTGGGCCGGATGGCCTTTCTTCAGGCGTTTCTGGGTTTCTCTCGTCAACCGCAGCCCCAACATGTTCACGTTGATCGGTATGGGCACCGGCGTGGCCTACGCATACAGCGTCGTCGCTACAACCATGCCTGATATCTTCCCCGCTTCGCCACCAAATATACGGGGATTCCCCGATCTCTATTTCGAAGCCGCCGCCGCCATCACCACGCTCGTCCTCCTCGGCCAGGTGATGGAATTGCGCGCTCGCAGCCGCACCAGCGTCGCTTTGCGAGCCCTGCTCGATCTCAGCCCTAAAACCGCTCGCTTGCTCGCGGCCGACGGCTCCGAAAAAGACATTCCCCTCGAACAAGTCCAACCCGGAGATCGCCTGCGCGTCCGCCCCGGCGAAAAAATCCCCGTGGATGGACTAATCCTCGAAGGCCGCAGTTCGATCGACGAATCCATGATCACCGGCGAATCCATGCCCGTCGAGAAATTGCCGGATAGCAAAGTCATCGGCGCAACCATCAACGGCAGCGGTTCGTTCATCATGCGCGCCGAACGCGTGGGATCCGAAACCCTTCTCGCCCGCATCGTCCAACTCGTCGGCCAGGCGCAACGCAGCCGCGCTCCCATCCAGCGCCTTGCCGATCGCGTCGCCAAATGGTTTGTTCCGATCGTCGTCGCCGTCGCCGTCGTCACGTTCATCGCGTGGCTTTTCCTGGGCCCGCAACCGCGCTTTGCCCACGCCCTCGTGAATGCCGTGGCCGTGCTGATCATCGCTTGTCCCTGCGCCCTCGGCCTCGCCACGCCCATGGCGATCATGGTCGGTGTTGGCCGAGGCGCCCACGCAGGCGTCCTCATCAAAAATGCCGAAGCGTTAGAGATTCTGGAAAAAGTCGACACCCTGGTAGTCGACAAAACCGGCACGCTGACCGAAGGCAAACCACAGCTGACTGGAACCGATCTGCACAATGACAATAGTGAAACCCTGCGCTTGGCCGCCAGCCTGGAGCGCGCCAGCGAACATCCACTGGCTAGCGCATTCGTTGCAGCCGCGGAAAAACAGAAATTGCCGCTTTCTCAGCCCAGAGAATTCGCCAGCATCCCGGGGAAGGGAATCACCGGAGTGATCGATGGCAAGACGGTCGCCGTCGGTAATGCCGCGTTAATGGCGGACCTTGGAGCCCTCGTGCCGGCAGACCCCGATTCTCCTCCGGCCACCTCCAATGCAGGCGCCACCATGTTCGTCGCCGCTGACGGAAAATATCTAGGAACATTCTCCGTCCTCGATCCCGTAAAGCCCTCCACTCCACAGGCCATCCGTGCCCTAAAAAGCCAGGGCCTTCACATGGTCATGCTTACCGGCGACAATCGTGCCACCGCGGCCGCCATCGCCCAGCAACTCGGCATTGACGAATTCGAAGCCGAAGTATTGCCGGAAAGAAAATTAGAGATCGTCCGCAAACTGCAAGGGCAGGGAAGAGTTGTCGCCATGGCCGGCGACGGCGTCAACGACGCTCCTGCGCTCGCCCAGGCGGACGTTGGCATCGCCATGGGCACCGGCACCGACGTCGCCATGGAAAGCGGCGGCATCACTCTGGTCAAAGGCGATCTCACCGGAATCGTGCGCGCCCGCAACCTGAGCCGCGCCACCATGCGCAACATTCGCCAGAATCTTTTCTTCGCCTTCGTCTACAACGCCGTCGGTGTCCCCATCGCCGCTGGCGTACTTTACCCGTTCTTCGGTCTACTGCTCAGCCCAATTTTCGCCGCCGCTGCCATGAGCTTCAGCTCCGTCTCCGTCATCGCCAACGCCCTCCGCCTGCGCCACGCAAAGTTGTAACCGCGAAAAAGCGCATGTAGCAAGCTCGTATGGGACGGAACGTGTGGGATGGACACTCTTGTCCGTCGCCTTTGACTTTGGTTTCGCTCTGAGTCTGATTCTGCTTGGTCGCTGCCACGCCGGCTCCCCTGAAATTGTCATTCCGACCGCAGCCGGAGCGCCAGCGACGGCGCAGTGGAGGAACCCGCTGTTCTGCCGAAGCTCACGAGAGACCCATAAAGGCGCAATTTTCGCTGGTTGATCTTCGCCGCAGAATTTGGCTGGCGCAGCGCTTCAGCGCTGCGAATAAATGTTGCTTGAGATTCAGGGCTTCAGCCCCTGAGCGATTTGTCCGACAGCTTACTCAAATACTCGATCACATCCGGTTCCGTCCAATCCACCGCCCCAATAAATTTCCGCCGCACCACGCCATTGCGATCGATGATGTAAGTCTCCGGAAATTTGAACGTCCCATAAAGCGCATTGCTCTTCTGGTCGGCATCGCGCACCGACAACAAATCCACATTATGATCCCGCAGAAACCGCTGGTAATTGCTCTGGTCTACATCCACGCTGACCGCCAGCACCGTCACGCCCCTCGCCTTCATACGCTCCTGCATCTGCACTAGAGACGGCATCTCCTCAATGCATGGTGGACACCACGTCGCCCAAAAATTCAGCACCACCACCTGTCCCTTGAATTGGCTGAGTGTCACCGTCCGGGCGGAGTCACGCACCGTAAAGTCCGGGGCCGCCGACCCAATCCTCGCCGGCCGCGACCCGCTGTAACACCCCGACATCGCCAGCAGAATGAAACAAGTCGCGATCAAGACGTGGGGGGACAGCCGCCCCCGGCTGTCCAGTCGAGCGCAGCTCGACCTGCCTTTCGTCTCCACCACCAAACTAAAATGCCCCGCCATCGCCCGTAGAAAACAAATCACTGGTCGCACCCCGCTATAATAGTAGATTCGGCCTATGCCCGCTAGAGACACAACGAGCAATCCCCTCACCGTCTCTATCGTCATTCCCGCGCGTAACGAAGAAGCATCCCTAAGCGCCTGTCTGAATTCACTGGTCGCGCAACGCGGCGTTGCCTACGAGATGATCGTCGTCGACGATCATTCCACTGACCGCACCCGCGAGGTCGCCTCCTCATTCTCCGGAAGCGGAGTAAAGCTGATCAAGGCCCCAGAACTGCCCGAGAGTTGGACCGGTAAAAACAATGCCGTGGCCGCCGGAGCCAAAATTGCCCGCGGCGAATGGCTTCTCTTCACCGACGCCGACACCATCCACCTTCCGGGATCCCTCGCGCGAAGCATCGAAGAAGCTAAACGGCAGAAAGCAGCATTGCTCTCCTACTCGCCCGAACAGATCGTTAAAAGCTTCGGAGAAAAAGCGGTAATGCCCGTAATCTTCGCTGATCTGGCTACCAGCTATCGACCTTCGCAAGTGAGCAATCCAAAATCGCCCGCCGCGGCCGCCAACGGCCAGTACATCCTGATCACACGCGAGGCCTACGACGCCGTCGGTGGACACGCCGCCATCGCCGGCAATCTTCTGGAAGATGTCGCGCTCGCCCGTGCCGTAAAACGATCCGGCAGAAAAATATTCTTCCGCTTCGCCGCCGACGCCGTCCGCACCCGAATGTACCGTACCTTCTCCCAACTTCGCGAAGGCTGGACTAAAAACCTGGCCTTATTATTCCCGCATCCGCTACGCTTAGCCGCACTGCGGGCCATCGAGTTCATCCTGATCGTCGCGAGCCTCGCAATCGCTATCGCAGATGCATTGCGCGGACATCCGCCCTCCGCCATCGCCGCCGCGATCCTTTGCGTGATCCTGTATGCGGTATTTCTCACCCGAATTCGCCGCGCCCATTTTTCCTGGGACGCGAGCTTACTCGCGATCTTCGGCCTTCCCCTCTTCTCATATTTTCTGATGCGGTCAAAACTGTTTCATAACCGCGGCGCTGTCGCATGGAAGGGCCGCCAGTATTCCGGCGATCAAAAGCGCATCGAACAAGAATCAGATTCAACTCCGCAGGAGAAGCATGGTCTATCTCACGCGCAAAGCTGAATTTTCCGCGTCGCACGTCTATCACAACCCGGCGTTCACTCCGGAAGAGAACCGCCGTGTCTTCGGCAAATGCAACAATCCCAACGGCCACGGCCACAATTACTTGCTCGAAGTCACGGTGAAAGGCGAGGTCGATCCCCGCTCCGGCTTTGTAGTGGATCTCAAGCAATTAAAAGAAGTCATGAACCGCGAAGTTCTCGATGCCATGGATCACCGCTTCCTCAATAAAGAAGTCCCGGAATTTCTCCATCGCATCCCGACGACAGAAAATATTGCGATCGCAATCTGGCAGCGCCTCGCCGGCAAGCTCGGAAGCGCCACACTGCACCGCGTACGTGTCTACGAAACCCCAGATCTATTCGTCGATTTCTACGGAGAACCATGAGCCTTACCCTGTGCGCCCCTGTGTCCTCCGCGTTAAAGATTTTTTGTTTTGCTTGTTAGCATGACCAAATAAATGAGTAACTGACAGGAATGAAAGCCCACCTCTCACGCCGTTACATGTTCTCCGCCTCGCACCGCCTGCACAGCGAAGCCATGTCAGAAAAAGAGAATCAACAAACCTACGGCAAATGCAACAACCCCTATGGCCACGGTCACAACTACACGATCGAAGTCACGGTCAGCGGTCCTGTCGATGATCAAACCGGAATGGTTTGCAATCTCCCCGATCTTGACGGTTTCATGGAAAGGGAAGTGCTCTCCCGCTTCGATCACGAGAACCTGAATACGCTGCAGGAATTCGCCGAGGAAGTGCCAACAACTGAAAATCTCTGCATCCAGATATACAAAATAGTGCAGCGTGGCTTCACTCCCGCGCATCTGGAAAGGGTACGCTTAGAAGAGACTATGATGAATTCGTTCGAATACAGCGGCTGATCGCAGGCGATTTCTGAGATGTCTGTTCGACTGTCATCCCGAAGTCCCGCGTTTTCACCAGGGGGACGAGGGATCTCCCAGAGCACAGACCTTAGGTCAATTGCGCCGGACGCCCGATTTTGAATTTCACAATTGCAAAATTACTAAACTACACAATTGCTCAATCCACTTATGAAACCCCAAACCGAACCCTCCACCCTGACCAGCGCCACTTTCGAAGACCTCGTCCAGGAAATGCTCGTCCGCCTCGGCGAAGACCCGAATCGCGATGGCCTGCAACGAACTCCCGAGCGCGTTCACAAATCCATGCAGTTCCTCACCCGCGGCTACACCGAAGATGCCGAGGCCCTGCTCAAAGGCGCGCTCTTCTCCGTCACCTACGACGAAATGGTCATCGTCAAAGACGTCGAAATGTTCAGCCTCTGCGAGCATCACATGCTCCCGTTCTTCGGCAAAGTACACGTCGCCTACATCCCCAACGGAAAAGTAATCGGCCTCAGCAAAGTTCCGCGCCTCATCGAACTCTTCTCCCGCCGCCTGCAAATCCAGGAGCGCCTTACCACCCAGATCGCTGAAACCATCCAGAAAGTAATCGAACCGCAAGGCGTCGGCGTAGTCATCGAAGCCCGCCACTTGTGCATGATGATGCGCGGCGTCGAAAAACAACACTCCGCCGCCGTCACTTCGTCGATGCTGGGCTGCTTCCGTGACTCCAACGAAACGCGTTCGGAATTTCTGTCGCTGATTCGCCAGCGCCCCAACGGCATTTGATCGTGTGATTGGATCGCGTGGGACGGACACTCTTGTCCGGCGGTTCTGGTTTTGATTCGTGGTCACTCGAAGAATCTCGTCGGCTGACACCTAGCTCGCCTTCACTGGTACGCATACGGAAACCGCCGCTGCCGCTCGCCAAAAAGCTTCACCAGCAGCGCCCCCGAAACAAATCCTCCCACATGCGCCCAGAATGCCACGCCGCCCATGTTCTGCCCCCGAACCGCCAGCGAACTCGCCGTCCCACTCAGAAAATTCAACACAAACCAATACCCCAGGATGATCCACGCCGGTACCCAAAGCACAAAAACAAAGAACCAAGTCAGCACTCGCGCCCGCGGATACAGAACAAAGTAAGCACCCAGCACTCCGGCAATCGCCCCGCTTGCCCCCAGAGTAGGCACCGTCGAGTGCAGATTGATCGCGACTTGCGTCACCATCGCGATCAAGCCAGTCATCAGATAAAACACCAGGTACTTGAAGTGTCCGAGATAATCCTCCACGTTATCGCCAAAAATATAGAGGAACCACATATTGCCGATCACGTGCATCCATGACGCATGCAAAAACATCGACGTAAAGAAGGGAAGCACGACCACCGGAAGCGGAAACCTCGACGACCCCGCCAGAAACGCCGCCAGATGATACGGCACCACCCCAAACTGATGAATCACCAGATTCAAGCTGCGCGGATCCAGCGCTGACTCCATCAAAAAAATCACCAGATTCAGCCCAATCAAAAACCACATCACCCACGGAGTGCTGTATCGAACCTGGTCGTCGCGAATCGGCAGCATAAGGTCTGTTAATTAGAAGTATGATTGGTGGTGTCATCCTGAGCGCAGCCGTTCTTCAGGCGGAGCGAAGGATCTCGCGTGTAGCATACCTAAATCGGAACAACCACCGTCGCACAATTACTCAATTACCCAATTTCTCAATCCTCTCATGAATGGCGTCATCATCGTCGACAAGCCCGCCGGATGGACCTCCCACGACGTGGTCAACCGCATGCGCCGCATTCTACAGCAGCGCTCCATCGGACATCTCGGCACCCTCGATCCCCTTGCCACCGGCGTGCTTCCGCTCGTCACCGGATCGCTCACCCGCCTGGCCCAGTTCTACATCGCCTCTGAAAAAACCTACGAAGGCGTCATCCGCTTCGGCTTCGCCACCAACACCTACGATGCCGATGGGGCAGCCGTCGCCCCCGGCAGTCCAGACGCCATCTCAACTTTCAGCCTGGACGCTCTGCAAACCCTCGCCGCCGAATTCCACGGCCAGATCCAGCAAACCCCTCCACCATTTTCCGCGAAAAAAATCCGCGGCATCCCCGCCTACAAACTCGCCCGTAAACAAAAAGAAGTTATTCTCGAACCCGTTCAAGTGGAAATAAAAGAATTCTCCATCACCGCAGTCGAAAGCGACAGCGCCCACTTCCGCGCCCGCGTCTCCTCCGGAACCTACATGCGCTCCATCGCCCACGAAATGGGCCAGCGCCTCGGCTGCGGAGCCCACCTCTCATCCCTCCGCCGCACCTCCGTCGCCGAATTCGACATCACCCAGGCCCACACTATCGAAGAAATAGAAGGCCGGCAGCATTTCGAAGCTCAGATCAGAACCTCAGATTCCGACTTCACGGGAATTTGTCATTCCGACCGGAGCTTCGCTTTTCCGCAGGAAAAGGGGAGCGAAGTGGAGGAACCTGCTGTCGCGGCGGACGGACACTCCAGCCTGCCAATCTCACCACAACCGCAGCATTCAACGGAACCTCAGCCCTCACCAGGATTAAAAACGGCGGGACTAGAGGCCCTCTTCATCCACCCCCGCCAACTCCTGCCCCAATTTCCCTCCGTCACCGCCGACGAACCCACCGCCGCCCGCATCCGCAGCGGACGCCCCATCAACCTCCCCGAACTCTCCCGCGCCCGCCAGGTCAAAGTCTTCGCCAGCCAAACCGAATTGCTAGCCATCGCCACCCGCGTCGCCGGCACATTATTCCATCCCAAAATCGTCTTCCCTGGCGAATAGCCCACCTGAGAAAGTATCTTGAAAAAGTTCAAATGGAGACAGCCGCCCTCGGCTGTCCGGGTTGTGTGGGACGGACACTGTTGTCCGTCGCCTTTGATCTGGCCTTTGCCTTTGCCCGACACACGCCACAATTCACATGTCCGTAGCATGTCCGTAGCAAGTTAAAATGTCCGGTTTTTGTAGCAAGTGAAATGTCCGGTTTCAAAGTTGTCCCCTCGCCGATTGGGTTGGGTTGATTTTGGGGATGGGGTTGCAGGGGAAGGGGGCAGTTACAGTGTCTGATAACAGGTATTATGTCTAGTCGCAAACCCTGCCGCAAATCTGGTGTCGCCCCGAATCAACCCACACTTTTTGAAGCCCTCGGGAGGAGCCTTGCGGCCGCTGCTTAAGCTCCTCCACTTGACACCGCTGGTACAAGCGCTGGATGCCATTGCGCGTCCATCCGCTCATTCCCCGCATTCTCTCCCGGTTGTCCGATGCCGAAGCCCTCGAACCCGACCCGTGGTACCGCGACGATCTCAGAATCGCGCGGCTGACGGTCGCCCATGCCGCACGCGGCGATGCCGTTTTATGCGGCCCGCACGTGCTTGCGAGCTACGAGGTTCTTGGCCTTCACCCGGAAAAAGTTTGGCCCGCGATTCAGGCGCGACGGAAGGCGCTAGGGTCATTGTGCGATGTTGCGGACGCGCTGCCTCCGAAGAAGCCAGCGCAGTCCGTCAAGCTCTGGTCTGAAAAAACGAAAGGCGTGAGAGCCGCAAACTCTCACGCCGCGTTGCAACAAGGTTCTCCGCGAACCACGATCAGTGTGCCTATGGCCGCACCGTCGATAGCCGCACTATATCCCAACTCGGACGCTACGACTAGCGCAAAAACGAGCGATTACACGTATTCGCAATGGCTCGACATCGTGCGCCATTCCTACGTTCGCGCCGCCGTCCGTCGAGCCACTCTCAACGCATTGACGGCGCGCGGCCCATGGCCCGGCAAGGATGGGCCAGCAAGCGGAGTCGTCTGCGTGGCGTTCGACGCAATGGCGCTCGGAGACCAAGACGGCGACGGGATTTGTTCGCGGCGCACCGCGCAACGTCGAGCCAAACTTGCCTGCGATCTGAAACACTGGCGCCTGGTGCACAAGTTCAATCGCTGGCTCGATTGCCCGAAATGCGGCGCTGAACGCGCGACAAGCACATGCGCGAAGTGTGGATACAGAGGCCGCTCCCGCAATCGGGACGGCTCGACCAACACGAAAGAATTCTGCCGTCCCTACACGTTCGAAATCAATCTCGAAACGTTCCTGACGGCTACGCCCCCGAAGTACGTCCGCCATTTCTGTGCGCGCACGTGGAAGGAGCACAAAGAAGCGGCCAAACACACGAAGCTCCGGGAATTCCCTTCGCCGCCCCCTTCGCCGCCACAGAGCGATCCGCCGCCGCCGAAGTCTCCCGCTCCCGCCGCAATTCCCGTACGGCAACCCGCCGCCGAGCACCCGCATCGTGACACAACGCGCCCGCGCACCGTGGTCAATACGGAGATTTCCGTCCATTCGACGAAGGCGGCGGAACTGTTGATGGAGATGTGCGGTTTGGCTGATATCGGAGCGATCCCGCAGATCGCCATCTCGATTGCGGCGGAGGCCAGGTATCGCGGAATCGAAATCGAGGAAGCGGCGAAGTACATCGCCGACTGCGCCATACGCGATCAGAAGAGAGGATCGCGCTGACGCGCTTTTACTTCCGCGATTTGAAATGGAGGAGTGATGGAGGACGACAAACTTCGGCTTCGGCAGACCGCGCTGACCGTATCAAGCGGAATATCCTTGACGGCTTCGCAGCGAATGCTCGGCCACCAGATCAACCTGACGGCCCTGAACGCGAAGAGTGACCCGGCGCCGGAGTTGATTGCGGAGTTTGATCGCAAGTTTTCGCGCGAATCCCCAGAGGCGCTGGCGTGGGCCTTCGACGCATGGCGCGAGCGGTCGCCGTTTTTTCCGGCGGTCTCTGAAATTCGCGGATTGCTGCGCGATTGGCGTCGGGGAGAGCGGGGAGAAGGCCGAACTAAAAGCCAGGCTCGATGAAAAGTTTTTACTGGAAGAGAGGCGAAGGCAGGGCCAGGTTCCCGACTATCAGGAGGTTGTCAAAGAGCTTCGCGAGATCGTGATGAAAATGCCCGAACCCGACTACGTAAAACGTATGGCGCTGTTTAAACAGAAAATGCTCAACATCGCGCAAATCGTTCCCGCACTGAATCTCTCCGAGGACCAAATCCAGGCGCGGCGGGAAAGAGAACGCGCCGAGTGTGAGAAGTACAGAACTCACGCGGACAACGAGTTTAATTTATGAGCTGCGCCTCCATCACCGTGCTCGATCAGAACGTCCACCAGGACATGCGCTGGTGCGTGAACTGCGGCGGCCCGCAAGTGTTCGTCGAAGTTTACGAATTCGAAGAGGGACGCTCGGGATACTGCTTAGGTTGTGGCGACGAGCGGATCGAGCGCTTCACCAGAACCACGGGGGAGGCGGCCTAAATGGGCTACGATCTCGCTCCCAAGAACGAAGCTGCTGGAGATTTCCACTTTGGCGCTTTCAGTTTTCCGGTTTTGCTCGAAGCGTGCGGCTACCTGTTCTCGTCGATTCATCGCGGCGGCCAGTGGTACTGCGCGTTTGGCGGCGATCCTCGAATGGGCGAAAGCTACCCGCTCATTCTTTCGAACGATGGTTTCGCAGTCACCGACGAAGAGGCGAAGATCATGGCGCGGATTGCCCGCAACCTCGTCCTGATCCAACGCACGCTGCCCGATGAAAACCTCGGCAAAGGAATGGACTCGAAACCATCCTTCAATCGTGAAGACGTGGAAGCTCTGCTGATCGCGGCGATGCACGATCGCAAGCCCGAAACGTGGCCGCTCAAAATCCGCCCTGACTTCGTTGACAAGTTTGAAAAGTTCGCGGAGTGGGCCGAACAGTCAGGGGGCTTTGAGATATGGTGATGCACTCCTCTCTCTCGAACCTCTCCCTCTTCGCCTTCGCCCTCGCCAAGGTGGGGGCGCTCACCGGGTTGATTCCGGCTGCGATCTTCGCTTGCTGTGCGGAGAAGTGGCGCGTAATAGATTTGGATTTGAAAAAGTTTCGGGAGAGGCAGTTAGGGCACGAATTTTGATTCCAGCAGATTTGAATTCGGATCACCCAACCAGCCTCTCCCGGAAAGTACGGAGGTACGCGTGAAAGAAACGTTTCCGCTGAGTTGGCCGGATGGTTGGGTTCGCACCCGAGCGCCGCATCGTCGCGGCAATAACAACTGGAAGAAAACTTTCGGCGTGTATCGCGACAAGATGATCTCGGAGATCGAGCGGCTTAAGGCGACGAGCCTTGTGATCTCGACGAACGTTCCACTCACAATTCGTGGTTTGCCGCGCGAAGGCTACAATCCGCCCGATCCCGGTGTGGCGGTCTATTTCGGACGCAGACAGCGCGAAGACCGCACATGGTTCGACGTTTTGGAAATCACCAACGTGCCTGAAGTTGCGCCGACCGATCCCGCCACTCGCGAACGCGTGCTTGGATTGATTGATTCGCAGTTCCGCAAGCTGTCGAAAAAGTATCACCCGGACGCGACCGGGAATATCCGTGATCTCCGCTGTTTCAAGCTTTAGTGCGGGCGCGCGACATCGGAAAAGATTTTTACAACGGCGTGCGCCGCGCCGATCACGAGTACGTTCTCGCCTGCGATCTCTTCAACGAAGTGCGGCTCAACATGCACGCTATCGGCCTGACTGTGGAAGCCATGCGGCAGATCGAGCGCTGTGGAGCGTCGAGCATGTTGGAGCGCGCCTTCCGGGGATTCATGGCGGCGCTGCCCGCGAGAGGAGAAACCTCATGACCGAGCACTTCTCCCGCTCCACCGTCTCCGCCGCCTTCTACTGCGCCAATGAAGAAGCAGACGCAACACCGGATCGACGACAGACGGAAAGGGCCATGTCTGGAGTGCATCGCAAGGTACGACGCCGCGCCCAAGTCGAAGCGCGGGAAAAAGTTCAGGAGCAGCAATGTATGTTTAAAGGGTGCCGCATGAACGGAGAGACCGCCCAGCAATTCGCCTACCGACTCCGCGCCCAAGGCCAGCAGGACGCCAACGTGATCTTCGCCCAGCTCGCGGAAGGCTTCTTCGGATTCCGGCTGAAAACCGGCTACCGCGTTTTCACGCTCGACGATGCGGTGCAATTCCTCTACGAGCTGGCCGAAGCGGTGAAGTACCAAGAATTCCCCGAGGGAACGAAATTTCCGGAGAGCACGAAAGTCCACCAGATGCCGGAAAAAAGTAGCACGTCCGCCCGGAGCAGAAACGCTGGCAGGAAGAAGTCTGTCCGCGCTGCGAGCACGTTCACCACGGATTGATCGAGTGCGGGGAGCAGCTCGGCGGCGGACGAACCTGCCGGTGTGAATTGCCGGTGCCCGCATGACCACTCTCGGCTATATCGCCTTCGCTCTCGTGCTCCTGCTCTTCTTCGCGTGGAGTCTCGCGGAAGTCTACAAAGTCGGCTACCGCAACGGTCACGCGAAGGCCGACAACTGGTGGATCGGCGCTGAAAGTGAAGTCGATCAAACCCGGCAAAAAGTTTGGAGGGATGAATTATGAACAGTACGCAACTCGCCACTCGCGCTTTTTCTCACCTGAAAACCGTAGCCACCTTCGCTTCCGGCCGCCTGGTCGCGGGCCGGGGCTTAACCGTTTTACCGAACGATATTTTCTCAGCTACTTGCGTCGGCTCGACCTGGTCGCGTTCCCTCGGCAATCTGATCCACCAGGACGAGGTAGTCACCTTCACCCAGATGTCGTCGCTGCTGCCTTCGATCTACGACTGGCCCGACCGCCGGCTGCGACGGCTTCCGCGGGTGCTGAAATGCCACGAGTGCTCGATCCCCGCTATCCCGCGTGGTCTATCTGGTGCGCGATCCCGCGATGTGGCCGTTCTGCTTACTTTTACAATCTAAAGTGCGCGTTCGCCCGAGGCTATCCGATGGAAGAATTTGTCGAGCGCTGGATCGGCGCCGATGTCGTCGGCTACGCGGGACCGATTAGGCTCCTGGCAGGATCACGTGCCGAGCTGGCTGCGATTGCGGAAAGGCGAGCCGGGGATCAGACTCTGCGCACTATGAGGAGCTGCTGGCGAATCCGGTGAAGGAACTTTCGAAACTCGCCGCGGCCTTGAGAATCCCGAACCCGAGAACACGTCGAGCGCGCCGTCTTTCTGAATTCGGCTTCGCGGATCAGTCCCTCGAAAAAGAGCAAGGCTACCCAGTGGGAACCCGTCAAGGGTACGCGCCAGGATATCCCCTTTGTGCGGGAAGCGGTGAAAGGCCGAGAGCCTGGAAACGAAATTGCCGCCGCAGTGCGTAATGATCGCGATCGACGCGCCTGGGGCTCGACCATGGAAGAGCTGGGCTACGAGCTGGAATACGCCCCGAAGAAGCTGGTGAAGGCGTGAACGAATCGGGCAAGCAAGACGATCACGAGAATTCGCGCAACTGGGGGGTGCTGCTGACGATGGTGGGGATCATGCTGGTGGTGGCCGGGATCGTGTACCTGGCAGGAAGCTGGTGGCAGTGAGCTACTCCGAGAAATACGGGCAGGTGAAAGTAAGCCTTACCAGAAGTGGAGTCGCAAATATTTCGCGGCAGGAATTTCGCACGAGATGTGGGAGAAGGCCGTAGAGCATGCTTTCAACGCTGGAGTAGAGGCAGCGATCCACGAAGTTACGACTGGACGAGCGATCAACAATTTTGGGCATGTGCCTAAAGTCCGCAGAGCGCTCGAATGGGTAATGATGGACCTTCAGGCGCTGAAAGAAGGCGAAAAGTGAGCTACTCCGAGAAAGACGGGCAGGTGATCCTCACCATGAGCCGGGAAGATTACGAGAGCCTGATTTTTCGGCTTGGCATGTTGGCAGGAATTGCGGCGAAAGCTGGCGGTCTGTATGGCTTGAGCCTGAAGCATGAACTTGCGTTTTGCGATCGTCTGAACTCGGGTAACCCCAACTACACGCCGTACCAGGTGGAGGCCCATGAAAAGAAATCGTGAAGTTCGTCGGTTGGCCGAAACACTCCTCTATGATCTGACGCAGCTTCCGGGGGAATCGTCCGACGATGAAAGACTTTTGGGTCGCGCACTCGCACGATTCCTGACCTCGCCACATCTCAGCGCGGATGCGCTTCTCGACGATCTCAGCCCTTCGACGCCGTACCAGGTGGAGGCCGAAAAGAAGTGAGCGACCGATACATTCTGACGGAGGATCATCGCGTCGTCCCAGAACCGGACCTGCTTACGTGGGCGCGCTGGTTCGAGGAAGCGGATCGGCACGTCGCGAAGGATTTGGTCGGGCCGTATCGAGTCTCGACGGTTTTTCTCGGGCTTGACCATGATTTCGTCGCAGAATTCTTTCCGGGAGTTTCGCGGTCGCCGCTCATTTTCGAAACGATGGTGTTCGATGACAGCCGCGAAGAATCGTCGGCCTGGTTCTCGCGTACTTTTCATCCCTCTTTCAATTTCCAGCGCCGCTATCGAAGCTGGGACGAAGCGAAGGCTGGACACGAGTACGCCGTGAAGATTGCAGAGCGGATGCTTCGATGGATGGAATTCCGCTCGGCTCGGCAAACCCGCGAAGTAAGTGAACTGAGTCGGATGCTCGAAAAGTCCTAGCCCCGACTCAACTTCGTCAACTCCACTCCTGAGCAGAATTGTACAGACGCCCCTTCCCTCTTCCCGGCATCCTTAAAAGCATGATCGCCGAAACCTCGCCCGCTTCGAGGGTATCTCTATGCTCACCTTCCACGACTGGAAACTTCATCTACTCCGATCCGCCGGGTGCGGCTCGCCCGCCGTGCGCCAGATCGGAGAACACGTCTTAGAACTTTTCTGGAAAGATGGCTGCGAACCGACCATGACTGCCTTACTTGATTATGCCCCAGGCGGCGACTCGCGGGAAGTTCGGGTACGAAGTCAGCCCCGATTCGAATTGCACATCCAGTGCGCCGCCCCGTTCCAATCCTGACCGTCCTTCGTGATTCGGTCGTCTCTCCACGCCGCTCCCATGCCCCGCCGCCGTTGATGCTCAAAAGTAGCGTTTCCGAGCGCCAAGCGCCTGTTACAGAGGCAGCAACGGCCTTCCTGGCGCTGCACCATCACCTCTACGCGCCGCTTGTATTCGCGCCAGCCTGCTTTCGAGTTCGGTGCAGACTTCCCTTCCGTCCCGGTATCGCAACACGGCTCCGTCGAGAATGGTCTCGTAGTGCTGGGAGAATTCCGGCTTCACTCGAGTGCGCGGGATGGGGCGGCGGCGGATCATGGGAAGAATGGATTGTTGATCCATTCCATCGCGGCCTCGATGTGCTGCTGATCCCACCCATGCATCGCGGCAAAGAGATCGAATTTCCTGCTTGCGCCCTTGCGCATCTTCAAGCCTTCCTGATTCCACTTTGTGTGCGGGATTCCATACCCCGAGCAGGAACATGGCCGCGTGCCACGAGCCGGTTGTCGGTGCTCCGGTGTTCATCCATGCGATGAGCGCTTCGACATTCCAGGGATTCGTGCCAGGGACGCCGCGCATGGTCGGAAACAGATTGGCGAGTTCCGACATGGCGACAGTCAGGCTATCGTTCCAGCGAGCGCGTCTGCAGTCGCTGGCGTTCAATGGAGAAGAAAGATTTCGCGCTTGGCTTCGGCGCGCAGGGTCGCGCACTCCGGGCAATCGCAATCGTAGGGGTGAAGTTGAATGATTGGCCCGCTCATTTTTTCTTTCCTTTCTCTGAGGGTGAAATCTTTTCGCCGAGATCGAGCCCGGCATGGACTACGCAGTTTCCGATGCCGTGCCAATCTAGGTCTTGAAGTGATTCGATTGTTAGTCCGCACAAGTAGCAACGGATCGGGTAGTGCTCCGGGCATGCACCGTTGAGGCAGCGCGGCTCGGTCGGGTTGCGTTGGCTTCCGCAATTCGGGCAGGTGATGAGCGGGATGGGGCGGCGGTTCAGAGACGCCTCCGGGAGATGATCTCGACCATCAACGCGCCCCATTTAGAAGTCCGGCTTTTGTTGTGGGCTGCGCGTCGCGCCATGTCAGCTAGCTCATCGGATTCGATTGCAACATTGAAAGAAAGTTCCTCAGTGCCAACTTTTACTAAAGTCTGGCTTTCGCCGCCCGTTGGAAGCGGCGTGCTTTGGACCTCGCGAATTTCGCGAGTCGTGTGAAGGTTGGTAAAAATTGTGGAATAGGTCATTGGTCTCCTCAGTGCCGAGCCTCACCCGGCAGACCGGGACAGCTTACCCGGTTTCGACCTGGTTAAAAGACGAGTTCCTCCGGGTCGGTGTGATCCATCGCGATCACGATGGCCTGCTGCGCCTGCGGGAGTGCGCTCAATACCTCCTCGATCTCCGCGTTGAAATGGACGACTTCGGTTTCGAGAGTCGCGATCATCGTCTCGTCGCGTTCGTAGCGCCGCACGAAGAGTTGCAGGTGTTGCGGCAATCGCGGATCGTAGCTGACGAAGTCGCACCAGGCGCGGCCCGTGCAAGCCATCTCCGCGAGCATTTGCGGGCAGTGCTCGATCGGGACCGCACCCGCCAGCATCCAGGTTAAATGCGTGGCCGTGTTTGGGCATTTGATCTGAATCAGACCATCGGCGCCGACCAGGCCATCCGGGGATGCGCCGAAGCGGGCAATGTCGGGATGCACGACGAAGCCGCAAGTTTCTACCAGGAGATCGCGCTGCATCTCGTAGGCGGCGCGGGCGAAGGGTTCCTGATCGATGCCCCACTGCATCTCCTGCGAGACGTAGCGCGGGTACGGAACTCCGGTGAGAATTTCGACGATCAATTCCAAGCGGTAGTTGCGGCGCGCGGCTGATTCGCCTTTCTTGGTCATGGCGATCACGTCGGCGCAGCGGGAAGCCGTGACCAGGCCGCAGCGCGCGGCAACCCAGAGTTCGCTTCCCTGTTCGAGAGAAAGCATTTCGGTTGCGGTCATGCGAGTTCTCGCTTTCTCGCCTTCGAAGTGTTGATGAACAGTTGCATGGCGGTGCGGTCCTTCGCGGCTTCCGCTTCACGGTAGGCGGCGAAGTACACCTTGCGCAGCTGGTCGATGGATGACGACGCGGCGATGGCCTTGCCCAGTTCGTCCATGCGGGCGTCGCTCAAGCCTTCGCTCGTCGGGAAATTCCCGTCCGTATCGTATTCGCCGATGGCGATGTTGAAAACGTCCTTCACGAGATAACGCTTCGCATAGGAATCGGCGGTCGCCATCGCGTGAGTTTTCGTCATCACGTCGCCGCCTTTGGGTCCCTTGCCATCGGTGGGCATGTCGATCTGATAGGTGCGGGTATAAGCCCCGAGCGAAGCGAAGCAGAGAACGCGCGCGTAATCCGGCTGCGGGCAATCGGCGTGGGAAAACGACAGGCTCATCCCCTCGCGCGTATAGATCGGGCGAATGATGCGGTCGATGGCGGCATACGAAGCGTACTTACTGCTGGTTTGCGGATTGACCAGGTCCGGCGCGATGCGCTTGATTTTCTC
Organism: uncultured Acidobacteriaceae bacterium; assembly: GCA_963813205.1. Classification (GTDB taxonomy): domain Bacteria; phylum Acidobacteriota; class Terriglobia; order Terriglobales; family Acidobacteriaceae; genus Sulfotelmatobacter. Next base: position 59,241 of record CAWEYI010000025.1, on the reverse strand, counting down.
CTGCACGCGGCTGAGTGCATCGTTGAAGGCAATCTCGGCGTCGCGCAGCATGGCTTTCTCCTGCAAGGCGGCCAACCGCTCGATCACGTCGATGGCGGCGTTGTTTTCAAGCGCGATCGAAAGCAAATTGATCGGCTCGATCGGTTTCTTTGCGAGATGGTGAACTTCGATCTGGGTCTCAAGCGGTTGCGTTGCCATCGGCATTCTCCTTTTCTGAAATGACGTGCGTGAAGTTGAAATCGGTGAGTGCGTCGAGCAAAACGTCGCGTGCCTCATCTGGTTCGTTGAAGTTGAGGTGGACGATGGCGCGGGCGATCTGCGAGATGAGGCGAGGGTGGGAGAGAACTGGTAAAGTGCTTCCAGACATTTCAGCCTCCGTACCAAGGTTGATTTGTTTAGGGCTGAGCGGGTGTTAGAGCACCTGGTCGGCCCGTCTTACAAACACATTGTCTCACCGTGCTTGCACGGTGTCAAGCTTTTTTATTTGCAATCCTGCCTGCACGGTGATACATTCCCCGCATGGATGTCAGAGAAATGGCTCGACTGGGCGGAATCGCCCGTGCGAAAGCAATGTCGGAGAAGGAGCGCCGCGCCAGTGCGATCAAAGCCTCGAAAGCCGCCGCCGTCGCTCGCACTAAACGCGCGAAGTCGAGGAAGGAAAAGAAATGAAACGAATTCTGCTCTTAATCCTGCTCTGTGTAAGTTGTAGCGCGCAACGCGCTCAATACTCTCAAGGTTTTGACTTCTGGAAACATCTCGCGCCCGATTCGAAGTTCACATACGTAAGCGGATATTAAGTGGCGCCATGCTGCAGAGTGAAACCATGGGAACGTGTATGGCCCCGTGGATGCTCTCTAAGCCCATCGAGGCTGCTTACACCCAAGAACAGTGGCAACGCTCGTGCTTCCCTTCTTCGAATTTCAATGGGTCTATAACGCAATTTCGTGACGGAATGGAGGCTTTCTATTCCGATTTTCGGTAACCAGCAGATCGGGTTCGACTCGGCGATGAAGTATGTGAGAGATAGATCGCGGGGAAGCCGCAGGCGGAACTAGATGCAGACCTCCAGCATTTGCGGAAGTGCGCCGCTGATTACACGACGTGCCTTGAGAATAACGGAGCGAAACAGTGAAGGCCGCCCAAGCCCGCTGGGCGAAAGAGAAGAAGAATCCGTGAGCGAATCGAGATACGATTGGACCAAGGAAGGACCGTTCTCCCCGCGGAGCCAGGCGCTCGCAATCATCCGGGCCAAGTTTGCTGGAATAGTCCCGAGCGCGGTCACAACTGAAGAATGCCTTGAGTTGATGGTGTTCTTCGCGGCCTACGAGTCCGAGCGTGCAGATGTCGCTCTAGACCTGTGCAACCGCATAACCCAAATCACGGCGAAACCCTAGCGGCACAGCACGTCCGTAACTTGTACCCTTCCCCCTTCCCCCACACTTCCCTCTGACATGGGCGGCGGACCAGTGACCCTAAGCGCCGCGTCTCTGACGCCCAACGACTACTCGCTATCGCCCGCCGCCCCGCCTTTCCGTCCGCAAGGGCGGCGATTCCGTTTCACCCCGATCGCAATGGCGATCTCCGTCTACTCGCAGAGCAGGATTTGAGCTGCCGCTCCCGCGCACGAAGTCACGCGCCGGTTGAGCATTCTTCTCCTCAAAGCAGGATTGGCGCGGCGCACCGGGCAAACCGCGATCCAGCTCACGACCGCGATGTCCTGGGCGGAAATCAAGAAACTCGCCCGCGCCCACGTCGATCCCCGCTTCCTGCAGCTCGCCTCCATCCTGCCGATCCGCGAGTACCCGCCGCAAACGACCTGCATGGAAGAGGCCTTCCGGCGCTGCACGCGCTATCCGGTCCAGCTCGCCAGAGATCAGCGCTCCTGGCAATACTCCTGGCAACGAGCTGTTTGAGAGTGAGCTTCACCTTGCCCGAGAACTCCCACAACCAGGAAGCCATCGAATTCGCCAAGCGCTTGGGCACCTATGGGAAACACGACCGCTCCGAGCAGTACCAGGGCCGCTACTCAAATGAAGTCCTCCTCCGCAACGACAACCTGCAATTTGCCAAGCTGCGGGAACTCGAAGACCGGCAATTCTGGCACGGGCTGGCGATCGCTGTGGTGACTGCCGCTCTGGCTCGTTTGCCCGAGCTGGTGGTCTTCGTGATGCAGTTCTTTCAATGAGCAATGAGCCTTCCCCTCAATCCGCGAAAAGGTCTATGTGATCGGCGCGGCCGGCTTCTGGCTGAAGAAATGGACCGTGACCGACAAGGACCGAGAGCAGCGCGTGCTTTGACAGCGATCCACCGGAATTTCGGCAAGCGCATCGAGCTGGAGCGCCAGCGGATCGAGCAGATGGAATCCCTGCTGAACTAGGCCGCGCGCAGGAGACAGAATGTAGTTCTGTCGGACCTTTTTTGATTCTTTTTGATTTGTGGAGGCATTATCAAAGCCCGAGATTCATCGCGCTTTTACAGGCGCCGAAGATCACAGTCAGCGGAACTGGCTGATGATCCTTGTGGCTTTCTCCACGGCTTGAGAGCCAGCGAAGTCGTGAAGTGCAGCAGATGCGTGTGAGAGACGGGCATCTGATCGTGGCCGGTTGAAGGGCAGTCTAGCCGGACCGCGCAGCTCGCAGTTTCCGAACGAAAATCCTCTGCTGATGAGCGAAAAGAGACTGTTTGATTTCCTCGATTCCCTGCCGCGAAATCAAAAGCTGTTTCCGATTGCACGTCGTCAGCATTTCTGGCGCCTGGTGCATCGCTACGCGGAGCGCTGGCCGGATTCTCGGAATGCAGGCGCATCCACACGTTCTGAAGCTTCAATTGCTCACGCATATTAGAGTAACGGCATGGGCACTCGCAGATAAGTGGACATACTCTCGGACACAAGTCTATGACGCTCACTGGAGCACTACCTGAAAAGCAACCCTGCCGTGGCGCGCAGAGAACGCCGCCGTCGCAGCAGCTCTAAGCCCATTCCGATCGCGTTTGCTTTTTTGCTTTAGTACCAGATGGCTCGCGGCGGATCACGAAAACATGCGGCGGACTGCAAATGCGGGATCTGCCCGAAGATGGGCCGCCCAAAAGACCAGCGCGCCGGTCGACGGCAACCTCGCCCGCAAGATCAAGGCGAAGGTCAAAGCCGAAGAGAAGTGGATCCTCGTCATCGACCTGGCTACGAAGAAAGCCGTCCGCACCGAAAATACTGCCGATCTTCGGAATGCCCTTGAATACCTCGACAACCGCGATTTAGGCAACACCACCGACAACGTGAACCACATGCACGACAAGCCGATCGAGATGAACGTGAACCTATCGATCGCCGAAATTGTCCGCAAAGTCCGCGAGCGCAAGAGAGCAATATGAGCGCAGCCGCTAGCCCTCTGGCCGACGTGCAGGCCGAACTCGCCGAATTCGTCCACGATCCCGCTGGGCTTTGTCATGTGCGCCTTCCCGTGGGGCGAAGGAGAGATGGCGAAGGCAGCCGGGTCCGCGCGAGTTCCAGAAGAAGTTTCTGCGCGAGATCGGCGATCACCTGCAGAATCCCGAGACCCGCCACAAGCCATTCCGCAAAGCCATCAGCTCCGGCCACGGCATCGGCAAATCGGCACTCGCTGGCCTGGATATCGTGCTGGGGTCTCTCGACCTTTGAGGATTGCAAGGTCGATCATCATGGCTGGCACCGGCGACCAGCTTAAGACGAAGACGCAGCCGGAAGTCGCGAAGTGGTTTCGCCTGCGCAGTGAACGCGGAACTCTTCGAAGTGAACGTCACCAGCGTCAAGGTGCGCGAACAGGGACACGAGCAGACCTGGCGATTAGATTTCCTCACCTGGTCGGAGGAGAACCCGCAAGCCTCCGCCGGCGCCCACAACGCCCTCAAGCGCCTGGTCATCATCTACGACGAAGCCATCGGGATTCCCGATGTGATCTGGCAGACGCAGGAAGGCGCGTTCACCGACGCGGACACCGAGATTATTATGATCGCGTTTTCGCAGTGCGCACGCTCCTCAGGAATGTTCTTCGAGGCTACGCATGGCACACAGCGCGATCGCTGGCGCGCAGAAGTGATCGACTCGCGCACGGTGGAAGGCATCAACGTTTCGCGAGATCAACGAATCAATAGCGCTCTACGGAGAGAACAGTGATCATGCGCGCGTGCGCTGGCTGGGACTGTATCCGCTGGCAGGCGAAGGCAAGTTCATCGATCTGCAATTGGTGCAGGACGCGCAGACGCGCATGGTGATGACGCTCTCCGATGAGCCGGTAGTGGCGGGCGTCGATCTATCCTGGGGCGGCTCCGACGATACCGTAATCCGCTTTCGCCGCGGGCTCGACGGCCGCTCGATCCCAGCGATCAAGATTCGCGGCGAGTTCACCAAGAACCCCGCCGTGATCCGCGAACGCCTGGCCGATGTGCTGCGCAGCAAATACGACGGGCAGCCGGTGTCGATGATGTTTCTCGACAACTCGGGCGTGGGCGGAAACGCGGGAGCGATTCTCGCCGGGCTGCGTGAATCTCGGCCTCTCGAACGTTATGGGCGTGAACTTCGGCGACCAGGCCATCCACGATCAGTTCTACGCGCTGCGCCGCGATGAGATGTGGGGCCGGATGAAAGACTGGCTGCGCGACGGCGGCGCAATCGATCAGGACAAAGACCTGGCAGCGGACCTACAGAAGCCGATCCTGATTAAAGATATAAAACAGCGCATCAAGCTGGAGCCGAAAGACGACATGAAGAAACGGCTTGCGAAGATGGGACTCGATTCTTCATCGCCTGATGATGCCGATGCGCTGGCTCTGACTTTCGCAATGCCGGTGGTGAAGCGCCAGGTGATCTCAGCGCAATTCCCCACGGTGAGCGCCAGCGAGCGCCTAGGAGACGGCGGATGGATGGGATAACCAACGGGCCGATCTTCGTCACCCGCGAGCAGCTGCAGATTTTGGTGGGCGGTATTGTTTCTGCCGCGAACTCGGACCCTTATGTGCGGCTGATTGATCCGTTCGTCGAGATGGTTGAGTGCGACTGGTGTCATCGGCGGATCGGTGAGAGGAATCTGCTCGGCGGCGTCTGTCCGTACTGCATCCTGTCGATCCGCGGGAGTTGGGTAATCGCACGAAAAGTTTGCAGCGAATGTAAAGGAGTTCACTGATATGGCAGAAATCGCAGTAGCCGAATCAAAACGCAAAGCAAGGCCGAAAGTCCTCGACCATCTGGAGATCCATCCCCAGCTTGGCGGCGGCCACATCGTGAAGCACGTGTACACCGATTACTCCCACGAGCCGAAGGAAGTGAAGTTTAATGGCGCGGGCAAATCGCAGGGCGGCGAACACATTCAAGCCACCTAGATAAACACGCCGGACTGCCTGCGATGCAGAGCGCCGACGGCGGCGAAGGCGACGAAGCGGAAGACGAGGAATAACATGCCAGCCTTCCTCGAAGCCAAGCTGAAGAAAGAGTACGGGGCCGACTCCAAGGTGCCGTACAAAGTGATGAACAAGATCGGCGCGATGCGCGGCACAAAGAAACCGCCAAAGGGAAGCGCATGGAACGTAAACATCAGGCGGCATCCGGGCATGAGAAGATGCGGAAGTTGAGCGAGCTGGCATGAAGGTTTTCTGGGTTGGTGATCACGTTAAATCTGCCCCTTGCTTTGATGTCGCCAATCGTGCTGATCGGATATGCCTCGAACTCTTTCTCCTTGCTAAGTGGGGAGAAGAGTACAACGGGCGACTGAGATTTGAAATGCTCTATTTCGGAGAGTTTTCCTGATGCCCCTCACCCGCGAACAAATCAAGCACGCCCCGGTGTCGCAGGAAGTCTGGCGCGACAACCGCACCCAGATCGGCGGGCTCTGGTTCGATCCCCTGAAGATCAAACCAATGACCGACCACATCCTGCTGGTGCTCGACGACGAAAAACCGCTCAGCAAACTCATTGTCGCCCCGGACATCGCGAAGAACAAGGAAATCGGCACCCGCATCGGCACCGTGATCGCGGTCGGCCCCGGCAAATGGCACGAGAAGCGGAAGAATACCGAGAGCTGGATGCTGAACCGGGAAGTCTTCAAGCCGACGACGTTGAAGCCGGGAGACCGCGTGGCGATCGGCCACTACTCCGACTGGGAATCGTGGTTCTGCGACTACCAAGGGCGCGGCAGGAATGTGGTGCTGTGTCAGGAAGCGGATGTCAGGATCGTTTTGGAATAGAAGTTTAGTTATACCTAATAGTTCCCGCCCGTCATGCCCGTAGTTCTATCCTCAAAATCCAAGAAGCGCAACAAGAAGCTCTCCGCCGACGAGGAGCTGATTGCGACTTCGCTGAAGCGCTTCCGCATCACCGCCGACGCGGAATCGGAGTGGCGGCGGCAAGGCCTCGAAGACCTGCGCTTCTCGATCGGCACCGGACAATGGGACGAAGCGGTCAAAGCCAACCGGGAACTCGAAGGCAAACCATGCCTGACGATCAACCGCGCACCCGCATTCCTTCGCCAATACACCGGAGAGGAGCGCCAGCACCGTCCTGCGATGATCGTGAGCCCCGTGGGCGGCGGCGCGGACATCGAAGTCGCAAAGATTCACCAGGGCGTGTTGCGGCATATCGAAGTTGTCAGTGTGGCCGACACCACCTACGACAACAGCTACGACATGATGATGCGGATCGGCTCGTGTCCCTGGCGGATCAATACCGAGTACGTGAATGAACGCTCGATTGACCAGGAGCCGCGCATCCTCGGAATCGAGAACCCTTTCGCGGTGTATCTCTCGCCTGTCAGACGCCCCGATGGAACCGATCCACTGTGGGGCCATGTGGTCTGTGACTACTCGAAAGAAGACTATGAAGCGGAATTCGGCGAGACCGAGATCGCGAAGCTCAACTTCCCCACTTCGCAAGGCAACGCAGAGCCGGAATGGGTTACGAAAGACGGCGTGCGGGTGGCGGAATACTGGTGGATTGACATTCAGCGGACGATACTTTTCCATCTCGATGACGGAAGCAACGCTTCTCAAAGACGAACTGGAAGCGGCTGATCGTGCTCGTGTCGTTGGCGACCGCGAAACCGTCATCCGTAAAGTCCGCTGCGTAAAGCACGATGCCCTGCACGTGATCCAGTCCTACGAGTGGCTGGGGAAATATCTTCCCTTCCCTGAAGTGGCCGGAGTCCGGTTGAACGTGAACGGAAAAATCTACCGCGCGGGAATGGTGCGCGACTATAGAGATGCGCAGCGCATTTACGACTTCATGGTGACCCGCGCCGTCGAGCAAGTGGACATGGTCTCGAAAGACCCGCTCTGGATTCGCCGCCGAGAACGCGCAGTGGAGCGAAGACTATCGCCAGATGAACCGCAAGAACTTCTCCCACCTGTATTTCAAAGCCTACGACGAAACCGGAAAGCAGTTGCCACCTCCGCAGCGCGCCGGCCGTGAAGCTCCCATCCAGGCGATGACGGAGATCATCAAGCAGGCCGACTACGACATGAAAGCGGTGATCGGCATCTACGGCCCATCACTCGGCGAAGAGTCGGGCAATGCGCAGGAATCGGGCTTCGCCATCATGTCGCGGCAGCAGCAATCGGATACCGCCGCCATCTCCTGGCACGACCAGCTGAACCGCGCCATCGCATGGCAGGGAAAGATCCTGCTCGATCTCTGGCCGAAGCTTATCAATCAATCGCGCGTGCAGCGCATCATCAACCCAGACGACAGCGTTCGCCATGCTGTGATTTACAACTCGCAGAATCAGAGTGACCCCAGCGATGCAGCGGGGATGCTCAACCCGCAACTCGGCTTGAAGAAGGCTTACGACGTGGGGGCGGGCGACTACGACATCGTGCTCTCGACCGGGCCGATGTACAAAGCCGCGCGGCAAGAGGCTTTCAAAGCCTTGACGATGGTGATCAGCGAGAACCCGCAAGTCATGCTGCCCATGGTGGGCGACATCTGGGCGAAGAATGCCGACTTCCCCGACGCCGATGTGCTAGCTGCACGCTTCAAGAAAATGCTGCCGCCGAACCTGCAGGATACCGATGCCGACGACGCGCAATCGAAGCTCACACAGGCGCAAGCCATGCTGCAGCAACTCAGCGAGCAGCACGATTTGATGGTGCAGGAACTGAACCGCGCGTCGGACACGATTCGCACCAAGCGCCTCGACCTCGAAAGCCGCGAGCGGGTCGCGCTGATGAACAACTGGACCCAGCTCATGCTGCAGCGGTTGAAATCCCACGACGCGGCGGCGCAGGCAGCGATGGATGCGCAACTCGACGCCATCTCTTCGCGCCTGCAGGTGCTGCACGAAAATATGTCGATCGATCAGGACGCGGGGAACTGCGCCGAATACCCCGGAATTGCCGAACGCAGTCGAACCGCACGTGCAGCCGATCACGCCCGCAGCTCCGACGCCGCAGACCGCAACCCATTCAGTGACCACCTTGAAACGATTTCCGTTAATGCTTACGCTGGCGATTCTGCTTTGCGCCGATTTTGCCTTCGCGCAGACCCCGCAGACGCAAAATAACTCCGGCTTCATCTCGTCCTCCGCAATGCGTACCGGTTCCGGCGGGCGGCATGAACAGCGGCGGCTATTCGGTCACGGGCACGTGGTCAGGCACGCTCACGGCTTACGGAATCGTGGGACAAGGCGCAGCTGCCGCGCTCGGATCGGAGACAGCCAACGGCTCCTATACGGTCTCGATCTCCGGCTATACCTGTTTGAGGTGTGCGGCAACACTGTGGGCAGCGGCGCGGCATTTGTGCAGGTGTACTCGAGTACGGCGACGAGCGGCAGTGGCTCGGGCATTTCCAGCCTGGCGCTGCAGAACAACGGTTCAACAGTGGGAACATCCAGCTCGGCGACCACGCTGAATTTCCTGTCGGGCTGCACATCCACATATTCCACGGGGACGTTTTCGCTCACCTGCAGCGGCGGTTCGATGACCTGGCCCGGCGCCGCTGGCATTGCGAATTACTCCGGTTCAAGTTCTTGGGGAACGTCCTACAGCGCGACGAACCTGATCCCGGCAAACTTCATCTCCACGTTGAACCAGAACACAACCGGCACAGCGGGCGGCCTTTCGGGAAGTCCTGCAATCACGGTCGCGTCATGTAGTGGCTGCTATTCCCTGCCCACGGCAACCAACAGCGTTCTCGGCGGAGTGAAACCAGACGGCACCAGCATCCTGAATACTTCGGGCGCGATCTCAGTGACGCCTACTTCGGTGGGGCTGGGCAACGTCACCAACAACGCGCAGACGCAAGCGGCCATCGTGCCAAACACGGCACCCGGCGCCGGGCAGGTTCTCGCAGGAAATTCTGGCGGCACGGCTTACGCTCCGGTCTCACTCTCGCAGGATTGCACGATGACGAGCGCGGGAGTCGTCACCTGCACGAAATCGAATAACGTCGCATTTGGTACCGGAGCTTTCGCAGCCGCCCCCCTGAGCAACATCGCGAACACCACCATCACCATCGGCACGACCGCAGTCGCCGCGAACACCTGCACTTCGAATTCAACGGCAACGATGACTGGCGTGGCGACGACTTCCACGTTTAGCTTCACACCAAATGCGAGCGTGACCGGAGTCACGGGGTGGGGATCGAGCGGAGGCCTCGTGATTGCGGCCTATCCCACCTCGAACACTTTGAACTATAGCGTCTGCAATCAGACGGCTTCGAGCATCACCCCTTCGGCTTCGGTGACCTTCAACGTGAGCGCGCGATGAAAAGACTTCTTCTCATCTCCTGTTTGCTGACGCGAGCGGCTTTCGCGCAGTGGGCGATTCCTGTCGCGACGGGCGCGAACGCGGGAAGCGGCGGCGGAGGGGTCACGGGTGAGTGGAGTTGGTATCAGGACGCGACCTCTTCCACCACGGGAAATTCTGGCAACTTCGGTATTCAGGCGGGATGCGGTTCTTCTCCAGGAACAAGCTGCACCTGGGCCATTTTGCCCACCAAGGCAGGCAGCGACCGGATTTTGGGGATCATCACGACTCCGGGCACAGCAATTTATATTTCTTCCGCCTACGACTGCACCAGCTCCGGGGGATGCAATTCGGGAAACGCGCTCGACACGTTCACCGTCTCTGGAACCCACGCCTGGGCGCACGATGGCACGAACGACAATCAGGACCTGGTTTACGTGGTGAACGGCGCTTCTGGCGCGACTTATGTCACTGTAAATTTTTCGGGAACGCCCTCGGCGACGGTTGGCCCCTACGTCGATTTCCTGGAAGGACTGCCGCCCACTTGCGGCGGATCGCCATGCACCGGCGCATTCGATGGTTACGTCTGGAACGGAGCGAATTCAGGGTGCAGTCCTTGTACTGGTAGTTCCATCACGGTCTCCGCGACCGATCTGATCTTTGGGTTGATGGATTCATCCGTCCCTGTAGGCAACTTCGTGTCGCCGTATTCGATCGACGTGCCCGGCAACATGTTTGCGGTGAATGCAACTTCCGGGCCAGCGTATCAGATCACCACCGGGAGTTGGTACTCGCTCAGTGAGATGTCGTTCAAGCTGACTTCTGGAGCCTTTACCGTTCCCTCGTCGCCATTTACTTACGCGAACGGTCCGACGCCGCCATCGAACACTTGGCTTCCGACCGCCGTCACCACCGCGACGTGCTCGCCCTCTTGTACGCTCACGTTGCCAGCGACCAGCCCTAGCGGGGATTTGTTGATGCTGCTGGCCGCGCCTGCGCCGGGGCACACCGGAGTGCTGAGTTCTGTGACCAGCGGTGGGACTTGGGTGGTTCCCACCGGAGCGAGTACCTGCCAGAACACCAGCGTGATCGGGTTGAGTTGCGGCTATACGCTCTCCAGCGCATCGGGCGCAACTACCCTTTCCGTCACGATGTCTGCGACCGGCAGTTATCAATTTTCCTACACGGATATTCATAGGAGCAGCGGAAGTTTCACGCTATCTGGGCAGAATTCGGTGTCGAATTCTTCCTCCCTTACCACTATCACCGCGCCAAGCCTGACAGTGACAGGACCGGCGGTATGTTTCGGGCAATTTGCGTGGATCGGCACCGGCAGTCCCTACGTCATCAACAATTCGACTTATCCGTATCCCGGCGGACAGAACGCCTTTCAGGGGACTGGAACAGAGCCGTTTCCAACGGCAATGATGGGGCTGAATCTCGTATCTGGAACCTATGCTCCGCAGACCGAGCTGAGCGCGGCTTCGAGTAGCAGCGCCGCGACCCACATTTGTTTCAACTAGACACCTTTTCTGAATTCCGATTTTCCACACACCCTAAACAATCCACAGGAGGAAGTGATGCCATCAGGAATCGTTTTGCAAAGTTACTCGGTCGGAGCTACGCAAGAAGCTCTGGAAAAAGTTCTCGCCGACAACGGCCATGAAGTAGAGAAACCCGCAGTTGCCGCCGCTGAAGAGCTGGCCGAGCCCAAGCGCGACGACTTCAAAAGCGACGAAGAGTTCGAAGCGGCGCAAGAGGAATTCGAAACCAAACAGGAAGAAGCCGCCGCTGCCGCTGAAGAGAAGGAAGAGCAGGAGCGCGAAAAAGCGGAAGCGAAAAAGGAACGCGAGAACGGGCGCAACAAACCCTCGCGCAAACAGCGCGCCATCGACAAAGCCACCCGCGAGCTGAAGGAAAAGAATCAGCAACTCGAAGAGCGCCTCGCCGCGCTCGAAGGCAAAAAGCCCGTGGCCGCCGCGCCCAAGCTCGAAGTGCCCAAACGGGAAGATTTCAAAAGCGATCAGGAATTCGACGACGCGATGTTCGACTACCGCTACAAGCAACGCCGCGCCAAGGAAGATTCCGAGAACGCGCAAAAAGCCCAGCAGGACCGCATGAAAGAGACTTTCGAGAACTACCAAACCTCAGTTGCCGCCTTCAAGGAAGAGCATGACGACTGGGACGAAGTTGTCGGTCAGAAAATTCCCATCCACGAGAGCGTGTACCTGACGATCATGGAGCTGGAAAACGGTCCCCAAGTGACCTACTACCTTGGGAAGCATCCGGACACCGCCCGCCGCCTCGCGGAACTCAGTCCTCTCTCCGCCGTCGTCGAAGTCGGCAAGCTCGCCGACAAACTCGCGAACGGCCAGAAACCAGACGAGAAGAGAACTGCCACCAAAATCCCGCCGAAAGCGATCCCGGAGCCCGTCAGACCGGTTTCCACTTCGGCCTCAGCCTCGACGATCACCTCGCGCGAAGCCGCGCAGAAACGCGACTACAAAGCGTTCAAGCAGGCTCAGCGCAAAGGGGCGTAACTCACAGGAGAAACCACTTTGGCCAATTTAATTCTCACCAATCAGGAGATCAGCTTCAAGAACCTCATGGTGCTTGAAAACTCCGTCTCCTTCACCAAGAAAGTCAAACGCACCTACGACGACCGGTTCGGACGCGCCGGAGCGAAGATCGGGTACCTGATCAACATTCGCAAGCCCGCGCGCTCCGTCTCAACCGCCGGTCAAGGCATCCAGCTTCAGGATTACATCGAACGCTCGGTGCCCCTGGTGCTCAACAAGCAGTATCAACAGGCCTGCGCCTTCACCTCGTCCGATCTCGCACTCTCTCTCGACGACTTCACCAACCGGGTGACGAAGCCGAAGATCGTGCAGCTCGCCAACGACATCGACTACGACGGCCTGCAGCAATTCATCAATGTGCCGGCGGAAGTCGGAACCCCAGGCACGGTGCCGAGCACGACCGACACCTACCTGAACGCGCTGCAGATTCTGGCCGATGAAGGCTTCCCCATCGATGATGAGGAAGGGCTCTCGGTGCACATCTCGCCGCGTATGCAGCGCGCGATCTTCCCCTCCATGCAGGGCTTGGTCGCCACTGGCTCCGGCACCGCGAACTTCTCCTATTTGCGCAACCTGGCGAAGGGCGAAGGCGGCGAGGCCGATTACTTCAAAGGCCTGGTCGCGAAAGGTCTCGGCTTCGACTGGTTCATGACGCAAAACGCGCCGACGTTCACCACGGGAACTCAAGGTGGAACGCCGGTTGTGAACGGCGCCGGGCAAACCGGATCGTCCATCGCGACTTCCGGCTGGTCGAACAATACCAACGTGCTCAACCAGGGCGATATTATTTTCTTCGCTGGCGTGCACCGCATCAACCCGCTCTCCCGGCAATCGACCGGCGATCTGCGGCCCTTTGTTGTCCTTGCCGCAGTCACTTCGAACGGCTCCGGACAGGCGAATATTCCGATTGGCTGCGTAGACGGCGATGGCATCACGCTCGCCGGACCGTACCAGACCGTCGATGCCTCGCCCGCAAACTCCGCCGCCATCACCGTGCAAGGCGCGTCCGCCGTGCAGTCTTATCGCGGCGTGGCGTTCCACCCGGAGGCTTTCACCTTCGGTTGCGCCGATCTTGAGATGTACGAGAACCAGCACATGATGGAGCATAGCCGCCGATAAAGAACTCGGCCTGGCGATCCGCATGTGGGGGCAGCCCGACATCAACACCGACCGGTTGCTGATGCGTCTGGACGTGCTCGGCGGCTGGCTCACCATGTATCCGCAGGGCGCAGTGCGCGTCACCAGCTAGTTTCCAGTTCCAAAAAATCCAACAGAAAAGAGAAAACCCTTACCATGAAACGAATCGCATCGCTTCTCGTAATTCTGGCGGGTTTGGCTGGAGCTAGCTTCGGCCAAACTGCGCTCACGCAAACCACCTTAGCCTCGGCGGTTTCCGGACCCGCGCTGTACTCCGGAACTTCGCCGACGATTTCCGGCACGATCACACTGGCAAGCTGCACCGGCCTCGCCGTCCCTATACTTCCCGGCACTCCCTCGTCCATCATCTACGTGGGGCGGGAAGCGATGGGCATCTGGTCGATCAACACCACCAGTCCTGCACCGCAGTGGTCAATCGCGGCTATCTGGGAACGCAAGCTGCTCCACATCCTTCCGGGGATATGGTGCTCTATGGTCCAAACTACGCGACAACCATCGCGCAGGGCGGAAACCCGCTGCCATCGGGACTTTTCCAGCAAGACCCTCCGGCAAACGGAACCTGCTCGCCCACACTGACGCCCGGCAGTCCTTGGGTGAACGTGCTGACCGGCGCGCAATGGTTGTGCTCGACGATCTCGAATACCTGGATTCCAGGCTTCGTGAATCCGTTGACCACCATCGTTGACGTTCCGAATACGGCAGTGGCTTCGGCGACCACAATCGTGCCGAGCGGCCCCTTCTTTCACTTGACGGGGACGACCACCGTGCAGACGATCACCACTCCCGTGGGCTGCGATGCCACGGCAGTGGGCGGTTGCCAGTTCACGGTGATCTGCGACGCGGCATGTGTCTGGAACGCCAGCGGAAACATCAGCGCCGCTTCAACCACCGTCGTGGCCCACACCTCAGTGACATTCAACTGGGATGCGGTCACATCGAAGTGGGTGCCGAGCACTCTCACCTAGTCGTAATTCTGTTGCCGCACGCTTCGGGCGTTGAGCGTCATCAGCGCCCTCCCTTTTCAATCAAACATTTTCGAGGAGATTTTTATGACGAACTTCAATTCGCACGGCGCTGATCTGGATGGCAAGTCGAAGATCGCACCAACCCCTTACGACGCGCACGAAAAGGCCACGCGCGGCGAACACGTTCCCACCACCAAAACCAGCCCGGACAAAACGACGGTGCAGGAGTATCCGAAGGCCGTCGATCACGTCGATCATCCCTCTGGAGTCGGCAAGAAGCCGGTTGTCGTGAAGAGCGCCGAAGAAGAGCGCGCGTACAAAGCGTCGAAGGCGAAGTCAGCGCCTTCCGAATAGTTTGACGCGGCGCTGCAGAAATTCCTGATCGCCCTGAAACTCGCGGTCTCGCATTTCGTACCCAGCGCGCGGGCAGCCTCGCCTGTCGCAATACCACGTTTTATTTGTTTTTGAGAACTGGAGCGGCTCGCCGCACGAGCCGCACTTCGGTTTCTTTAGTTTTTTCACAATTCGAATTCTAGGAGAATCTCATGGCCACCAGCAACTTCAACATGGAAGACCCGGCAAAGCAGGAAGCGATTCGCCGCGGTCCCCACAAATACATCCCCACCGCAGGCAAGCACGGCAGCTACGTGCCCGAACCGTACAAGCACCAGGAGTACCCGAAGATGGTCTGCAAAGATCCCGAGGCCCGAATACAAGGACTTCCTGAAGGTCAACGGGGTCTCCATTCCGGGCGATGTTGCGCAGCAAAACTTCCAGACTCGCAATCACGGAGTGGGATCGGAAGATGACCAGCTCCATCGTCAACTCCAAAGCGGAAGAGGCGGAGTGGCTGAAGAAGAACGGCTAGAGTAAAGCGCGAGACGCTCTGGACCGCCCCACCGTTCTAGTTCTCGATCAGGCAACATGAAGTGCCATAGATGGCCTTGGGTGTCGCAGAAAAAACATACCGAACATGCTTCCGTGAGAGCGTAATCGATCCCCATAAATACAGCCTGACGTGGGATGACGATCTTCGATGGGAAGCTCCACACTCTGCCGAGCGGAATCGCTTGCTCTAATGCGACGCCAGCGACCCCAGCCGAAATGAACGACAGAAACCGTCTGCGATCCATGAGGCAAATTTACCATGCCCGATCTCGGCACCAGTAACCCGCTCGCTCTTTCCGCCACCGACTTCATCAAGTCGGGACTGCGCCTGGTCGGAGCCTTGCGCTCCGGCCTCGGGCTGACCAATGACGAACTGAACGACTGCAAGCTGGTGCTGAATTCCATGCTCGACGCCTTCTCGATCGAGCGCACGCAAATCCCGGCGACGGCGATCCAGACGCTCGATCAGAACCAGAACGCACTCTCGCTGGTCGGGGGGCAGGCGTCCTACAAACTCGGCAACGCCAACGGCAACGGAAGATTTTCTCTTGCCGCGGCCGTCGCGGGTGGAGCGCGTCTCCATCCTGTACTCGGCCTCGCAGCAGACTCCGGTCGAATTGCCGATGGAGATGGTCGATGATGTGGGCTGGCAGGGCGTCACCAACAAATCGTCAGACTCCCTGCTGCCGCAAGTTTGCTTCGTCGATCAGTCGATGGCCGTGTTCCCCGACATGGTGCTGTATTTCTGGCCGGTGCCGACGCAGGCGAACCCGGTGATTCTCTATCTCTGGGGATTGCTGCAGCAGTTCAGCGATCTCGAAGCTCAATTTCTGTTTCCACCGGGCTATGCCGAGATGCTGCGCTTCAACCTGGCGGTGCGGCTCGCGGCGGAGTTTCCCTGCGACATGCAGAAATTCCAGATCGTGCAGAAGCTGGCCTCCGATGCGAAGGCGCGCGTGGCCGGAATCAACGTGATGGGGAAAGAAGCGGTGTGCGACGAGGCCATTGTCGGATCGAACGGCAAGATGGGGAACATCTACACCGGGACAGCGAACCGGAGCTTGAGATACTGACATGCGTTTTGGATTCTGCGGTCCCAGCTATAGGAGCGCTTCCCCGCTCGCCGACAACGAGGACCTGATCAACTGGTATCTCGAACAGACGGAGTCCCCGAACGCGCGCACGCAATACATTTTGCTGCGCACGCCGGGGCTCGCGCTGTTTGCGAATCTTTCCGCCGCAGCAGGCACCAACGCTGCCTTCGGTGCGGGGATCGGGCACCTTCAGCGGCCGCACCTTCAAGGTTGCAGGCACGCACCTGTTCGAACTCACCGCGAACGGCGTCACTGATTATGGCGGCGCGAGGACGCCGAATAACAACATCGTGGATGACGGCCTGACGGTCACCATGTGCGCCGGGGGCACCGTGGGCGGCAACTATCCCACGCAAGTGCTGATCGCAAGCGGCGGCAATCTCACAGTATTCTCGCTGACTTCAAATCCTATCAAGCTCTGACCACTCCGCCCACGCAAGTGCTGATGGTCGATTTCATCAACGGATATTTTCTCGCGCTCTCAGTCGGAAACATTTGGGCTTGCTCGAACCCCGAAGATGCAACCACCTGGCCCGGCACTGCAGTCACGGAAGTCTCCGTGTTCTCCGATCAGTTGCTGGCGCTGATTGCCTCGAACGAATTGGTGTGGGTCTTCGGTGCGAAGCGGGCCGTGGCTTACTACAACTCCGGCGCGGCCATCTTCCCTTTCGATGTGGCCTCGGGCGGCTTCATGGAAGTCGGCATCCTGGCGCAATTCTCGGCGCAGCGCGTGGCAACCAAGAGCGGAACAACCGTGATGTGGCTGGGCGGCGATGAGCGCGGCGGCTCAGGCATTGTCTATGCGGCGAATGGTTTCACTCCGGTGCGCGTCTCCGATCACGGCTTCGAACACTGGATGGCGCTGCAGGCCACAGTTTCCGATGCGGTGGGAATGGCGCGCCAGGAAGAGGGCCACAACTACTACGATCTCTGGTTTCCCACGGCGAATGCCACCTGGACGCTCGACGCCGATCTCGGCACCTGGTCAAAGCGCAGCTCGCTGATCAATGGCCTGCCCAGCGCCCATCTTGCGCGCTGCCACACCTTCAATTTCGGCTTGCACCTGGTCGGCGATCGCACCAGCGGCAACGTGTACTCGATGAGCCGCAAATATTTCTCGGACATGACCGGGCCGGGCATCTCGACGCCGATCGTGCGCACCCGCATCGGCCCCACGATCTCAAACGAAGGCGGGCAGATTCCGGTCGCGATCAACGAATTTCAAGTGGATTTTCAAACTGGCGTGGGCCGCAACCGCCGCTGCTCGATGGCAACCGCAAGCCGCGCGATCCGCTGGCGATTTTTTCCTACTCGGAAGACTTCGGCCAGACCTGGACGCCGGATCGCATCATCGCTTGCGGAAAGCCGGACAGTTCGAACCGGCGTGGCGATCGATCGCCGCCTGGGAAGCTGGCGCAGCTGGACGCCGAAGGTTGTGGTTTCCGATCCGATCGACTGGTCGATTGCCGACGCCTACGTGAACGGAACCCAGGATCAGAAGAAGCGCTGGGCGAAGTCGATTGCGGAAGTGAGCTAGTGAAGTGAGCTGAGATCTTGGCGAGCTCGCGACCTCGTCACGCAAAATCGTTCCCTCCGACTGGGATAGTCCCGCGCCCGGCGCGAAGGGCGAAGACGAAAGCCAGGGCGGCTCAGGCTCGGGCGCTCCGCGTACCCGCTGGCTGCAATCGATGGCCGACCTGGCTGAATCGTCCGGTGATCAATCGCGGCCTGGCCTCAGCTGAGGCAACCGCAGTCGACACTCACCGGCGGGACCGTATCGAGCGGCATCGGCACCGGCCCGCTCACTCCGAAGCGCTACGGAGAATTCACGGTGAAGGCGCGCGTCACCTACAACGTGAACGACAATCGTGGCCTATCACTACGTGTACCGCACGACGGGCGCAATTCCCGAAATGGGCGCGGCGCCCGAATGCAGGCGATGTCATTGTCGGCGGCGATGCCTTCGCCGGGGGAACGGTCGCAAGCGGCGTGACCAGACCGGAGCATTTTCTTATCTCGACTCCGAACTCTCCCCGACCACGCAATACCGCTACTACCTGGCCGTGAATGGCAATGCAGGGAAAACCGTGAACCTGGTCAACAATTCGCAGCTGCTGGTGATGGAGCGCAGCTGATGGAAGCGGAGCTAGACGCAGAGTCGCGAGTCGAGCATCTGGCTCAATCGGCCTAGTCGGCTTCGAATTGTTCGACCCGCAGTTCGCACGCGCCGGAAGAAAACATTCCTCACTATCGACGGCCGCCACGTGTATGTGGCGATGCATCCCCGCCACGTGCTGCTGGGATTCGCCGACCAGGAGCGAGCGCAAGATTTTTTCGACGAGGCAATGAAGGTCACGCGTGTACGGGAAAGATTCCGAGTCCGAATGGATTCGTCTGGTGCCGAGAACACTTACGTGGCGATGCACGGGCGCTACGTTCTCTTGCGCTTCAGCAATGCGAGCGCATGGCCGAAGAGTTTTTCCGGGCAGCGATGAAAGCGAGTTCTTAACTTATGCCGGCATTTATCATCGGTGGCATTGGAGCGGCCTCTTCGCTGCTCGGCGGTCTGTTCGGCTCCAGCGCTTCGTCGAATGCTGCGAAGGAGCAAATTGCGGCGGAGAAACAGGCGGAGCAATATCTCCAAGGCCAGGAGCAGCAGGGCCTCAACAACTATTCCCCCTATCTGCAGGGCGGCGCGCATGCGGAGAACACGCTCTCCAGTTTGCTCGGTTCTCCTGGCTCGGGTCTGCTCACACCCTGGACGCAACAGTTCACCGCACCGACCGCCGCGCAAGCCGAAGCCACGCCTGGCTATCAGTTCCAGCTGCAGCAGGGCGAGAACGCGATGCAGAACTCCGCCGCCGGGCAAGGCAGCTTGCTCTCCGGCCGCACACTCGCATCGCTCAACAATTTCGCGCAAGGCACCGCGTCGGCCGAATTATCAGAACGTCTTCAACAACGCGCAAACCCAGTACCAGGACGCCTACCAGACCTTCCTGAACAATCAGCAGAATCAGTACAACATGCTCTCGGGCCAGTCGGAATGGGACTCTCGGCGGCCCAGGGCGCGGGCGGACTGATCTCCGGAGTCGGCGGCGACATCGCTTCCCTGATGGGAGCGCAAGGCGCAAGCGCAGCGGCGGGCACCATTGGATCGGCGAATGCCTGGAGCGGAGCGCTTTCCGGCGCGTCGGGCTCGCTGATGAACAGCTACATGCTGAGCAACCTGATGGGCAACCAGGCTTACAACGCACTGCCCACATTCAACGGCGGATCGGTTGGCGGCACCGCGAATCCCGGACTGAGCGGCCCGAGCTACATGCCGGGAGGTTTCATGTCCGGCTCGACGCCGACCGCGCCCTATAGCCTCTCGAATCTGATGGTGTCCACGCAACCGAACGGATAACTCTATGGCCTTCCAACTTCCCAACCTGCCGAATTACAACGTGCAGCAGCCGCAGATTCCGTCTGCGATGGAGCAGTACGGCAAAATGCTGCAGCTGAAAAGCCTGCTCGGGCAACAGCAGATGCAACCGCTGCAGCAGCAGGAAGCGCAGCAGGACATTCAATCGAAGAGCCTGCAGAACCAGCAGCAGCAGCTCCAGCTGCAATCGCAGCAGGCAATGATCAAGGCGTGGAGCGATCCGGATTTCCTGAAGGGCTTCACTGGCACCGACAAAGCGGAATCGAGCGGGCTGGGCTTCGATCCGGATGCCATGACGAAATCGCTGATCACGAAAGGCGTGCTGCCGAAAGATGCGCTCGCGCTCACCGGGCAGTTCGTGGATCGCTCACAGAAGATGGCGGCGACGGCGAAAGACATCGCGCAAACCGGAGAAGCCAACGCGGCCACCGCACAGAAAGGCTACGGCGTGCTCGCCGATCGCATTGGCGGAATTCTCGACGCCCCCACCGCGAAAGCTCCCGCGATGCTCGATCAGCTGAAGCAAGATTTGATGCAGAACCCGAAACTGTTTCCCGGCGTGCCTCCCGTCGATCTCGGGCACGTCTACCGCGCCGACATCGAACACCTGCCCGCAATCGCCAGCGTGATCGGACTGGATGCGAAGATCGCCGACTTCCACAAAGCGAAAGCAGAGGCGACGACAGCAGAACAGAAAGTCATTCCACCGGGCGGGGGGTTATCGCAGGACGCGCAACAGCAGGTGGGCGTGAGGCAAGCGGAAATTCCCGCAGAAGTGGCGAAAGAAGTTGCGGTCGCGACTAATCCCGCAGTGCAGCAAGGAAAAGTGAATGTAGCTACGGCGGAAGGCCGCGCGCGGCAGCTGGTCGAAGGCATGGAAAAACCTGTCTATGCCTTCGTCCCGCAAAAAGATGGAACGGTGGCGAAGCAGCTGATGAGCGCGACCGACGCGCTGCAGGCGGGAATTAAGACCATGATGCCGGTCGGCGCGAAAGAAGTTTCCGACGACACCATGCTCATCAACCGGCTGGGCGATGTTCACCAGAAGATCGCGCAGTACGAGCAGAACCTGCAGAATCTCGGGACGACGATCTCCTCAAAAGATCAGGGCAACATCGCGGCACTGCTGGGAAAACAATCCTTCAAACTCGGCGCGTTTGGAAGCGAGCTTCCTGTCGATCGGCTCAATGCCGCGCTTGACAAAGAGAACATCAAGGGACTTTCCCCGGACGCGAAGAAGTTGCTGGTCTCTTACTACAACGCGCGGGAATCGATGCAGGGCTACTCCCGCGTTCTCTCCGGCTCCGGACGCTCGAACGAAATGGCGATGCAGTTAAACCTCGACGCCCTGCCGAATCCGGGAACCACCGACAAGCCGACGGCGCAAGAATCGCTCACCCAGTTCAAACAGAATCTAGGTGTCGTCGGGCAAGGCCTGCCGAAAATTCCCGGAGTGAAATCGCCGGAAGAATTTGCGAAGCCCGCCGCCGCGCAAAATCTTCAGGTCGGGCAGTCGGTGATGATCAAAGGCCAACCGATGAAGATCACCAAAGTCCATCCGGATGGGAGCTTCGACGCGAAGTAAATGGGACAGGGGCAATATACTCTCGCCGATCTGCAGCAGGGCGCTCCGCAGACGGGCCAGTTCACGGTCGCCGACATCAACAGCGCGCCGCCGAATGTTGCGCAACCAAACGTGACCATGCAGCCTTCGCCGATGTCATTGCCGGAGCAGGTGGGAGCGCACATCGCGAACCGCGTCGCCTCGATGGGAACTCACGCGGTCGAAGGCGCGAAGAGCATCGCAAACGATGTCTACGATGTTTCGACGCCCAACATCGCCGATCAACTTCGGAAACATTTTCGCGGACTGGCCGAATGATCTCGACAAAATTCCCGCGAAGGCCGTCGTCGCATTTCTCGCGGCGGGGGGAATCCCCGAAGGCGAAGCCGCTGAACTCGCGCCGGAAATGACCGCCGCAAAGGCCGCAGAAGCAAGCGCAGAAGCCGCGCCAGCCGCCGCACCGATGGGCCAGTTCACGCTGGCGGATATAGGGAAAGCGCCAGTACCAGGCGCGGGCATTCCTCGAACCCTCTCCGGCGACTCTGCCTTGCGCCAGATCCTCACCGGACAGGACAACGCGAACCTGATGAAGATCGCGAAGAGTCGCGGCATCAACATCGCGCAGGAATCGCAGCTGAAGCCCGGAGTCGCCGACGGCCGCATCATCAATAAAATTGTGGATGACTTCTCCGATGATGAGCTGGAGAACCTGCGCTCGACGTATTTAGAGAACACGCGCATGGGGCGGCACGACTTCGGCGAGATCGGCCCGGAAGCGTGGAAGACGATGGGGCTGCAAACTTATTTTCCGGACGTGAAAGTTTCCGCTGCGACCCTCAAGCGGACGCAGAGCGCAATCGCGGCGGCTTCGAAATCAGCCCCCGACGCCGCCGCGCCCTCTGTTGCGGGCGACGATGATTTACTGAACAAACTTCAGGAGTCGTTGCGGAAGGTGCAGCAGAACAAGCAGGCTACGGCGCTCCCCTGAAGGGATCGGCATTTTCTTTCCAGCGATCGGCGAGTTCTCGATCAGAAAATTCCTGAATGCGTCGGCGGCGCGTGGTGAGCTTTTTCACGATGTAAATCACCGTGCCCACCGGCAAGACCACCAACACGAGAAACACCAGCAGATGCGTGGGTTCGAACAATCCATCGAACATAGCCCCACACTCTACCACCTGATCCCATGAAACCCAAAACCCTAATTCACTCGCTTCTCTTCGGCCTGGTCCTGCTCGCCTGCGCCTGCTTCTCCGACGCGCAAACCGTCGTTCCACTCGGCGGACTGGGGGCAGTCCAGGTCTTCGACAACAACGGCAACGAGTGCACCGCCTGCGTGCTCTACACCTATCAGGCGGGAACCGTCACCCAGCAGGCGACCTACACCGACTTCACCGCCCAAACGCCGAATACGAACCCGGTGACCTTCAGCAGCGGCGGACGCTCGACGGTTTGGCTGCTCAGCGGGGCCTACTACAAATTCATTCTCTGTTTGCAGAACGATGGCGCGTATTGCGCTCCGGCGGACGTGCTGTTCTCGGTCGATCAGGTGCTTGCGGGAAGCGGCGGATCGGGCGGCGGCGGGGGATCAAGAGCCCTTACACCGGAACATTTATTTCCGGCTCGGCGAACCCAGCAACCTCCGGCATTTTGGAACTGGCTTCGGGAGACAGCATCTGCTGGCGCAACGCGGCGGGCACTTCAAACTTCTGCCTCTCGAAAGACTCGAACGACATTTTGACCTGGCCCGAGGGCTCGATGAAGATGACGGAAATTTCCTGCCCCACCGTCTCCATCGCCGGATTTGATTTGCTCTGCGCCAACTCGACCGCGCACCGCTTGTGGGAAGGCGGCAACGGCGGCAGCATGGCGCAGATCGTCGTCGCCACGCAGGACATCAATCTTAGCGACCAGGTCACGCAGGTGCACTTCGGCTCTACGCCCGCTCCCTTCTCTTCCACTGCGCCCACGCCCGGGCAGTATCTCAACTGGAATGGCGCGGCTATCGTGGGCTCGACGCCGCTGGTGCAGGAAGTGTCGTTTGGGTCGCAAGTCGGGGGCGGCATCGTACCCTGCGGCACCTATACCACCGCATCCGGCTGCGCTTATACCCAGCTCACCTATCCGCACACAGTCACTCGCATCTTCGTGGTACTTGCCACTGCGCCCGTGGGCTGCAGCACGAATGCCGTGGTCGGAATCAAGGACATCACCGCCGGCGCAGTGCTGATGAGTTTGAGCCCGACCGCCGTCGGCATCTCGACAACTACCGGCTCGGTCGCCATACCAGCAGGCCACGACATCGGCGTGGGACTCCTCGTCGCTCCGGCCGGCTGCAGCACCTATCCCCTCTTTGGCTCTGTGAACGCCGTTTACCAGTGAGCACAATCATGCTTCGAAAACTTCTTACTGTCTCCAGTCTGCTTTTTTTCGGAGGCGCTTCCGCCTTCGGCCAGGGTGCGCTCGCATCGCCGCAAGTCGCCTTGAAAACCGTGAACGGCTACACCACGCCGATCGCGGGCGCGACCATCACCGTGTGCGCGGCGAAGACCGGCGGACTGCCTTGCTCTCCCGCCTTGAGCGGCCAACTTTATCAGGACATCGCGCTCACCGAGCCGCTCTCGAATCCCTTCACCGCGGATGCCAACGGAAATTACCAGTTCGCGGCGGCTCGCCACCACCTACACCGTGACGGTGACTGCGCCCGGATTCTCTGGCTATTCCTACCAGCTTGAGATCGGCGGCGGCTCCGGCGGCGGAAATCTCAGCGATCCGGGAGCCAACGGAGTGGTTTATCGCAACACGCTGGACGGCACGGTCCCGGCCAGCGCGGCCAATATTTTCTCCCCGCTCGGCTGCGCGGACACTTCCGGCTCGGGCACGGCGCAAAGCTGCTCGACCTTCCCCACATTTGCTCCGGTTCAGAATGTGTGCGTGACCTATACGACGACCACCACGAATTCTTCGACCGGCCTGACGCTGAATGTGAACTCTTCGTCGGCGGCATCGATCGCGATCGCGGGATCGAGCGGCTGGACGACGACTTTGACCGGGGGATCATTCCCGCAAACAAGCCGATGCTCGCCTGCTACGACGGCACCAACTGGGATGTGCAGCAAACCGGAACAGCGGCGACGGGCTCCGGCGGCGGACCGGGCACCGGCACGCAATATTATTTTTCCTACTGGGGCACCACCAGCGCTTTAGCGAGCGTGGGCAGCCCCGATCTCCGGCCAGATCCCCGTGGTTGTGAATGGCGCGGCTCCGATCGTCTCCTCGCCCAGCCTGCAGGACAGCAGCACCTCGCCGGTTTCGACGACGCCTTACACAATTCAGTGCGACAGCGCGACCACCATCATCGATCGCGCCCACGTGCTGCGGATGCAATCAGGCGCGGCCGCCATCACCGTTCCCCTCAGCTCCGGCTCGGGATGTGTCGGCCTTGCGACTCGCATCTACGACGATGGCGCGGGCACACTCACCTTCTCGCGCACCAGCCCGGACACCTTCAGCATCTGGGATGGATCGTCGAACCTCGACGGGCAGACCAGTTTCACTTTGAGCAACGGGCAATACATCACCCTGAGCCAGAGTGCGAGCGGCATCTGGGAAGTGGCGAAACACTCGACCGGCGGCGGCGGCTCGGGCACCGTGAATGCAGGAACCACTGCGGGCGATTGCGCCGTCTATCCTTCGGCAACGAATGCGGTGAGCGATACCAGCATCCCTTGCGGCAACATCGTGCTCGCGAATTCCACGGTAGGCAGCACCGGGATCTGGTCGAACGGGATGCCGACCCGCGGCGTGCAAACCCTCAACACCGGCACTCCGGTGAATGGCACCAGCTACGTGCAGACGCTGTTTCCGACGAAGGCGCAAGTCGTTGGCCATGCCGTTTTTAACGTCACCACCTGCAGCTCGTGCGCGGAGACCGGTGTGATCGGCATCTACACCTCGACCAGCTCCGCGGCCGTCTGGTGTGGCAGTGTCTCGATCACCGCGAGCAATACCACGCTGAGCGCCAGCGCCACGCAGTACACGCTTCTGCCGAACACGACTTACTACATCCTCTACGGGCAGAGCGGAACCACGGCAGCAACCGTTTCGACCTATACCGGCGGCGGCAGCGCGGCCGCGAACATCATCACGCAAAATAATTCCACCTTTCTCGCGACTGCGGCCAATGGCGTCTGCGGCTCTTCCTGCCCATCACTCTTGGCACCCTGACCGGTCGGCCGTGATGCGGGCACGCAAGTCGGCATCTTCCTCGAACCATAAATCCTTTTTCTCCGTGAAAAAACTTCTTCCTATTTTCTTGCGATCGCGCTCGCGTGTGCGCAGAGCTTCGCCCAGACCACGTCGCTCTTGCAGCAGAATCTGACCGCGACATCGAGTTCATTCTCGATCGCCTCGAACGTGGTCACCATCAACGCCTCGAACACCTTTGCGCGAATGCCTGGGTCTAATTTGGGGCTGCACCAACGCCACGCAACTGAACGGCCAGGTGCTCTACACCAACGGCTCGACGAATTTGAGCCAGGTGGTCGGCACCCTCTATAACACGCAGCAGACCGCGCTCACGCTCACCAACGTCGCCAACACCGCCGACACCACCTGTTTGATTCACGGCCAGGGCTGGAATCCCTTCCCTGGCGCGCCCTTCCCTGCTCCGGATGCTCCGAGCTGCACCAACGGCAACGGTTCCCCAGGATGCGCGGTCGGCGATGGGATCAACACCTGGGCAAATGATTTCTCCGCTCCCGTGCGGCGCGCCCATCAATGCCGCGCCCTGCGTGCCGATCGTGCAGATGTCGAGCCGCTTCACCGCCAGTTCCCATGCCTCGCCTGGTTCCCTCACTCACCGGAGAAAGCTACGACCAGCTGCATTTCTTTGCCGGATTCGGCGCCGGAGGCTATTTCTATTGCCTGATCAATGAGGGGCGGCAATTCATCTATCCACCTGCACCTCGATCCCACGCACTGCGGCGGAATCCCTGCCCCATCGCACGACGTGACCTCGGATGCGAGCGCCTGGACCTCGACGCCGGTGAACTATGGCGCATTCAGCCGCAATTACGCATTCCGTCCGGGGGTGAACAAGGCGCTCTGGTACAACGTCAGCGAACTCCTGACCAACAGCTAGGCGCCCACCTTGACGCCTGCACCCGCGGTATCCACCGGGGCACTGTCACTCTCAATCGCGCCCCTGTTCGCGCTTACAACCTCGAACACCTGCCCCGGCTTCGGCTATCTCACCGGTCGGCACCGGGCTCGCGGTTGTCCAGGCGTTCATCACCGACAACTTCGACAACGAAATCACCTTCGCCATGGGCAGCGGCGCGCAGGGCAGCACCGGACGCCACATGGTGTTCACCGATCAACCTGACGAATGGAACCTGCCAGACCTGGGACACGGCCGGCTACACCGGCACCGGGCTGTCTTCGGCGGGCGTCACCAGCGGGCATGCGGGCACGGGATGGACGACCGGGAACATCGCGACCCTGCCATGCGGCGCCACGCTCACCGTGACCGCATCCGGCGGCGCCGTGACGGCCGTCGCCATTGCAACCAAGGGCGTGAACTGCTACATCGGCTCCGGATTTACAGCAACTGGCGCAGGATCAGGCTTGGAGCTCGACATCACCGGGATCGGCTCGCCGGGCCACCAGTACGCTCTATCCGCCTATCGCGCGCGTCGTGTCCGGCCGGCGCGAACACAACCTCGACCTGCGTGACTCCGCGATCGCGACCATCCCGCATCGCCGATCGACGCCTACGGAATCCACGGCGGGGGAATGCTCGGAAACGGGCTCTACGCCTACAATATCGCCGGCTGGGGCGTCACCGGGCAGGGCTGCACCGGCTGCGATTATGTGGCTGGAAACGCCTGGGACCGGATCGCCGATTGTCACCGCTTCCACGTCCGGCATCCAGAACGGGCACCCGAGCCTGGGCTACAACTTCATGGGCACGGCCGCGAATCCCACCTACTACGAAAACAAACTGGTCTACCGGCCTACGCCGATCCCGACCTGCCCAGCATTCCGCCGATTGCTTCCTCCTGTTCACGCTTGCCTTCGGGCGGCGCTGGCGGAAATTGCTCGGTGACGCCAGGCGGCTCGCAGATGCACTCGGCGCAGGCGATGCCGACTCAATGACGACACCTGGCCGGTGCTGGATCACCAGCTCAGTCAACACGCCAGGCACGCCCGCGCAAACCAATCCTCCCGGCTTCACCTGCGCGCTGGGCCAGAATTCGCTGTTCACGATCAACAAGGCGACCGGGCATCGCCAGCTGGTACATCCACCACTATGAGAACGGAAACAATTTAGGCAGCGGAGAAAACTTCGAAGGGCCAGACACGATCTGCACCGCTGGCCCCGGATGGAGTCTTCGCGCTGTGCCCGAACGATGCGCTCTCCGGCTTCGCGCCGAACACGGGCTCCGGCACCGACAACAATGGCGACCCGTTTGTGAACACCTACGCGGTGATGCTGAGTATCCCGACACCGTCTTCGGTGATGGTCACGGCTCCGCTGAACTACCTGGCCTGGTGAAACACGTTATGCCGATCACCTGCCTCTCCGACCAGCTCCGCCGCGACGAAGACGAGAAGCAATTCGCCTACGACGACGCCACGGGAAAAACGCTGCTGAAGGGCGACACGCTCAAAGGCAACCTGACAGCGGGAGTCGGGCGCAACCTCACCGCAAAAGGTCTCTCAGCAAAAGAGCGCGACTTTCTCCTGGATAACGACATTCAGGACGCGACCATCGCACTCGAAGCGAATTTCCCCTGGGCGCTTGAACTCGACGACGTCAGAAAAGGCGCAATGCTCAATCTGATTTTCAACATGGGCTCGCACGCGCTGCTCCGGCTTCCCGAAATTTATCGCCGCGATGAAGGCGAAGGACTGGCCCACGAGCGAAAGCAGAGTTGCTCGACTCCGCCGCCGATCACCAAGAGCCGTTGCGGATCGCGCGCCTCGCCACACAAATCGAATCCGGGTTCTGGCAGTAGGTAGAAAAGGAAAACTCACATCATGAAACGTCCCTCTTGGTTGAACTGGCACACGCTCGCGCAAGCGGCGGCCACAACAATTCAGATCGGCAATCTCGCCACGAATATCGTGCCCGCAAAATATCAGGCCGACGTTCTCGTCATCGTCTCCTTCGCGCAATGGGCGATGGGCACGATCGCGCACTACCAACTGCCGCCGAAATAATCATGGGCCTCATCGACTTCCCTGACCCGGTTTCGATGTTCGAGGGCGCGGCCACGGCCAAGCTCGAACGCGAAGTTGTGAACTCCGTGATGAGCGCGGCCTACAGCGCATGGATTTCCTTTGTGTGGCGATCCGGCGCGGCGAAGTGGGCCGACTGGACAGGCGAAGGGCAGGCCATGAAGGACGCGGCAACGGCGATGTATCTGTCGCTGCGGGATCTCGAAGACAAGAAGTTTCTCACGCTCACCGTTCCCCAAGATTTACTCGACCCCAACAATTTAGCCAGATTTCAAACTGAGGAGAAAACAAAATGAGCAATAATTCGTATCGTTTCTCGAAGCGTGGGTCAGGATTTCGACAAAGGCCTCTCCGCCGGCTTCCCTACGGTACACGATGTGCGAAAGCCGCGTCAGCTTGTTCGCGACCGCGCTCGGGCCGCTGTTTAACTGAACCGTCACCGTGGTGGACGGCCGCCGAAGCAGAAATCTGCGGCGCTTCCGAAAGCTAAGCGGAACTGGGCATCGAGGCTCGAGGACGTATTGCAGATCTCCGACCCTGATCGCGCAAGGCCTCGCGGTTGCAGACAAACCGAACAGCACAGCCGATGTCAGCAAACTACGTGAACTCAGTAGTCGCTGTGTTGAATGCCGCGCCCGCACCGATTACGACACCAGCCGCCTAACTGGCTTCCTTTAGCCGCCTCAGTGGAGGGAGAACCTGCCCTTCACCGAGCGCGGTGGGATAGAGAAGTTCGTTCCGCCTCTGTTGCAGCTGCTCCCAGCTCGCGACCGCAACGTCATCGTCCGCGCCGACCAGGTCCAGCAGCACGTGGTAGATCGCGAGATCGAAGGGCGCGGTTTTTGCGGGCTCTTTCTCGACGCTCGCAACCCGGTAGGCGCATTGCGGGCAAAGGAACAGCCGCTCGGACTTTGAAGTCCGCTGTTTCCCCATGCCGAGTGTGCGGGCGAAACAGGTGATGGCGACAGCCTTCTCTTCCGTGCCGATCTGGCGCAGGCAGCGAGACGAGCAACAAATCAGAACATCGGTGCGTGGGCGACCTCGACGTGCCATTCGAAACCCTCCGAAAAGACTTCAGTACTGAAATCAAGTGAATTTAGTACTAAATTGATTTCCGGTTCATCCTACCACCCCAGGTTACCTTCGGAACCTTGTCAGTCAATAGCGGGGAAGTTCAGGCTGTCGGGGTGAGGGAAAAATTATGCCGTATGAAAACGCTGATTGTGAAAAGACACAGGCCCCGCTTGATGACTGCCGATTAAAGCAGGCGATGGACAGGGAACGCGCCTCTCGCTGCGACGCGCCGATGGAGTGCGCGCGCCCGATGTCACGCGACGAGATCGTCGCGGAATTTTTTAAGTACCACGCGCCGAACGATTTCACGATCCCGAAATATGCCGCGATCAATCAGGCGGCAAAGAATTTCGCCGAAGTCGTCCTGGCGAACTGCCCGCGCGGAGCGGATATGTCCGCCGCGATTCGGTTAATCCGCGATGCGCGCATGACGGCCAACGCCGCGATCGCGCTGGATGGGTTGTCGCTGTACTGATCTCGATGCCCGCCACCGCCGCTAAACTCGAAACTTCCATCGTCACCAAAGACGAACTCCTGGAACTCGCGGACTCGGAGCGGAAATACGCGAAAGCGAACAGAGAGAAAGCCGCCGCCGAAAAAGACCTGAAATTCCGCCGCCTGGCGCTTGCGGAAAAAGTTCTCGGTATCGAGTCGGAAGACGAATTGAAGCGCCTCTCCCCGGAGAAGGTGTTGAAACTCTACCAACGCCGCTGGGAGCGTGAAGAGTGGAAAGCGGAACGCGGCGCCCCAGAATTTCAATTCGTGAAGACCAACGCTGGCCGCTACCCCGCCTGGCGTGAAGTCTTTATCGGCGAACTGGGCGAAACCGCCGCCGCCCGGATCTCCGCCGAAACCCCGACGACGTACTCCTACGCGGTCGAAGTCGTCTTGCCTTAAAATACCCCTGACGCGCTGCGGTAGTGGAACCGGCTCCAACTTTGGCCCGGCCAGCGCGTTTCTTTTCCTTCCCGCTCCACTCCGCTCGAAATTTCCACCCCTGAGTTTGGCCCTGGGGTTGCTTTGCCGGTTCGACAGGCAAGGTTTTGACGTTGACTTTCCGGAAAAATGCCTTTTTAGGGGTGAGTGCGCGAAGCGCGACCGCTTCTCTTACCAGGATATCTACTGTGTAAATCTTCTAAGAACTAAACCTTTCCTACGACGTTCTGTCGCAGCGACGAAATGTCGTGATGACGAAATGTCGCTGCGACAATGCGTCACGGTGACATTGGTCAGACCACGCGATCCAGTGAACCTCGAAGGGTATCTTTTCCACAAAGGCTCACAGATTTCTCTTGCTATGTCGCTTAGCATCGTGTAAAAACTTTGGTCATGGCGACTGCGAAGGACCAAATTGCTGAATGGGCTGCGGAAATAGGCAGGCGGGGCGGCAAGGCCCGCTTGACGAAAATGACCGCCGAAGACCGACGCAGAGTTGCGAAGCTAGCAGCTCAAGCGCGTTGGGCGAAAAAGGCCGAAGCTCCCGATCCAACCGATCCGCAGGGACCGAAGCGCGATCCGCAGGGTGGTGGATCAGGTATTATGTAAACCGGGAAAGGGCGTTCCTTAGTGAACCTTAGTGGTAAACGCCTTTCAAGCCGGCCGCAAATCGGAAAGACGCGGCGCGTAATCTACATCTTGTACTTACCTAGATCTTCGTCGTTCAGCCCCTCAAGATATTTGCGTAGCTCTTCAGCGCTGACCCGGTCTGACATATTCGCCGCCTGCTTCGAGTTCTTCAGCACAATCTCATCCACAAATATCGGACAGTCCACCCGCAACGCCAGCGCCAGCGCATCCGACGGCCGCGAATCAATGCTCACCACCTCACCACTGCGCTCCAGCCAGATCACCGCGTAAAAAGTATCCTCGCGCAACTCGGTCACAACCACTTTGTGCACCTGCGTCTCCAGCCCCGTCAGCACATTCTTGATCAGATCATGCGTCATCGGCCGCGGCGTGTTAACTTTTTCCATCTCCAGCGCAATCGCATTCGCCTCATACACTCCCACCCAGATCGGCAACACCGATTCCCCCGCCACATCCTTCAAAATCACAATAGGCGTATTCGTAACCGGATCCATCAAAAGGCCGCGGATTGTCATTTCTACTTCCATGGGGGCTCCTCAAAGCGCTGCTTTCGCCTTTATATCACCAATTCTCCTAGGAGGCTGTTGGGAAAGCTTTGGGTTGCTTTTACTTTCACGTACGATCCTATTTGCGGAAGCGATGTGTCGGGTGCGGTGAAGTTCAGAGTTTTGTTCTGGCTGGTGCGGCCGATCCATTGTTTGCGGGCTTCGTTTTTTCCTTCAACCATTACTTCCAATATGTCGCCTATGTATCGATGGTAGCGTACGATTTGTATTTGCTTCTGGCGCGACATGAGGACTTCCAATCGCCGGGATTTTTCCTGATCGGGGATTGCATCTTCTAACGCCAGCGATGGAGTGTTGGGGCGTGGAGAATATTTGAAGGTGAATACGGCGTCGTAGCCAACTTCATCGAGCAGCGATAAAGTCTGGGTGAAATCTTCTTCTGTCTCTCCGGGAAAACCGACGATGATGTCGCTGGTGATGCTGATCTGGCGTTTCGCCGACTTCATCCATGAGATGCGTTCGAGATATTGTTCGCGAGTGTAAAGGCGCTGCATGGCGTTGAGGACGCGATCGGATCCGCTTTGCACTGGCAAGTGAACGTGATCGCACAGCGTCGGGACTGCGTCGATGGCGTCGATGATGTCGCGTCCGAAGTCGCGGGGGTGCGAGGTCGTGAAGCGCACGCGCTTGATACCCTCGACTTCCCCTACTGCGGCTAACAATTCTGCGAATGACTTCTTCCCTGCCGGATCTTTGTAGGAATTTACGTTCTGGCCGAGCAACTGAATTTCCGCGTAGCCGAGATCGGCCATCTGGCGGGCTTCGGCGAGCACTGAGTCTGAGGTGCGGCTGCGTTCTTTTCCGCGAGTGAATGGGACAACGCAGTAGGCGCAGAATTTGTCGCAGCCTTCGATGATGGTGATGTATCCGCGATGCGGATTGGTGCGGGCGGTGAATTCGGTTTCGAAACATTCGTCAGTTTCGCGGTCGTCGAGTCCGGTGATGCGAACGAGGGGGGCGGCTTCGGGCTTCGGGAATGCGGTTTCCGGCTTCCGGTTTCCGGTTTCTAGTTGCACCAGCATTTGCGGCAAGTTTCGATAAGAAGCTGATCCGCAGACCAGCGAGACGTGGGGGGCGCGCTCGAAAATCTTTTCGCCTTCCTGCTGCGCCACGCAGCCGAGCACTCCGAACTTCTTGCCTTGGGCCAGCAGCTTTTTGTAATCCGCCAGACGATGGAACACTTTCTGCTCCGCCTTATCGCGGATGGAGCAGGTGTTGTAGAGAATCAAGTCGGCTTGCTCGACCGTTTCTACCTGCTGGTAGCCCTCGTGGACGAGCGTGCCGATGACCTTTTCGGAGTCGTGCACATTCATCTGGCAGCCGAAGGTTTCGAGGTAGAAAGTCTTGTTGGAATCCGCGGACATAATTAAATTCAGTATAAGCGATGCTTGTGTGGGACGGACACTCCTGTCCGTCGCTTTTGGGGTTGGGGTTGGCGTTGGGGTCGGCTGGCTGTAATCGGTTATTCTGGTGGCATGATTTCCAAGCGATTGGAGGAAATTGGCGAGTCCGACCTAGACCATCTTCTTGCGAACGATGTCACCGAAGGAAAAACCATCGAGTATAAGAAGGTTCTTCCGGGAAATTCCGATAGTGACAAGAAGGAATTTCTTGCGGACGTTTCGTCTTTCGCCAACACGACGGGCGGCGACCTGATATTTGGCATCGATGAAGCACAAGGCGCGCCAGTGGGGATCCCTGGGCTGGTCTTGTCCGATCCTGATCTGGAGGTGCGGCGGCTGGACAGCATCATTAGCGACGGACTGGAACCCCGGATCAGATTCGCAACTCGCGTCATCCAGCGAAACGGAAGCCTTCCTGCACTGGTTGTTAGGACAGAACGGAGTTGGATTGGTCCGCATCGCGTGATCTTTAAGGGCCATGATAAGTTTTACGCACGGAATTCGGCCGGAAAGTACCCAATGGATGTCTCAGAACTTCGATCTGCATTTACTCTTGCTGGTTCCGTAACCGAACAAGTTCGCCGGTTTCGCGCCGACCGACTCGCCAGATTAAGCGACAACAAGCCCCCCGTCGCCTTGATGGCGGGCCTTAGCCACACGGTTCTCCACTGTATTCCGCTGGAATCGTTTTCACGAACCGTTCAATATGACGTTCTGAAGTACTCGCAGCAAACCGCGAGTTTTCCGCCGTTATCACGGGCTCTGGCTGGAGTCACCGGATCAACCTGGACGGGATTGCGACGTATTGCGGCGGCGTCGACGGTTCAATGGCCTATACGCAATTGTTTAGGAACGGCATCATCGAAGCCGTTGAGGCCTATTGGCTTAACATCAACCGTGGCGGAGGCACGCGAACCCTTCCCCACGTTGCTGTCGAGAGGGGAATACTCGAATACCTCGGGAAGTTGTTCGACATTCAGAAAGGGCTGGGAGTAAACCCTCCTATAGCCGTTGCGCTGACCTTGACTGAAACTAGGGGCCTGAAAATGGCTTCCGAGATGCACCCTTTCGATAGCGGTGGTTCAATCGCCGATGACAACCTGATTCTTCCGGAGACAGTAGTCGAAAGCTTCGACGAGTCCCCAAGCAAGATCCTCAAGCCCCTTTTCGATCTCGTTTGGAACGCCTGCGGGTTCCTGAGGTCAAAGAATTTTGACGACCACGGCAACTGGATCGGGCGCTGAGCCACGCTTCGTACGGAGTTGGTCGCGGCGAGAATCTTCAATGTCCGCTGCGAACACCAAAATCAAAGAGGAAACTCGAAAGCGATAGATAGGAACGTCCCTCCCACCGGAGGACGCGATCGTTGTGGAATCCCACTTCTCGCGGAGGAAGCGGGAAGTGGGGCGCCCTCCGTTGGTGGTGCTGCCCGGGAACGCAGGTTCCTTAAGGCGGGGATTACGCGGGGCTGAAGCGCCGCTCTTCCACGGTTGCGCGGGCGTTCGTGGCGGAATTCCTGAGCAACGTCTCTCAGGGGCTGAAGCCCGCATCCGAGCCACCGTCATCGCAGCGCTGAAGAGCGCTGCGCCACCCAAAAGCTGTTCCGTCCAAGGACGGGTTGTACGGCGCGGCTGAAGCCGCGCCCTTTCAAAGCACGCACCTCAAGGCCATACCATCTAGAAACGAACTCAGATTTTTCGGGCGCCGACGGGGGCGTCCGCATCTCCACGGGACGAGATGCTAGCCACGCATTGGGCAGAGGGCGCAGCGGACTTCGAGAGTTCTGCTGCGGCAGCGGCGGGGGTGGGATTTGCGGAGGCGGACGCTGAGGCAGCTGTCGAGGAGGCACCAGGCTTCGCGGTATTTCTCGTACAGGGCGCGGGATTGGCGGCGGGTGGTGGGATAGAAGCGGATGGCTTTGCGGGAGCCGACGGCCTGGATGGGGATGATGTACCAGAGATTTTCGGGGACGACGTAGGCGACGAAGAAATCTATTTCTTTGCTGGTATAGACTTTCCCGCTGGCTCCGGTGGTTTTGACGCGATAGCGAGTCTCGGCGCAGCGGGTGGCGGATTTGACTTGGACCCGGAGGAATCCGTGATCGAGTTCGACGACGGAGTCGTAGCGATTACTGTCTCCCCAGGGGATGAGGACGGTGAAGCCGAGATGGGTGGCGCGGGCCAGGAAGGCGGCTTCGGCGGCTTCTCCGCGGCGCTTGCGGGTGGGAGTGGCGACGGCGTGGATGGTGATGGGCTTGCGTTCGAGATTGGGGCGCGAGTCTTGGGTGCGAACGACGATGGTGGCCGACATAATGCGAAAGGCGCAGCCAGTGGCTGCGCCTGATAACTCCTTTGGGTAAG
Source organism: uncultured Acidobacteriaceae bacterium (assembly GCA_963813205.1). Classification (GTDB taxonomy): domain Bacteria; phylum Acidobacteriota; class Terriglobia; order Terriglobales; family Acidobacteriaceae; genus Sulfotelmatobacter. Next base: position 23,629 of record CAWEYI010000025.1, on the reverse strand, counting down.
GGTGAAATACGAACGGCGCGGATCCCTGAGGGCCGCGCCGTCGAGTTATTTGCTTATATGTCTATTATATCACAAAGCTTAGGGCGAATGGGACATTTCTAAAGAAATATATTTATAAGGTAATCAATTACTTACGAAAAAAAGTTAGTTTAAAGGGCTTGACAAGAAATCAGCTGCTGGGGACTTTGCGGAATGACTTACGATCTGCAGGCAACATCCACGATGACGGTGAAGTAGCCCAGGTCCTCGCAGGGAGTTCCTCACTTGCGCGAGGAACTCCGCTGCCTGAGGATGACGGGCATTTACCCTGAGGGTGAACCCAATGAAGGATGGAGGAGCTAGTGGGACATAGTTCCACCGCCCTCGCAGGTCTTCGAAATGTGCTTGAAGGAAGTAACGTCGATCGTCGGCTCGGAGCTGGTTTTTGCCATCGTGCTGCCGGACGACGCGGACGCAGGAGTTTCTGTACCGGTCACTTTCATCTCGTGGCCGACATGGTCGCTCAACTTCGCGGTATCCCCGGTCAACTGATAGGTCTTTCCATCTTTCGCGGTCAAAGTGTAGGTGCCGCCGGAATTGCTTAGGCAACCTCTCACTGTTTCCTGGGCACCGGTCGAGCCCTGGCTCGGATAACTTTGTGCGACCGCCCACGACAGGCTGAGCAGCAGCACCGCAAACATCAGGATGTGTCGCATGAGGAACCTCCAGAATATTCTTGATATGGCTTAAGGTCGCTGGCTTGAGACATACGCTCCCTCCAGCGTGTTTTTGTTATCGGATGTGCTGACTCAATTCTCGCCCTCGGCGTTGGGGCACCGCAATACAGTCTTTGCTGGAGGGGGATGGCCGCGCGATTCGTCTCGGCTGGAGCAAGAAATCTCAGCACACGGAGGCTGCGGAATCCTAGTTTTGGCAAATGAGGCCAAAGATGGGGCACCGGCGCAAGTTACCGACGCGTGTCGATGGATCTTAACTATGGATATTAAAGAGGGTGCTGGTGCCGGCGCGCTGCGGGCGCTCGGGTGCAATGCGTGGACGCTTTGCGGCGCGAGTTCCCAGCGGAGCGTCCGTCCCACATTGTGCGTCTCCGATAAACTCTTCAGATGAATTCAGACGAACTTCAGACGCTCTCCATTGCTCCGGAAACGGATCTCGCGCACTATGGCATGCGTTGGCAGCGTGCAGCGGTGAAACTTAGTGAACTGCAGTACCTGCCAACAAAGTCATGAGCCGATGGCAGCGGGGGAGCTGCCGTCGGCTCTGTTGACGTCTGCGAGCACATTGAGGCGATAGGTAAGCGATGTAGATATGCGGTTTCGGACTCAGACGGAAAGTGTCTTCCAGGGTCGTGGAGATGGGAGAAATCAAGGTTCGGACTTGATTCCATCTTCAGATGGGGACTTCGGGCCTCGGGGATTTTCTGGATCGAGGCCGGCGGCGCTCATGATGGCGCGGCCCAGGTCTTCGGGAGAGAATAGAAATTCCGCGGATGGCTCCGGGCTGTTGACGTCATGCTCGGGGGCAGGGGTGACGAAGCGATAGCCGCGGCCGACGACGGTCTGGACATAGCGCGGTTCGCCGGCATCGTCGGCTAGAGCGCGGCGGATCTTGCGAATCGCGGTATTGATTCCCTGTTCGACATCCACGAACACGTCTTTGCTGCTCCATAGCTCGCTGGCGATTTGGTCGCGGGTAACCAGTTGTCCCCTGTTGTCGACAAGAAACATGAGCAGTTGTAAGGGCAGGCCCTCGAGGCGGACGGGGATACCGCGGCGGCAGAGTTGGTAACTGCCGTAATCTACCTGGAAATCGCCGAATCGAATTCTCTTCTCTGGCAAAAGAAAAACTCCTCCGTGTGTCGAACAGCGCGTCTAAAACGACTGTCATTATAACGCCGGAGGCCGCCTGGCGCGGCGCGTTTCGGGGATCCGCAATTAAAATTGAAGTCCGAACCAACATCAAGGGCGACGGACAGGAGTGTCCGTCCCAGAGTGGCAACTGCAACTCACCTGCAACGGCAGAACAACTTCAACAGCAAAGTCAAGGGCGACGGACAGGAGTGTCCGTCCCACATAGGTCGAGGAATGCCTGGTGGACGCGCTTGTCGTCGGAGAGTTCGGGATGGAACGTGGCGGCCATGACTCTTCCTTGCCGCACGGCGACCGGGTCTGAACCTTCGGTGGCGAGGACTTTCACGTTGGGGCCGACGCGTTCGATTTTGGGAGCGCGGATGAAGACCATTTCCAAAGGAGAGTCTTCCCTTTTCTTGTTTCCGTCTTTATTGCCTTCGTCTTTATTATCTCCGGCGGCGTGCAGCAGCAGTTTGCCTTCGCGGATGGAGCTGTCGAGCTGGCGGCCGTAGGCGTTGCGGCGGATGGTGATATCGAGGGCGCCGAGGCCTGACTGTTTTGGATTTTCGACTTCGGTGGCGAGCAGGATTGCGCCGGCGCAGGTGCCGAAGGTGGGCTTCAAGCGCACGAACTGCTTCAGTTTTTCGAAACCTTTTTCTCCCAGCAATTTCAGGAACGTGCCGGACTCGCCGCCGGGGATGACCAGGCCATCGAGGGCGTCGAGCTGCTCGGGCTTTTTGATGAGCACAACGTCCGCACCGAGTTCTTCGAGCCGGCGGCGGTGGGCGTCGAAATCGCCTTGCAGGGCGAGCACTCCAATTTTCATACTCAATCTTAATTAGTGACCGGCTTTTTGGAAAAGGCGAGAGCTAATTCCAGAGAAGCCGCGAGATAAATTCTCCATCCTGAAAGCCGGATTGCGCATCTGATGGTTTTTGTCAAAATCAGCAGGCAGGATTGCGAATTTATGAATCAATCTATTTCTACCATGAACCCAGCCTCTCTCTCATTCAGTAGTCAGAGTTCTTCGGTTCCATACCAAGATGGGCGCGCGGATACAAGCGGGAGTTGGGCGGTGGCCAGCAAGGTTCCGCAGGTCGCGATTGCATTCTGGATTATTAAGATTGCCGCCACCACGGTGGGCGAGACCGGTGGAGATGCGCTCTCCATGACGATGAAGCTTGGATACCTGGTGAGCACGCTGATTTTTCTGGTTTTCTTCCTGGTTGCGGTGACGGCGCAGATCAAGGCGAAATCTTTTCACCGGTTTTTGTATTGGACGGTGATTGTGGCTACGACCACGCTGGGCACGACGATGGCGGATTTCTCTGACCGGTCGCTCGGTTTCGGCTACCTGGGCGGATCGCTGAGCCTGTTCGTGCTGCTGATGCTGGTTCTGGGGTTATGGCGATGGTCGGTGGGAGCGATTTCGTTTCGCGATATTACCTCGCCAAAAGTTGAGATGTTTTACTGGACGACGATTCTGTTTTCGAACACGTTGGGAACTGCACTGGGCGATTGGCTGGCGGATACACAGGGAGTGGGCTACGAGCGGGGCGCGCTGGTATTTGCCGGGGCGCTGACGCTGGTGGCTGAGGCTTATTTCTTTACAAAGCTTTCGCACACGCTGCTGTTCTGGACGGCTTTCATTCTGACGCGGCCGCTGGGCGCGACGCTGGGAGACATTCTTACCAAGCCTCACGCGAACGGGGGATTGAATCTAGGCCGGATTACATCATCACTTGTGATTGCAGGGTTCATGGTTTTTTGCATACTGTTCACGTCGCAGACGGCGGGGCAGCATCCGGGCGAGGATGGGAAAGCTCGCGGATAGGGGTTCGGCTGGGCGAATGCCCGCTTCGTTATTCAGCGGGCGAGTCAGCGGGTGAGTTCGCGGGGGCGGGCCATGCCACGGCGACGACCAGAGCCACTGCGATCCCCAGCGAAACTTCCACGAAGCGATGCGCGGCGACGATCCAGGGTGGTCGAATATGTGCGACCAGTAAGACGATGCTCAGAGTGATGGCGGCGAAGCGATAGGCGCTGCCAATCCGCAGCAACGCTGAGAGAATCCCGCAAACGAAAATGCCGACGCCATAAACGATCCAGTTGGGATGAAAAAAAGTTGCGATGAGCGCACCCAGCGCCGCACCCAGGGCCGTACCTACGAAGCGCTGCCAGGCGACGGTTTGCGGCTTAACGGTGGAGAGAAGGACGACGATGGTGGAGATTGGAGCCCAATAGAACTCCGGCAGTTTAAGACCTTCAGAAAGCAGCATGGATGCGACGGTAGCCACGGACGCGCGCACCGAAAGAATGAGAACGGCGCGGCTGATTCCCAGGCGGCTGAGCCAGTGCGGCATAGGTGGATTGTACCGTGGTCAGGAAAAATCTCTTGAACGCCTCTTGACAAGGAAATCGCCTGGTGTATATTACCTTTAGGTTATGGAACTAGACGGTTATTTACAATCATATTCGCGATCGTATTTGCGATCTTCCCCGCGGCAGTCTCCCCGGCTGGATGCGACCTTTGCGGCCCTTGCCGATCCCACGCGCCGCGCCATTCTGGGCCGGCTGGCGAAGGGCGAAGCGTCGGTGAGGGATTTGGCAAAGCCATTCGCCATGAGCCAGCCGGCGATTTCCAAACACCTGAAAGTTCTGGAACGGGCGGGACTGATTTCGCGCGGTCAGGATGCGCAGCGGCGTCCGCGGCGGCTGGAAGCTCGACCACTGCGCGAAGCCACGCAATGGCTGGAGCACTACCGCCGGTTCTGGGAAGCGCAGTTCGAGCGGCTGGATGCGCTTCTGCTTGACTTGCAGACTGGCGCGGCGAGAACCAGTAAAAGTGCAGTGAACCTGAGAAGAAGAAAACCTATTTCAAGAAATCGGCCGTAAAGGAGACAGAGATGAAAAACAGTGGAACCTTCCATATCAAAGCGCATGGAGACCGCGAGATTGTGGTGACGCGAGTTTTCGATGCGCCGCGGGAGTTGGTGTTTGACGCCTACACCCGACCGGAACTGCTGAAGAAGTGGTTGCTGGGGCCGGATGGATGGTCGATGCCAGTGTGCGAGGTCGACTTGCGGACCGGCGGCAGATATCGCTATGTCTGGAGAAACGACAGCGACGGGCGTGAGATGGGGATGGGTGGCGTCTATCGCGAAGTGGTGGCGTCGGAGCGGATTGTGGCCACTGAAGTATTCGACGAGGCGTGGTATCCGGGAGAAGCGGTGGACACGATTGTGCTGAGCGAGCGGGACGGCAAGACTACGCTGACGCAGACGATTGTTTATAACTCGCGCGAGACGCGCGATGCGGTGCTGAAGTCGCCGATGCAGACGGGTATGGCGATGAGCTACGACCGGCTGGAGAACTTTTTGCCTTCGGTGGGGCACGAGGCGTTGAGTGCGTAAGAAAAATACCAGGAAGGAAAAATAAACCTATGCAAAAGATTGTTCCGTTCTTGTGGTTCGACGGCAATGCGGAAGAGGCGATGAATTTTTATACCTCGATTTTCGAGAACTCGAAGGTTGGGCAAATCACGCGGTGTGGAGACGCGGGGCCTGGTCCGAAGGGATCGGTATTGACGGCGAAATTTCAGCTTGAGGGGCAGGAATTCATGGCGCTAAATGGGGGGCCAGAATTTAAGTTCACGCCAGCGATATCATTTTTTGTGAATTGCGAGACGCAGCAAGAAGTCGACGAATTGTGGGAAAAGCTTTTGGCGGGCGGGAAAGCCATGCGGTGCGGCTGGCTCACGGACAAATTTGGAATATCGTGGCAGATCATTCCGAAAGCTCTGATGGAGTTCCTCGGAGACAGGGATCCGCAGAAGTCGCAGCGAGTGATGAAGGCCATGATGAAGATGATCAAGATTGATGTGGAGGGATTAAAGCGGGCGTATGAGGGGAAAGAGTAGCGAGGGCAACGGGCGTTGCGCGCGTACCGCGGCGGCTAAAGCCATCACTTTTGAGCGCTTGAATCGCAGCGCTGACAGCGCTGCGCCACCCAAAGGCATGGAGTGAAATGCCTGGACGCCAACTGGAAATCACTGGGTCTGTTGGGCCGCGCTGTTGGCGATCCGCTGGTGGGGGTGTCGTTATTTGGGATTCCAGGAACTGGCGCAGCGAGCCATTCGCTCGATGACCAACTGCATGACGTCATCGTTGCTGGTGTCGGGATGGCCGGTAATGTCTGAAATGTAGCGTTGCGCGGCGTAAGCCCAGACCAGGCAGGCCAGAGTTATGGCCTCGATCCAATCAAGGACGTCGCTGGCAGCTTTCACTTGTTTTTTTCGCATCTCGAAGGACTCGCCAGTCTTGGCCATTTCGTCGAGAATATTGAGGAGTTCGGCTACGTCTTTGATGGTCTTGGCGCCCGAAAAGAGCAGCGCAAGGTCGACGGCAGTTTTCAAAACATGCCCGGCGATGTGCTTCATGGCTTCGCCATCTTTTGCCTCGGACAAAAGCACGGCGGACTCCAGAAGCCTGGGAAACTGGTCGAGAACCGCGATCATGGTGGCCATGGCTTCGATCTGGTGCGCGGGACGTTCAACGGCGGCTGCTTTGGCCAACGTTTTTTTCATATTCGCGTAGGACTCATCTTCCATGACCAGCAACAACTCCGCGCAGGCCTTCAGGCTGCCGTAAGCTTTCTGCAGTGCGAGGCTGACGGGCTTGGCTGTATGTTTATCGGCCAGGGATTCGAGCGTTGTGGCACGCTGAACGAACCGGGTATAGGACTCCTCGATAGGGTGGCTCATGATGTTCCTCCTAAGCGGAGCGCTGCCTTTGGGGAGAAATGATACAGGAGGAGATCAAGTTCTTTGAAGAGCGCCAGTGGTGCAAGTTTGGCTTACGCGTTGCGCCGGTTAAGCGGGAGATCCCTCACGCGGCTGAAGTACGCCGCGTTTCGGGATGACGCCCCTCAAAAGAAATCGGGCGACGAGGGTTCCATCGACACAAGTCACTCGACTCACATTTTTCTGGCGCGTGAGTCGAATGAAGGGAGGCTAGTGATCAACATGAAATTTATTCGCGGTTATGTCGCGGTGTGCAGCTTAGTGATTTGTTATTCCCTGCAAGGGCTGGCACAACAGAACTCAAACGCGGCGGCGAGTGCGGCCGCGCAGAAGGCCGTGGAGCGGGATGGGCAACACGATTTTGATTTCGAGATAGGGTCGTGGAAGATTCACCTCAAGCGGCGTCTCAATCCGCTGACGGGATCGAACAAGTGGGTTGAGTTTGACGGCACGTCGGTGACGCGAAAGGTTTGGGATGGACGATCGCAGATTGAGGAATTTGAGACAGACAGTCCGACCGGCCACATTGAGGGGCTGACATTGCGGCTTTACAATCCCGAATCGCATCAGTGGAGCCTCTATTGGGCGAACAGCAAGGATGGGAAAATGTTCGTGCCGCAGATCGGTGAATTCAAGAACGGACGCGGCGAGTTTTACGCGCAGGACACGCTGAACGGGAAGCTGATCTTTGTTCGATTTATCTGGTCGAACACGACTTCGAATATGCCTCACTTTGAACAGTCATATTCAGACGATGGCGGAAAGACATGGGAGGTGAACTGGATTACGGACCAGACGCGGGTGGAGGATGGGACTGACGAAGCGCGGTGACCTTATTTTCCTAAAAAGTCGATGAACCTTGCATCCAATGCTGAGTCTTCTGCTGACTGCTGTGCCTTGCCAGTGGGCCGCCGAGCCAACCAGACGACTACGGTGATCATCCCGCACCAGCCTAATAAGCGAACTACGGCAGCGATTTTCGTGTCGTAGTTGAGAACGCCGAGATCGCTGAAGATGCGGAAAAAATCGTGCTCGGCAAATTCCGGGTCTCCGGTGGTGACGAGAGGCAATACCTGCGCCCGCGCGTCGGCCATGTAGGTTGCGGTGTAGAGCCAGTTCTCAAAGAAAAAGAACAGGGAGAAAACGAAGCCGGTGGTCTGACGGTGAGTGAAGAAGTACGCCGCGAGCAGGAATGGCACGAGCCACTGGAGAATAGTGCCTCCCCAGAGCCGGAGCGTGGGGCCGAACCAGCGAAAAAGATTGTGACCACCTTCGTGGACGACCAGATTGGCCAGATCGATGAAGAGCATTCCGCCGTTGGCGCGCAAGGCGTAGAGGAGAAATCCGGCATAAAAAATGAGCCAGCCTACGAGCGCCGGACGGGAGACCGGCTGCCAGGGCTTGTCGAGCCCCAGGTCGAGACCTAGTTGGTCGAAAATCGATTGCAGCGAATCGAGCATGTTCTGGGTGGGATTTTACGTACGGAGGGCGAGGTGGGAAAGTTACGAATGTTTGCCGGGTGACTTGCCTCAGCGGCTAAAGCCGAATAGCTCCGTGAGCGCTTGAATCGCAGCGCTGAAAGCGCTGCGCCACCCAAAAGCTAAATATTCAAAAACTGGTTCAGTTGGATGCGGTACCTCAGCGGCTAAAGCCGAATAACTCCGTGAGCGCTTGAATCGTAGCGCTGGAAGCGCTGCGCCACCCAAGAGCAGAGCGGCTCGGATGTTTTTTGCAGTGAATGTGCTGCAGGCGGCAGAAAAGACCCCGCCCAAGCGTAGCTTGAGCGGGGCATCCCCGGGAGATGGGATGGGCTTACGGGAGTGGGGATGGGTTATGGGGCCGCAGCTTAGAGACCGGTCATTTTCTCCAGGCGTTCGGGGTAGCGAGCGCCTTCTACTTTGATCTTTGAAGCGGCGCTTTCGATTTCGCGCAGGTCGGCGGACGTTAATTCGACGGCCGCTGCTCCGATGTTTTCTTCCAGGCGGTTGAGTTTCGTGGTGCCGGGGATGGGAGCGATCCAGGGCTTTTGCGCCAGGAGCCAGGCGAGCGCGATCTGAGCGGGAGTCGATTTTTTCCGTTTCGCGATGCTGCCGAGCAGGTCAATCAATGCCTGATTCGCCTTGAGAGCTTCCTGTGTGAAGCGCGGGAGGGTGCTACGGAAGTCGGAGCTGTCGAAGGTCGTATTTTCGTTCATCTTGCCCGTCAGGAAACCTTTGCCGAGAGGGCTGTATGGCACGAAACCGATTCCGAGTTCTTCGAGAGTGGGTATCACTTCTTTCTCGGGGGTTCGTGTCCATAGCGAGTATTCGCTTTGGAGAGCGGTGAGGGGCTGGACGGCGTGGGCGCGGCGAATCGTCTTTGCGCTCGCCTCGGACATTCCGAAGTGTTTGACCTTGCCGGCTTGAATCAGTTCTTTCACTGCACCCGCGACGTCTTCGATAGGGACGTTCGGGTCAACCCGGTGCTGGTACAGCAGGTCGATCGTGTCGAGTTTGAGGCGCTTGAGCGAGCCTTCGACAGCCTGCTTGATGTGGGCGGGCTGGCTGTTGACGCCCGCCGCGCCCGGCCGATTATCGGTGCCGCCCAGATCGAAGCCGAACTTGGTGGCGATCACAACTTTGCCGCTGAACGGCGCGAGGGCTTCGCCGAGAAGCTCTTCGTTGGTAAAAGGTCCGTAGACTTCGGCGGTGTCAAAGAATGTAATTCCGCGGTCCACGGCGGCGTGGAGCAGAGCAGTCATTTCCTTTTTGTCTTTGGGCGGGCCGTAGGAGAAGCTCATGCCCATGCAGCCGAGGCCGATGGCCGATACTTCCAAATTGCTTTTCCCAAGGTTGCGTTTTTGCATTGCTGCTCCTTTTTAATTGCGGTTCGTTTTTTGATTTTGGTTCTTTATAAATTGGCGGATCAGTGCGAATCAGTCGAGCGGGGCCACGACGGCGACGTCGAGCTTCGAATAGTACTTCTTCACGTCCTTGGCGCCATATTTGCCGCGGAATTTTTCGACCACGGATGACACCTTTGCGGCGTCGGTGACAGGGACGGCCTTTGATTCGGTCTCTGCGCCACCTGCTTTGATGCGAATTGTTGGATTCTTGAGCAGGTTTTTGTACCACTGCGTGTCTGATCCCTTAACGGGCAAGAGATACAACGTGTTGCCATCCAATACGAACCAGATCGTGATCTTGATGGCGCGTCCGGAATTTCTGCCGGTCACGGTAATTTTAAGTTCGCTGGATCGGGAAAGATGGTCTTTGAGGATATTGTTTGGGGTTGGCATGTAAGCTCCTCACGCTGATTATGAGCTTAATACTCCGGTCGCGTCGGCGGGTAGAGGATCGGGTTAAATCCTGAGTCGGGTGCCCCATGTCTCGCTTCTTTTGCGAGACATGGGACTTCTGCCACGGACCCTAATGTTCACCCATCACAGACAGATCCTATGTGCTTTTACTACTTTCTATTCGTGACCGAAGGTCTGCATCGCTTCTACGGCGGAAGGGACTTACATTTTCTCACGTTCAGTTGTTACAAGAGGCGGCCATACTTCAAAAATGCTGAACGATGCGATTTGTTTCTGCAAATTCTTGAACGAGTGCGTCGCCGCTATCGGCTCGTAGTTTTAGGATATGTCGTGATGCCGGAGCACGTTCATCTATTAATAAGCGAACCGCAGCGGGAGTCGGTGCCCACCGCCATTCAGGCACTCAAGCTCGGCGTGGTTCGCAGTTTGCAGGTTGGCGCCGTTCCCACTTCTCGCAAAAGAAGCGAGAAGTGGGGCACCCCCAGTATTAATGGCTCCCAAAAAGCGAATCCCTTCTGGCAGGCGCGGTTCTACGATTTCAACGTTTGGACGGAGAAGAAGCGAATTGAGAAGCTGCGCTACATCCATCGCAATCCCGTCGCGCGAGGACTAGTGGCCTCGCCAGAACAGTGCGCTGGAGCAGTTTCCGTTGGTACTCCTCAGGCGAAGTCGGGCCGGTGCGGATCAACGATACCGACGTCTTGGTGATGACGATTCGCCCACCAGCGGCGTAATCGAATCGCTTCTAAGATGAGGCCTCGTGAAATGAGATGAAATGGGGTGCCCCATGTCTCGCTTCTTTTGCGAGACATGGGAGTCGGCGCCTGAGACCTGGGCCACCCGCCTGATTAAAACAAGCTCGCTGACGGCAACGAAACTTTCCCTACCATCCGCGCGTCTGCAGCATCTGCGCCTCATCCATCCCCGCAATAGCGAGCCCCTTCATCGCTCCCGTCAGGTCTTCGCTGACTTCAAGTAATACTTTAGGGTCATTAAAGTGCGTGGCAGCTTGGACGATGGCGCGGGCGCGCTTTGCCGCTTCTTCGGGGTCGGCGAAGGTGGTGCTGTCTTTCATGAAGATGCCGGAACCTACGAAGACGGCTTCGGCGCCGAGCTGCATGACCAGGCTGGCGTCGGCGGGGGTGGCGATGCCGCCCGCGCTGAAGTTGGGGACGGGGAGCTTGCCGGTTTTGGCGACCATCTTTATCAGTTCGTAGGGAGCGCCGTGCTCTTTGGCTTTGGCGTAGAGTTCTTCTTCGCCGAGCACGGTAAGGATGCGCATCTCCTGCACGATCTGACGGATGTGCTTGACGGCGTGGACGACGTCGCCGGTGCCGGCCTCACCTTTAGTGCGGATCATGGCGGCGCCTTCGGCGATGCGGCGCAGGGCTTCGCCGAGATTGCGCGCGCCGCAGACGAATGGAACTTTGAAGGCGTGCTTATCGACGTGATGAGCTTCGTCAGCGGGAGTGAGCACTTCAGATTCGTCAATGTAGTCGACGCCGAGTTCCTGCAAAATTTGCGCTTCGGCAAAATGTCCGATGCGGCACTTGGCCATGACGGGGATGGAAACGGTGGCCATGATCTCGCGGATTTTTTTGGGCGAGGCCATGCGGGCGACTCCGCCTTCGGCGCGGATTTGCGCGGGAACGCGCTCGAGGGCCATGACGGCGACGGCTCCGGCTTTTTCGGCGATGGCGGCCTGCTCGGCGGTGGTGACGTCCATGATGACGCCGCCTTTTAGCATTTCGGCGAGGCCGGTTTTCAGGCGGAGAGAGGTGGTGTTGTTTGAGCCGTTGGTTTTGGACATGGTGGACTCTTTTCGCGATCGCGAAGGATAGGCCGGCGGCACAGCCGCCGGCTATTTTTATTTTACAGTGTGTTCATAAATCGCGGTACCCCAGGGGTCGCGCAAACGAAGGTTCCAGGAAGGAACGCCTCGCGTAGCCGTCGTCAGGATAAGCATAAAGGGGTCCTTCGACTGCGGTTTTGCTTTGTCAATCGCAAAGCAAAATCCTCGCTCGGGATGACAAACTGCGCGTCCCTAGCGTTCGACGAATTTGGCGAACATTTTTTCGGGGTCGATGGCGATGAAGAGGCCGCGGCTGCGGGCGAGGACTTCGTTTTTGTCGTTGAGGATTTCGGCGACGTTGATGTGAGTGCGTCCGCGGACTTTTTCTTCGTGGCCTTCGACGCGTAACGGCTTGTTTAAGGGGACAGGCTTGAGATATTCGACGGTCATTTCGCGGGTGAGCGCGACGACGTGGTGAAGCTTGTTTACTTTGCCCATGGCATCGTCGAGGATGCAGGCGATGACGCCGCCGTGGGTGTGGCCGGGAGGTCCGGTGTAGCGCTTGCTGAGGCGGAATTTGCAGACGAAAGTTTGGCGTTCCTCGTCGAGGATGAATTTCAGGCGCATGCCGTGGGGATTGTTCTGTCCGCAGACGAAGCAGTAGTTCTTTTGCATTTTGGTGTAGCGGGTGTCGTGGCCCTGGGGTTGCGGCTTCGGTGGCATGGAGGGATTTTACGTGATGTCGGAGAGGCATGGTTCAGGATCAGAAGCTTTTAATCGCTGAGGTCGCGAAGAAAGGCCGCGGAGGACGCGGAGAAAACCGTGCAGGAGGCTTACGCCTGACGAGGTATCTCAGAACCGAAAGTCGGAAGACCCACATCTCGCAAAGGGAGCGATTTGGGGGCACGCTCAGTCGTGGAGGTGCGGGTGGTGCGGTGGCAGGGATCTTTCGACCGCGGCTGTGCTTCGCTACCGCGAAACACAGCCTTCGCTCAAGATGACAAGGGGGTTGGAGATCGTTCTTCTCTCTCTGGCGGGAATGCTGTATACATATCGGTTTTGGAAAACTTTGGATTGGAGCTCTTGTGAAACTTCGCCTCGCGGTTGCTCTCGCTCTTTTCTTTTTGACATTTTCAACTTTGATTGCGGCTGCACAGGATTCGGATAAGACTACGGTGCCGGCGCCGGCGGCGAAGAAAAATCCTAAGAAAGATCAGAAGATAACGCCTCCAGACAAGGAAAGGATGAGGAGAAAAAGCCGGGGATGAACGCTGACACTTTTGCCGGGCTGAAGTTTCGGTCGATCGGTCCGGCGGTGGCTTCGGGGCGGGTGATGTCGATCGCGGTGAATCCAAAGAATAAGTTTGAGTATTACGTGGGCGTAGCTTCGGGCGGGGTGTGGAAGACGGTGAACGATGGGACGACGTGGACTCCGCTGTTTGATAAGGAGGCGTCGTATTCGATTGGGTGGGTGACGCTTGATCCGAATGATCCGGCGGTGGTTTGGGTGGGAACGGGCGAGAGCAATTCGCAGCGCAGCGTTTCGTATGGAGATGGAATTTACCGGTCGGATGATGGCGGAAAAGATTGGCAGAATTTGGGATTGAAGAAGTCGGAGCATATTGGCCGGGTGGTGATCGATCCGCGGGATTCGAAGGTGGTTTACGTGGCGGCGGAGGGGCCGTTGTGGGGCGCGGGCGGGGATCGCGGGCTTTATAAAACTGTGGACGGGGGAAAGAATTGGAAGGCGGTGCTGACCATCAGCGAGAACACGGGCGTGGTGGATGTGGCGATTGATCCCTCGAATCCGGACATTGTTTATGCGGCGGCTTATCAGCGGCGGCGGCATGTTTTTACTTTGATCGATGGCGGACCGGAGAGCGCGATTTATAAATCGACCGACGCGGGCGCGACCTGGAACAAATTGAAATCCGGATTGCCGACGGTGGATATGGGAAGGATTGGGCTGGCGGTATCGGCGGCGGATCCGAATGTGGTTTACGCGACGATTGAGGCGGCGGATGGGAAGGGTGGAATTTTTCGCTCGAATGATCGCGGGGCGACATGGGAGAAGCGGAATGAATTTGATGTGGGAGCGATGTATTACGCGCGGGTGGTTTGCGATCCGAAGAATGTGGATCGCATTTTCGTGATGAATGTGAGTCTGCGGGAATCGCTGGATGGCGGGAAGACGCTGCACAAAGTGAGTGAGGTGAATCATCACGGAGACAATCATGCGATCTGGATTGATCCGGAGGATACGAAGCATTGGCTGCTGGGGTCAGATGGCGGGATGTATGAGACCTGGGATGATGCCAAGAGTTGGGAGTTCAAGGCGAATTTGCCGACGGTGCAGTTTTACGACGTGGCGGTGAGCAATGCAGTTCCCTTTTATGACGTGTGCGGCGGCACGCAGGATAATTTTTCCTGGTGCGGGCCGGCGCGCACGCGCAACGTTAACGGGATTATGAATTCGGATTGGTTCGTGACTACGGGAGGAGATGGATTCCGCTCGGTGGTAGATCCGGTGGATGCGAACACGATTTATTCGGAGTCGCAGTATGGAGTGCTGGTGCGGCATGACAAGCCGACGGGGCAGGAGATGGTTTTGCAGCCGCAGGAGGGTAAGGGCGAGCCTGGGCTGCGATGGAATTGGGATTCGCCGGTGATTATCTCGCCGCACTCCCATACACGGCTGTATTTTGCGGCGAACAAATTGTTCCGCAGCGACGACCGGGGAGATTCGTGGAAGGCGATCAGCGGCGATCTGACGCGGCAGATGGATCGCAATAAATTGCCGGTGATGGGACGAGTGTGGGAGCCGGATGCGGTGGCGAAGAATGCGTCGACGTCTTTGTATGGAAATATTGTGGCGCTGGCGGAGTCGCCGAAAAAAGAAGGTCTGATTTATGTGGGGACAGATGATGGATCGATTCAGGTGACATCGGATAGTGGGCAAAGCTGGAGCAACTACGAGAAGTTTGCCGGCGTTCCGGATATGACTTATGTGAGCCGGTTGGCGGCTTCGTCGCATGATGCGAATGTGGTTTATGCGGCGTTTGACAATCATAAGAATGGGGATTTCAAACCTTATCTGTTGAAGTCGACGGACGCGGGGAAGACTTGGAGTTCGATTGCGGGGAACTTGCCGGAGAACGGTCCGGTGCTGGGGTTTGCGGAAGATCTGGTGAATTCCAATTTGCTTTTTGCGGGGACGGAGTTTGGAGCGTTCTTTACGGTCGATGGCGGAGCGCACTGGGTGCAGTTGAAGGGCGGGCTGCCGACGATTGCGGTGCGCGATGTGGTGGAGCAGACGCGGGAGAGCGATCTGGTGATTGCGACGTTCGGGCGCGGGTTTTATGTGCTCGACGATATTTCGGCGCTGCGAGGGATCAATGCGGAAGCGTTGGAACAGGCGGCGGCTACTTTTCCGGTGAAGGATGCGCTTCTTTATATTGAGCGGCATCCGCTGGGTGGTCCGAGGAAAGGGTTTCAGGGGGATGCGTTTTATACGGCGGAGAATCCTCCGTTTGGGGCGGTATTTACGGTTTATTTGAAAGAGAAGCTGAAGACTAAAAAAGAGAAGCGGCAGGAAGCGGAGAAAGAAGCGGCGAAGAAAAATCAGACGCTGGCATATCCGACGCATGACGAGTTGCGGGCGGAGTCGGAAGAGCGGAAGCCGGAAGTTTATTTTATGGTTTATGACGAAGCGGGGACGCCGATTCGAAGAGTGGGGGGGAGCATTGAGTCGGGATTTCAGCGGGCGGCGTGGGATTTGAGATATCCGGTGGTGGCGCTGCCGGAGCATCACGATGACGAGGAAGATTTTCCTCCGGCATCGTCGCATGGAACGCTGGTATTGCCTGGGGCGTACTCGGTGCGATGCTTTGAGGATGTGGATGGAGTGGTGACGGAATTGGGTACGGCGCAAAATTTTAAAGTGCTGACGGAGGGACAAGGAGCCATGAGCGCGGGGGATCTGGCGGCGCGGGAGGAATTTCATCGCAAGGTGGCGCGGCTTTACCGGGCGGTATCGGGAGCGACGCGGACGGCGCATGAGGTTGAGGACCGGTTGAAATCGATTCGTGAAGCGTTGCGGGATACGCCAGCGGCGGAAAAACGATTGGATGCAGAGGCGGATGCGATTGAGAAGAATGACCGGTTAATTCTGCGGGCGCTGAGCGGGGATAAAGAAATGCAGAAACGGAACGAGGCGGTGGCGTCGTCGATTAATGATCGCATCGAGGCGATCATGGAGGGTGAGAGATTTTCGCTGGCCCGGCCGACGCAGAGTCACGTGGAGGACTACGACATTGCGGGTGCGGAGTTTGCGGAGCAGCTGGGAAAACTTCGTACTTTAGTTGAAGTGGATTTGGTCAAGCTGGAGAAAGATATGGAGGCGGCGGGGGCGCCGTGGACGCCGGGGAGGGTGCCAGAGTGGTCGGATAAATAAGGGTGGACCTGAGAGTTACAAGAAAAAAATCTTTAACACAGGGGACACAGAGGAGCACAGGGTAGGGCGCTGGAAAGTTTGTCGTAAGTTTTTTCCGTGTTGTTTAAGTCACTTGTTTTTTTCTCAGGCGGCTGTGGTAAACTCGCCGCCGACTGTTGCTTTGCGCTGTGGGGCGCGGCAACTGCCGTGGGGAAATCGTTCGACCTCGCTTCTTGTAGTTGGGAGGACTGGGGAATGGGCCTCGCGTTAATGGCTTTGATCTGGCTGATCACGTTGGCCAGCACGTACTTTTTCGTCGCCAAAACCTGGTGGCTGCCGGTGGGAGCCTCTTCCGCCACGGGATTCATTGACGGACAACTCACACTCACTTTTATTTTGATGGGAATTGTTTTTCTGGCGGCGCAACTGTCGCTGGGATACATCGTCTGGAAATATCGGCAAACGCCTTCGTCGCCTCCGGTGCTTTATTCGCATGGAAATACGAGGCTGGAGATTGTGTGGACGGTGCTCACTACGATTTTGTTTGTGGGTTTGAATCTGATGGGCAGCCGGGTGTGGGCGAGCCAGCGCTTCGATCAGGCGGGGCCGGGGGCGGTGCAGGTGGAGGTTACGGGGATGCAGTTTGCCTGGTACTTCCGCTATCCGGGGCCGGATGGAAAGTATGGGGCGACGAGTCCGAAGCTGATGGACCCGTCGGCGGGCGGAGAGGCGGCGGTGGGGCTCGACACTTCGGATCCGGCGGCGAAAGATGATGTGGTTACGGGGACGATGTATTTGCCGGTGGACCGGCAGGTGGATATCAGCTTGCGAGCGGTGGACGTGATCCACAGTTTTTTTGTGCCTTCGTTGCGATTCAAGCAGGATGCGGTGCCGGGATTGAATATTCACATGCACTTCACGCCGACGGCGATTGGTGAGTATGAGATCGCTTGCGCCGAATTATGCGGGCTGGGACATTACAAGATGCATGGCATGGTTCATGTGGTGAGCCAGGAAGATTTCGACAAATGGATAGCGGCACGGGAGGCGGAGAAACAGTAATGGCGACCGCGGCTACGGTTCACTCGCACGCTCCTCAGGGATTTATCCGGAAATATATTTTCAGCCTGGATCACAAAGTCATTGGTATTCAATATTTCTTTCTGGCGCTCACGGCGGTGTTTGTGGGGATGTTTTTGTCGCTGCTGATGCGCATTCACCTGGTGTGGCCGAATGCAGTGCTGCCGCTGGTGGGGGAGATCAAGCCGGAGACTTATCTCAGCCTGCTGACGATGCACGGGACGATCATGGTGTTCTTCGTGCTGACGACGGCTCCGCAGGGCGGATTTGGAAATTATTTTCTGCCGATTCAGATTGGCGCGCCGGACATGGCGTTTCCAGTGCTGAACATGCTTTCGTTCTGGACAACTTTTGTCGCATTCGTAACCATCATCGCGGCATTTTTTGTGACGGGCGGAGCGCCGCTGCATGGATGGACGGGATATGCGCCGCTGAGTGCGCTGCCATCGGCGGGTCCGGGTGAAGGTCTGGGCGCGGATTTGTGGATCACGAGCATTGCGATTTTCTGCATTGCATCGCTGATGGGGGCTCTGAATTTTATTACCACTACGCTCGATCTGCGGGCCAAGGGCATGACCATGATGCGCATGCCGCTGACGGTGTGGTCGTGGTTCATTACGGCGATTTTGGGATTGCTGGCGTTTGGGGTGTTGCTCTCGGCGGGGATTTTGTTGTTGATGGATCGGAATTTAGGGACGAGTTTTTATGTGCCGCTGGTGGTGGTGAATGGGCAGATCATGGGGCACAAGGGCGGGTCGCCGCTGCTGTGGCAGCACCTGTTCTGGTTCTTCGGGCATCCGGAAGTTTACATTGCGATCCTGCCGGGGATGGGCGTGACTTCGCAGATCCTTTCGACGTTTTCGCGCAAGCCGATCTTCGGATATAAGGCGATGGTTTACGCCATGCTCGGCATCGGATTTCTCGGATTCATGGTGTGGGGCCACCACATGTTTATGAGTGGCATGAGTCCGTACTCGGCGTTTGCGTTTTCGATTTTGACGATGTGCATTGGCGTGCCTTCGGCGATCAAGACTTTTAATTGGCTGGGAACGATGTGGAAGGGACATATTCGTTTCCAGACGCCGATGCTGTATGCGATCGGATTTGTTTCGCTTTTCGTTTCGGGCGGATTGAGTGGGCCGTTTCTGGCGCAGCCGGTGCTCGATATCCAGTTGCACGATACTTATTTTGTGGTCGGACATTTTCATTTGATTATGGGAGTGGCGGCGATTTTCGGAATGTTTGCCGCGACTTATTACTGGGTACCGAAGATGTTTGGGCGGATGATGAATGAGACCTGGGGACGCGTGCATTTTTTCCTGACGCTCGCGGGAACTTATGCGATCTTTATGCCGATGCATTACCTGGGGATTGCGGGCGGGACGCGGCGGTATTCGCAATACACGGAAGTGGCTTACCTGCACAAGCTGATGCCGCTTCACCAGTTCATGACTTATGCAGCGATTATTACAATCGGGGCGCAGTTTATTTTTGTGATCAATCTTTTCTGGACGATTTTCAAGGGGCCGAAGGCCAGTGATAATCCGTGGGAGGCGACGACGCTGGAGTGGACTACGGCGACGCCTCCGCCGCACGATAATTTTGGCGGGAAGACGCCGGTGGTGCATCATGGGCCGTATGAATATGGAGTGCCGGGAGCGGCGCGGGATTATGTGATGCAGACGGATCCGGTGACGGTGGGGACGCACTGAGGGAGCGACCGTGGAAGTCTTTGCCATTAGAAAAGCAAATCTTTACCACAGGGGGCACAGAGGGGCACAGGGTAGGGCGATGGGACGAAAAATCATTGTTAACTTTGGCGATGGCTTGAAGCATCTTATGTGATCATGGCGACTTATAGTCCAAGCACTCCGGTAAACAAGTTGGGCCGCGGCGGGGATATTCCTGTTCCTCCAAACGGCGGCGATGGCGGCGATAACTCCCAGGATTCGAATTTTCCAAATTATGGGGCGCGGCTGCGCCGGGCGCGGCTGGGGCTGATCTGCGGGATTGCAACCGTCAGCATGGTTTTTATTTCGCTGACGAGTGCATATGTGGTGCGGCAGGGACTGCCGACTTTCGACGGCGCGACGAATTCTTACGTGCGCGACTGGGGTCAGGTGCAGTTGCCGTGGCTGTTGCTGGCGATTAATACGGCGTTGTTGCTGGTCAGCAGCTTGACCATGGAATTGGCGCGGCGGGATATCAAGCGGCGGGCGGCGCTGGCTCCGCTGCAATCGATGCCGGGAATTTCGCTGGGCGAAGAAAGGAATTTTCCCTGGCTGGGCGTGACGATTCTTTTAGGGTTCGGATTTCTGGTGGGGCAGTGGATGGCCTGGGGCGAACTGAGGGCGCGCGGTTTTTTTGTGAACACCAATCCGGATAGCTCCTTCGTTTATCTGTTGACTGCGGCGCATGCGGTGCATCTGGCGGGCGGCATTCTGGCACTGCTGTGGGCGGGGACGACTTCCCTGCTGCACCGTCCGGTTGAAGGACGGAGGATTGTGGTTGATGTTACGGCGTGGTATTGGCACTTCATGGCCGTGTTGTGGATTTATGTTTTTGCGTTGTTAGGGTTCGCGCGGTGAGGAAGTGGCAGTCGCATGAACCTGGGCTGTAGTGAGAGGGAGATCCTTCGCTCCGCCTGAAGAACGGCTGCGCTCAGGATGACGCTCGGTAAATAGAAGAAGGGGGAATCTGGCGAATGGCTGAAGCCACGCTGCAACATGAAGGCGCTGCGGTGCATGGGAGCGCGGGCGAGTTTGAAGCGCCGTTGTTTGGGGCCTATTCGAAGAAGGTGGGGATGTGGCTGTTTCTGGCCTCCGACTCGCTAACGTTCGGGGCGCTGTTGTTTGCCTTCAGCTACAACCGTATTTATACGGTGTGGCCAACGCCGTTTGGCAAGGAAAGCATTATCAATGCGACCGTAATGACGGCGTGCCTGTTGTCGAGCTCGCTGACCATGGTGCTGGCGGTACTGGCGGCAAAGCGTGGCGATCGCGGGCGGACGCGAAACTGGATTCTGGGGACGATGGTGTTCGGCACGGCGTTCATTGTGCTGCACGGCATGGAGTGGACTCACCTGATCCATGAAGGCCTGACGTTGCCGGGATTTCCAAAATCGGTGGAGGTGGGGAGCGGAGAGTATGCGAAAGTCTCGGCGGGCGTGCCGCAGTTTGCGGCAACTTTTTTTGGGCTGACGGCGATGCATATGCTGCACGTGACCATTGGCGTGATTTATCTGGGCGTAGTGGCGTTGCGGAAATGGTTTCTGCCGATTTTAGGTGCGCTTTGGCTGGCGGGATATTTCTTGATTCCCGCGGACAACGTTTTTCATTACGGGATTCATGCGCTGCTGCTCGGGCTGATTGTAGCCAGCGTGATTTTATTTTTGAAGCCGAAGGATTATGACGCGCATGATGTTGAAGTTTCCGGATTGTATTGGCATTTTGTGGATCTGGTGTGGATGTTTATTTTTCCGCTGGTCTACTTGATGTCGACGAAAGTGTAGGTCCGTTCGCACTCGGCAAATTGCATAGATCCTTCGCGCGATAGACGCGCTCAGGATGACAAGGGGACGAGCCAATGCATGATGTGGCGACGCATGATGACAGCAAGGGACAGTATTTCTGGGTTTGGGGAGCACTGCTGGTTCTGACTGGAGTCGAGGTCTGGCTGGGCTACCGGCAGGTGTTCGAGCCGGTGCGCATGCTGGAAGTGCTGCTGGTGCTCTCGGTGATCAAGTCGGCGCTGATCATTGCTTATTTCATGCACTTGAAGTTTGAGACCGCCATCATGCGATGGATGATCGTGGTTTCCGTGTTCGGACTTTTTGTGATTATGTATTTATTTTTCTTCCCCGATGCGGGACGCATCCTGAAGCTGGGTGTTCGTTAAGGGTGTGAGGATGAAATTCCTGCAAGATAAAAGTCGCCTGATCGCGCTGCTGCTGATGTTGGGATGGTTCAGCGCCCCTGCCATAGCGCAGGGCTGCGCGATGTGCAACGCGGTTGCGAGGAGCACGCCAAAAGAAGGTCAGCGTGCGTTAAATCGTGCGATTCTGGTGATGCTGGTTCCGCCGATCAGCATTATGGTGGTTGGGGTGGGGTTTGCGTTTCGGTATGGAAAGCGGCGGGATGAGGAGCAGGATGCGGAAGACTACAGGGGCTAAAGCCCATCTTTATTAAGAGCTTTACGCGGCGCTAAAGCGCCGCTCTTCCACGGTTGCTCCGGCAGTTCGGTGTTCTACTCTGTTCTCTTTCTCTTTTTTACGTCCCGAAATTCGGTGGAGTTCAGCCGGGACAAAGATGTCCGTGGAAAAGGGCGGTGGGCCTGAAAAAAATGTGCCTGGGGAGATTCTTCGCTCCGCCTGGAGAGCGGCTCCGCTCAGGATGACGCCCCCAAAACCATAGGGCCTTTTTTCAGGCGGCGGTTGCTGCCATTTTTTCTTCGAGGGTTGCGGCCTCGCGGGCGCCGGTGTGGCGCAGGACTTCGCAGGCCCACATGGTTTTGGCGCTCTCCGCGCAGGAAACGTAGACCAGCACTCCCAGACTGCGAAGCTGGTTTTCGAAGCGATCGGCTTCGTCGTCGGAAAAACCCAAGCCCACCAAGGTTCTGGCATTGCCACAGAGGGCAGGTCCTTCATGCGAAACCATGAGCGCGTGGAAGAAGGTTTGCGACTTAATGAAGAAGCCGACAGTGGGAATAAGCACGGCGCCGAAGCCGGAAAGCCAACCGATCAACTGGGCGGTTACGGCATTGGATTCGCGTTCGGAATTGAACAGGCTGGCATCGCGCACCAGAGCTGCAATGGGATGAGTGGGGGAGAGCATCATGCAGATATCTTCATTTTCGAATCCGGCCTGATTCAGGGTGTGCACAACGTCGTTCAGAGCAACGTCATGCGAGTACATTCCGTAGGCGGCGGGGGAGTTGAGTGGCATATGAATTCTCCAAGTCTGCGAACATGTGCCAACCGAGAACCGGGAATTGACTGCGACGAAATTGGTTGCAAAATCTGATTCGATGGTTCTTGCGCGAGACGGAGACACCGAGCGAGCCGTCCCGAGCACTAGACACTCCGGAAGTTACACTGCCTCCGGCAAATTTAAACTCGGGTAAATCATGTAGGAATAGGTAGGGTTTTAGCTTGTCGCTCGAGTAGCGCCGCTTACCGGCCTGTTTCGGCGGTCGCTATGCGGAGGGGGGCTGAAAGCGGGTGGGTCCAATTGGCAGGGTTGTTGCAGGAGATTTCCTACCTTGGCTGCTGGAGGCTTGGCTATGAAAAGGTTCTTTCTTCGTTTGTCGTGGGCTGCCCTGTTAACGTTAGCGGTAGTCGTTAGCGAGGGGCTGGCTAGGGCTCAGCAGCAAAGGGAGGGGCAAATTCCAGCCAGCGGAGAGGCGACGACGCAAGAGGCTAAGTCATTCAGCGGGAGGATCGTCAAAGAGAATGGGAAACTGGTACTTAAGGATCCGGTGACGAAGGTGATTTATAAACTGGACGATCCGGCGAAAGCCAAACGATATGTGGGCAAGCGGGTGAAAGTGACGGGCAAGCTGGAGATGAATAGTAATACGATTCGGGTGGAAAGTATTGAGGTTTTGATGTAGGGACGGCGGGGGCTAAAGCCCCGGATTTTTGGGACTTTAACGCGGCGCTGAAGCGCCGCTCTTCCACGGTGCTGCAGGACTTTCTGGTCGCGCTGGAAAACGTTCTGATCAGGACCAAGCAGTTCGGGTTGGGGCTAAGAGGCGTTTCGATCGGAGCTAAGAGACATTTTACTCGCTGCTTAGGTCTCTGCTTGCTTCTCCCTCTTCTCCCGCTACGCGTCTGCGTGCGATCTAAATCTCTGCTTTATAATAAAGGATTCGGCAGTGCTTGCTGAGGCTGCTGGGGGGGCGGTCCGGGCTCAGAAATGTCCCGGAAGCCGGGATTGTTTGCCAGAGCAGTGCCTCATCTGATGTCCACGGAAAATCACATAGTCGTGCACGGAGCGCGGGTGCATAACCTCAAGAACATTGATTTTGAGGTGGAGCACAATGCGCTGACGGTGGTCACGGGAGTGTCGGGCTCGGGCAAGTCTTCGCTCGCGTTTGACACGATTTATGCGGAGGGGCAGCGGCGGTATGTGGAGTCGCTGTCGGCCTATGCGCGGCAGTTTCTGGAGCGGATCGAAAAGCCGGACGCGGATTCGATTGATGGAATCGCGCCGGCGGTGGCGATCCGGCAGAAGAACTCCACGCGGAATCCGCGATCGACCGTGGCTACGGCAACGGAAATTTATGATTATCTGCGGCTGCTGTTTGCGCGGGTGGGACGGACGTACTGCGCGAATTGCGGGCGCGAGGTAAAGAAGGATACGGTCGACGAGATCGC
>CAWEYI010000024.1:0-102369 GCA_963813205.1 uncultured Acidobacteriaceae bacterium | reverse complement strand
TCGTTCGTCGTTGGTCGTTAGCCGGTCAAGGTGCGCTGGCGTTGCCGGTTTACTCGGGTAAGGTACATAAAAACATTCGTAAGAGCGACAAAAGGACCGCCTGATTCCGCGTTAATAGGCAGTGTCGAACCGTCTTTCAATCGGACCTCTACCACGCCTCCATGCTTCTTTCCCTCGTTGAAACCGCGGCCTCCGACCGGACTAATGACACCCTCCATATCGTTCAGTCGAATTCTACGAAACATGCCGAGTCGTTCCGAGACCACCTGTGAATCGCTCAGTGCAAACCATTCATCCGCCGAGCGCATGCTCGCAATCAGAGGCGTCTGGCCTTCCAGTCTGTCCTGAAAATGCGCAACCTGGCTTGAAGTTAATTCGTCAGCGGTTTTCGTGAACTCGCCGCTGCCTCCCCTTCGCAAAAAGATGGTTACTATACGTCTTGCCGATATCATCGCTAACCGGACCAACGACTGACGACTAATGACGAGTCAATTAAACTGCCTTCTCTGCCTATATGGTGGTTCTTCTTTCTCGAAGGTTTTTTCGGAGCGCGGTTCGGGCTTTTTTTCTCCTGCTTTGAAGACGCGCTCTTCGTTGCGGCCAATACGTTTGTGCGCGTGTAGGCCTTCGAGGATGAATTCGGCAGCGGAGACTTGTTGCTCTGGACTTTCTTTTTGCGAGACGCCGAGCGGGCCGAGCTTATCGGTCAGACCCTGAATTTCTTTCAGGTTCGCGAGCGCTTCCGCGGCTGAGACGGAATCCGATAACTGGATTTCACCGCCCAAGTCAAACCACTGTACGATTTGCTGCACATTGGCGCCGGTAAAATATTGATCGTAGGTTTTTGCGATAGCCGAGCGGATCAGTTCGCGGCCGACGAAATCCACTCCTTTCATTTCGCCTTCGTATTCCAGTTCGAGTTTGCCAGTGATGGCGGGCAACGCAGCGTAGACGTCGCTGACACGCGGGACCACAAGTTTTTCATCGTTGCGCAGCGCACGGCGTTCGGCATTCGAAATTACATTCTCCATCGCAGAAATCGGCAGGCGCTGGCTGACACCGGAGCGCTTGTCGATTTTCTTGTCTTCGCGGGCGGCGAAGGCGATGCGTTCGATGACTTCCTGAATGTAGGCGGGCATGTGCGAAGCGTGGCCGTTGCGGCTGGTCCAGGCTTCCTGTGCAGTGATGGCGATGCCTTCATCAACGGTTGCGGGATAGTGAGTGCGAATTTCGGAGCCGACCCGGTCTTTGAGCGGAGTGATGATTTTTCCGCGGGCGGTGTAGTCTTCGGGATTCGCGCTGAACACGATTGCAAGGTCGAGCGGCAAGCGAATGGGATAGCCCTTAATCTGCACGTCGCCTTCCTGCATGATGTTGAAGAGGCCGACTTGAATTTTTCCCGCGAGGTCGGGGAGTTCGTTGATGGCGAAGATGCCGCGATTGGCGCGGGGAAGTAGGCCATAGTGGACGGTGAATTCGCTCGAGAGTTCGTGGCCGCCGCGGGCGGCTTTGATGGGATCGATATCGCCGATGAGGTCGGCAATGGTGACATCGGGCGTGGCTAGTTTTTCCACGTAGCGGTCGTCGGGCGTGAGATAAGAAATTGGTGTTTCGTCGCCATGGCGCGCGACTTCTTCCCGGCAACGTCGGCAAATGGGAGCATAGGGATTGTCGCGAATTTCACAGCCTGCCAGGTATGGCATGTGCGGATCGAGCAGCGTCGTCAGCGCGCGCAGGATGCGGCTTTTGGCCTGTCCGCGGAGGCCGAGCAGAATAAAATTGTGCCGCGAAAGAATCGCATTCACGATTTGCGGCACGACGGTGTCTTCATATCCGACGATGCCGGGGAAAATAGTGGAGTCGTCGTGCTGGCGCAGGCGGGCGATGAGATTGTCGCGGAGTTCGTCTTTCACGCGGCGGGTGCGCAGACGTTCTTCAGAAAATGAACTCCGGCGCAATTCGCCGAGCGTGCGTGGAAGACTCATGAGGAACCCCCGGGGAAATACTTTTCTGGATTATACGCGGTTCGGGCTTCGTCTTTCTGTCGCGCGCGCTTTCACAAAATCTTTAACACGGGGGGCACCGAGGTTCACGGGGTAACCCTAAGCAACTTAATGGATGTGGCCGTTGCCTCCGGCTTTTTCCCGGGCGCGGGCGGCGCGGTGGAGATTCGGAATGAGGGTTTCGAGATAAGTGATGAGGATGGAAAGACGGTCAGCTTCGGAGCGTAGAGAAAGCAATTTCTGCTTGAAATCTAGATCGAGGGGCAAGGAGCCGGCTAGATAGAACGAGAGCAACGCGGGGTCGGCGGCGGAGAGATCTTGTTTAGCTCCGGCGATGGCCAGCAGTTCGGAGTGCAGATGAGCGGCCCGCGCGGCATCTTCCTGCGGCGGCGCTCCCGGTTCATCTTCAATCATAAGAACTTCGCCTTGCAGGAATGTACGATCCTGATTCACGGCGACGATTTCGAAACGGTTGCGGCCTTCGGCGACGAGGTCGAGGCGCCCATCCGGATACTCTTTCACGACGGTGATGATTTCGGCGGTGCACCCCACTTCGGCGAGACCTTGTTCGAGGGCACGAACCACGCCAAAAATCCGATTCTGCGCCAGACATTCGGCGATCATTTCTTTATAGCGCGGCTCGAAGATGTGCAGTGGCAGAGGAGCGCTGGGAAGTAGGACAACATCGAGCGGGAACAGGGGAATGAGGGAAGGCACAAACTAGATCTCCAGAACGGAAGCGCTTTTTGATTGTATCTGACTACAATAATGGGCTCGGCGCCACGATCAAGACTAACCACTACGGGCACGAAGGTTCACGAAGAAAAACGAATTAACTACTCTTGGGCTGCGCTCAAGGCTGGCGCCAGTTTAGGACGAAAGCATTGAAGGCGGCCACTGCGCGGTTGACTTCGGAGACTCTGTAGCATAAAAGCACGTCATGGAACTCGCAGGGAAAGTTGTGGTCGTAACCGGCGCTTCGATGGGGATCGGGGAAGCGATTGCCAAGATTTTTGCCGATCAGGGGGCGAGTGTAATTATGCTCTCGCGCGACGCTGCTCGTGTGGAAGCCGCGCGGGGACGAGTGGGTCACGTCGAGCGAACGCTGGCGATGGCTTGCGACGTGAGGCATCGCGAGGAGATTGACCGCGCCATCGGACTAACGATGCATCATTTCCACAGGATTGATGTTTGGGTAAACAATGCGGGGCATGGGCTGCTCGATTCCGTGGCTGAGATGGATATGGCAGCGTGCCGGGAAATGTTCGAGACAAATTTTTTTGGCGCGGTAGCGGCGATGCAAGCTGTGATTCCTGTGATACGGCAGCAGGGAGGCGGAACCATCATCAATATTTCGAGCGTCGCGGGGCATATTCCGATGCCGTTCCATGCGGCGTACAGCGCGACCAAGTTTGCCATGAATGCGATCGGGAAAGGGGCCGGAGTCGAATTGGAGAAAGACGGAATCCACGTGCTGACGGTTTGCCCCGGCTATGTGCGGACGGCGTTCGGCGAAAATGCGGTGCAGGGAAATGAGTTGAAGCGGGTGCGTCCCAAGTCTGTACGAGGAATTACTGCGGAGCGCGTGGCTCGGGCTACTCTGCAGGGATATTTAAAGCAGAAGAAGGAAGTAATTGTGCCGTGGACCATGCACATCCCGGTGAGGATCTACCAGCATTTTCCGCGACTGGTGGAGCGGGCGATGGGTAGGATGGCGAAGTGATTTCTGCGAGATCAAAGGCTTTAACACTGGGGACACAGGGGCGCACAGGGTAGCCCCGATACGCTCGAACTCGCGAACTATCCTAGGTCTGTCAGCAAGGCTTCCATTTCGGATTGAGCGTGCAAATTTCCGGTGCGGCGGGCGGAGGCGATGCCATCATTGAGCATTGTTTTGGCATCGCTGACTCTATCGGCTCGAACTAACGTTTGGGCAGCCATGAAGTATCCCGGAGTGTAATCGGGATTGGATTTCAGCAGGATGGAGAACTCTGCAAGTGCGCGGTCCAGGTCGCCCTGCTTCGAGTACTCCATGGCTAAACCGTAGCGGGCGAAGGTGTCGTCGGGACTCTGGGTAAGAATGTCGTTGAGGGCGGCGATGCGGTCCATAAGGTAACTCTCGGTTCCCAGTTCTTAGTTAGGACGTGATTAGTATAAACGTCCAATACTGCTGTGACTCATAGGCACCGTGGTTCGATAGCTGAGAGTAGAATGGGCAGTCCTAAATAAAGTGGCGGTCTCGGAGGCTGTGGTGGCGTGTCCATTTTTTATGCCGATGGAGAAGTTGGAGAATGGCTCATGGCCGCACGCCAATCGGCTTCCGCTGGGCGGCGGATGGAGCGGGCACTGCACAGCGCCGGGACATGAGAATACCGTTCCATCGCCGGACGAACTGCGGGAGTATTGCAATCTGGGCTATGCGGCGAACTGTGGGCGCTTGCCACGGGAACGCGTGTGGGATTCGGTACGCTTTGGGGCGCGGACGGTTTTTGTTGACGAGAAGAATTTAATTGCCGGGCGGATTCAGGTTCGTTATGTGTGTGAGCGAGACCATCTTCCGGTTGAGTATGGCGCATTGATGTTTGACGCAGTGGGCGCATGTTGGGAGTTGAGGCATTCCGATGACCGGGTGCAGCGCATGGCGGAATGTTTTCTTGCGTCGTATGTGGAGAAAAGGAAGAGACGGGAAGCGAATCCAGCTCTAGCGAGCTGATATGACCTTCGTCCATCGCACCTATCCACGAGAAGAGAATGCCATCAACGGGAAGCAAAGGACCACTATGAGCGAAGAAACGCTGACGCCGCGTCCAGTGCGGGATTCGCAATCGGAGATGGCGGAGATTGTTCTGCCGAATGATGCGAATCCGCTCGGCGCACTGCTCGGCGGACGGTTGATGCATTGGATCGATCTGGCGGGCGCGATGGCGGCTCACCGCCATGCCCGCAGTTATGTGGTGACGGCTTCGGTGGATCATATCGACTTTTTGGTGCCGGTGAGAGTCGGCGATCTGATCATCCTGAAATCTTCGGTAAACCGCGTTTTTCAGACTTCGATGGAGGTGGGAGTAAAGGTGTTTGTGGAGAACTACATCGCCGACCGATCGCAGCACGTCGCGTCGGCACATCTGACCTTCGTTGCGGTGGATGGTAGCGGGAACCGTTTGAAAGTTGCCCCGGTGATTCCCGAGACCGACGAGCAGCGGCAACGTTATGACGATGCCGGACGACGGCGGGACATCCGGCGGGCGGAGACGGAGCGGCGGCACAAGGCAAAACGGTAAACTCCGATGTGACGGTCGTCACAGCCTCTCTTGCATGTAACGCGTACCCTAATCATTTCCGGCAGGACTCTATGGATAGTGCGCTTCTCGTTCATCGCATTCATTTCGCATTCACTATTACTTTCCACTACCTCTTTCCGCAACTCACGATGGGACTGGCGCCGCTGATCGTGGTGCTCAAGACTCTCGGCTTGCGGCGCAAGGAAGAGATCTACAATCAGGCCGCGCGCTTCTGGGCGAGGATTTTTGGCATCAACTTCTTGCTCGGTGTAGTGACCGGGATTCCCATGGAATTTCAGTTCGGCACGAACTGGTCGCACTTTTCGCGCTACGCGGGCGGGATCATCGGGCAGACGCTGGCTATGGAAGGCATGTTCGCATTCTTCCTAGAGTCCGCATTTCTCGGGCTGTTTCTTTATGGAGAAAAACGGCTGGGCCCGCGCGGGCACTGGTGGTCGGCGGTAGCGGTGTTTCTGGGATCCTGGCTTTCGGGTTATTTCATTATCGCCACGGATGCGTGGATGCAGCATCCGGTGGGCTATGCGACAGCGCCCAATGGATCATTGCAACTCTCAAGCTTCTGGGAACTGGTGATGAATCCCTGGGCGTGGTGGCAGTACGCGCATAACATGAGTGGCGCTGTAATTACGGGCGCGATCGTAATGGCGTCAGTGGGCGCGTTTTATTTGCTGTGGGGAAAATTTGAAGCGCATGGGCGGGTTTTCGTGCGCGTAGGGGTGATCGCTGGATTGATCTTCAGCGTGCTGCAGTTATTTCCTACCGGGGACGGTCAGGGACGAATGATCGCTGTCAACCAGCCGGTCACGCTTGCCGCGATGGAAGCGCTGTTCGTCAGCCAGCCGGGAGCGCCACTCGTAATTCTGGGTCAGCCGAATGTGGATGAGCGCAAGATTGATAATGCGCTTGAAGTTCCGAACGCGCTGAGCTTCTTGACTTACCGGGCATGGAAGGCGGAGGTGAAG
This sequence comes from uncultured Acidobacteriaceae bacterium, assembly GCA_963813205.1. GTDB lineage: Bacteria > Acidobacteriota > Terriglobia > Terriglobales > Acidobacteriaceae > Sulfotelmatobacter. The sequence continues at coordinate 96,102 of CAWEYI010000024.1, read as the reverse complement.
GGCCTGGATTCTTTCCCGCCGGATCTGTGGCCGCAGAACATTGCACTGCTTTATTACAGTTACCACATCATGGTGGGGCTGGGGACGATCTTTATCGCCATTATGGTGGTCGCTGCTTTCTTATTATGGCGCGGAAAATTATTTTCGACGCGGTGGATGTTGTGGATTTTATTGCTGGCGCTTCCCTTCCCTTACATTGCCAACACGGCGGGATGGATGACGGCAGAATTAGGGCGTCAGCCATGGCTAGTTTATGGCCTGATGCGGACGGCGGACGGGTATTCGAAGATGGTATCTGCAGGCAACGGAATGTTCACGCTGCTGGGCTTTCTCGGCATGTATACCGTGCTAGGTATTTTATTTTTGTTTCTAGTGCGGCGGGAGATTGAGCAGGGGCCAGCGGCGGAAGTAATTTTGCATCACTAGAAACACAGGTTTTTCGCAAGGAGTCCAATGGAAACGCTATGGTTCATGATTGTGGCCGTAATGGTTGCGGCGTATGTTGTGCTTGACGGATTCGATCTGGGTGCGGGCGCGATTTATTTGGCGGCGGGCAAGACCAGCGAGGAGCGGCGAAGGATTCTGCGCGCTATTGGGCCGGTGTGGGATGGAAATGAAGTGTGGCTGCTGGCGGCCGGCGGGACGCTGTACTTCGCGTTCCCTTTGCTCTATGCCTCCAGTTTCAGCGGCTTCTATTTGCCCTTGATGATGGTGCTGTGGCTACTGATGTTGCGTGGTATCGGGATTGAGTTGCGCGGGCACATGGAAAATCCGGTCTGGATGGGATTCTTTGATTTGATCTTCTGTGGGTCGAGCGTGCTGCTGGCCATTTTTTTCGGCGCTGCCCTCGGCAATGTAGTGCGCGGCGTACCGCTCGGCGCGGACGGATTTTTCTTTGAACCGCTGTGGACCAACTTCCAAGCCAGCGGTAACACAGGCATTCTCGACTGGTATACGGTATTGACCGGCGTGATCGCACTGGTCACGCTGACCGCGCACGGAGCTTTGTATATCGCGGTGAAAACGGAGAACGAATTACAGCAGCGCGTTCGCAACGTGGCGCTGCGGGCGTGGCCAGTACAATTGATTCTAACCATTGTGGGAGTGATCGCAACCTGCTACGTGCAGCCTATGGTTCTCGACAGCTATAAGGAGCACGTGGTGGGTTATTTCGTCCCGCTGATTGTCTTTGGCAGTCTCGCCGTGATGATTTACGCGATCCACAAAGGGCAGGACAAAGTTGCTTTTGTCGGTTCGGCGCTCTACATCGTGGGGATGCTGGTGGGTGCGGCGTTTGCTCTTTATCCCAATGTTTTGCCGTCGAGTACGAACGCCGCTTATAACCTCACCATCTACAACACGGCTGCCGGGCAACATGGTCTGACGGTCGGCATCATCTGGTGGAGCATTGCTCTGATTCTGGCTCTCGGATATTTTATCTTTCTGTTTCGCATGTTTCGCGGCAAGGTGCGGCTGGAAGGCGAAGGCTACTGATTTTTTTTCTATGTTCTTAGGGCGCTTCTCGCGCTTTGCAGTTTTGCTTCTGCTCTCGTCGAACCAATAGCACAATCGCAGAGGTCGCTGAGAAATGCCGCGGAGAGCGCTAAGGCGCTACGATCCCCGGCCGCCTTGTATAATCAAGGTTTGACGTCTTGATTTCTCTTCTGGAGTGATTCCTTGAACGCACATATGCCTGCTCATCCCGGTCAGCCTGCACAGGGACCGCAACCGCTGCCCGGAGTTGATGTAATTCTTGCTGTTGGTTCGGGGAAAGGTGGCGTGGGAAAGACCACGCTGTCGGTGAATCTGGCAGTCGCTCTGGCCAAGATGGGATACAAAGTTGGCTTGCTCGATGCCGACGTCTATGGTCCGAATGTTCCTTTGATGCTGGGGGTCAGCGGCCAGCCTAAGATGGTTGGAGAGAATCGTATTGAGCCGATGCAAGCTTACGGCGTCAAAGTGATCTCCGTAGGATTTCTGAATCCTGGGGACAAGCCCATCATCTGGCGCGGTCCTATGCTGCATCAGATCGTGAAGCAATTCCTGGGCATGGTGGAGTGGGGACAACTGGATTATATGATCGTCGATCTGCCGCCGGGGACGGGAGATATCGCGTTGTCGCTGGTACAAAATGTTCCACTGACGGGCGCGGTGGTGGTTTCAACACCCTCCGACGTGTCGCTTCAGGATGCGCGTAAGGCGATCGAGATGTTTAAACAGATGAAAGTGGACCTCGTGGGCGTGGTGGAGAATATGAGCTTTTTTACCTGCCCGCATTGCAATCATGAGATCGATATTTTTTCCCGCGGCGGAGCGGAGACGATGGCGACGCAGTATGGAGTGTCGTTCCTGGGCAACATTGAGCTTGATCCGGAGGTGCGCAAATCCGGTGACGGCGGCAAGCCGGTTGTGCTGGAGGGCGAAAATTCGCCTCACGCCAAGTCGATGTTTGAGTTCGCGCGCAGGGTCGTGGCGCGAGTATCAGAAATCAAAGCGAGCGAGCCGGCAAGCGTGATTCAGATTCAGTAAGGAAAATCTTTAACACAGAGGGCACGGGGTAACACAGAGGAACGACTCGGTGACACCTGTGTTCTCTGTGGTCATCGGTTCTTCTTTTGAAACCTCGCCAGACGCCAGACTGGCTCCGGTTCACCATCCTTCAAAACTAACTCCGCCATCAACTCTCCTAGCGCTGGACCGTGCTTGAAGCCGTGGCCGGAGCCTCCGCCTAGGAGCCAGACGTTGTCTATTTGAGGATGGCGATCCATGATGAAGTTACTGTCGGGCGTCTGCTCGTACTGGCAGACGCGCGTCTCGATCAAAGGAGCGTTTTTCATCGCCGGGAATCGGTGGGCGATATATTCGCGGACGCGCTTTAGCGTTGCCTGACTGACCGCTCGCTCGCCGGACGTGGGATTGAAGGCAGCTCCTCGCGTATCATCAGCGACTTTGAAGCCGCGGCGGCCGCTGCCGGGGATGCCGTAGAGAAATCGCTTTCCGTGATCGCCCCACACTGGAAGATGCGCGTCGGTGAACTGCGAGTTTCCAGCGGGCGGCCCAAAGAAAAAAATATCCTGCTTCGTTGGTCGAATGAGTTCGCCCACCGTTTGCGGAAACATTTTCCCTAACCATGGCCCGCACGAGAAAACATAGTAGTCGGCTTTGATGCGCGAACCATCGGAGAGCGTCAGGCTGTGCAGAGGTGCGGTCTCCAGACCGTCGACCGAGACTGCTGCTTGCCGATACACGCCACCTTGACTCACGAATGCATCAACCACAACCTGGCAGCTGACGCGCGCGTCGAGATATCCACACTCCGGTTCGTAAGTTCCCCATCGGACACCCGCGAAGTTGATTTGCGGCCAGCGTTTCTTCATCTCTGAAGTGGAAAGTTCGAGAAATTTGATTCCCGCTTCGCGAAGCGTTGGCGGCGACCCTCGCTCGAATTCATCATCGCGGCTGCTGACCATCCAAAGCACGCCGGTGCGATGCAGGAATTGCCGCTTCCACTGCCGTTCATAATTCGTCCACAACTGCAGGGCGCGGGCGGCAAGGTTGGAATAGGGCTGATCGGGGCCGTAGGTGCCGCGCATGATGCGGGTTTCGCCGCCGGAAGAAGCGCGCGAGTTTCCTGGTCCCCATGCGTCGAGCAGGGTTACGCGGGCTCCGCGCTCGAGAAGATGAAGCCCGGTCCAGCCCCCGAAAGCGCCGGCTCCAACGACTGCGACGTGTGGTTTCGAGTTCATGTGGAATCGCTTAGCATCACAAGAGTTTGAGGATACGCGCGAACGCAGGGTCAGAGGAAGATGCGAGCGAAGATTCCGGTCGGTTATACTCCTTCCGCGATGCATCCAATCATGAAAATTCGATTCTCGTTCTCAGTTCTGTTGATCGCCTCAAGCTCTCTGGTCTGTACTTGCCTTTTCGCGCAAGACTCAACTTCCGCGACCTCGCACGCCGCCGCAGTTTTCGATTCCATGCCGCATGCAAAAAGGATCAGCGATGTTGCGCTCTCACCGGATGGAACTCAGGTCGCGTACATCGTGGACAAGAAACTTACCGTCACAAATGTTGCGGGTCAACCTTCACAGGCGATCGCCGTAGAAGGTAGCCTTCAGATACGAAACGTAGTGTGGTCTGCGGATAGTAAGCGCATTGCCTTTATTGCAGATCTTCCGGGCGACGTTCCTGCGGCGCAGATCTGGACCGCGGCTGCTGATGGAAGCACTCCCGTGAAGCATGCGGAGTTGAAAGGGTATGTCCAGGCTCCGCGATTTTCTCCGGACGGTTCAAAGCTTGCCATTCTTTTCATTGAAGGTATGCCTCGTGTTGCGGGACCACTGCAGCCGATGACGCCGCTCGCAGGCGTCATCGATGAGAAAATCTTCGAGCAGCGTATTGCAACGATCGAACTGAGCACCGACCATTTCAAGCAGGTCACTCCGGCCGACGTGTATGTCTACGAATACGACTGGACACCCGATGGCCAAGGTTGGGCGGCGACTGCGGCTCACGGCAACGGCGATGCGAACTGGTGGATTGCGGGTCTCTATTTAATTGATGCGAGCAGCGGTGAGATGAGCGAAATCTATAAACCGAAATTGCAACTCGCGGATCCGCGAGTCTCTCCTGACGGCAAGAAAGTAGCGTTTATCGAAGGACTGATGAGCGACGAGGGCTCTACGGGAGGAGATGTTTATGTAGTTCCCAGCGCCGGCGGCGCTGCGCGAAATCTTACGTCTGGCATCAAAGCGTCCCCGTATGCCCTCGCGTGGACTACCCCTGACCACATAATTTTCGCAGAAGATGCTGACGGTAATTTTGGCTTTGCCAGCTTGAGCACGAAGGACGGCGGGATCAAAACATTGTGGACCGGGCCGGAGTTAGTTCGTCCCGCCAGTGGCGCCTGGGTTTCATCCAGTTCGAAGGAAGTCGCGACTGCCATCGTAAGACAATCGCCGAGCACTCCGCCGGAAGTATGGGCGGGGCCGATTGGAAATTGGAACCAGCTCACGCATGTGAATGCTGACGTGAAACCAGCGTGGGGCGAGATGAAGAACGTGCATTGGACGAACGGCAGCATGCGGGTGCAGGGATGGTTGATGCTGCCCAAGGATTACGATGCCGGCAAAAAGTATCCACTCGTGGTTAGCGTGCATGGAGGGCCGTCTGCGGCCTGCGCTCCACTGTGGGATGAGCGAAATATGGGACCGCTTTCGGCGATGGGATACTTTGCTCTCTGCCCAAACCCGCGCGGCAGCTACGGGCAGGGAGAGGCTTTCACGCAGGGCAACGTAAAGGATTTCGGCGGAGGGGATTACCGCGACATCATGGCAGGAGTCGATGCGCTGGTGAAGCAGTACCCGATTGATCCCAAACGCATCGGCATTCGCGGCCACAGCTATGGCGGGTACATGACGATGTGGGCAGAAACTCAAACTCAGCGCTTTGCGGCCGCGGTAGCAGGCGCAGGACTTTCCGATTGGCTGAGTTACTATGGGCTCAACGATATCGATGAATGGATGATCCCATTCTTCGGTGCGTCGGTGTATGACGATCCCGCGGCTTACAACAAGAGCGACCCTATGCACTTCGTCAAAGCGGTGAAAACTCCGACGTTGATTCTGGTGGGCGACCGCGATGGCGAAGTTCCGATGGAACAATCGGTGGAATGGTGGCACGCGCTGAATTACTTTCATGTGCCCACGAAGCTTGTTGTCTATCCGAACGAGGGGCACATGTTGATCAAGCCTGCTGACTCGCGGGATTATTCATTGCGATCACTGGAGTGGTTCGAAGAATGGTTCACGAAAGCACATTAGGGGTTTAGAACTCCAATACGAGTTAGAGTTCGCTCCGTTTTCTCAACGGCGACCTTCGTAAGGCTATAATTGCGCCAACCCATGGCTCTAGCCTCTGGCACCAAGCTTGGTCCTTATGAAATCCTCAACCCGCTGGGTGCGGGCGGCATGGGAGAGGTGTATCGCGCCAAGGACCTTCGCCTCGATCGCACCGTTGCCATCAAAGTCTTGCCTTCGCACCTTTCTTCTGATCCGGAATTGAAGCAACGCATGGAGCGCGAAGCCAAAGCCATTTCCGCGCTGCAGCATGCGAACATATGCACGCTTTACGACATCGGCACGCAGGACGGCACTCAGTTCCTGGTGATGGAGTATCTCGAAGGGCAGACCCTTGCCGAGCGCCTGGCGAAGGGTCCGCTGCCGGTTGAGCAAGCTTTGAAGATTGGAACGGAAATCGCACAGGCTCTGGAGAAAGCTCATCAACAAGGAATCATTCATCGCGATCTGAAGCCGGCGAACATTATGCTGACCAAAGCGGGCGCGAAGCTGATGGACTTTGGTCTGGCAAAGCCCAAGATCTCCATCGCGGCGGAGGCCGTCGGTCCGTTCACGCCTTCCACTCCGACCGTGAACCTGGCTTCGTTGACAGCAGCGGTGTCGCCGCTCACGCAGAAGGGTTCGATCGTAGGAACCTTTCAATACATGGCGCCCGAACTTCTGCAGGGTGCGGAAGCCGACGCGCGCAGCGACCTGTTCAGTTTCGGATGCGTTCTCTACGAAATGATTACGGGGCGGCGTGCGTTCGAGGGCAAATCGCAACTCAGCGTGTTCACCTCGATTCTGGAAAAAGATCCGGAGCCGATCAGAGGCAGCCAGCCGCTAGCGCCGCCCATGCTCGATCACGTGGTGCGCGCCTGCCTCGCTAAGGATCCCGCTGACCGCATCCAGTCGGCGCATGACGTCGCGATGGACCTATGTTGGGTTGGCGAATCCGCGCTCGGGGAACCCGAAGGGTCCCCCGCGGAGTTCAATAAATCATGGGCAGTTTGGGCGGTGGCAATTCTGCTCGCCTTCATCGCCCTGGCTGGTTTCACCGGATACCGATGGGCAAAATCTTCCGGAAACTCCATCTCACTTCATGCTGAAATCCCGCCGCCGGACAAATTTTTTCTGGACACTACCGGTGACGCCGGCGGCATGCCCGTGTTATCTCCGCAAGGCGACAAATTGGCTTTCGTGGCTCATTCCGGCGAAACCAAAATGCTGTGGGTCCGCGCACTGAACGGTGACACGGCACAGCGACTGGAGGGAACGCAGAACGCGATGCATCCTTTCTGGTCACCAGACGGTGGCTACATCGGATTCTTTGCCAATGGCAAGCTGGCAAAGATTGCCGCCTCGGGCGGTCCGGTGATGGTGTTAGCCGACGCTCCAAACTCGCGCGGCGGAAGCTGGAGCGCCAACGATGTGATCGTGTTCGCCCCGGATTTTCTGGGAGGGCTGTTGAAAGTAAGTGGGCAAGGCGGCACAGTCGAGCCGGCAACTTTGATTGAGAAGACTAAGCACGATACCCATCGCTGGCCGTGGTTTCTGCCCGATGGCAAACACTTTCTCTTTCTCGCCACTAGCCACACTGGAGGCGATCCCACGCCCAACGGAATCTACTTCGGCTCGGTGGACAATACAGAGACTCGCCAGATCGTCACCAGCGATTCCGCGGCGCAATATGCTTCCGGGTATTTGCTCTATCGAGCTAATACTGCTCTGGTCGCTGAACCGTTTGATCCAGAATCAGGCACGCTTTTGGGATCGGCCGTTCCACTATTCAATAACCTTCGCGATGACGTCGGTGTGTGGCGCAGTATCTTTGCGGTGTCCCAGAACGGACTGATGTTGTACCAGCTCGGCAATGCCGCGTCCGCGAAAAGCAAGCTCGTCTGGTTCGACCGTTCGGGAAAGGCGCTGGCAGACTTCGATCCAGGTGAGAGCACGATCATTGATCTTCGCCTTTCGCCCGATAACAAGCGAGTGGCATTTGCCAGCGGGACTGGAATTTGGACGCTTGATCTTTTGCGCAGGACGAAGACGCGTATTACGTTCGACCCGCAGATCGTTCAGGAACCCACCTGGTCGACCGACGGAAAAACGATTATGTTCTCCGCGAGAACGGCCAAAGGCGGAGGCAATGTCGAAATTCGCTCCAAGGCCGCCGACGGCAGCGGAGCGGAAAAAACATTGATCGCCAAGCAGAATAACTATCATTACCCGGCATGGTCGCCCGATGGAAAGTACTTAACTTATATGAGGGGCGATGGGGAGAAAATGGTTTCCCTTTGGATGATGCCCGTCGCCGAGGACGCGAAGCCGGTAGCGATCGTGCAACCACCTTCCGCGCAGTCCAGCTTCTACAGCTATCGGATTTCACCCGACAGCCGATGGGTAGCCTACGTTTCGGACGAATCCGGAATGCAGGAGATCTACATAACGAGTTTTCCGGAAGGCAAAGGCAAATGGAAAGTATCGTCGAATGGTGCGGCTTATCCCGCATGGCGCGCGGATGGGAAGGAACTTTTCTACCAGAATCTTGCCAATGATTTTTTCGCGTGCCCGATTATGATGAAAGGATCGGAGGTGGAAGTCGGCACGCCCCAGCGTCTGTTCAACACCACTGCGCCTGGAATCGGCATCTCTTTTGACGTGTCCGCCGACGGAAAGCGCCTGCTCATCAACCACGCAGAAGAGGAAGCCCAGGCGCCGCTTCAGTTGCTCACCAACTGGCCCGCGGAATTGAAGAAATGACTGCGCCGGGAATGCGTAGAAGTGGAAATCGTCTGATCGCTCGATTCACTAAGCTCCTTGACAGGACCTTACTGCGTTCCTAGAATCCAAGCAGCGCGGGCGCTTTGCGTCCTGAAGCTAAGTTTTTGCATCTAAATTAGTTAGCTTGAACCTAATGGCCGAAAGCCTCGCCGAGCAATCGTATAAACATGCCTTCTGATCCCAACATCGGCAAGCGGGAACGCGAAGTTCTCACCGCGATCGTGGAAACATTTATTTCCACGGGCGAGCCCGTCGGTTCGCGTACGCTGTCGCGATCGAATCGTGAAGGCCTGAGCCCGGCGACGATCCGGAACGTCATGGCCGATTTGTCGGACGCTGGGTTTCTGGAGCAGACACATACGTCGTCGGGACGAATTCCGACTCCGGAAGCCTATCGCTATTATGTCGAGCAGATTTCCGGATCAGCTCAGCTTGCCCCGCAGGAGCAGAGCCTGATTTCCGAATCGCTGGCGGGAATCAGCGACGTGCAGGAATTTATGGAACGGACCTCGCGTGTGCTGTCGCTGATATCGCGCAATGTTGGCGTTACGGTGGCCTCAAGCGGCACCAAGAATGCGCTGGAGCATGTGTATTTTTCGCGGCTGGGAGATCAGAAAGTGCTGGCGGTGCTGGTCACGCGATCGGGGTTGGTGCGTGATCGGGTGTTGCGGCTGGATCTGGCGCAAAGTGAACTTGATCTTGCGGCGCGCTACATCAACGAGAATTTTCGCGGATGGACGATGGAGACGATGCGCGCCGAATTGGCTCGAAGAATCGAACAGGAACGCAGCGAATACGATCGGCTGATGAACTCCATCGAGCAGCTTTATAAACAGGGCGCGCTCGCCTCGGAAGCGGGAACGCAGGTGGTGTTCGTAGAAGGCGCGGCAAACCTGGTCACAGGGCAGGAGGATCGTCAGCGTCTGCAGGAAATGTTAAAGACTCTCGAGGAAAAAGAGAAAATCGCGAAGCTTCTTGGGGCCTATCTGGATGTAAAGCAGGAGGCGGTGAGAGTGGTCATTGGGCTGGATGATGCGATTCCATCGATGCAGAACTTTGTATTAATCGGGGCCCCGGCGCGCTCGGGAAGCGACATGGTCGGTTCACTGGCGGTAATCGGACCCACGCGGATGGATTACCAGCACACAATGACGGCGGTTTCCTACATTGCGCGCCTGTTCGACAAAATTCTGAATGAATCGGAGTAACCAGATTTTTATGAGTAAAGTGAACGGTAGATCGGAAGTGGAAAGACCGGAAGCAAAAAGAACCAGCCTCGATTTAGAGCACGAACTTCCCGCGGGCGATACCGAATCGGAAAGTTCGGGAACTTCGTCTGGAGAAGCGTCCGCTCCGGAGTCGGAGTTGCAAAAATTAAGAGCGGAGCGCGATTCGCTGCTGGATCGCCTGGCGCGCATGCAGGCGGAGTTCGAAAATGTCAGGCGCCGAAACCTCAAAGAGCAGCAGGATTTTCGCGATTACGCGGCCGCGGATGCGATCAAGCCTTTGCTCCCCGTGCTCGATAGTTTTGATCGCGCACTGCAGGTGAAATCGGAACCCGCCGACTTCCGCAACGGAGTCGATCTGATTCACAAACAGTTGCAGGCCGCGCTGGCCAAACTGTCGGTTCAGCCTATCGCCGCCAAGGGTGAGGCGTTTGATCCCCACTACCACGAGGCGATTGAAATGGTAGAAACCGCCGATGTGCCCGACCATCAGGTGATTGAAGAGTTGCAGCGTGGTTATAAGTTCAAAGACCGGCTGCTGCGTCCTGCGATGGTGAAAGTGGCGAAAAATCCTGGAAGGTAAGTTCCAACCCCAGCTTTATTTGATGAAGGAGAGGCGTCCATTCTGACCACGAACGCAAAACGCGACTACTACGAGGTGCTTGGCGTAAGCCGCACGGTAACCGAAGTTGAATTGAAGAGCGCTTACCGCAAGCTGGCCATGCAGTGGCATCCTGACCGCAATCCGAATAATCCGGATGCGGAGGAGCGGTTTAAGGAAGTAACCGAGGCTTACGCAATTCTCGCCGACACCGATAAACGATCTCTTTACGATCGCTACGGACATGCGGGAGTGGGTGGTGCATCTTCGGGCGGCGCGGGTTTCGATCCCACGGTGTTCCAGGATTTCGGCGAGATCTTTGGTGAGTTCTTCGGATTCGGAGATGCATTTGGCGGCGGACGCCGCCGCAGCCGGGTACAACGCGGCGCGGATCTGCGCGAAGACATCACTCTGGAATTTGAAGAAGCGGTCTTCGGCACTGAAACGAATGTAACGGTCCGCCGTCACGAGGCTTGCGAAGATTGCCGCGGCTCGGGAGCAGCGCCGGGCAAAGGTCCTACTACTTGCAAGTCCTGCGCGGGACGAGGTCAGGTGCGTTATCAGCAGGGCTTCTTCAGCATTGCGCGAACCTGCCCGTCGTGTCGGGGAGCGGGTAGCGTGATTACTGATCCCTGCCCCAAGTGCAAAGGGGAAGGCAGACTTTTGCGACAAAAATCGGTGGACGCGAAGATTCCGGCGGGAGTGGAAGATGGCACGCGAATCCGGTTTACCGGGGGGGGTGAAGCCGGTCCCTTCGGCGGCCCCGCCGGCGATCTCTACGTGGTGCTGCATGTTAAGGAGCATCCATTTTTTGTGCGCGAAGGGAATGATCTGCACTGCGCAGTTCCGCTTTCGGTGACGCAAGCGGCGGTCGGCGCGGAGATTAAGGTTCCCACGCTGGAAGGCGAGCACACGCTCAAGATTCCGGATGGAACGCAGCCCGGCACAACTTTCCGCGTTCGCAATAAAGGCGTACCCGTGCTGAACGGGCACGGTAAGGGCGACCTCTACGTAGAAGTGCGAGTGCAGATTCCCACCAAGCTGAACAAGCGCCAGAAGGAACTGCTACAGGAACTGGAGACCACGGCAAAAGTGGACAACCAGCCGCTGGTGCGGTCGCTGCTGGGCAAAATGAAGGATTTGTTCGACTAGGCACTTTCACGAGTGCCGCAGCATTTTGGTTGCCTCACACGCTGCCAACCGCCGAAGTCATGACCCGACGCCGCTGGATTGCTGACGAAGTCTCCGGGGATCGCGCCGCACTGGTTGGAGAGCACGCGGATCACCTGGTCCGCGTGCTGCGTGCTCGCGTCGGAGAAGATTTCGATATAGCCACCGGGCAAGGCGTTCGCCGCGGGCGAATCGCGTTGGTGAAAGACGACCGCGTCGAGTTTGACCTGGGCGAGATAATTTCTGCAGTTCGTGTGGCTGATATTACCCTGGTTCTCGCGGTATACAAATTTGACCGCATGGAGTGGGCGATCGAAAAGTGCACGGAACTTGGAGTGTCTCGGATCGTACCGCTCATCTCGCGCCGCACGGATTCGCATCTGGCCGCCGCGTCTGGAAAGCGGGCTGAGAGATGGCGGCGTATCGCCCGCCAAGGGGCTGAACAATCCCGCCGAAGCTCCCCGCCAGAAATCGCAGAGCCTATCAAACTTTCCGAGGCGTTGTATCTGTCCGCCGGATTACGAATACTTTTAGCTGAATCCGAAGATCACACTTTGCTGCTTGATGCACTGAAGGCTGGAACTGCCGACCGCGCTGTTGCGCTGTCTGTTGGTCCGGAAGGCGGATGGACGGAAGACGAAGTAAAGTCGTTTCGGCAGGCCGGCTGGATTCCGGCATCGCTGGGAAACACAATTCTCCGCGCCGAAACGGCGGCAATAGCCGCGACAGCAATTGCGGCCACGGTGCTGTATTCTCTCTAATTTTCACAGCCCGCGCGTTTCTGTACGTGGTGGTATTCTGAGCCCCAATGGCTGTTCCCAAAGTTAAATCTCATCCCGCTGCATTTCTCCCCGATGATCGCCAGCGCGAAGCGATCGAGCACGTTCACGGACCGATGCTGGTAGTGGCGGGTGCTGGAACCGGAAAAACTTCTGTGCTGATTCAGCGCGTTGCGCGGCTCGTACAGCAGGGAAATGCCAGGCCGGAGGAAGTCCTTGCGCTCACTTATACCGTGGCCGCCGCGGGCGAGATGCGTGACCGCGTCAGCGCGCTGCTCGGCAAGAAGATTCATTCGGCTACATTTCACGATTACTGCAATGCCCTGCTGAAGCGCACCAAGAGAGACTTTGCCGTGCTCGATGAAAAAGATCTGTGGATTTACCTTCGCAAAAGAATTCATGAGCTTCGCCTCGAACATTACGTCCGTGCGGCAAATGTTGGACAGTTCCTTGATGATTTATTGCGCTTCTTAAACCGTTGCCACGACGAACTGATCACACCCGAAAAATATGCTGCGTACGTTCAGCGCCTCGAGCGTGGCGAATCTGCCGTCCCCCGCGTCGCCAAGTCCAAAGAAAAGTTGACCGATGCTGAGGTGATCGGACGCTGCCAGGAAATTGCCCGAGTGTTTGCCACTACCGAGCGTTGGCTGCGAGAAGAAAACTACGGCACGTTCAGCCACATGATCACGCGAGCCCATGAGTTGCTAACGACTGATGAGAAAGTCCTGGAAGAGGAGCGCGCGCGCGCCCGATTCATTCTGGTTGATGAGTTTCAGGATGCCAACTTTGCGCAGATCCAGATTCTGGCGGCTCTGGCGGGGCACGACGCTAATATCTTTGCGGTCGGAGATCCAGACCAGGCCATTTACCGTTTCCGTGGCGCATCCAGCGCGGCATTTCATCTCTTCCGCCGGCATTTTACTGAGAGCGAACTTGTTGTTCTAGGCAAGAATCGTCGTTCCACAACTCCGATTCTGCAAAGTGCGTTCGCAGTGGTCGATAAAAACCCTCCCGTCTTTCGCACTGGGGAACCGGGAGCCTTCGCCTATCGCCGGACTCCATTGCAATCTGCGCGGGAAGAGGAAGCAATTCGTCAGGGGAAATTCCTTTCCACATTTCCCGTTGAGGCAATCTCTTTTAACGGGCGGGATGCAGAAGCGCCAGACGTGGTTCGCATCATTGAAGAAACGCGGCGCCACGCGCGATGCGAGTGGAAGGATTTCGCGATTCTCTACCGTTCGCATGTGAACCGGGATGACGTCGTGCAGCATTTGGCCGAGCACGAGATTCCATTCACCATCGAGAACATGGATGTCAGCGACACGCCCCAAGTGAGGAATTTGTTTGCCTGCGTTGCGACCGTGGTCGAGCTAAGTTCCGATGCAAGCCTGTTTCGCGTTGCAGCACTGCCGCAGTTCGAAGTGGATCCGGAACAACTTCGCAGTGCGCTGCGTGCGATCGCGAAGGAGTCGAAAGATGGAGTCGTGATCCCGCTGGCGTCGGTTCTGGATAGCGTCGTCGGTGGTCCGGCGGTGTTGCAATGTGTGCGCCAGGCGCGGGATGAAGTCGACCGCAGGCAAGCGAAAGCTCGCGCAGCCATGCAGTTGATCGGGAAGCAATTCGGTCTCAACCTCGATTCGCCGGTAACGCAGGCTGCTCTGAAGTTTGCGGCTGACTGGGAGCAGAAGGCTACTACCAAGAATGGTGACTTGCACGAGTGGATTGAGTATCTGGGTTATTTTCGCGAAGCCTGCGGGACTATTCCCTTAGCGTCGAATGAAAGTGAGGATGCCGTGCGCCTGATGACAGCACATGGCGCGAAAGGCCTGGAGTTCTCTCACGTTTTCATCCTGCGCGCCACCAGCCCGTCTTTTCCCGCCAGTTACCGGGAAAGTCTGGTGGAGTTTCCGCGAGAGTTGCGCGATCCGGATTCGGCCGTGGGAGGCGATGACAAGACGCTGCACGATCAGGAAGAGCGGCGGCTCTTTTATGTCGCGATGACCCGTGCCCGGGATTCACTGCACATGTATGGCAAGCAGGGGATCGGACGCGACAAAACACCGGCGGGCTTCTTGCGCGAACTCATCGGCAATGCGGGATTGCAACGATGGCTCAGAGCGCGAGCCGCGATGCCTTCGCAACCCGAGTTGATTGAGATCGCCGCGGCAGCGGACCCCGCTCATACTGAAGGCTCCCGCTTGCCCGCATGGCTGGAATTACCGGCGATTGATGGACTGGACGCGCGACTGAGCGCCAGCGCCATCGAAACCTATGAGACTTGTCCTTTGCAGTTCAAATTCGAGCGGGAATGGAAGCTCTCACGGCAACTCCACGTGGCGGTGCAGTACGGGGCCGCGATGCACCGGGTGTTGCGCACCTACTATGACTCCGTTCGTCTGAAGAGGGCCAAGCCGGACGACGAGTTACTGCAGCAGTTTAGTGACGATCTGCTCTCGACTGGAATTCGGGATAACTATCAGCGCGACCTATACCTGGAACAGGGCCTGGAACAACTACAAGAGTTTCTCGCCGGATCACGTTCGGCGATACCGCCCGAGGTTTTACATACGGAAGAATGGTTCGACGTGGAAATCACCGGTACCAAGCTTACGGGACGGATTGATCGAATGGATCGTGCGCCCGACGGCAGCGTGGTGATCGTCGACTACAAAACCGGCAAGGCACGGTCGCAGGAGGATGCCGACGAGAGCCTGCAGCTTTCCATTTACGCCATGGCCGCCGAGCAGAGGTGGGGATACCGCGTAAGCGAATTAGTGTTTCATAATCTCGAGGGAAACATTCCTATCATTTCTAAGCGTACAGAGTTTCAATTGGAACAGGCTCGAGAGCGGGTGCTCGCCGTGGTGCGCGGCATCGCGGATGGAAACTTCAAACCGAAGCCGGATTTCTACTGCAACTTCTGCGCCTTTCGCGGGCTCTGTCCGGCACGGGAAAAGCGTGCACCAAGCGTCAGCTTGAACACTGGAAAGACGGCCGCGAAGGCACTTGATTGATTTGCGGCGTCGCTGAGAACTTTGGGACAAAAACTTAGGGGACGCTTTTGGCGTCCCCCTTTGACTTCATACTGACTGCTTAATGCTTCTTTTTCTTCTTTGCCTTTTTCTTGGTTGCCATTGGTTCTATTCTCCCTTCCATTTTCATGGAAAAATTTGCAACGATGTTTTGTTGCAACTAAATGAAGTATTCAGTTAATGAAAAATGAAGTCAAGAAAAAAATGAACGTAATGTGGCGATTGATGCTGTACCAAAGTCACAGAGTAGAGAGCGTGAGCGACAAAATCTCGTCCGGCGCAGCAATTAAATCTGCCTGATATGCGACTCGCGCGCGGCCAGAAGCCGTCGGACGCTCTTCGCGTCATCTGCAGATTCTTCGTGGGGCGATAAGCGAGCATCGCTTAGACAATCACGCAGAAGTTGATCGTTTCTGTGTTCTGCTGCATCTATAATGAAGTTGCGAATCTTCGCGGGAGCATGATCTATGGCGGGTTTCGACGATGTTGTCATCATTTCCGGTTGTCGAACGGCGGTAGGAAAATTCCAGGGAAGCCTGAGTGATTTGAGCGCGACACAGCTGGGTGCCGTGGTAGTGCGCGAGGCGGTGAAGCGGGCTGGATTGAACTCCGATCAAATTGATGAATGCATCATGGGCAATGTTCTCCCTGCAGGACTGGGACAAAATCCCGCCCGGCAGGCGGCGATCTTTGCTGGATTGTCTCCCACGACAGGTGCCATGACAATCAACAAAGTTTGCGGCTCTGGACTGAAAGCAGTGGCTCTCGCTGCGCAAGCGGTGCAAACGGGAAACAGTTCCATCGTCGTCGCGGGCGGCATGGAGTCGATGACGAACGCTCCTTACCTGCTGCCGCAAGCTCGCAAAGGATACCGGCTGGGCAATGGCAAAGTGATCGATTCGATGGTGCATGATGGACTGTGGGATATTTACAACGACTATCACATGGGCATGACCGGTGAGAACGTCGCCGAAAAATATGGCATCACTCGGGAAGAACAAGATGAGTTCGCGGTCAACTCGCATCGCAAAGCGATTGCCGCATGGAAAGAGTGCCGATTCAAATCGCAGATCGTGCCGGTAGAGATTCCGGCGAAGAAGAAGGGCGAAGCGTCGATACTGTTTGAGCGAGATGAATCGCCGCGCGAGGATACGACCATCGAAGCACTCCGCGCTCTAAAGCCCGCATTCAAGAAAGATGGAACGGTAACCGCGGGCAACGCGCCGGGAGTCAATGACGGGGCCGCGGCGGTCGTCGTGACGAGTGCGACGCGGGCGAAGGAGCTCGGCGTTCAACCGATCGTACGGATCGTGGCGCAGGCCACCAGCGGAGTCGAACCCAAATGGGTGATGATGGCTCCCGTCGATGCGGTGCGAAAAATCTGGGAAAAGACGGGATGGAAAAACGGAGACGTTGACCTCTACGAACTCAACGAAGCATTCTCAGTGCAGGCACTGGGGGTTACACGCGAACTTGGACTCGATCTCAACAAGGTGAATGTGAATGGCGGAGCTGTGGCCATTGGCCATCCCATTGGAGCCAGCGGCGCGCGAGTGCTGGTTACTTTGATTTATGAGATGGCACGACGGAATGCGAAGCGTGGAATCGCCGCGCTCTGTCTGGGCGGAGGCAATGCCGTTGCCATGGCAGTGGAAAGAAACTAGCCGCTCAGGTTCAGACTAAAGAACCTGACTAGGCAGGGTCGACGGGGTTTAGAGAAGAAGCGGCCGGCAGGGAGACCGTAAATGCTGCGCCGCCTCCGGGAGCGTTTGCGGCCTCAACCGTTCCGTTGTGCTCTTTCATTACGGATTTGCAGATGCTCAGACCCAGACCCGTTCCCCGTCCCGGCCGCTTCGTCGTATAGAATGGATCGAAGATGCTGGTGAGAATTTCCGCGGGAATTCCGGGACCATCATCCAAGAAGCTGGCCCATACTGAATTTCCCGTAGTTCCCAGGCGGATGCGCAACGTGCCGCGGTCGCGGGTTTCGCGGATGGCCTGTTCCGCGTTCAAAATCAAGTTTAAGAAGATCTGCATCAACTGGTGGGGATCGCCCTGAACGTAAGGCAGCCCGGGCTCGCGCACGAAGTCTACGGTGATGTTGTTTTTTCGCAGCGAATAGGAGTGGAGGTTAAGGGTGCGTTCGACAATTTCCCCCAGGTTGACACGCGTCTTGCCCGGTGTGGGCGGAGTAGCAAAGTAGGTGAGGTTGTGAACAATTTCGGCCGCGCGGCGCGCTTGCTGCTGCAATATCGCAATCTGCTTCCGGGCCGCGTCCGTGGTCTGGCTATCCTGCAGAAGTTCGCTTACGCCGAGAATGCTGGTGAGCGGATTATTCAACTCGTGGGCAACGCCGCCAATCATAGCCCCCATGGCGGCCAGGCGTTCACTCTGCACCACCTGTTGCTCGAACTTCTTTTCCCGGGTAATGTCGCGGACGGAAATGATGACGCCGGCAACTTTGGAATCGGCGTCGAAAAACTGGCTGGCCGAGGCGCGCATCGTGCGCCCGCTGCCGTCGCTGCGGCGTGCCCCATATTCAGCTGATCCAAATCCTTTGCTGCCGGCAAGCACGTCACGGTAAAGCTCCAATAGTTCGGGAGAGTGACGCTGAGTCTCAGAAATCTCTTTGCCCAACAATTCTTCGGACGGGCACTCGAGCAACTCACGGACTCGTGAACTCACGAAGGTATAACGCTCCTCCAGATCGACTACCAGAATAAGATCGGGAAAACTCTCCAAAAGACGGCGGCTGAATTCTTCCTGGCGCGCCACCTGGCGCTCCAGTTTGCGCCGCTCGGTGACGTCCACCAATGTGCCCTGATAACGAATCAACTTGCCGGCGTCATCCCATACTGCACGAGAAGATTCAAGAAATACGGCAGCGCTTCTGTCCTTCTTGCGGAGCGTGATCTCTCTGGCGCGCACTCCGCCCCGATCATCGAGGGCCCGGCCAAGCACCGCCGGCTGTTGCGGATCCAAGTTCAGCTGCGGAGGCTCGAGAGCAAGAAGTTCTGCCTTTGTGGCATAGCCCAAAATGCTGACCAGTGCCGGATTGGCATCCAGCAGCTTGCCTTCCGGCGTACTGAAATATGCGCCTTCCTGCAGCGTCTCGAAAAGTTGCGTGAAGCGCAGCTCCTTCTCGTGTTGCTCGGTGACGTCGCGCCCGAGCACGCTCACGCCCGCGACTTCGCCGCTTTTCATGATTGCGTTCAGGACGCAATCGAAATAGAAGTGCCGGGAATTATTCTTGAACCGCAACCGTACCGTGCCCGCCCAGTGCCTCCTATCCAGAAAGCGTACGAGTTCAGCTTCCATGCTGGCGCGCGTTGGCTCTTCGATAAAATCAAAGAATTTCTGTCCTACGATTGCGGTATAAGGAAGTTCCACAAGCTGACTGACACGTTTGTTGACGGTACGCAAAGTGCCGTCGAGCGACACGGCGCAAGCTGCATCATCGATCGAGTCGATCAACTCTTTGAAGTTGCGCTGGGAACGCGCAATCATTTCGTTCAGTTGATCGAGTTGCTCTTCCGAGGGAGCCGCTCCTACATGTTGCTGCAAATCCTCCAGCAAAATCTTGAGTTCGCCGACCTCCTTGCGCCGGCCGTAGGCATAGACGGCCAGAAGCACCGACAGAACCAGTACGCCCACCGCCATCGCACCTAGGTGGTAAGGCAGGGCTTCGAGCCGCTCCCAGGCCAGCGCGGCAAAGCCAGCGGCCAAGAGCACCATGAAAAGTAAGATCCAACGCCAAAGCTGAGATTCCTCGCGCTCCAGATTGCGCGGAGGGCGGGAACGTTGAGAACTGCCGGAAGAGGACTGCGTCATTAGGGGGTCAGGTTACCGAGCGAGCAAATTATCGATCGATCAAATTATCGATCGATCAAACCATCGTAAATTATACCGACCGAGAAGGAAGAATCATCAGGCCATTGCACAATGTTGGTTACTAACGATCCACAGGCCGCGGCTGTGACATCTATCACTGCGCTGCGAGGGCTGAGGCGCATACCGTAGATATTCCCGGATCAGGCCTTCGTGTGCCGATTCTGGCTCTATAAGTTTCCCATCACAATCGATGCTATACAAGACTCTCAGCGCCGCGGTGTATGGCATTGACGCCAATATTATTCAGGTGGAAGTGGACTGCTCCGGCATTAAGACTGACCAGGACCACTTCCACACCGTGGGTCTGCCCGACGCGGCGGTCCGAGAGAGCCGCGACCGGGTCCGTGCCGCGCTGAAGAATTGCGGGTATGACATTCCTCCCACCCATATCACCATCAACCTCGCTCCCGCGGATATAAAGAAGGAAGGCTCTGGCTTCGATTTGCCGATGGCGCTTGGCATCGTGGGGGCCTATGGAGGGTTGACGCGAAAAGAAATCGACGACTGTCTCTTCGTGGGAGAGCTGTCGCTCGACGGCGGTGTTCGTGGCATCCGGGGGACGCTGCCGATTGCGCTCGAGGCCCGCAGCCGCAAGATCTCCCGTCTCGTGGTTCCTGAGGCAAACGCCCGCGAGGCCGCGATGGTGGGAGGGGTGGATGTCTATCCAGTGCGTTCGCTGCTGGATGTGATCCACTTCGTGAACTCAGGAAACGGGATCGCTCCCCTGAAAGCCGATGGCGACGCTCTCCTGCGTGAAAATCAGGAATTTCTGGTTGATTTCAAAGATGTGCGTGGCCAACATACCGCCAAGCGTGCCATAGAAATCGCTTGTGCCGGAGGCCACAACATATTAATGATCGGTCCGCCGGGGTCGGGAAAAACCATGCTTGCCAAGCGCATGCCGACCATCCTGCCTCCGCTCACTTTTGAAGAGGCGCTCGAAACCACCAAAATTCACAGCGTTGCGGGAGTGCTCGATCCGGGCAGCGGCCTGGTTGGCAAGCGGCCGTATCGCTCGCCGCACCATACAATTTCCGATGCCGGCTTGATCGGCGGGGGGGCGATACCTCGGCCCGGGGAGGTTTCGCTATCGCATAATGGACTGCTGTTCCTCGACGAACTTCCTGAATTTCCACGCAATGTACTTGAGGTGCTACGCCAGCCCCTCGAAGATGGGACGGTTACGATTTCCCGTGCGGCCATGTCGCTGATGTTTCCCGCGCGATTCATGCTGGTTGCGGCCATGAATCCCTGCCCCTGCGGTTTCCGCAACGACCGCACTCGTGAGTGCAATTGCACTACGCCGATGATTCAGCGTTACATCTCGAAAATTTCCGGGCCTCTCATGGATCGCATCGACATTCACATCGACGTTCCTGCCGTGAACTACAAGGAGATGCGTTCGACCAACGAGCCGGAGTGTTCCGGGAAAATTCGAGACCGCGTGATCCGCACCCGGGGGAAACAACTGGAACGCTTCGCTTCGTCCCGCGAGAAAATCTATTGCAACGCGCAGATGTCATCCCGCCACATTCGCACCTTCTGCGAGCTTTCCGCCGACTGTGAACGCTTGCTGGAGCGTGCCATGAGTCAGCAGGGACTGAGCGCCCGGGCTCACGACCGCATCCTGAAAGTCGCACGTACGATCGCTGACATCGAAGAGACTGCTTCTATCGAGCCCAAGCATATCTCCGAAGCCATCCAATACCGGTCGCTCGACCGAACTTACTGGACTTAAGATTCGGTATGGATCCGTCGAAGGCTTTTACCACGAAGGACACAAAGTACCACGAAGGAAAGCCTCTAGCCGAAGCCCCAAGTCTTTGACTTCCACGCAAGCAGACCCTACTATACTTTGACCGGAAAACTTCCCGCGTGATCGACCAAACCATCTCTCATTACCGGATTACAGAGAAATTGGGCGGCGGAGGCATGGGTGTCGTTTATAAGGCGGAAGACACTCAGCTGGGCCGTTTCGTAGCGCTCAAATTTCTACCCGATGACCTTGCGGAAGACTCTCAGGCTCTGGAGCGTTTTCGACGAGAGGCGCGGGCTGCCTCTGCCCTGAACCATCCCAACATCTGCACGATCTATGAGATCGGGAAGCACAACGCCCAGTCCTTCATCGCAATGGAGTTTCTGGACGGGCTAACCCTGAAACACCGGATTACTCACCGTCCCCTTGAGATTGGACTCCTTCTTAGTCTGGCAATTGAAATTACCGACGCACTCGATGCTGCCCATTCCAAGGGTATTGTCCATCGCGACATCAAGCCGGCGAACATATTTGTAACCGAGCGTGGCCGCGCCAAAATTCTCGACTTCGGACTGGCGAAAGTAATATGGGACCACAAGATTGAAGCGGAAGCTACTGCTGGACCTACGGTCGTTCGTCCCGAACAGTTGACCTCGCCCGGCTCTGCGCTGGGAACTGTGGCGTATATGAGCCCGGAACAGGCACTCGGCGAAGAACTGGACGCCCGCTCCGACCTTTTCTCTTTCGGCGTGGTGCTCTATGAGATGGCCACCAGCCATTTGCCGTTCGAGGGCAATACCTCCGCCGCAATCTTCAACGCAATTCTGAATAAGCCTCCGATCGCCCCGGTGCAGCTCAACCCCGAACTCCCGCCGGAACTGGAACGCATCATTAACAAGGCGTTAGAAAAGGATCGCGACCTGCGCTACCAGAGCGCAGCAGAAATGCGCGCCGATCTTAAGCGACTGCAACGGGACTGGCATCCATCCTCGCGGCAAATGGCCGCTGCGAAAGGCGCCGATGCATCGCCGGCGTCAGCCCCGGCACAGCCGAGCGTCAAGACTCCTGCGGTCCGAACCCGTATCCCTTTGCTGGCCGGCACAGCTATCGTCATGCTGATCGCCGGAGCTGTGGCAGGATTATTGATTGGCACCAGAACCGCCTCTGGACCGGTACCCACTTTTCATGAACTTACGTTCCGCCGCGGAGCTCTCACTGCCGCACGCTTTGCTCCGGATCCGCGCTCCGCCATTTACAGCGCCTCGTGGGAAGGCAATCCGCAGTCGGTCTATATTAGTTCGCCGAACTCCACTGAATCCCGCGACCTTGGACTTCCGCAAACCGAAGTGCTGGCCGTTTCCTCGGCCGGACAAATGGCCGTGCTGCGCCGGTTCCGGGTCGCGGACAATGCGTTTACTTATGTAGGAACACTGGCGCAACTCTCGGTTGGCGCGGATGCTCCGCGCGATCTGCTGGACAATGTCGAGGCTGCCTCGTGGACTCCGGACGGCACTGCTCTCGCAGTAGTTCACTCAGCGGGGGGGAAGGACCGTCTCGAATATCCCATCGGAAAGGTTTTGTATGAGACAACCGGCTGGGTCAGCGATCCGCGCTTCTCTCCTCGGGGCGACCGCATCGCCTTCATCGACCATCCACTTTTGGGTGACGACGGTGGAGTGGTTAGCGCTGTTGATTTGAACGGCAAGAAGTCTGATCTGACGGAACGCTGGGCCAGTGCTATCGGTTTGGCCTGGAGCCCTTCCGGCGACGAAGTTTGGTTCACCGCTACGGCCACGGGATTCAGCCGCTCTTTGCGTGGCGTTACGCTCTCCGGGAAAACCCGTGAATTGCTTACCGCTCCCGGAACCCTTACTTTGCACGACACAGGCGTTGGCGGACGCGCCCTTATCTCGCGCGACGCCTTGCGTGCGGGCGCAGTTGGCCTGGTTCCGGGCGAAACCAAAGATCGCGATCTCAGTTGGCAAGATTGGACCGTGCCTTCGTCGCTTTCCGAGGACGGTAAGGTTCTCCTGTTTACCGAGGCCGGGGAAGCCGGGGGCGGAGATTACGCAGTATTTGTTCGCGAGACCAATGGCACCTCCGCGGTCCGGCTGGGCGAAGGTAGTTCGCGCGCGCTTTCGCCCGATGGCAAATGGGCGCTGGTGCAAAGGCAGAACATGTCGCCGCCCGATTTCGTACTGCTGCCAACTGGGGTAGGTCAACAACGCGCGCTGCCGACGGGAAATATTATTCCTCGCGACGGCAGGTTCTTGCCCGATTCCAAGCGACTGGTTTTCGAGGGACACGAGGAGGGCCACGGCTCCCGGCTCTTTATCATGAATCTGGATGGTGGTCAGCCCCGCGCCATCACTCCGGAAGGTTTTCGTTTACGTGGCGCAGCGCTCTCCCCGGACGGCAAATTCATCGTCCCTATCGGCAGTGACGGCCTTTATCTGCTGCCTTTGGAGGGAAGTCAGCCGCAATTGATTCCCGGCTCGGGGCCGGGTGATCTGCCATTGCACTGGGAAAATGACGATCAAATTCTGCTGATCGGAAACCGCGGCGAAACCGCGTGCCCGACATTTCGTTTGGACATCAAGACCGGAACCCGCACCCCCTGGAGATCGTTCAGCCCCGTGGATACTGCTGGAGTAGTGGCATCCTCCTGCCCTTTGCTGAGCACCGATGAGCAGCACTATGTCTTCGGCTATACCCGCAGCTTATCCGATTTGTTTCTGGTGGAGCACCTGAAATAAACAAACAAGGTAAGCTCGCCGAGGAGTTGGTCCATGCCGCCCCTTCGGTAACTCCTCGCTGGTAGTGGCTGAAAAGTGCGTCACATTTCAGACACTACCCTCCCCGCTGGTGTCATTGACCCTATCCCCCCAACATGTTATAAATGCCCGTTTTGCACTCGTACGTTTGGAGCAGAGTTCCAGTGGTTCCAGGCGGCACGGAGGCAGAATCCGACGCGGCCAAGCTCCAACACTCCGTTGTAAGTTTGCGGTGGAAGCGTGTTCGGAACTCCGGCGATGGTCTCCGAAGTTGCACAGGGCGTGCCCGGAGGGGAAGGTTTCGCCGGAAGGCAGTGCCTTGACACGTTTATAAATTCCTAAAAACCGACCCATTGTGGAGGACTCATTATGCGCACCTGGCTCGCCAATGCTGCGTTCCAAGCACGCCGCGTGCTATCTGGCTTTCTAAAAACATTTTTTGCCGTGGTCTCGCTGATCGCTGTGAGCGCTGGCTCGGCGCTAGCTCAACCTGCGAATGAAACGGCCAATGGCGGAGAAGCTTCGCTGAAGCTGCCCGATCTTTCTTCGGTGAGCTTCCTGAATGGCGCTATCAACGGCCACAACCTGCTTCTGATCGGCATTCTGTTCTGCTTTTTCGGGCTTGGCTTTGGCATGGTCATCTATATGCGGCTAAAGAACCTGCCGGTGCATCGCGCCATGCGCGAGATCTCGGAACTGATTTACGAGACCTGCAAGACGTACCTGGTAACCCAAGGCAAGTTCATTCTGTTGTTGTGGGCTTTTATTGCGGTCGTCATCCTGCTTTATTTTGGCCTGCTCGAGCACATGGAAGCCGCTCGCGTCGCCATCATTCTGGCTTTCAGTCTGGTTGGTATTGCGGGCAGCTACGGCGTGGCATGGTTCGGCATCCGCGTGAACACGTTCGCCAACTCGCGGACTGCTTTCGCATCCCTGCCCGGAAAGCCATTTCCCGTTTACCAGATTCCGCTGGAAGCTGGGATGAGCATTGGCATGATGTTGATCAGTGTGGAGTTGCTGATCATGCTGATCATCCTTCTGTTCATTCCCGGAGATTACGCCGGCCCGTGCTTCATCGGATTCGCCATCGGCGAGTCTTTGGGCGCGGCCGCGCTGCGTATTGCCGGCGGCATTTTTACCAAGATTGCTGACATCGGCTCCGACTTGATGAAGATCGTCTTCAAAATCAAAGAAGACGATGCCCGCAACCCCGGTGTCATCGCGGATTGCACGGGCGACAATGCCGGCGATTCCGTTGGGCCTTCCGCCGATGGCTTTGAAACTTACGGCGTAACTGGCGTCGCTTTGATCACTTTCATTCTGCTCGGCGTGAAGAATCCCACGGTGCAGGTGCAATTGTTGGTGTGGATCTTCGTGATGCGCGTCATGATGCTGGTGTCCAGCTCGCTGTCGTACTTCCTGAACGCGATCATTGCCAAGGGCCGATTCGGTAACGCGGACGAAATGAATTTTGAAACTCCGCTTACCTCGCTGGTCTGGCTTACTTCGATCGTCTCTATTGCTCTGACCTTCCTGGTTTCGTACTTCATCATTCCCGAACTCGGTGGCGATGTTTCTCAATGGTGGAAATTAGCCGTGATTATTTCCTGCGGAACGCTGGCGGGAGCGCTGATTCCGGAGTTGGTGAAATCGTTCACCTCGACGGAATCGCGCCACGTGAAAGAAGTAGTTACATCGGCGGAAGAAGGCGGGGCTTCGCTTGGGATTCTATCGGGGTTCGTCGCCGGAAACTTTTCCGGCTACTACCTCGGCTTGTCGATGGTGCTGCTGATGGCTATCGGCTATTACTTCAGCACGATGGGCCTGGCCGCAGCGGCAACCATGCTGGCGCCGGCGGTATTCGCCTTCGGGCTGGTTGCCTTCGGATTCCTCGGCATGGGGCCCGTCACCATCGCGGTGGATTCTTATGGTCCCGTCACCGACAACGCGCAATCGGTCTACGAACTTTCTCTGATCGAGCAGGTTCCGAACGTTGAGGCCGAAGTGAGAAAAGATTTCAACATGTCGGTCAACTTCGACCGCGCCAAACACTTGCTCGAAGCCAATGACGGCGCGGGCAACACGTTCAAAGCCACGGCGAAGCCGGTGCTGATCGGAACTGCGGTAGTGGGCGCGACCACCATGATTTTCTCGATCATTATGGCGCTCACCAGCGGCCTGACCGCCGATGTGGATAAACTTTCGCTGCTGCACGCTCCGTTCTTTCTCGGACTGATCACCGGCGGCGCGATGATTTATTGGTTTACGGGCGCATCTACGCAGGCGGTGACTACTGGTGCGTACCGGGCGGTCGAATACATTAAAGCCAACATCAAATTGGAAGGCGTGGAGAAGGCTTCCGTCGCCGACAGCAAGGCGGTGGTCGCCATCTGCACAAAGTATGCGCAGAAGGGCATGTTGAACATCTTCATCGCCGTATTCTTCGGCACACTCGCATTCGCTTTTGTGGAGCCGTTTTTCTTTGTCGGCTACCTGATCTCGATCGCGATTTTCGGCCTGTACCAGGCGATCTTTATGGCCAACGCGGGAGCGGCCTGGGATAACGCCAAGAAGATTGTGGAAGTCGAAATGAAGCAGAAAGGAACTCCGCTGCACGATGCGACCGTCATCGGCGACACAGTCGGCGATCCGTTCAAGGATACTTCGTCAGTGGCCCTGAATCCGGTGATCAAGTTCACCACGCTGTTTGGATTATTGGCAGTGGAACTGGCGGTCACCCTTACGCACGATCAAGGTGCGACTGTCACCAACGTATTGGCGTTGGCATTCTTCGCTGTGTCGTTCTTCTTCGTATACCGTTCGTTCTACGGCATGCGAATTCGGACGGGGAAATAAAGCTATTTCTCTAACTACTCTGGCAGAAGGCAAAATCACTTATCGATTTTGCCCTTCAACTCTTCCATTACACTTTGTATTAGCTCTTTGGCGTCGGTCAGGCTCTTCATGATGATCTGAATATCCATGACTGGTTTTCCCGGCCAGCGCTGGCTTTGGCAGTAGACTCCGTGTTGACCGACGAGCGCCATGGCATCGGTGATCGTGTCCATGGTGACCGCGAGGCGCCCGCGGGGAACGCCCATCATAGTTTCATAATGTTCCAATTCATCGCGCTTTTCATCGAATACGGGCATGGGACGATTGTAACTGCCGGCGGGAATGCGTCATAATCGCAGCGCTGCTGACGTTGTTGCTTGTCCCGCGTCTAATGTCTGGGCCACAACGAAATAATTCACAGGAGAAACCATGCGAAAACGAATTGTCGTCTCAGCACTATTAGCCATCGCGTTCACGACCGTGGCGATGGCGCAGATGGGTGGAGGCAAAGCCAAGCCCAGCCCAGCGGCCTCAGCTACGTGCGATCTGGGCGGAGGAAAAAGCATCAAGACGGATTACTCCAGCCCGCGCATGAGAGGACGAAAGATTTATGGCGAGCTTGTACCTTTCGGCCAAGTCTGGCGAACCGGTGCGAACGAGGCCACAACGTTTGTCCCCAGCACGGATGTAGAGGTTGGCGGCAAGAATGTTCCCGCTGGCAGTTACACGATCTTCACCGTGCCCAACGCTGATCAGTGGAAGCTGATCATCAACAAGAAGACCGGCGAGTGGGGTATTCCCTATAAGTATGAGAGCGATGAATTAGCGCGCGTGCCGATGAAGGTGAGCAAACTGCCGTCGCCAGTGGAAGATTTCACGATTTCCTACGTAAAGTCGGGTAGCGGCTGCACCATGCAGATTGACTGGGAGACGACGCGGGCGTCGGTGGACATTACCGCGAAGTGAGGGGGCGAGAAAGCGGATTGTTGATTGTTGATTTTTGATTGCTGATTGTTGATTGGAAATCCAAGACACCTTGATTTTCAATCAGCAATCGTCAATCAACAATTAGGCCGGCTTCCAGCGCAGCACGGGCTTTCGCGCGGCAGTCGTCTCGTCAAGCCGCGAAACTCGTGTGGAATGCGGCGCGTCGAGCACCGTCTGCGGATTTTCTTCCACTTCTTCCGCAATCGATTTCATGGCGTCGATGAATAAATCCATCTCTTCGACTGACTCGCTTTCGGTGGGCTCGATCATCAGCGCTCCCGGCACGATCAGCGGAAACGCCGTTGTATAGGGATGGAAACCGTAATCGATCAGGCGCTTGGCGATGTCCATGGTACGAACGCCTTTTTTCGCCTGCAGCTTATCGCTGAAAACAACTTCATGCATGGTGGGAGTGGAATACGGCAGATCGTAAGTTCCTTCGAGGCCTTTGCGAATATAGTTGGCGTTCAGCACCGCATCTTCCGTGGTTTGCCGTAAGCCATCGGGACCGTTGGCCTGAATGTAGGCCAGGGCTCGGACGAACATTCCAAAGTTTCCGTAAAACGCCCGCACCCGCCCAACAGACTGTGGACGGTTATATTCAAAACCGAGGGTACCGTCAGACTTGGCGATCAACACCGGAGTCGGCAAAAATGGCTCGAGCTTCTTTTTGATTGCGACCGGCCCCGATCCAGGGCCGCCTCCGCCGTGAGGAGTAGAGAAAGTCTTGTGCAGGTTGAGGTGCATCACGTCGACACCGAAATCGCCGGGACGCACTTTGCCGACCAGCGCGTTCATGTTTGCGCCATCCATGTAAAGTAGGCCGCCTTTGGCGTGAAGAATGTCGGCTATTTTGTGAATCTGTTGCTCGAAGACGCCCAATGTGTTCGGATTCGTGAGCATGAGCGCAGCCACATCTTCATTCATCTGCGCTTCCAACGCGGCGATGTCCACCATGCCGCGTGAGTCCGATTTCAGGTTCTCGACCGAATAATCGACCATGGCGGCCGTGGCGGGATTGGTTCCATGCGCGGAATCTGGTATGAGAACTTTCTTGCGCGGGTGACCCTGGGAATAGTGGTAGGCGCGCACCATGAGCAGGCCGGTCATCTCGCCATGCGCTCCGGCTGCGGGCTGAAGTGTGATCGCGTCCATACCGGTGATGTCGATGAGGCACTCGCTCAAAGTCTTAAAAATTTGCAGCGCGCCTTGGGAAATATTCTCGGGCTGGTAGGGATGCCCGTTCGCAATTCCCTCCACCCGGGCTACGGCCTCGTTCACCCGTGGGTTGTACTTCATGGTGCACGATCCCAGAGGATACATTCCGAGATCGATGGCGTAATTCCATGTCGAAAGCCGGGTGAAGTGGCGAATGATTTCAATCTCACTCACCTCGGGCATGTTGCCGAGGTCTTTTCTTTCCGCCGAACCGAGGAGCTTTGACACATCCACCTCGGGGACATCCAGCGGGGGCAACTTCCATGCGGCCTTGCCCGCCGACGATTTCTCGAAGATCAGGCCTTCGTTCTGAGTAACATGCTGAGCGGCTTTGCGGATCCTGTTCTTCATCGCGCCACCTCTTCCACCGTGACTTCCTCTTTGTCGGGGCGCACGCCTTCGCGATTCGAAGAAACATCCACCGCAGTATCGATAGCTTTACGCGTAGTCAGTTCCGTGCAGCACCAGAGCGTCGCATTGCCCAGTTCGGGATAAAACCTTTTCAGCGGCAAGCCGCCGACGACCTTGCTTTTAAGCAATCGTGCGTTCACGGAATACGGGTCTTCGTTGGTCTCGACGACGAATTCGTTGAAGCGCGGAGAGCCGCTAAACAGAATCTTGCCATGCTTCGCGAACTGCGCAGCCGCATAGGCCGTCTTAGCCAGATTCTGCTTGGCCAGTTCTTTCAATCCAACTTTTCCGTAGACCGTCATGAAGATGTTGACCATGAGGGCGACCAGGGCCTGATTGGTGCAAATATTCGACGTAGCTTTTTCCCGCCGGATGTGCTGTTCGCGGGTCGCGAGAGTGAGGACGAATCCGCGCCGGCCATGCTTGTCGACCGTCTGACCAACTAGACGTCCCGGCATTTGCCGAACAAACTTTTCACGCGTGGCAATCACACCGCAATAAGGTCCACCGAATCCGAGTGGCACGCCGAACGATTGCGCTTCCATAGCGATGATGTCCGCTTGGCGCGGCGGCTCCACAATTCCCAAAGAAACTGCTTCAGCAATCGAGACTACAAGCATTGCGCCGTTCTTATGCGCGATCTCGGCGATGGCCGCCAAATCTTCGATGGTGCCGAAGAAATTCGGCGATTGAATCAGGACGCAAGCCGTGTCGGACGAAATCGATTTCTGCAACTCCTCGAGATTTAGGCGCCCGTCATCGCCGAAACTTGCCACCGATAGCGGCATCCCCTGATGGGTCGCGTAAGTGGCAAGCACCTCACGATACTCGGGATGCAAACTTCGCGCGACTACGACTGAACGCCTGCCGGTAAGACGAACGGCCATCATGACAGCTTCGGCGGCGGCGGTTGAACCGTCATACATGGAAGCGTTGGCAACTTCCATGCCGGTGAGTTCGCAAATCATGGTCTGAAATTCGAAAATCGATTGCAGAGTTCCCTGGGAAATCTCCGCTTGATAGGGCGTATAGGCGGTAAGAAACTCGCCGCGCGAGATCAGCGAGTCGATAACGACGGGCCGGTAATGGGCGTAGGCGCCGGCACCCAGAAAGCTGGTGTAGCCTTCGCCGTTTTCTTTTGAGCGCTGGCGGAAATAATCGACGATTTCCGATTCCGCCATTTGCCGCGGAACTTTGAGATCACGGTTCAGGCGGTATTCCGCTGGAATCGGCGCGAACAATTCGTCGACCGAGCGCAGGCCGATCGCCTTCAACATGGCCTCGCGGTCGGCAGGAGATTTCGGTAAATAGCGCATAGGAAGTCTGTTAGATGAGACTCAAGGTCAATTCGATTGTGGAACGCGGCAGTCCGGAGTCATTGCCGATTTCCAATTTCCAATTTTCGATTGAACCCCTATTGGTCCTCATTCGCTGTCGGGCGCATGCTTTATTCGGCAATTGGAAATTGGAAATCGGCAATGACTCAATGTCCACCTTCTTCGGCCACGAACTTCTCATAATCCGCGGCCGAGAGCAGCGCGTCCAGTTCTCCGGGATTTTTCAGCGTGATCTTCATCATCCAGGAACCGTGAGGGTCTTTATTAACATTCTCGGGAGAGGTGGCAAGATTCTCGTTTGTCTGCGTTACCGTGCCGGACGCGGGAGAGTACAAATCCGACACTGCTTTCACGGATTCAACGGAACCAAACGTCTTACCCGACGTGACTTCTGCGCCTACTTTGGGCAACTCGACGAAGACGATATCGCCCAACTCTTCCTGCGCGTGATCGGTGATTCCGACCGAACCCGTGCTTCCATTCACCTGAATCCATTCGTGCTGTTTCGTGTATTTGCGATCTGATGGATATGCCATGATGGCTGCCAGTTCCCCTTCGTGTAACTGAGTGCGCTTCGTAGGTTAAACCTTTTTCGGTCGCTTATAAAACGGCGTTGGGACAACCTGCGCCCCCACGCCCTGCCCGCGAATCTCAACTTTCACCGGCGTGCCTACCGCTGCGAATTCAGGTGGCACGTACGCCAGCGCGATGTTCTTCTTCAGAAATGGCGCGGGAGATCCGCTGGTAACGTAGCCAATCTCGCGCCTGTTGCCGTCACTATTCAGCACTTTATATCCGTCACGCGCGATGCCTCGCTCGCTCATCTCCAAGCCGACCAGCGTGCGCTTCAGGCCTTCTGTCTTCGCTTTCTCCAGCGCGTCGCGGCCAAGGAACTCGGGTTTCTCCATTTTGGAGAAGCGATCGAGGCCGGCTTCCCAAACGTTAATCGTATCGGAAATCTCATGACCGTAGAGGGGGAGTTTGCCTTCGAGGCGAAGCGTGTTGCGCGCGCCTAATCCGCAAGGTACGATGCTGAATTCCTTGCCTGCGCTTAGAATCTCATTCCACACTCGCGCGCTGGTAGCCTCATCCGCAGGGATATAAATTTCGAAACCATCTTCGGCTGTGTATCCTGTGCGGGCAATCAGAATATTCTTGAGGCCGCAAACCGTGCCCCGCGTAACCCAGTAAAACTTTACTGCACTCAAATCCGCATCGGTCAGCTTTTGCAGAACGTCCACGGCTTTCGGCCCCTGAATCGCGATCTGCGTGAAGTCGTCTGAAAGATTTTCCACGGCACAATCGAACTGCCGAGTGTTGCCGCGCACCCAGTTGAAATCTTTTTCGCGCGTGCCGGCGTTAATTACCAGAAAATATTCGTCGTCGCCGAGGCGGTGGACGATTACATCATCCACGAATGTCCCTTGCGGATAAAGTAAAGCCGAATACTGCGCCTGGCCAACCGCTAGCCGCGAAGCATCATTCATGGAAATGTGCTGCACCGCGGCCAGCGCCTGCGGCCCGGCAAGGCGGATGTCGCCCATGTGGCTGACGTCGAAAATCCCGACTCCAGTGCGCACCGCCATGTGCTCGCTGATGATTCCGCAGCCGATTGACGCAGGATATTCGACAGGCATGTCCCAGCCGTTGAAGTCGACCATTTTTGCGCCCATCTGG
Organism: uncultured Acidobacteriaceae bacterium; assembly: GCA_963813205.1. GTDB lineage: Bacteria > Acidobacteriota > Terriglobia > Terriglobales > Acidobacteriaceae > Sulfotelmatobacter. The sequence continues at coordinate 63,784 of CAWEYI010000024.1, read as the reverse complement.
CGATGGACCGCATTCAGCGCGGTCTTGCGGACGGCGGGAGCCGGGTTGGCTGGCATAGATTCAACAGAAGACAATGGAACCTCAAGGTACACGGACTATCCGAGGAAAAGCTGACTGATTACCGTATCACGTGGTTTTTCGGCGGGTCAAACGGAAGGATTAACCACAGAGGACACGGAGAACACAGGGTAAACCATACGATCTATCTTCCGAACTGGACGGTGATGTGGGCTCCGGCAGCCACGTGCGTGCCGGCGGGTGGAGACTGCTCGCGGGCCACGCCACTGCCTACGGCTTCCAGTTCGAGACCTGCGTCCTGAGCAGATTCCACGGCACCGCGGACGGTTTTTCCCACGAAAGATGGGACTTCGATTCCGCCCTGCTCAATGTCCAGGACCACGGTACCAGTGGTTGGAGTTTTGGTGGCTGCTTCGGGATCATTAGCGGATACTGCATTCGCCGGAACAAGTTGATCGGTAGCGGCGGGAGCCGGTTCATTCTGCCGCATTGCGGCCTGAACGACTTGTCCATCGGCGTCGGCAGTCGCGGGCGAGGGCGCCCGCGCCACATTTGGCTTGCTGGCTGACAGCTCCGAAGTCGACCCATTTATATCCGCCGTCTCAAGCGGCTCGCCGGGATGGTCCGGGGTTCCTTCTTCCAAGTCTTTTTCCTTGGTCTTCGCCTGCGCCAGTAGCAACTGATGATTGGGCGCCAGGGGCAAGTCGTGTGGGGTGTGCAGATACTCGAGCACCTGCTGGGTCACGCGGCGGAACACCGGAGCTGAAACCTGGCCGCCCTGGTGCAGACCTACAGCGGAATCCAGAATCACAGCTACTACAATCTGCGGATTGTTTACGGGTGCGAATCCCGCGAACGAGCCAACATACTTGGTCTTCGAATAAGCGCCTGTTGCGGGATCTACCTTCTGCGCCGTGCCGGTCTTTCCCGCCGAACCGTAGCCCTCTAGAATTGCCTTGCGGCCGGTGCCTTCGAGCACTACTTTTTGCATCATCGACCGCATCTCGGCCGCGGTGAAACTGGAAATTACGCGCCGCGAGGTTCCGGGATGGAATGCCACGGTCTGTGGTGAGTTTTTTCCTGGTGCGGTTTGCGGATCCAGGGTTCCGGCGACGATGCGCGGCGCGATCCAAACGCCGTCGTTGGCGAATGTGGAGATCAACGCCGAGAGCTGGACGGCCGAGATGCCGATTTCCTGTCCCATGGAAATCGCCGCGATGGAAACTTTCGACCAGCGGCTGACCGGCTTGGTCAGGCCGCGAGTTTCGCCGGGTAATTCGATTCCAGTCTGCTGCCCGAAGCCGTAGGCGCGAATGTACTTGTAGAAGCGGTCTTCGCCGAGGCGCAGCGCAATCTTGATCGCTCCCACATCGCTCGATTCTGCTAATACGCCCCACACCGGCAGCAAGCCATGCGGCCTGGAGTCGCGAATACGCATGCCGTTGTAGACGATGGATCCCATCTGGCAGTCGAAGATTTCGTCCGGGTTGGTTAGCTTCTCTTCCAGCGCGGCGGAAATTGTTACCAATTTGAAGGTCGATCCTGGCTCGTAGATGTAGCTGACGGCGCGGTTGGTCAGCGCGCCGGGCGTGATTTGCTTGCGCAGATTTGGATTGAACGTCGGTCGGTTGGCGAGCGCCAGAATCTCGCCCGTATGTGGGTTCTCCACGATCACAGTGCCAGCGATCGCCTGAGTGTCGTGAATCGCCTGATCCAATTCTTTCTCGGCGATGTATTGAATGTTCTTGTCAATGGTAAGAACGACATTTTCGCCGGGCTCCGGCTGTTTCTCTACGTCGGAGAACCATTGGCGACGGGCGTCGACGGAGATAAACATTTTCCCGGCTCGGCCGCGCAGTTCGTCGTCAAATTCATGCTCGATGCCGCTCTGGCCCGCATCTTCCATGCCGACGGTTCCCACGACCTGCGCCGCAAGATCGCGCGCCGGATAAAAACGCTTCGGCTCTTTCTGAAAATGGATACCTTGCAGGTTCAGTGACTTGATGCGTTCGATAGTTTCGTCGTCTGCTTTTCGCGCCACCCAACAGAAGGTTTTGTGGCTGCGGCAATCGGCCAGAACAACATTGTGATCTTCGCCAGTGATGCGGGTAATCAGAGAAACAGCGGTCGGAAGATCTTTCACTTCGGACGGAACAGCGAATGCCGAATCCACGAGCACGGACATTGCCAGCTCGTGACCGGCGCGGTCGTAGATGACTCCGCGCTTGGCGGAGAGCGGAATCTCGCGCTGTTGCTGGTGTTCGGCTTGCTTCACGAAACTTCCGTAACAAAAAATCTGTAGATAGATTAGGCGGCCACAGATCGCCGCACACCATAACAGAAGCATGCCGCCCAGCAGGTAGAGCCGACGGGCACCGTTTACAGGACTGGTACCATTTGACATATTACTCCGCATATACAATTGTCACTTCAGTGACCAAAATTAACCCAAATAAAAAGCACTGCGCAGATTCCAATTGCACCTGCTGCCTCGATCTTGGTACGGCGATTCTCTGAGTTCAGAAAAATAAGCGCGACTTCAGCGGCTGTAACGGCGAGCAGGAGCAGCAGTCCGGCGTGCATCCACAGGACGATGATCGGGGCCAACATAAACATAATTCCCATTGGCAAGTAACTCCCGTGGCCTCTGCCGAGCAACACGAGCGGCCCCAGCACCAAGACTACTGCAGCTGCGGGGCCGGCGATTAAGATCACGACACCCTTTAGGAAGCGGGGCAGTCGAGTGGAAACTTGGTCCGTTGCTATCTCATGATGCGTGAGTCGTTTCGATCGGGCTTGGCAGTAACGGTACAGCACCGTGCAACACCAGGCGGCAACTACAGCCGAAAGTACTGCAATGATTCTGAGAATCCTGGAGCTTTCACTCGGAAGATTTCGCCTGGCAAACAGGAACTGCGGCACGAGAATAAAAATAATACTTGCGGCGATACCTGCTACAAGAACACCACTGAGGCGGCTAAACCACCGAGATCTAGGTCCGTTTTTTGGGTTGGAAGCACCTGGCATTGTGCCCGCTTGAGCGCTGCCGCCGACCTTTGCTACTAAGCGCGGCTCCTACTCTTAGGCAGATCGTTTATCGTTTTAGCGACCGCCTGTTATCGCAGCGCCATTACCGTCAGGGGATCGGCACTCGCCATCACCGGCGCATTCGAATCCGCCGACGCGCTATCCATTCGGATCACCTGGCCCGGTTCTGGCGGCACCAGACCCATGCGCCGCGCCATCACATCAATGCGTTCGGGGTCGCGCAGGCTGGCATCTTCCAGGCGCAGTGCGCGGTTCATCTCCGTCAGATTGCTAAGCTCGCGCTTGGATGATTCAATCTGGTATCCATATTCAATTGCGCGAAAATGCTGCCAGGCGTAGGTGAACACTAGCAGAAACAGGACAGCCAGCGCGGTGCCGAATTGTTTCATTTCGCGGTTGTGTCCCGGATCTTCGGCTTTGACCAAACGCGAATTGTCGATCGCCTTGGCGAAGTAAATCTCCGGAGTGCCAGTGAAAAATGTATTTCGCCGCGCTGCCGGAACTGCCATCCGCATTGCTGCTGCCGTTGCCATTAAGCTGCTCCCGCAAAGATGGATTCTGTCTGCTGCGAACTGGGTAAATCGAAAAGCCGCCGCAGGTCCATTTCTTCAGACACGCGTGCCTCAGACATTGGCTTCTGTTGAGCGCTTCGTTCCGCGCGTTCCACCGCTGCCATCAAATCCCTGATCAAAGTTCCTGTGTACATCGCGCACCTTCCAACTCGAATTCCTACCCAGAACCTGGCTTCGAACCGGAAGCCTTTCTACATCGGCGGATCTTCGTCCGCGTTTTATCAGAACCTGTTTCACCTAAACCTGAACTCCCGGCACGCCATTACAGCTGTGCCGGGGACTCCGGCAGGTTTTCCGGAATCTAAACTTTTTCCGCTGCCCGCAATTTCGCGCTACGCGCCCGCGGATTGCGATCTTGCTCTTCTTCAGATGCAGTCACCGGTTTTTTGGTCAACACCCGGAAGTACTTGTCCTTAATTCCACCCTCGCGAAAGGCATCTTTTACGATGCGATCTTCCAGCGAGTGGAAACTGATCACCACCACGCGTCCTCCTGGCTTCAGAATCCGCGGCGCCGCTTTCAGCAGCGCCTTCAGGTCGTCCAGTTCGCGGTTTACGAAGATTCGAAGAGCTTGGAAAGTTCGCGTCGCGGGATGAATCCTTCTTTCTGCCTGATTCATTGGCCGGGCCGCGGCCGATATTACCTCGGCAAGATGTGCCGTAGATCGTATCGGCCGCGACCGGACAATGGCTCTGGCGATTCTCCGCGACCTCCTTTCCTCTCCGAATTCGTAAATCACATCGGCAAGCTCGCGCTCGTCGAGGTGGTTTACCACTTGTTCGGCGGTACGCTCCGACCGCGGGTCCATCCGCATGTCGAGCGGTCCATCCGCCTGAAAACTGAATCCGCGCGCCGCATCCTGCAGTTGCAAACTGCTCACACCGATGTCGGCCAGGATACCGTCGGCAAAATTCCTGCCGAACCGCTCTCCCACTTCGGCGAACGAGCATTGCAACAGCGTTACCTCAGGCCAGTCGGCAGTTGCCGGCGAGACGCCGGCGCTACTCTCCAACTTGGCTTGCGCAAGCTTTTCCTGAGAAAAGCTCAGCGCCGCTGGATCCTTATCGAGGCCAATCAAATGTCCCGGTGCGCCGAGGCGTTTTGCGATTTCGTAACTGTGCCCGCCCAAGCCCACCGTGGCGTCGATATAGGTCCCGCCACGCCGCACGTTTAAAAAGTCGATCGCTTCTTTTAAAAGAACCGGAACATGATGGCTCGTTTCCCTTCCACCACCATGCCCAACCCCCTGAGGGGTGTCTGTTGAACCCTCGCCCACTAGATGCCCAGTTCGTCGAGCGTCTTCTCATCTTCAGGCGTGAACTTTTCTTCCCGAACTTTCTGCTGGTACGCTTCGATATTGCGGACTTCCAGGTACGTCTGATATCCGCTCACGGCAACCTCGCCCTTGATGTGCGCCGACTCCCGCAACAATTGAGGAATAAGCAACCGTCCCTGCCCATCCATCTCGACGACCTGTCCCCAATAGTTGACCTTGCTCAGAAACTTTTTCTTGGTGGGGTTGAAAGTGGAGAGCCCGGCCAACTTCTGCTCGATCCGCTCCCACTCCTCGAAGGGATAAACTTGAGCAACATCCCCATCCAAACTTGTGATGTAAAATTGCTGGCTGTACTTTTCGTCGATCACCCGCTTGAACTCGGCGGGGATCTTCAACCGTCCCTTTTCGTCGACGCGAGTTGGGTGATTGCCGCGAAACATGTGTAAGGCCTATGCTCTTGACAGCCACATCCACAGCAACCGGGGAGGTAAAAGCGCCACGAAATCTGGTCAAACTCGGGTGGCTCGGGCTGTTTGTCGTGCTTTTGGGTCGGTTTCCCACCGGCTCCTCTTTATCAGCTTCCGCTTCCACTGCCTTAACTCGTTTGACCACTCCGTACTACTTTGTACCACATCTTAACCGTAAGTTGTTGATTGTCAAGAAGAAACTTGAAGGTTGGGCCGTCGTATTTTGGATGCCAGGGCAAAATACGAGGACTTGTGGTTAACTAATCGAACGACCACAAGATATTGCGTTTAGGATTTATATTCCTTCGCTATTCATTCGCTTGGATTTTTCTTGCACTCCGCGCCAGTGGCGGATTCTCTGTGGAAATTCCCGGTCTCGGTCCGTAAGAGCAGTGTATCTGCCGACCGAAATGCGCGATATGGGTTGCGGCCAGAGGTTAGCGCGGGCAGAGGCCAGAGCGCAAGTAGGATCGCCTTCGACTGTGGAACCAAGGCAATTAGCGTTGCGCAGGAGATCGAAGAAGCCGAGGCAGCAGAATTGATTGGCCTGATCCAGTTGCGCTGCAGGATTGTGCCGACGCCGACACGGCACGAAGCAGGGATCAGGTTCTGGCCATAGCGATAATCAAATGATCAAATGGCCCGATTCCACGTGATAAACTATTATTTCCCATGGCTATGATTCCACGCAGGAAAACCGTGACCGTCGCCGTTGGCGGCGTGCGCGTCGGCTCGGATGCACCGATCGTGGTGCAATCCATGACTAACACCGATACCGCAGACATCCCTTCTACCGTCCAGCAGTGCGCAGCGCTGGCTCGCGCCGGGTCAGAACTGGTTCGCGTCACCGTCAACAACGAGGAGGCTGCCGCAGCGGTTCCCCGCATCGTCGAAGAACTCGACAAACAGAACATCCGCGTCCCCATCATCGGCGATTTTCACTACAACGGGCACGTCCTGCTTACCAAGTATCCCGAGTGCGCACGCGATCTCGCCAAATACCGCATTAACCCTGGCAACGCCAGCATTGGACGCACCGGCGATTCGAATTTCCGCACCATGATCGAAGTCGCGGTGAAATATCAAAAGCCGGTGCGCATCGGCGTTAACTGGGGCTCGCTCGATCAGACGTTGCTCACGCGCATGATGGACGAGAACTCCGCGCTTGCCGAGCCGAAAGACGCGCGCGAAGTCACGATGGAAGCGATGGTTGTCAGCGCGCTGAATTCCGCCGCTCTCGCGGAGAAATTCGGTCTTCGCCCCGATCAGATTATTCTCAGCGCGAAAGTCAGCGGAGTGCAGGATTTGATCGACGTCTACCGGGCTCTCGCCGCCCGCTGCAGCTATCCTCTGCACCTTGGCCTCACCGAAGCCGGCATGGGCGCGAAAGGCGTAGTGGCCTCAAGCGCTGCCATGGGAGTTGTTTTGCAGGGGGGGATCGGCGATACCATCCGCGTCTCGCTCACTCCGGCTCCCGGCGGCGACCGCACGGAGGAAGTGCGAGTAGCGCAGCAGATTCTGCAATCCATGGGCATTCGCAGTTTTACGCCACAGGTCACCGCCTGCCCCGGGTGCGGACGCACTACCAGCACTTTCTTCCAGGAAATGGCGGAACAGATTCAGACCTATCTGCGTGAGCAGATGCCCACCTGGAAGGGTAGCTATATCGGAGTGGAAGAAATGAAATTGGCTGTGATGGGATGCGTGGTCAACGGCCCCGGTGAGTCGAAGCACGCCAACATCGGCATCTCGCTTCCGGGCACGTTCGAAGAACCCAAGGCCCCGGTCTACGTGGATGGACGGCTTTTCACCACCCTGAAGGGCGACCGCATCGTGGCGGAGTTCATCGGCATTCTCGACGAGTACGTGGACTCACACTATGCCGCGCGAGAGACCGTGAACGAAGAATTAGCCGCGAGAAGTTGATTCCTCTTGTTCGGGTCCGCTAGCTTCTGGGCGCCGCATGCAGTAGCGGGCAAAGTGCCCGCTCCACACAGTTCCCTGCACTCGCAATCCGCTATTGACCCATCAGCAGAAAAATTGGATTTTGCAGAGCGGTTGCACTGTTGGCTTCCGGCGCTGCGGGGATGTCGATGACCACCGAGTCTTCAGGTACGGGAGTCGAGCTATTTGTGTTGCCATCGGTAGTGTTAATGACCGCGATGGCTCCGGCGTCACACATGCTCACATAGACCCTGGTGCTGTCTTCGGAAGCCGCGGTGAATACCCTGAACCTTGTGGTGGTGGGCGAGTACAAGGCGGGGTACAAAGGAGCCGTGGCGCACGAAGCCACCGGAGGCACCGCCGTCTGGCCTGCGGCGAATGGGGCTGAAACCAGCAACGTGGGAATCGGCGCTCCGGGATACATTAGAGAGAGAGTATTGGCGTTAAAAACGGTGAGCTGCGGAGTGACGCATAGAGCGCTGCCCGAGCATCCTGTGGACGTTTGGTAGCTGGCCACGTAGAACCTGGTCCCATCGAGCAGCGCAGTTACAGAGATCGGCATGCATCCGTTGGGACAAGCGGTCGATCCCGTCTTGAACGAAATCGTCCCCACCAGATTGGGTACATCGCTGACTACGCCACCGGAAAGGCCGCCGCTGTCAGAGAATACGTAAAGAGTCTGCGTGATTGGATTCGTAACGTACAGCCGATTCAACGTAGGGTCGAGAAAAACGAAATTCGCTCCGGCACCCACAGGTAGGCTGCTGGTCACCGTATCTGAGCCAACGTCAATTGTCACCAACTGCCCGTCTCCCTCGGTGAGGACATATACTTTTTGGCTGTCACCGCGAGCAACCAACCAAATTGGAGTCACGCCCGTGAAACCCGTCACCGTGTTGGGAGTTAGATCGATCGGATTCAAACTGCTGACTGTATTGCTACCCTGATTGGCGACGTAAAGCTTTAAGGCGTTTGGGGTCTCGGCCAAACTCACCGGATTCGTTCCCACGATCGCGGTATTGATGACGGCATTCGAAGTCGTATTGATTGTGGCGACCGAATTGGAGTTGTAGTTCGCCACGTACATGAAGGCGTTCTCGGTGCTGTTTAGAAATACGGGCTGATTCGGAATCGATGCGGTTCCACCGGAAGCAGCGGCCAATCCGGTTGCCGGATTCGAGTACTGGACCGTAGTTCCGCTGATCGCGGTGATTGGAAACGTGCCGTCGTAAGCGCCGGAGTTGCAGGGTAGAACGCAGCCGGGAATGAATACGCCGTTGATGGCGATCGAAGTACCAGCCACGGTGTTCGTAATCGGCGTGCTGAGCGTCACCGTGACCACATTGCCAGCCTCGCTAATGCTCGCAATGCTGGAACCCTGGCCCGCCAGGCTCGGCAAGTTGATCATGTTCACTGCGCCAAATCCTATCGCTTGCGTGGATTGAAACGCCGGAGTGATCGCGGCAATGGCATCCACTCCTCCCGGAAATATGCTGGCGGCAGCAGCCACGAACAGTCTGGAATTGTTCGGCGAGATGGCTATGTGTGTGGGATTGAAGCCACTGTTCGGCGCGCTCGCAGTGGACGTGGAAGTTTCCCCGATCAGGGAATCGCCTGAGACGTCGATCTGCATCGCGCCACCGGCATTACTCGGCAGGTTGGTACTGATACCAAAAACCGCATGAAAACTACTGGGGGTGGGGGGCGTTTCAACCGGGCAGCCCGGAACTCCACCCGTAGAACAGGGAATCACCACCGGCCGGTATATCTGTCCGCAAGCCGTCCAGAAGAGGATTGGAAACACGATGGCCGCAAACCGGCCCACACGTCGAACAGTCATCGGCACCCCATCGTGCGCCACTGGAGGAAGTTCTTAATCATAGGCGAGAAGAATTCAATATTCTAACGGCTGAGTCAGATCTGCGCCAGTGCCCCTGACCGGCGACAGAGACCAACGAAGGATCTACCCTGTGTTCCGCGGTGCCCTCTGTGTTTAGGCTATTAGCTTCCTCAATCTGGGATGCGAGCTTTGAGGCCCAAGTTGGACGGCGGGAGAAATACCGAGCTACGCCCGTGATGTTAGAGAGTCTCGAAATCGCCTCAGCGATGACGCCGTGATTTGCCGCCAGCCGCTGCCGTTGTGGGTGTCTCTGATTTTGCCGCAGCCGCAGGTTTCTTCTTGCCTTCCATTTGCGCCAGGCTCTGCTTCAAAGCGGCCATGAGGTCCACTACCGGAGCCAGCTTCTTCGGCTTTTCCACTGCAGCCACTTCCCCGCCCTCAAGTTTGGCCTCGATCAGCTTTTTCAGATTTTCCTGAAAGCTATCTTTGTACTTTTTAGGATCCCACTCATCGGCCAGCGCCTCAATCAACTGGTGCGCCACTTTCACTTCTGCTTCCTTCAACTCCACGTCCGGCGCACCGAAGCCCTCCACCTTGCGAACTTCTTCTTCGTAATACATCGTGTGCAGCATTAAGCCGCCTTCGTGCGGACGGAGGAACACTGTGTATTCGCGGTTATGCATCGTGATTTTGGCGATCGCCACATATTCGCTCTCCTCCAGCGCCTTCGTCAGCAGCGCATAAGGACGCCGCCCCGCCTCTTCCGGCAGCATGTAATACGAAGATTCGAAATAAACCGGATCCACTTCGCTCGCCTTCACGAACTCAAGAATCTCCATGGTCTTCGCGGTCTGCGGCTCGATCTTCTTGATCTCCTCCGGTTCGATGACGATGTATTCGTCCTTGCGAAACTCGTAGCCCTTCACGATCTCGCTGCGGTCCACTACCACATTTTCCGCGGGACAAATATATTGCTGCTTCACGCGCACCTTATCCGGCCTGTGAAGCATGTTGAAAGAAATCCCGCTGCTGCGCGCGCCCGAAAACAGACGGACCGGCATGGAAATGAGACCGAAGGTTAAGTGTCCAGACCAAACCGAAGCTGCCATAGTTCCCTCTCGCGTCTTTCAGGGACCAATACTATCCCCGCATTTTGGTCCAACAATGGCCTAAACTGCCCAGATGTGGGAGTTTAGCCTAAAACAGACGTTTGGATGCACAAATCTCGCAGCAAGGGGAATCGAAAAGCGAAGCCCTAGTGAATGGGCGTGGCAGCGAACCGGCACCAGTTGTTGTGTTTATCGGCATGTTTCCGCCGTCTCTGATGGCTTTCCATAGGCTCCTCGATAGGTCGCCAGGGGCCTCAATTTCTTTGAAGCCGCCTTTCCGCCGCAGCCATCTGAAAGAAACATCCCAAGGAGATGCTATGACCGATCTTCACTACCCCATCGGTAAGTTTAAATACGAAGGCCCGCCCACGGACGATCAGAGGCAAAAATATCTAACCGATATTGAAGAAGCTCCGGCTAACCTACGCGCCGCCATCAAAGCACTCTCCGACCAGCAACTCGACACGCCCTATCGATCCGAAGGCTGGACCGTCCGCCAGGTGGTTCACCATGTTCCGGACAGTCATCTCAACGCCTACATCCGGTTCAAACTTGCCCTCACCGAAGACGAACCGACGATCAAACCCTACGCTGAGGACCGCTGGGCAGAACTTGCCGACACGCAAGACACTCCGCTGGAGGTTTCTCTGGCTATGCTCGATTCGCTGCACGAGCGCTGGGTTCGTCTTCTGCGCTCTCTAACGCCGGAACAATGGAAGCGAGCATTTCGCCATCCGGAGTTAGGGACGGTGCCCTTGGAGAAAAATCTCGCTTTCTACGCCTGGCACGGACGCCATCACGTGGCTCATATCACGAGCCTACGAGAAAGGAATGGCTGGTAGGAAGAACCGGGCTCCTGGCTTCGGGCTTTGCGGATCGCGGGTCGTTGGCTGAAGGCTGCAGCTCTCCCTACGTCATCCCCAACTTCCACACCAGGTAACTACACGCTTCCCGCATCACCGCATATACACGCTGTAACGCTCCGTGCGGACGAGAGTCGGGACGAGGCGCCACGTAAACCGGAGCAATCCCCTCATGCTCCAATAGTTTCTTGATACGAAAAACGTGATATGCGTCACTTACCGCCACGCAACTATGCAGTCCATTGGCCCGCATAATTACTGCCACCCGGGTGGCTGATTGAGCTGTATCGGAGCCCTGCGTTTCGGCAATAAGGTTCCGCTCGGGAATTCCGCGATGCATCAAGTAATCGCGCCCTACACCGCCCTCGCTGAAACTGGGATCGAGAGCAGCGCCACCGGTTGTGATGACAACCGGAGCAATGTTTTTTTGAAAGAGTTCGAAAGCATGATCCAGGCGGGCGCGCAATACGGGCGAGGGGCGACCGGAGTACTCCGCCGCGCCAAACACGACGATAGCGTCCGCGGGGTGCAGGTCCTGGAGCGACCCTTCGTGGACCACGCGAATCGCGGTCACCCCAAGAAACATTGCCAGCGCGAGCAACGCCAGCGCTTCCAGCCGCACCAGCCAGCGGCCGGGGGCACGCCGGGAGGCGAAATCTTGTTTCATCCTTTGGCAAAAAACGTGGAGATTTCGTCCGCGGGAATCGCGCCTTCACGCATAATCCTCCAGCGCGCAGCTTCATCGGTCAAATCGATGATGGTCGAAGGAATATCACGTGGCGAGGTTCCCCCGTCCACAATAATGCTGATCCGCCCGTGCAACTGTTCGTGCACTTGCTCCGCGCTGGTGCACTCCGCCGCGCCGCTCAGATTCGCTGAAGTCGCTGTGATGGGAATCGCCGCCGCCGTGACCACTGCCAATGGAATCTTCGCATTGGGCACGCGCAGCGCCACGTTCCCGGTGTTCGCCGTCACCTTCAGCGGCAGGCGCGATCCCGCCTTCACAATAATGGTTAGCGGGCCAGGCCAATACTTCCGTGCCAGCGCATAAAATTCTTCGGGCAGAGCTTTGGCCAGCTCTTCCGCCTGATCCACATTTTCGATCAGCAACGACAACGGTTTGTGGCGGGAACGCGTCTTGATGTCATACACCCGATCGACCGCTCGCAAATTGAATGGATCGGCCGCCAGGCCGTAAAACGTATCCGTGGGCATACCCAGCACTTCGCCCGCACGAATCTGATCGGCGGCGTATTTCACCAGCGAAATCTCAGGAGAATCACAATTGATTTTTACGATTTCGGCGCGCACGGCGCTCCCTTCCTGCCTGCATTTCTTTGAAAGTATTTTTGCCCGTGAAACATAATACGGCAAAAGGCCGCGAAACGCGCGAACAGCGTATTATGCAGTCAACCTTCCGATGAAAAAACCGTCAGAATCCGCGCCCATTGGCCAGAATCGGCTCCGCCGCATTGAAGGACGCCATAACCCGCTGGTCAAGCAGCTACGGCAGGCATTTTCGCGCTCGGAACTCACCGATGCCGGAGACTGCGCCATCGAGGGCATGCGCATTCTGGAAGAAGCCATTCGCAGCGGCATGCGTTTCAGCGCAGTATTCTTTCGTGAGTCTGCGCAGGACCGTGCCAACCGCCTCCTGCCTCAGATCGGCACCCAGGTCAAAACTCTTCTGCTTCCCGACAAATTATTCGATAGCCTGGTGCCGAGCGAATCTCCGCAAGGTGTGGCCGCGCTGGTGCGCTTCAAACAATTCTCGCTCGACGACATCATCAAACGGTTGCAAGTTGGGCCGATTATCGTTATCGCGGGTTTGCAGGATCCCGGCAACCTTGGCACAATCCTCCGCTCCGCCGAGGCTTTCCGCAGCGCGGGCGTGATTCTCGGTGAAGGTACAGTCAGCCTCTACAATTCGAAAGTCATTCGCGGTTCGGCAGGGTCAGTTTTCCGTTTGCCGATCGTTCATGGGTCCGGCGATTCAGCGGCGACCAAGTTGGAAGGTGCTTCAGAAAAATTACAGGCCCAGGGCGTACGGCTGATCGCAACCTCATCGCACAAAGGAACCCCGCTCGATCAAGCGGACTTGAAAACGCCAACGGCGATTTTCTTTGGCAATGAAGGCTCGGGCCTGACTCGCGATCTGATGGCTAGAATGGAGGAAGTCATCGCGATCCCGCATGCTCCGCAGGTAGAATCCCTCAACGCCGGCGTGGCCGCCAGCATCGTATTGTACGAAGCAGCAAGGCAAAGAAGATAGAAATGTATATACATGCTTTTGACTGATGAGTCGGCCTCTAATCAATTTCAACGTTCCCGTATTAACACGAGGCATCACCGGTTAGTTTTTTTGAACGATTGTTATATGGGACTTTTCGAACCCATCCCGAACGCTGCCACCGCCACTGACCGCACACGTCCGCTCGCCGACCGTATGCGTCCGCGCACACTCGACGAGTTCGCCGGCCAGGAACATCTCATCGGTCCCGGCAAACCGCTACGCACCCAAATTGACCGCGACGACACGGGTTCACTGATCTTCTGGGGACCACCCGGCACCGGCAAAACCACGCTCGCGAAGATTATCGCCAACATGACGAAAGCGGAGTTCATCGAATTCTCCGCGGTGCTCGCCGGAATCAAAGAGATCAAGCAGGTTATGGCCGATGCCGAACGCGCCCGCCAATATGGCACGCGAACCATTGTATTCATCGACGAGATTCACCGCTTCAACAAAGCTCAACAGGATGTTTTCCTGCCGCACGTGGAGAAAGGTAATATTCGCTTGGTCGGCGCCACAACCGAGAATCCGTCGTTTGAAATTAACGCGGCATTGCTCTCGCGCTGCCGCGTCTATGTTCTGCAGCCGCTCACTGAAGATCAGATTGTGCAACTGCTGCGGCGCGCGTTGACCGATGAAGACCGTGGTCTCGGTGCAATGAAGCTGCGCGCCTCAGAGGATGTCCTTAAAAAAATTGCCAGCTATACCAGCGGCGATGCCCGCAGCGCATACAACGTGCTGGAAGTCGCTGCCGGACTGGCGCAGCAAGCCGAAACGCAGCCACCTGAGATTACAGACGACATCGTGCGCGACGCCCTGCAGAAGCGCATCCTGCTCTACGACAAAGGCGGCGAAGAACATTACAACCTGATTTCAGCTCTGCACAAATCGGTGCGCAACAGCGATCCTGATGCCGCTCTTTACTGGCTCGGCCGCATGATCGAAGCTGGCGAGGACCCGCTCTACATCGCTCGCCGCGTGGTGCGGATGTCGGTGGAAGACATCGGCCTCGCCGATCCAAACGCTCTTTCCCTCTGTATGGCGGCGCGTGATGCTGTGGATTTCATCGGCATGCCAGAAGGGAATCTCGCGCTCGCGCAAGCTGTTGTCTATCTCTCCGTAGCACCCAAATCCAACGCGCTCTACACCGCCTACGGTGATGTGCAGCACGACATCGAACAGACTGCCGCCGACCCTGTTCCGCTTCACCTGCGCAACGCGCCCACTCGACTCATGAAAGGCCTGGGCTACGGGAAAGATTATCAATATGCCCACGACGTGGAAGGCAAAGTCGCCAACATGCAATGCCTGCCCGATAATCTGAAGAATCGAATTTATTACCACCCCACCCATGAGGGCATCGAAAAACGCATTCGTGAACGGATGGAGGAGATCAAGAAATTACGGCCTTCGGCGCCTGCCAGGCCGGCTCGCCAAAAGACAGAGTCTTAGCCTCTACCCGCAGCATCCAAATGTCATTGCCACTGAAGGCTTGCTCCATGGTTACAACTGGCGTAAATGTTTTCGACGAATTCTCCGCGGTTCGGCCTTCGCTGGATAGCCAGGTCGAAAGTCTGCAAAAACTGCAGAAAGCTGCGCAAAAGATCAGCTCGATCCTCGATCTTGACCAGCTCATCGACAACATTGTGAATGACGTGGCGAATTCTTTCGGGCTGCTGGAGACCGCCATCTATCTTCATGACGAAGCTCGCGGAGAAATGGTGATGGGCGGCGTCCACGGCTGTTCCATACACAGCAAAGGTTTTCGCCTCAAGATCGGCAAAGAAGGCATGGTTGGGTACGTCGCGTCCACCGGGCAAATGCGTTATGCCCCCGACGTGCGTAAGGATGAGCATTACGTCGCCTGCGAGCAATCCACTCATTCGGAAGTAGCGATTCCCCTTCGTGTCGGCGAACGCTTGGTCGGCGTGTTCACGGCTTCGCATCCCGACCTGGATGCCTTTCCACGGCAACAACTCAGGCTTCTGCAGGCGCTGTGCGATCACGTGGCGGTCGCAGTTTACAATGCTCGCCGCTTTCAGTCGGAGCGTGCCGAGCGCGAAGCCATGAGTCTTGAAGCTGAAGAAGCTCGCGCCATTCAGCAAGCTCTTTTGCCCAAGGCATCGCCTTACATTCCTGGGTTCGCTATTTCCGGTCTCAGCATTCCCGCCCGAGCCGTCGGCGGAGATTGGTATGATTTCATTCCGTTTCCCGACGGCCGTTGGGGGTTGGTGCTGGCCGATGTTTCTGGAAAGAGCACCGCCGCGGCGCTCCTCATGTCAGCAACCCGCGGCATGCTGCGTTCTCTAGCGGAAGCCTGCTGCACTCCGGCTGAAGTTCTAACCAAGTTGAATAGTTTGTTAGTGCAAGACTTCCCCGCGGGCAAGTTTGTCACTCTAGTCTATGCAGTGTTGGATCCTGCATCTCGTAGCATCACATTCGCCAGCGCCGGACACTTGCATCCGCTTCTGATCGACGATAGCGGAGCGCGTTTTCTCGACACTGAGCGAGGTTTGCCGCTGGGACTGAGCTGTGGAGACTACTCGCAAACTACCGCGGATCTTTCTCCCGGTTCTAGGCTGGTTTTCTACAGCGATGGAATCAGCGAAGCTGTTAACGATACAGAAGAAGAATATGGATTGGAACGCCTTGTTCGGCATGTCTCCGGTCCCGGAACTTCCGCAATCACGGTTCTCGATGACGTTCGCGCCTTCACTAACGGCGTCGTACTGCGCGATGACGCCAGCGTAGTATTCGTCAGGACCGGTTCCTAAAGCCTCAGTTTGATCTGCGCGGACCTGAAGCAGGCCCCATTCCTGTGGAGAATGAGCCCTAGGCGGAGCGGTGTGGTAGATCGCTGTGATGAGTTCGGGGCAGGGTAAAAAGGATGATGAGGCTGGCGAGCGCGAGGATGGCGATAATAAGAACGCTACCCTCGGGCCCGGTCGTTCCTCCGCTCAGAATGGGTCTGCCGACGGGGTGAGTGGCGAGAAGATGATGCTGCACCATAAGTCCGCTGTCGGCGACACCGTATAGAAAAGAAAAGATGATCGCTGCGGTCCAGAAACCCAAGGCCTTGCTGTGGCGAGTCTTAAATGCCCACTGGTAGACGCCCGCGAGGCCGCGCGTAAGGGTGTACTGCAAATAGCCGCGGGTAAGGTACTCCTCGAGTAGTCCGACGAGGAAGAAGCCGGCCAGCCAGATCGCTCCGTAACGGAAAATGTCTCGGCCAAAAAGCAAACGGTTATCAATGACCAGAAATCCGAGCTTCGATAGGGCCGCGATCAAAAGCGATAGACACACTATGCCCCAGGCCAGGCCGCTGAAGAAATATTTCAGCCCGCGCCTGCCACCGAAGCCGTATACAGAGTTGGGCCGCCGTTCGATCTTCGACATGATCCACGTGACAAGAACGGTGATGACAAAGGGAATCAACTCGGCAAAATACGAGAAAGTTGGAGAAGCCTCTGACCCTGGCTTCGGCGTCTTTACGGCCCCGGGGAACAATCTGTGACCGATGAAATTTACGGAGAAGACCGGCAAAGATCGCGACAAAGATCAGCAGGCTCCAACCAGCGCGCAAACCATCTTCGCTGAAAAACATTTTGTGGAGCGTTGATGGTTGTGTGGGTGGTGCTGGCTCAGCGGTGGGTATCAACGTGGCATCATGGTCCAAACGGCGCCTCTTCTAGCAATCCTTGCTTTCTGGTTATACGTAGCGCGAGGCATTTTGGTTCCTACGGCCAGAGCCGGGCTGCTCCCCTCAACGGAAGCGCGCCAGATGTTCCTTGAGAATGCAGCGGTCCATTACTACGAAGATTCCTGCCGCGCGCGCCTTCGCAGCAGCCTTCTCGTGAACCACATCTTCCTGCATCCAGATCGCCGGCACTTCTAACCGGATCGCCTGCTCTACGATCTCTTCGACAAACTCGGGACGCCGGAAGAGATTCACGATGTCGATCTTTTCCGGCACCTCCGAAAGCGAAGCATAAGCCTTCTCGCCCAAGGAGGATTCAATCTGTGGATTTACGGGAATAATCCGATATCCATGGCTCTGCATGTAGGCTGAGACGCCGTGACTGGCGCGCATCGGATCGTTGGACAGTCCGACCACAGCGATCGTCTTCGCACTTTTCAGCAGCGCAGCGATTTGGTCGGATTGAGGAAGAGAAGCCATTACTTTTTGTTGGCCGCGTCCAGCTTCTGCTTGTACATCTTCAGTGCCAGCTTGCGCACGGTTTCAGAAACTTCCTTATTGGCGGAGATATTCTTCAGGTCCACTGCCAGCAGATGTTTCATCAATCCCAATCCAAGGTCAAGCGGAGTACGCGGGTTCGACACCAGATTCCGTACGACAATGTAATTCTTCATGAAGCGGCGCTTCAATGGAATCTGCCGCAAAACCGCTTCCAGCACATTCTTCTGCAGCGCGAATTTTTCCACTTCTCCGTCGGAAAGTTTCGGCGCCTCGAGCACCGCGAGCGCCACAACTTTGGTACCGTCGCGAATCAGAATTGAACGCTCTTCTTTATTTCCCTTAAGCGCTAACTGGATACGACCCTTCACGTCGAGACGGTTGATTTTTTGCATCGAATTGTCACGCTTCGCCGGGATCACAGGTTGGGGAAGCTTGCGAGCAGACGGGGTGACAGCCGAAGCAACGCCGGGCTTCGCAGCAACTGCAGCCGAGGTCCCCGCCGCGGCTGGCGCTGTACCCGGGTTGCTCCCAATCTCCTGCATAGCGGATACCGGAAAATAATCCGACCCCAGCAAATCCATGATTCCGCCGATCGGCTGAAAGGGCTTTCCCTCTTCCGCAACAATTTCCGCAGCGTGCTCGGTGAGATAAGCAGAAATGGCTTCTTCGGGAACATCGCCCGGATCTTCCTCAGCAGACGCCACCACCACTTCGGCAGCGGGCACCGCAGCTGAATCAGATGCTGCCGTAACCGGACTCTCCGCGATTGGGTCAGGCTCAGCACCGATTTTTCCGCCCAGCAATTCGCCAATCGTCGAAGCTTCATTCGGCTTTACATAAGGGTTCGATCGCAGCGACCGCAAAATACTCGTTGCCGTCCGCACCCGGGCGCTCTGCAACATCGTCGCGATATTCTCTGGAGATGCGGAGATGGCAAACTTAACCAACTCGGTCTCTGGCACTGACGGATTTTCCAGCAGCGCCGGCAGTAGCTTCGGACGCAGATTCTCCGGCGAGACCAGATAGTCGAGCACTTCCCGCGCCGTTTTTGGATCGGAGGCCGCGGCCAGAGACGCCGTTTCGTCCCAGCCCGCCAGAGTCATACGCGCAAGATCTCCAAACACCTTATTGTGCCGGGCGAGATAAACCAGAATTTCAAGATTTTCGTCGGGGGGCACCGAAAGCGCGCCCCGCGCCGCGAACTGCATCATGTTCGACGGCAGCTTCGACGCGCGAATTTGATCGATCGTTCGGCCCATCACTTCACCTCTTCGACCGATGCGGAAGTCTTAGATTCTGCCATCATTTCGAGTTCCGCCACCGCCAACTCCAATTCGTGAATCAGCCGGTTTGGTCTGCCACGCTTAAATTCCCGCACCAAAGCCCGATAGTACCAAAGTGTCCCATCTAGCCCACCGTTGAAGCGTGCCCAGATTGATTCCCCAACTTCCCGGTAATCCGAAAGAATAGAACGCACGTTATTCAGTTTGTCCGCCGCGGAAACTAACCTGGTCCCGGCATCGGCATCTTTCAAATGCCGGATATAACTTTCTTTGCGCTCGCGCCATGGCGGCTTTGGCTCGACGTCAGAATCGGTGCAGCCATCTACAATCTTCGCTACCCGGCCGCCGAAACGCTTCTTTACTTCTCTCAGCATCGGAGCGCCGCCGCAGTCTTCCACTACATCGTGCAGTAACGCCGCGATCGCCATATCTTCATCACCGCCAAATTCCAGCGTCAGCGAAGCCACGCCCATCAAGTGCGCGATATACGGCGTGGTTGAGGCCTTGCGCACCTGGCCCGCATGCTTCTCCGCCGCAAAAAGAAATGCCTTCAAGAACCGCGGACCGAGCCTGATTGCGTTGCCCTGCTTCCCGCCCACTATTTCTCCTGTTTTTCCCCGCGCCGCGCCAGCAGATAGGCGCGGATGAACGGTTGCAGATCCCCATCCAGCACGCGGTCCACGTCCCCGACCTCAGTTTTTGTACGGTGATCCTTAATCATGCGATAAGGCTGCAGAACATATGAGCGAATTTGCGATCCGAAATCGTTATCGAGTTTTGAGTCTTCGATTTTCTTCGTCGCCGCGCGCTTTTTTTCCATCTCGTACTCGTAAAGCTTCGAGCGCAACATGCTCATGGCGCGCTCGCGATTTTTATGCTGCGAACGCTCATTCTGGCAATTTGCCACCAACCCAGTTGCAATGTGTGTAATCCGAACCGCTGAATCCGTAGTGTTGACGTGCTGTCCGCCCTTGCCGCTGGAACGGTAAGTATCGGTGCGGATGTCCTCCGGCTTGATTACGATATCAATGCTGTCGTCTATCTCCGGCGAAACGAACACGCTCGCGAAAGATGTATGCCTGCGTTTCGCCTGATCGAATGGGGAAATCCGCACCAGCCGGTGCACGCCAATCTCGCTGGAAAGCAGCCCGAATGCATACTCCCCATTTACGGCAAACGTCGCCGACTTCAGCCCCGCTTCTTCGCCCGGCTGATAGTCGTAAAGAACAGTTTCAAATCCTTGCCGTTCCGCCCAGCGCAAATACATGCGCAGCAGCATATCGGCCCAGTCCTGAGATTCCGTTCCCCCTGCCCCCGGGTGAATGGTCACAATCGCGTTGAGCGCGTCATTCTCGCCCGATAGCAGGGTCTCTGTCTCAAGCTTGTCTACCAGTTCGCGCAGCGAGTCGATCTCCCGCCGCAATTCGACATCAACTTTCTCGCCCTCTTTCGCCAAATCAAAATAGGCGGCAATGTCATCGCTGCGGCGGCCTAGATCGGCATCCGTGGCGAGCAGGTGCTCCAGCCGCTTTTTCTCACGCATCACCTGCTGCGAGCGCTGCGGATTCGACCACAAATTCGGGTCGGCAGACTGCTTCTCAATTTCGGCTAATTGCGGACGGAGTTTGCCCGCGTCAAAGATACTCCCGGAGCTCGCGCACCTTCTTGCTTAACAACCCGTATTCCTGCTCGAACTCTTGATTCATGAGGATGTTGCTGCTTTCTTCCCTGCTTGCAAGCGAAGTGCGAAGCGCATGAGCAGCGCTACTGCTGAAATTATCGCACACAGATACGCGAACCAATCCCCGCGCCGGGTGTAGAACGTGGTTACGGAAGTGAGGGCATAGGGCGC
The DNA here is from genome assembly GCA_963813205.1 of uncultured Acidobacteriaceae bacterium. GTDB lineage: Bacteria > Acidobacteriota > Terriglobia > Terriglobales > Acidobacteriaceae > Sulfotelmatobacter. The sequence continues at coordinate 43,021 of CAWEYI010000024.1, read as the reverse complement.
CGCCAGGGCGCCTCGTTCTTTCCGCGGAAGCCGCGCCACCGTCCGACCATAAGGATCGATCGACGCCGTAACTCCGGTATCCGTCGCGCTCAAAATCCAGCGGTCATTCTCAATCGCCCGCATGCGCGTCTGATTCAAATGCTGTGCGTAAGCTCCGCTGTCTCCGTACCATCCGTCATTCGAAATGTTTACGAAGACTTGAGCGCCTTGATCCGCAAACTGCCGCACTTCATCCGGGAATACTGACTCGTAGCATATGAAAATCCCTAGCCGTCCGCTTCCCGCGTCCAGGGGCGCGCGCGATTCTCCGGCTTTAAACTCGCCCACTTCTTTCGTCAGCCCTCCGGCAAATGCAAACAACTTGGGAAACGGCAAGTATTCTCCGAAGGGCACCAGATGCACTTTGTCATAGCGGGCAGTCCAATCGCCCGCAGGACTGACCAATGCCGCCGAATTGAAAACTTCCGAAGCGGCTGCTCCACCTGGCATTGCCGGCGTACTTCCGATGGCGCCCGTAACTATCCAACTATGAGTGTCGCGAGCCATCTCGCTCACCGGTTCTCGAAACAATGGATCATTCGCAAAAAAGGGCGCAGGAGATTCCGGCCACACAATCAAATCCGCTTTGCCATGCGCCGATTCAATCGCCCGCGATGAAGACGAACTCGAAGCCTCGGCCTTTACGCTAAGATCAATCAGTTCGCGCAGCGTGCGCTCGAAAGTATCTCGCGTCCAGTTTTCGTCCACCGGAATATTTTCCTGCACCAGCAGCGCCGCGCGATCCGCCGGAATCGCCGGAGCATCCACCAGCCGTCCGGCCTGCAGCACGGCCGCCGCCGCCAATGCCGCTGCCAGCAAGGTGGCCCGCTTCTTTCTCGGCACCAGAAACGCCGCAGCCACCGCGACGTTTACCAGCATGATCTCGAACGATATGCCGTAGACTCCGGTCCATGTGCTGATACGACTCAGCGAAATATTGTCGACCTGCGCGGTGCCCAGCAAATCCCAGGGAAACCCAGTGACGCGAGTTCGCGCCAACTCTGCGGCAACCCACAGAAAAGGTACGGAGACTAACGCCAGCCGATTATCTCGCCTCGGTCCTGCCGCCAATCCCAACAGGAGCCCAAACAGTCCGTGGTACAGTCCGAGGTAAAGACAGAAGAGAAACAGCGCCAGCGCAGCCGCTGGCACGCTCAGCCCACCATGCTCGTGCATGGTGTCGTAGATCCAGTAACACGTGCCGGCGTACCACAGAATGCCGGAGATGTAGGCCAGCAAAAACGCCTGCCCCGGAGTTGCAGCCTGTAGATTAACCGAGCCGTCTATCTCCAGCGCGCCCGCTGGCCGCGCCCGCAGCAACGCCACGATTAAGGGAGCGAACGCAACCCACGACAAAATATAAAATCCAGGCAGGGGAAAAATAAGGATCTGCAACAGCGACGACAGCCCAACCAACAACCACGCGCTGTAATGAATTTGCCTCACCAGCAAGAATAACAAAACGCTCTGGTGTTGACGGAGACCAAGAATTCTCTTGTCATTCCGAACCGAGCTGAAAGCTCGGTGAAGCTGCTGACTTCTCCGTCCCGACGACCCGGCGCACGAAGTCCACAATCTCCACCGTCACATAGGGTGGAGGCGAAATTCTAAATACCGGCCGCTCCGCCACCGGCTTCAACGAAACCCCGTGCCACGCAGCATCGGCACGATCATGCAGTATCACTGCGCCAGCGCGATCCATAAATTCCTGCGCCGACTTTTTAAAATCTTCAGTTCCCGGATCGAGCACTGTCATGTACAAATCCGGCCGCACAAATTTAAGTACGCTGTTCGATTCCACAATCACATTGCCTGCCGATTCGATCCGCCGCCGCAACGCCGGCATGGCTTCAGCCAGCCTGCCTTGCTCCGTCCGAACCCACAACGACCGCGCCGCGCCTGCAACCAGAAAACGGGATGTGTCTGATTCTCCACTGCGGTCCTTTTCCTCGGAAATCGCCCACGAGTGGTCGCCGGTCGCGCAGTCGCACGCTTCCCCATTTGCCGAACAAACTCCGTGGCCATACTGCGTGATCTTTACGGCCGTCCAATGGTACTCAGGCAGCGCAGCGATCAGACCCGCGACCACGCCGGTCTTGCCCACGCTTCGCGAATGTCCGCCAATCACCACGGTCGCCACATCTACCTCTTTTTCGCCAACTTCGCCAATGCCGCCAGCTGCTTCAGATATTGCCGCACCGGTTGCGCAGGAGTTCCCCAGAACGCCACGCCCTTGCCCCGCAAAACTTTGTTGGGCAGTACGCCGCCCTGGCCGCCCAACATCACGCCTTCTCCAATGCGGGCGTGCTCGCCAATGCCCACCTGTCCACCAAGTACGACATCGTTTTCGATCACGATGCTGCCGGAAAGTCCGGTTTGCGCCGCGATCACCACATTCTCCGCCAGCAGGCAATTGTGACCGACATGCACCAGATTATCGATCTTCGATCCGCGTCCAATTCTCGTTTCGTCCAGCGCGCCACGGTCGATCGTTGTGTTGGCGCCAATCTCAACGTCGTCTTCAATCACCAGCCTGCCGACCTGGGGAAACTTCTCATAGCGTCCACTCTGCGGATCGCGCACATATCCGAAGCCGTCACTTCCCAGCACCGCCCCCGCATGCACAACCACGCGATCGCCAAGCGTCGTTCCCGCATAAACCGTTACATTCGGATAGATGTGGCATTCGTTCCCAATCTTTACTCCGCGGCCAATCGCGCCGCCAGAGCCAATCCGCGTCCCTTCGCCGATTTCCGCATGCTCGGCGATCACGGCAAGCTCCTCAACCATTACGCGCGCCCCGAGGCGCACTGAGGAATGAACTACCGCACTCGCATGTACTCCAGTGCTTACCGCTTGGGCCTCATCCCGCAAGAAGAGCTCTGCCCTGGCAAACACGAGCTTAGGATGACTGCAGATCAACAGCGGCTTCCCTTCCGCCGCCGACGCAAACTTTCCCGCAATCACCGCTCCGGCGCGCGACTTCAGCGCCTGCGAGAGATGCTTTTCATCTTCGACGAACACCAGATCATTCGACGAAGCCGACGCAATGCTGGCCACGCCGCTCACCTCAACATCTCCATCCCCCACGAGGCGTGCCTTCAGCGCCTCGGCGATATCTTTCACCTTGTGCGTCATCGCTCCCACTCTATCGCACAGCGCCATGCAGACGAAAGTCAGAGTTTGCCGGTTGGCGAAAAAACCGTTCCAGACGATAATCGAAGAAAGCAGTCCTCGCGAAACAGAATTGAAACGCAAATCGGTATATCCATGACTCTCCGAATCACACCCCTGAACGGCGCCTTGATCGCAATGTTTATGTTCGTCACGCTCGGGCTCCCGATCCCCGCTTCCGCGCAACAGCTCGCCAGCCGCCTTATCCTCAAGGATGGTTCTTATCAGTCAGTCACGAAATATGAAGTCAAAGGCGATCGCGTCCGCTACTATAGCGCCGAGCGCGAAGAATGGGAGGAACTCCCTTCATCCCTTGTAGACTGGCCCGCCACAGAAAAATACGAGAAAGATCGCGTCGCTGCTCCCACCATTCCTGAAGCCGCCCTTATCGATAAGGAAAGTAGCGCCGACCGTGCAGCCGAAGAGGCCCGGCTTCCACAGGTTGCTCCCGGCCTGCGCTTGCCCGAACTTTCAGGAATGTTTCTTCTCGACAATTTCAAGGGCCAACCGCAGCTGATCGAAGTACAGCAGGGCGAAGGCGTTCTGAATCGCAACAGCAAGAGCAACATCCTGCGCGGCGCAGTCGCCAGCGGCAAGGAAACCATAGAACTGGATGGCGCCCACGCTGCTGTTTACTCGCACGTCGCGGTGCCTTCCATCTACATCAAGATGGATGACGATTCAGATCAAGCCCCGCCGCCGGGAGAAACTGCGTCCGACAAGCCATCTCTGCCCAGCCTCGACGCTCCGCGTGCTGAACCCCAACATCCCGAACAGCCCGAACAAGCTGCTGCTCCCGATCGGTTTCGCATCGTGCGTCTGAAAGTAAGAAACGGCAAGCGCATCGTCGGTGATATGAAACGAGCCAGCACCGGGAAGGTCAGTCAGGAAGAAGATTCGGTGAAGAGCACTACAGACCACGTGGGTACAGGATGGCTCAAGCTAACTCCAACTCAGGACCTCGCGCCCGGCGAATATGCCGTCGTGGAAATGAAGGGCGACGAGGGCATGAACCTTTATATCTGGCCCTTCAGCGTCAATCCAGATGGCCCTGCCAATACAAATCCCTGGACGCCGGATGTGAAAGCAAAGACTGCGGAGCCCGCGAGTCCGAAGTGAACTTGAATCGAGCGGTTGACCCTCTCAGGCGGGCGAAGCGAGGAGCAAGCAGCAAGAGCTAGAAGCTGTCCTTCTACTTCATCACGCCGCGCTGCGCAATCCCGATATTGTCCCGCGTCGTGTTCTTTACCAGATACATCATCTCGTCGGCCTGGCGAATGATGTCATGCGCATCGCGCGCGTCGTGCGGATAAGTGGCCAGTCCAATCGAAGCCCGAACATTCAGGTTCAAACCTTCATCGCGGCAGAAACAACTGGCTCGCATGCCATCGCGCAAACGCTTGGCAACCACCAATGCTTGATCTTTTCCGGTCTGCGGAAGCAGCACCACAAATTCGTCTCCACCATAACGAAAGGCAAAATCAATCAACCGCAACTGCGCTTTCACCAGATACCCAATCTCCGCCAGCAGCTTGCTGCCGATCAAATGTCCATGAGTATCGTTAACCGCCTTGAAGCGGTCCAGGTCGATAAACAGCACGCTGAACTCGTAGCCAAAACGCGACGACCGGTAGACCTCCGTTTCCAGAGTTTTATAAAGATGGCGCGCATTATAAAGTCCGGTGCAGTCATCGGTAATCGTCAGCTCCTGAATCTTCTCCACCCAGCGCGCATTTTCAATCGCAATCGCGGCGTAGTCGCACAATGCCTGCAAGAAGAAAATCTCCTGCTCGTTAAATTGGGAAATATCCGCGTTTACCAGCTGGATAACGCCCAGCACCCGCAAGCGCGAGCGCAAGGGCACGCAGATCACGGATCGCGTCTCGCAATGCGTGGCTTCATCGATACGTTTGGCAAAACGGGGGTCGCTTTCCACGTCGGCGAGAACAACCTGCTCGCCGTGCTTCGCCACCCATCCTGCAATGCCTTCGCCTAATTTAAGTCGAATATCCTTCAGCGCCTCGGCCGCTGCGCCCACCGCAATCGCGAAGTAAAGTTCATCCTTCTGCTCATCTACCATCAGCAGCGACCAGGTGTCGGGACGGAAATATTCCGCCATTTTTTCCATGATGGTCTGCAGGATCGAATCGAGGTCCAGCGACGACGTCAGGGCCTTTGCGACGTCGTGAAAGATATTGAGTTCCTGGCTCTGGCGGGTTAGTTGCGTGCCGGCGGCCTCGGACATGGGGGGTTCCTTCATCTCCCGTTGCTGCGGGCGCTGCATCCCGCGAATGTTCTGCTTTGACCCTTGATCAGCGAATTGTTACCCAAGTCTTAAGGTCAACAATTCGCTGCGTGGACGAGTGACAGTTCCAAAAATTATAGAGTCGCATTCTCCACGCGGCAATAACCGTTGGTAACCAGTACCCCTAACGCCAATGGATACTTCACATAGAAAGCCCTAGGCCGGCGAGATTCGCCCTTAACGCGGCATCCACTCCGGGCGTATCCTAATGTTTATGCTGCGAATCACCCCCCGCCACTCTTCGCTCGCCGTCGCCGCGGCCGTCGCCATTGCCGTTTTCTCTTTAGGATTGACGGCGCTCGCAGCCGCGCCGGTCGAACCGAAAACTGTAGCCGAAGTCGATGCCGGCCTCGGCCCCTGCACCGCCGACTTCACAATTACTGATGCCGCCAATCAACCAATCTACGCCGCCAATATCCGTGTCCGCATCACCTACGGATTTCTGAACCTGCACAAACTCGACCTCCAGGTCGGTACCAATGCCGATGGCAAAGCCCGTTTCGTGGGGCTTCCGGGCAGTCGCAAGCAAGGCCTCTTTTTCCTGGCGTCAGACGGAGGTCGCGAAGGCTCGGCCTTTGATGATCCGGGCAAAACCTGCAAGACTCAATTCATCATCGTCCTGCGGAAGAAGCAACAGGAACAGCGCTAAAAACGGTTTCGTGTGAGGCAAACAGCCAGCCACGGATGGTAACGCACCCCTTCCACAACGTTCTGGCATCCGGGGCCGGCTTCGCCTATGATGATTGTCATCTCGACGCGGGCTGGCAGACGTTCCACCCGCCGGAGTTCCTTTTGCCGACCTTCGGGGAAAAACTGCGCAAACAGCGCGAGCAGCGTGGCCTCTCGCTCGATGCCATCTCCACCATCACAAAAATCAGCCCACGTATGCTGCGCGCTATCGAAGAGGAGCATTTCGAGCAACTGCCCGGTGGCGTCTTCAATAAAGGTTTTGTGAGAGCCTACGCTCGCCTCGTCGGCCTCGATGAAGACGAAGCCGTGTCAGATTATCTCGCCGCCCTACGCGAGAGCCAGATTCAATCCCAGACCATTCTTCCCAACTTCCGCAACTCGACGACAGAAACAGCCGAAGAGGACAAAGCGGACCGCCGCAGAATCGATACTGATGCCGGCGTCACGCATCTTCGCAACCATGAGCATGCGACAAGCGCGCGCGTCGACCGCGTAACAAACAACCGCTCCATCGATCCGCCACCGGATCGGCGTTTACACCAAGAAGACCGCCGCAAAGAGCCTCGTCGCAGCGACGACCTCGAGGCTCGTCCTAAGGATCGAAGTAGCCAGGATCGGAGCAGTAACGATGGAAACAGTAAAGATCGAAGCGGTGAAATCCATTCCAACGGAGATCATCCTCAACCCGCGTCCGACGAATATGTTCCGTCGCCGCCTCTTTCTTTTTTGAACCTGTCGTCTCAATCGTCTGATCGCCTCATCGAGCCGACGGCTGCAACACGCGGCGCCGCACCGGATGGTCCGTCACGCCCCGTTCCCTGGGGGAAACTAGCTGCGGCGCTGCTGCTCATCACGTTAATCTTGGCCTTCTGGACACTTCGACGCCGCAACCAGACATCTGAGGCCGCGCAGCCCTTGACTTCCGCTTCCGTGCCCTCTTCCAGCGAGAGTCCCACTCCCCCGGTTGCTGTTCCAGCCCCGGTTGTAGCCAAACCGGCTCCAGCGCCTATCCGGCCGAGCGCCAACCGTCCGCTCGGACCGACGGCCGCTGCCACCGCCACTCCGTCCGCCGCAGCATACTTACCCAATTCAGAGATCAGCCCTCGCCCGGCGAAGGCGCATGCAAACGTTGTTGCCCCCACACTGCCGCGCCCCTTCACGCTTCTGATCCGCGCGGATCAGACTTCGTGGGTTTCAATCTTTGCCGACGGCCAGCCGGTAGCCAAAGAAACTCTGATCGCGCCGGCCAATAGCTCAGTCCGCGCCAATCACGACATCACGGTAAGGGCAGGCAATGCCGCCGGCATCAGCTTCATGCTCGATGGCAAAGAGATCCCGGCTCAAGGCAGTCCTGGGGAAGTTCGCACCTTTACCTTCGATGCTACGGGCCTGCGATCCTCCGCCGTGGCCCAACCCACCAACCCCGCTCCCTAGCTTCTAAAATCTCAAACGGGAAGTGTTCGCATGGCGCACCGGTGCTTCATTCCTCCCCAAATTTCTTTAGATCCTCGGGTCCATCCGCCAGAGCGACCGCGTTCTTGCCCTGAACCATTTCCCGAACCTTTTCGACTACATCAGGATTGGCCAAGGTAGTAATATCGCCAGTGTTCATGTTGTTTGAAAGTGCAGCGAGAACCCGGCGCATGAGCTTGCCAGAGCGAGTTTTCGGCATATCCGGGACGATGAGAACTCTGCGCGGGCGGGCAATTTTGCCGATCATGGTCTCAATGGCTTTATTCACTTTGTCGATGATTGCCGGACTTGCCTGCACTCCGGGTCGCAGCGCGATATAAACCTCGGGCACGCGGCCTTTGATTTCGTCCACCACAGGCACTACGGCTGCTTCCGCCACTTCGGGAACTGTCAGGCACGCAGACTCGATCTCCTTTGTGCCCAGGCGGTGGCCGGCAACGTTGATCACGTCATCCACGCGCCCCAAGATCCGGAAATAGCCGTCCGCGGCCAGCACTGCGCCATCGGCTGCAAAATACGGCCAGTCATGCCAATCCTTGCTGTTTCGATCTTTGCAATATTTGCTGTAGTACTGGCTGACGAAGCGATCGCGATCACCCCAGATGGTCTGCATAATTCCCGGCCACGGATTACGGATGCAAATGTTTCCCGCCTTCCCTGATCCAGCCGGAATTTCCTCAGAGTTCTCGTCCATGATGCTTGGATAGATTCCGGGCATTCCAGGACCCGCGCTTCCAGGCTTCATCGGATCTAGGGCCGGCTTGGTGCTACACAGAAATCCTCCATTTTCAGTTTGCCACCAGGTATCGACAATCACCGCTTCGCGCTTCCCTACCGTCTCGTAATACCAACGCCACACTTCCGGCTCGATGGGTTCGCCTACCGTGGTCATGTGCTTGAAATGGTAGTTGTACTCAGCCGGTTCATCATGGCCAGCTTTGCGCAACATGCGAATGGCGGTCGGAGAAGTGTGAAAGATATTGACGTCCAGACGCTCGGCGATTCTCCATACTCGGCCGGCATCGGGAAAAGTGGGAACGCCTTCGTAAAGAACGCTCGTGGCGGCCAACGCCAAGGGCCCGTAAACGATATAGGAATGCCCTGTGATCCAGCCGATGTCGGCCATGCACCAATACACGTCCTCAGGATGAATGTCCTGGATGTATTTCGAAGTACCGGCTACATAGGCGAGATAACCACCGGTACGGTGTTGGCAGCCTTTCGGTTTTCCAGTGCTGCCGCTGGTGTACATCAGAAACAGCGGGGCTTCCGCATCCATGGGGACGGGAGGAACGATCTGACCCGAATACTTCGGCAGAATCTCGTCGACAAAAAAATCACGCTCTTTGACGAATTGCGATGCGGACGCATTCTTGCCGGGATGCCGCCTCCAGACCAGAACCTTGTCTACGTTTTGTCCCTCTTTCTTAGCTTCGTTCAGCGCGATGTCGGCCCCCGCTTTGTGGTCGATCATCTTGCCGTTGCGATAGTAACCATCCATTGTGATGAGGACACGGCTGCCGGAATCGGCCGCGCGCATGCCGCAAGCTTCGCCGCTGAATCCGCCAAACACGACAGAATGAATCACGCCCAGTCGGGCGCAGGCCAGCATGGTAATCGGCAACTCGGGCACCATGGGCATATGAATGGTCACGCGGTCTCCACTCTTAAGGCCGCAAAAATCGCGCAACAAGGCCGCGAATTCGTTCACTCGCACATAGAGTTCGCGGTAGGTGACAGACACAGTCGCCTCGGATTCCGGCTCCGGCACAAAGATGAATGCAGCTTTATTTTTGTATTTCGCGAGATGACGATCGACGCAGTTGTACGAAGCGTTGATCCTGCCGCCTACGAACCATTTCCAGAATGGCGGATCGCTAGTGTCGAGCGTAGTGTGCCAGTACTGGTCCCAGCTCAGCAGGTCAGCATATTCGCGAAAACATTCCGGAAAGTTCTTCTCGCCGAAGCGTTCCATCACGCCGGGATCGGTCAGATTCGCCTGGCCGACAAATTTCGCGGAGGGGTAATAGTATTCTTCCTCCCGCCAATGAACTGCGATCTGAGCCTGAGTCGTCTCGACTGCTTCTTTACTCTTTTCTCGAATTTCAGCCATGTCCATCACACTCTCTGCATGCCGGATTTTGTATTGCGGGAAATGCCATCCAGGTAAGATTCTAAGCGAATCGTTGTGCAACTCCTAAGACAAGCTGGGGCTCCGGCCGTGCGAACTAAGCCCCAGCTAAGAACAATGTAAACCCGCAGCGCGTGGAATGGCGCCAGCGGTGTTCTGCTGGTCGAACCTAAACGGGTGTACGCGATACGAGCATGCCCGCAGAGGCTAAAAGTTCCATTGGTATCAGGCTGCCGGGGTGGCACGTCCTCCGGCCTCATCCCAAATGCGTGTAGACCGCGTTTCGCGCAGCAGCAGACTTCCTATAATAAACGTCATACCGGCCACGATTATCGGATAGTACAGACCGGCATAAATATTGCCGGTTTCCGCAACCAGCGAGAGGCCAATGAGCGGCAACAATCCTCCGAACACACCATTGCCTATGTGGTAGGGCAAAGAAAGTGATGTGTACCGAATCTTCGCCGGGAAAGCCTCGATTAAGTAAGCGGCGATCGGGCCATAGATCAGGCATACATACAGAACTTGTATAAAAACCAGAAGCACGAGCATCGTGCGATCTGGATTTTGAGCTTCTTTGGCAGGCACAAGCGCTCCAGTCGCGTCTGTGGTCATAGCGGCCAGGCCGATGGCGCCGGTCACTTTGTTGCGCGAGGATCTGACCGTCACAACATTATTCCCCGCGGCGCGCTGCATGGCCTTGTAGATGGGAATGTAAGTCAGTACCCCTAGCAGACAGCCCGCCATCATAAGTTTCTTCCGACCTATCCGGTCCGAGAGCGCTCCCACCACAGTGAAGAACGGCATACCCAGCAGCAGTGCAATCGCCACCACTATATTCGCGGTTTTAACATTCACTTTCAGAATGGTCTGCATATAGAACAGCGCGTAGAACTGCCCCGTATACCAGACCACGCCCTGTCCCGCAGTAGCTCCGAAGAGCGAAATCAGAACGTTTTTCAGATTGGGCCACTTCGTGAAGGCATCCTTGAGCGGTTGCGTCGAAGTCATTCCGGTGCTCTTGAGTTCCGCAAAGATGGGCGATTCCTTCATCTTCAGGCGGATGTACAGCGAGATGATGACCAGAATGATGGAAACCAGGAACGGGATGCGCCAACCGTAGTCCGCGAAATCTTCTTTCGACATTGCATTCTGCGTCAGCAGAATCACGATGAGCGAAACGAAGAGACCCAAAGTCGCCGTGATCTGGATGAAGCTGGTGTAGAAACCCCGCCTAGCATCGGGGACGTGTTCGCCTACGTAAACCGCGGCGCCACCATATTCTCCGCCCAGCGCCAGTCCCTGTAGAACGCGGATTCCGATCAGAACAATCGGCGCGAACCAGCCGGCCGTAGCGTAGGAGGGCAGCAGGCCGATTGCGAAGGTGGAAAAACCCATAATCGAGAGTGTCACGATAAATGCATACTTGCGTCCGACCAGATCTCCGATGCGGCCGAAGAACAGCGCGCCGAAAGGCCGCACCAGAAAGCCGACCGCGAACGTGGCGAGATATGCGAGGTAGGCGAAAGTGTCGTTGCCGGGGGGATAAAACTTCAGGGCCAGTATGGCGGCCAAACTGCCAAAAATATAGAAGTCGTACCACTCGATCATGGTGCCAACGGATGAGGCCATGATCACGCGCCAGATGCTGTACTCGGCCGCCTTGCTGGTTCCTGCCACTTGAGCAGCATTTGCCATAACTTCCTCCGTTTACCTGTGTATTACTCCGGAACCGTATGGGTCTCGGGCGCTCCACAGCATCACAAAGATAGCCAGCCCGACTCCGCAAGCAACGACAGCAATCAAACTCGACATGTTTCTACAGCACGTACCCAAGCCAAGTGGGTCTAATCTTTTTGCAAAATCGCGCTGACCGTCAACTCTGACCCAGGCAGCACCGATAGCTCACGTTTCCACTGGCCAAATCCCGGCATCGAAAAGGTGATTACATGCATGCCAGTGCTCACCGCGATTTGCGACGGCGTGTTGCCCACATATTTACCGTCAAGGTCGATCTCCGCGCCCGGCGGCGTTGAAGTGAAATTGCAACGCACCTTTTCCTTTTCCGCTTCCGCGCTCCCCGTAAGGACAGCCGGTGCGGAAGTAGACGGCGCAGCAGGCGGCGGTGAAGTTTGTACCGGCGCCTCATTTTGCGGCTCGGCAGCCGCGCCGGATCGGGCCGCTGGCGCGGGAGCCGATGAACCCCCCGGCGGCATAACCGGCTGCGCCTTTATCGCTGTGTCTGGCCTCGGCTCCGCTGCAGCCGCAACCACCTGAAAGAGTTCCTTCTTTTCCTTCCCCTTTGCATTTCGCAATAGGACGGTGATCCCGTGCTTATCTTTCCTGGCTTCGAAAGTCTCCCCTACGGGCAAGGAAGCGCACCTGGACCAGCGCGAATCCACCGTGCAGGCAATGCTGAAAGATTCTCCGTCCGCGTCGCGCACTCGCATGATGTTCTGTACGGTAGGAGTCTTGCTCTCATTGCAGTAAGCAGAGAAATTTGTCAGGTCGCAATCTTTCGGGACGGGCGTTCCTGAATTCAACGGATGAAACTCCGCACTGAGGACGGTAATGTGAAGAGGATACTGCTTCGCGGCTTCCCCGAACATAGCGTTCAGCAGAAACAACACCGGCAACAACTTGATCAGAGAACGACCGACAGCCATACGCCTCTCCAGTATTGGAAGAAGGGGCAACCTTGTCTTGTTGGCGAACTAAGGTTGCCCTAAACTTCCCAATTGCCGACATTGTAGCTCCTGGCATTCCCCAGGCGAGCCCAAACATTTTCTAGCCAGCGAACGCTAGAAAGTAAATATAGGACCAAACTCCGTCCGGTGATCCTGCCAGAGATTGTCCAGTTGTCCGGCAATCGTATAGCTTTCGCCGGGTTTGAGGCGCGTGCCGTAAACCGACTGCTCGATGGCAAACGTGCAGTATGGGTTAACTTTATAGTACAGGGTGGCGGCAAAAACCTTGCCCATCTGAAGCCCGTTTACCCCCGTGAAGTGCGCGTCGAAAAGGTCATGATGGACGATCTGGTCTTTGCCCATATGCAGGAAAAGCTGCCATCCAGCATTGTGGCCTCTTGGGTTAGCGTTAAACCAGCGGGAAAGCGGGAAGCCGAGGTTGGCGAAGCCGCCAAAGGCACGGATTGGCCTCTCCGGGGCAATCACCACATCCCCAGCGGGGCAACCGGCGCCAGTGGCTACGACGACGCTGCAAGCTACAGTCGCATTGCCCAGACCGTCAACCGTATCAAACTTGATGGGACTCGAGAGCCCCGTCAAGTCCGTTGCGAAAGAATCGGCCTGGCTACCGAACATGAACCGCAGGTCGCCACCAAAATAAGCGCTGGCCACAAAAGTAAACCAGCGTGTCGGCAACTGCACGCCAATCTGGTTGCCATACATATGACTGGAGGCGCTATAGCCGTTCGGCAACGCCGCTGCATAAGAACTGCACAGCGCGCTGATCGTCGGCGGAGTACCCGTCAAACAACTTGTCGGTAACAAGTCAGCGGCATAGTCGCCGTTGGTGACGATCGACGTGCGCTTGCCGTAGAGGCCGCTCCAGAAGACCTGCGCAGGAGCAACCGCCTGCGCTTTGTCGAGTTGCCACTGGAAGGCCAGTCTGCCTTCATATTCAGGACGGTCGGAGTCAGCGCCTTCACGCTCGCCCTGGCCAAGCTGGCCCGCCAAGCCACCCACGGTGTCCGAGGTCTTCTCCACTTGACCCGAACTCGGCATCATGATGGCGAAGGTGGGAGCGATTTTGAAGGAACCACCCAGTTTCTGAACCAAGCCCACCATCATCTGCGGAGAACGTTCGTAAATGTCGCCGTAATAAGCGCCCAGGAACGTGGTTTCGAGAATGTTTGGTAGAGCGCTCGATCCGAAGAGCGTCCAATCCTGTCCGCCTTCGAAAAAGATGTCGGTAGCACTATTCGCAGCGAAATCCATGCGTACGTAGGCGAGGCGCAGTTGAGGCTCATTGCTTCGAATCGACGAGACGTTGCGGTTATCGACGGCGCTAAAGTTCCCTTCGAAATCGCCTTCGACCCGACCCGTGAAAGTGAGCCTGGGAGAGACGTCCGGCCATTCAAAGTTTGCGCCAAAACGCGATGAGCGCGCTTTGATGTGAAATTCAGGGTCAGCAGTGGGGCCAGTGTTCGTATCCGTGGATGAAGCCGTAAACAAACCGATAAATGGAAAGTCATCGCCGTTAGGGGCGCTGGAGTCATGCGCCGCCGTGGCCTTGATAAAACCGTAGGGCGTGACCTTGACGCCGCCCACTTTGAAAGCTGGGACCAAGCCATCTTTCACCGGCGGGTCGACAGGGATGACGCGCACAGGCGCAACCGCTGGGACCACTGCTACCGGTATGGGCTTCTCATGCTGTGGCGTCTGCTGCGTGGCGGCAACCGACGGTTGCTGGCCCTGCGCGCTTGAACTGGAACTTGAAGCCGTCGCGGATTCTTCTACGGGTGATGCGGAGGCGGACGATGCCGTGGCATTGGTATCAGCTGCAGGTGGAGTTAAGCTTGGGTCGGCCGGAGCGGGGGTGGCTTCCGCATTGGGCACCTTCGCATTTGTCGGATTCGCGTCGTTGGTACCCGCCATGACAGGTATTGCCGTGACAACAAAAAGCGATAGTACGGACAGCAACTTTTTGAAATTCAGCATAGACGGTAATCTCCTCTATTACGGCTCTCGAACGAACCTAGGACAGACCATGGGCCGCCATCATAATCTGATTCTTGTTGTTGTCAAGCGAATCCGAACTGCAGCTTCGCTAAGGACCCTCTTTGTGCGCTGTTTGCGAAAACGATGCAATGATCCCGGTCACAGACCATGGTGACTAGCGGCCGCAGTCCTAATTCCAAAGAAGGCCGCGAATGCAGCATTCTCCGGCAATTTCTTTGGGGATATAAATCAGTTTCGTCAGTGTTCAACCTGACCCACAGGAGTAGAATCACAGGCGCTAGGGCCTTTCCCTTTGTGGTACGAACACAGAGTTCTGTGATCCGCGTCACTGTCGCATAGCCAAGAGCAGAGCAGAATCGACGCCGGTCTGCTTTCCCATCTGCCCGCTCGGAGGTTCCCATGAGCGCTGTTACCGTCGAAAAGCCAGAAAACATTTCCAACCTGTTGGCCATGGATGAGGAATACTCCGCGCCTCGGATTGTCGCCGAGAGCGCGATCCAGAAAGACTGGTTAGGAGTGTACCCGCTCGCAAAAAGATCCCGAGGCTTTTTGGGCGGAGTATGCTTCGCGCTTTGTCTGGTCAAAACCTTGGAGCAAAGTGATGGAATGGGACGGGGTTCATCAACAATGGTTCATGGGCGCGAAGACCAACATCACGATCAACGCGCTGGACCGCCACGCCAACTCCGATCGTTGCAATCGCGCGGCTTTCATTTGGCTAGGCGAAGATGGCAGCGAGCGCATTGTCACTTACGGTCAACTGCACCGTTTGGTCAGCCGTTTCGCCAATGGATTGAAATCGTCGGGAGTGGTGAAAGGCGATCGAATCGTCATCTACATGCCGCTCACGATTGAAGGCGCGGTGGCGATGCTGGCCTGCGCTCGTCTCGGCGCCATTCATTCCGTGGTCTATGCCGGACTCGGCCACACCGCTCTGCGCGACCGCATTACCGACGCGGAAGCAAAAGTCGTGATCGTGGGAGATGTAGGTTACCGTCGCGGCAAGACGGTGGCGCTCAAGTCTATTGTCGACGAGGCGTTAGAAGGTTTGGAATTCGTGGAGAAAGTGGTCGTCTATTCACGGGCTGCAGCCGTGCTAACCGCTCCCCGCGAAGTCGACTTTAATGATCTCTTGAAATTTTCTCCGAATTGTCCCGCCGAGGAAATGGATGCCGAGGACCCCCTTTTCTTGCTTTACACCTCGGGTTCCACGGGCAAGCCCAAGGGAGTAGTGCATGTGCACGGCGGCTACATGGTGGGAACGACCTACCATTTACAGAACTATTACGACGTGGGCGATCGCGACATTTTCTGGTGCACTTCGGATATTGGCTGGGTCGTGGGACATTCTTATATTGTCTATGCGCCGCTGTGCGCGGGTGTGACTACGTTATTTCGCGAAGGCGCCATTGACTATCCCGATCCTGGAATCGCCTGGGATATCGTGGAACGCTACGGCGTAAGTAAAATGTTCACCGCGCCTACCGCCTTGCGAATGTTCATGCGTTATGGGGAGGCTTATCCGGCCGCGCACGATCTCACCACCCTGCGCGTGATCGCGTGCGCCGGCGAACCATTGAATCCTGAGGCTTGGCGCTGGGCTCAGACTCATCTGGCCGGCGACGGCAAATGGGGTTACGTGATCGACAATTGGTGGCAGACCGAATTGGGCGGACCCACGCTCGGCACGCCGCCATCGATGGCAATGCGCCCGGGAAGAGTTGGCGTGGCCCTGCCCGGGGCCGAAGCCGACGTGCTCGACGAAAACGGCAAATCAGCGCTTCCGGGAACGGGCGGACGCCTTGTGCTCAAGCGGTCGTTTCCTCACATGCTACGCACGGTCTGGCGTGATCCGGCCCGCTACGAGCGTGATTGGCAAGTGATTCCCGGTTGCTATGTCACCGGCGACATCGCCACCAAAGATAAAGATGGATACATCGCCGTGCTGGGCCGCTACGATGATGTGCTCAACGTCGCCGGACATCGTATCGGCACCGCCGAAGTAGAGAGCGCACTTGTGTCCCATCCCGCCGTCGCCGAAGCTGCCGCGATTGGCGTGCCGGATTCCATGAAGGGCGAGTCCATCAAAGTGTTCGTGCAAGTTCGCGCCGATCACGTGGCTTCCGACGCGTTAGCGGCGGTGTTGATCGAACACGTTCGCAGAGAGCTGGGTCCGATCGCCACTCCATCTTCCTTGCAGTTCGTAGCATCTTTGCCTAAGACCAGATCGGGAAAGATTCTGCGGCGCTTTCTTAAGGCAAAGGAAGCGGGCATCGATGTGGGCGATGTTTCCACCATGGAGGGTTGATCGCTCCCAATGATCTGCTCGAGATTCGATCGCCTAGCGGAGCTACACTCGGGAATCTGAAAATCTCTCGCGAGTTCGAGTGGAGGGAATCTCGTGCACCCGGATCTGAATGTGACAAAGAAACCAGTTTCTGCGCGGCCTAGCCTGGACGCGATGTTCACTCCCAGTTCAGTGGCAGTGATCGGCGCGACCGACCGCCCCGGCACCGTTGGCCGCACCGTGCTGGAGAACCTTGTCCACGGCCGCTTCCAAGGGAAGGTCTACGCCGTAAACGCCAAGCATGAGGAAGTGCTCGGCCTCAAGGCATACAAAAACATTCGAGATATTCCTGCGGTGGATTTGGCCGTGATCGCCACTCCGGCTGCAACCGTTCCGAAGATCATCGCAGAATGCGTCGCTTCCGGCGTAAGATCCGCCGTCGTGATTTCTGCCGGGTTTAAGGAGCGTGGGGCAGACGGCGCTGCACTCGAACAGCAGATTCGAGAACAGCTACGCGGCGGCTCTATGCGCTTGCTGGGGCCGAACTGCCTGGGCCTGATGAATCCGATCATCGGATTGAATGCCACCTTTGCCAAAGACGCGCCGAAATCCGGCAACGTCGCGTTCCTGAGTCAAAGCGGAGCATTGCTGAGTGCAATTCTCGATTGGAGTGTGCGCGAAGAAGTCGCGTTCAGCGCCATCGTATCGACTGGTTCGATGCTGGATCTTGGCTGGGGCGATTTGATCTATTACTTCGGCGATGATCCCCACACCAAAAGCATCCTGCTCTACATGGAATCGGTGGGCGATGCGCGATCGTTTCTATCCGCTGCTCGTGAAGTCGCGCTCACCAAGCCCATCATCGTGATCAAGGCCGGGCGCTCGGAAGCGGCCTCACGCGCCGCTGCCTCCCATACTGGCGCTCTTACCGGCAGCGATGAGGTTCTGGATGCAGCCTTCCGGCGCTCGGGTGTGTTGCGCGTGCACAACATTGCGGATCTTTTTTATATGGCGGAAACGTTAGGCCGGCAGCCGCGTCCCAAAGGTCCGCGGTTCACCATCCTCACCAATGCGGGCGGACCTGCGGTTCTCGCCACCGACTCGCTGGTGGCCAATGGCGGAGAACTGGCCGAGCTTTCCGCAGACAATCTGCAGCGATTGAATGAGTTCCTTCCCGCGCACTGGAGTCACAACAATCCCATCGATATTCTCGGCGATGCTGATTCCGAGCGCTACGCCCGCGCCCTCGAAATTGCTTCGCAGGATCCGAACAGCGATGGGCTGCTGGTGATTCTTGCGCCGCAGGGGATGACCGATGCGGCGCAAATTGCGCTACGACTGAAGCCATACGCGAAGCAATACGAAAAGCCCGTACTTGCCAGTTGGATGGGAGGCAACAGCATAGCGGTCGGAGAAGCGGAACTGAACGCGGCGGGGATCCCAACCTTTTCCTATCCTGACACGGCCGCTCGCGCCTTCACTTACATGTGGCGCTATACATACAACCTGCGCGGGCTCTACGAAACTCCCACGTTGACGGAAAACTCCGAATTGGAAAACTCCGCCCGCGAGCAAATCGCGCGGATCATTGAAAATGCGCGAAGTCACGATCGGGTTCTGCTGAACGAATTCGAATCGAAGCAAGTGTTGTCGCTCTACGGAATTCCTACCGTTGAGACTCAAGTGGCGGGCAGTGAAGACGAAGCCGCCGTGCTCGCTGCCAAACTAGGGTTTCCGGTGGTGCTGAAAGTTTTCTCTGAAACCATCACGCACAAGACGGACGTCGGCGGAGTCAAACTGAATTTGCCGGACGAAGCCGCGGTTCGTTCAGCCTATCGTTCCATCAAGACTTCAGTCGCACAGAAAGCCAGCTTAGACGACTTCCTGGGCGTCACCGTTCAGCCGATGGCGAAGCTGGATGGCTACGAATTAATTCTCGGCAGCAGCGTCGATCCGCAATTTGGTCCAGTAATTCTATTCGGCTCCGGCGGTCAGCTTGTTGAAGTCTATCGGGACCGTTGCCTGGCTCTTCCTCCACTCAATACCACGCTTGCCCAAAGGATGATGGAGCAGACAAAGATCTATACAGCATTGAAGGGAGTCCGAGGACGTAAGCCGGTGGACATTGCCGCGCTCGAACGACTTCTGGTGCGCTTCAGTCAGTTAGTGCTCGAACAGCCGTGGATCGCGGAAATTGATATTAACCCTCTGCTGGCTTCGCCAGATCGTTTGCTGGCCCTCGATGCCAGAATCGTTTTGCACGACCGCAAAGTTACGCTCGATCAGTTGCCGCAGCCGGCGATCCGCCCCTATCCCACGCAGTACGTTGCTCCCTGGACGTTGCGCGATGGAAACCAGATTGTGATCCGCCCCATCCGTCCGGAAGACGAACCGCTGATGGTGAAGTTTCATGAGACTCTCTCCGATCGAAGTGTCTACCTGCGCTACTTCTGCTCTTTGAGTCTGAGCCGGCGGGTGGCGCACGAGCGCCTGTTACGAATCTGTTTCGGAGATTATGACCGCGAGATGGCTCTGGTCGCGGAGCTCACCGATTCTGCGACGGGAGAGCACAGAATTATGGGCGTTGGCCGTTTGAGCAAGCTTCGTTCCGGAAACGAAGCCGAAGTCGCGGTGCTGGTTTCAGATCAGTATCAAAAACTTGGGTTAGGATACGAGTTGCTGCGCCGTGTGGTCGAGATCGCCCGCGATGAAAAATTGAGTCAGGTCTCCGCCGAAATGTTGCCTGACAATCTGGCGATGCATGTCATTATGAAGCGCCTGGGCTTCCGCGTCCGGGCCAGCGACGATCTCACTTCGTTGCGCGCCTTTCTGGAACTTGCATAATTTACGCGCGCGGCGTCGTCCAATTTGCTGTCGCTGAGGAGCGCTTTCTATTCCGGCGCGTACTCTACTTGCAGTTCGGCGTCGGCAGGGCTTGCAGGAGTATTTGACGCAATTACTCCGTATTCCAGTCCCTTCTCGAACGCCTTCAGGTTCAGATCGAGAAAACTTTTCGGAACGGAATCCGCTACGGCTTTGCGGACGGCATCGGCATCCAGCAGTTGGGTAACGGCGGTGAAGAATCCGACCATCACGGAGTTCAGGACCATGCGTTTCCCGAGCTCTTCCGCGATACGCGTGGCGGGGATGCTATACACCTGGATTTCCTTATTAATATCGGAGACTGGCACCAGATCCTGCTCAACGATCAGGATGCCGCCGTCTTTCAGTTCCGGAATAAAGCGCACGTAAGCTTCCTGCGACATGACGACGAGAATGTCCGGCTTGGTCACATAGGGATACAATACGGGCGAATCGGAGAGCACGAGTTGCGCGCTACAGGCTCCCCCGCGGGCCTCCGGTCCGAAATTTTGTGTCATCGTGGCGTAAGCACCCTGATAAATTGAGGCTGCTTTGCCCAGGAGAATGGCCGAGAGAATCACGCCCTGGCCGCCGAAACCCGCAACTCGAATCTCTGTTAGCTGCATACTGTCTCCGGTTCATCTTGTTCTATGTATTTGTCGCCCAGCGACTGGGTAAATTGACCGCGCATCATGGTTTGATAGTCGGGGCGGTCGCGGTCCACGAATTTACCTACGATGATTTCGCCGGTCATCGAGAGCCCGACTTCGTTGGTGGGCGCTCCATGGCGCACTTTACTCTTCTCTTTGTAGTACTTCATGGTGTCGAGTCCATCGCCCAGTTTGTTGCGGCGCTGGTAAAGCGTGGGGCAGGGTGAAACGACCTCTATGAAAGAGAACCCCTTTTTCTTAAACGCTTCGCTGATGGATCGCGCCAATTGCCGCACGTGGAACGTAGTCCAGCGCGCCACGTAGACCGCGCCGGCGGCTTCGACCAGATGCGGCAAATTGAATGAAGGCTCGAATGTTCCGTAGGGATTGGTGGAAGTAGTCGAGTGATCGGGAGTGGTGGGCGCGGTCTGGCCGCCGGTCATCGCGTAAATCAGGTTGTTGACGCAGATAACCTTCAGGTCAATGTTGCGGCGAGCGGCGTGGATCAGATGATTGCCGCCGATGGCCGAGAGATCGCCATCACCCGAATACACAACGACGTTCAGCTTGGGATTCGCGAGCTTAAGGCCAGTGGCGAACGGAATGGCGCGGCCATGTGTGGTGTGAAAAGAATCGAGCTTCACATAACCGGCAACGCGTCCGGTGCAGCCAATACCGGAGACCAGGGCCAGCGACCCTAAATCAATTTTCGAATCGATCAGCGCGCGGGCAAAGGAATTCACCGTAGTACCAATGCCGCATCCCGGGCACCAGATATGAGGCATGCGATCAGTCCGCAGAATCTGATCGACCGGGTTGACGCCGGCGCTGACGATATCGCTGATTAAATTGTCTGACATCTGCTTGCCTCCACGATCACTTTGAGGATGTCTTCCGACCGGTGAACCCCGCCGCCTGCGTGCGACACGGCAAAAGTTTTTGCCTTACCCGCAGCGGCTCGCTCGACTTCACGCACCATCTGACCGAGATTCAGTTCGGGAACCACGAAGGCTTTCACTTTCGCTGCCAGATCACGAATCTTCTTTTCGGGAAACGGCCAGGCCGCGATCAAGCGCAACTTGCCGACACGCAGACCACTTTCACGCGCTACACCAATCGCTCGCTGCGCCACGCGCGACGTAATGCCATAAGAAACAACCACTACATCGGCGTCTTCGAGATGATCTTCCTCGAACAGAGCAATGCGATCGGCGGCATCGCGAACTTTGTTTTGCAGACGGCGAACCAGCTGGTCCTGAACCACCGGAGTCATATTGGGATAGCCGCGCTCATCATGGGTCAGGCCCGTGACGTGGAAGTTATAGCCTTCGCCAGCATGCGCCATCTCTGGTATCTGGTCGCCATTGGTGCCGTAGGGCAGGTAATCTTCAACGGATTTGCGGGTATGTTTGCGGGGCACGACTTCGATCTGATCGGCGCGCGGAATGACGACTTTTTCAGTCATGTGTCCGACGACTTCGTCCATCATGAACATGACCGGCACGCGGAATTCTTCAGCCAGATTAAAAGCGGTGATGGTGAGATCAAAACATTCCTGGGGAGAATTCGGGCAAAGCGCAATAATCTCGTAGTCGCCATGCGAACCCCAGCGCGCCTGCATCATGTCGGCTTGCGCGGGCAGCGTGGGCAGCCCGGTCGACGGTCCTCCGCGCTGCACGTCGACAAAGACGCAGGGAGTTTCCGTCATGGCGGCGTAGCCGATGTGTTCCATCATTAATGAAAACCCAGGGCCGGAGGTGACGGTAAATGCCTTGGCTCCGCCCCACACCGCGCCTTGCAACGTAATCGATGCGGCGAGTTCGTCCTCCATCTGAATGAATGTTCCACCCACCATGGGCACGCGGGAGGCGAAGCGCTCAACAATTTCGGTGGAGGGAGTGATGGGATATCCCGCCGCGAATCGCGCGCCGGCCGCCAACGCACCTTCGCAGCAGGCATGATCGCCATCGATGAAATGTGTGCCGGTCAATACTCCGCGAGGGTCAGCCTTCATTTGTCACCTTCCTTGGAGCCGGCATTCTTGGTGGCGAAAATTGCAAAATCGGGACAGTACATGCCGCATAAATCACATCCACTACATTTTTCGGGATGTACAGCGTGCGGCGGATGGTATCCCTTGGAGTTGAAAGCCGAAGATAAGGCGAGCACGTGGGAGGGACAAAACTCCACACAGAAGCCGCATGACTTACAGTGCTCAACCACGATAGAAACGCGTCCTTTTGCCATGAGAACCCCACACTCAAGTGGAATATCAATTACCAAATCTGCGTAATTATGACTTGTGGGCGCGCGATTGTTTGTGACAGAAATCACAGATGTATGTGCAGCCGCGCACGTTTTCACAACGAGTAGAAGCGAATGTAAAAGCCAGAACTCGTGCGCCCCGGGGTGATGAAAAGCACAACAGTTCGTGCCTTTGATCACAGCCAGTGAAGCAATGGTGGACTAGGAATAGTTGAGCGGTACTAACGGTAATCTTCTTCCCCGGCTACTCGGGAACAAGATTATCGCCTTTCGTTCACGAAGCGCGTTTGGGTTTCGGTAAAGAACTCGGCGTAAAAGGAGAAAGCGCGATGTCGCCAAGGAAATTAATTTTAATATTTACAACTTTGTTTGTATCCGTCTGCCTGATCGCTGCACAGGACAAAACCGACGATCAGTCGAAACCATCCATCAAGCATGTGCCGTTGACCACAACCTCGCCGGTTTCGGGCAAGGAAATGTACACGGCTTATTGCGCCGTCTGCCATGGAACCGACGGTAAAGGCAACGGGCCCGCAGCCAGCGCACTGAAGACGCCTCCGGCCGATCTGACCCAGCTCAGCAAGAGCAATGGTGGCAAGTATCCGGCATTGAAAGTCACTGCTGCAATCCGGGGCACAGGTGATGTGGCCGCGCATGGATCAAAAGATATGCCGGTATGGGGAGAACTGTTCTGGAGCATGAGTCGCGGACACGAAGGGGAAGTGCAGCAACGCGTCTCCAATCTTACCCACTACATCGAGACTTTGCAGGCAAAGTAGAGCAGGTCGAATCGTTGAAGTATAGGCCATCGGACACGAGCTCTGGGCTCGTGTTCGTTGCTCATCATGCGCATCGGATGACGCGTGCGAGTGATAAACCTCGCTCTGGATGGACGATGCCGCGATGCGGAAAAACGCGGCGCGGAGTGTCTTGAACTCCCGGCAAAGATATCTTCGGATGGAGCGCTTACTGAAATCTCAGATCCGAGAATAATCCCCGCGCGCGACTGAGTGTTCGATTTCGATTGTTCTGTGGGAGAGTTCTAACTCGCGCTCGCCCATCAGTTCGCTCTGACGTTCCAGTTGCGCGCGATAGGATCTGATGTCGACCGGTTCTTGTGCGACTCCGGCATCCATCGCTGCCTGGGCAACTGCGGAAGACTCCCATGCCAGCACACGCGGATCAAATGGCTTGGGGATCAGGTAGTCAGGACCAAACTCCAGTCGCTCCACACCATAGGCGCGGCAGACTGAGTCCGGCACATTTTCTTTGGCCAGATCGGCGAGCGCATGCGTAGCGGCCAGCTTCATCTCCTCATTAATCACTGTGGCATGCACGTCCAGCGCGCCGCGGAAGATGAACGGAAAGCCGAGAACATTATTCACCATGTTGGGATAGTCAGAGCGGCCAGTGCACATGATCACATCTTTGCGGCAGGCGCGAGCATCTTCATACGTGATCTCGGGGTCGGGATTCGCCATGGCGATGACGATCGGACGCGCGGCCATCGAGCGCACCATATCTTGCGTGACTACACCACCGACGGAAAGTCCAAGAAACATATCCGCGTCGACCATTGCCTCCGCCAGTGTTCGTCGCTTGGTATCGCGCGCCAGACGTTCTTTGTACGGATTCATGCCTGCGGTGCGGCCTTTGTAAACTACACCTTTCGTGTCACACAAAGTGATGTGCTCCCGCTTCATGCCGAGGCGAATGTAGTGCTCCGCGGTGGCTACGGCGGAAGCTCCAGCGCCATTGATGACAAGACGAATTTTGCCAATGTCCTTACTGACAACTTCCAGGGCATTCAGCAGCGCAGCGCCAGAAATAATTGCGGTGCCGTGTTGGTCGTCGTGGAAGACCGGGATTTTCATGGTCTTCTTTAAAGTCTCCTCGATGTAAAAGCATTCCGGAGCCTTGATGTCTTCCAGGTTAATCCCGCCAAAGGTGGGTTCGAGCAACTGGCAGACTTTGATGATCTCGTCTGGATCGTGAGTATCGATTTCGATATCGAAAACATTTACCCCGGCAAAGCGCTTGAACAGCACTGCCTTCCCTTCCATCACGGGTTTGCCGGCAAGCGCGCCGATATCGCCCAACCCGAGTACCGCAGTGCCGTTGGTGACAACCGCTACCAGATTGCCGCGGCCCGTATATTTGAAAGCATCATGCGGATTCTGTTGGATCGCCAGGCATGGCTCGGCGACTCCAGGCGTATAGGCGAGGCTGAGATCGTGCTGCGTGCGGCAAGGTTTGGTGGGAGTAACTTCAATTTTTCCCGGTCTTCCACCGAAGTGATAGTCGAGCGCCTGCTGTTTTGTAACCATACAACTCCTCATTGTTTTTCTTACTGACTAAATTGTTCCAACCGTAAACACCGAAATGCGGTAAGGCCGCTGGCTTCCACTCGAAAATGTCCAAGCTTAGCGGCGGATAAGTTCAACGTGCTGCATACTCTTCACTGCCTTCATATACTGCGCCCGCTCGAAGGCTGACGGATTGTGACAGCGGATCCGGGTCATGCTGCCTTTCATCTGCTGCACCGATTCGTATTCGTGTTTTTCCATCCATTCCAGCACGCCCGCTTCGACGTTCCGAAGATGGTCGATTCCATTTCGCAAAAGCGCGGAGCAGAGCATGGTGACATCGGCGCCGACCATCAGCAGCTTAATGACGTCCTCGGGTCCGTGCACACCGCCAGTTGCGGCCAGGTTGGCGCGGATGCGGCCGTATAGGATTCCGATCCAGGTCAGAGGCAGCCGTAAGGCTTGCGGAGTGCTGAGCAGCACATTTGGCTGAATCTCCAGCTCATCAAGGTTGATATCCGGTTGATAGAAACGATTGAACAGCACCAGCGCATCTGCACCCGCCTGATCCAGTTGCTTCGCCATGTTCGCCATATTGCTGAAGAAGGGACTCAGCTTCACCGCGACGGGAATGCGAACCGAAATCTTTACTTCCCGGAGAATGTCGATGTACGTTTTTTCGATCTCTGCACCTGAGATTTTCTCCTCGGTTGGAATGAAATAGATGTTGCACTCGATGGCGTCAGCCCCGGCTTGCTCGATTTGGCGTGCGTACCTGGCCCAACCGCCCAGGGTCGAACCGTTCAGGCTGGCAATAACCGGTACGGCTACTGCTTCCTTGGCGCGACGAATGTGATTCAAATATCCTTCAGGTCCCACGTGGAATTCGTTGGGCTGAGGGAAAAAGCTGGATGCTTCAGCAAAACTGTCCGTGCCTTCGGCGAGGTGGTAATCGAGTTCGACGCTTTCCTGCCGCAGTTGCTCTTCGAAAAGCGAGTACAGCACGATGGCGGATGCGCCTGCGTCTTCGAGATGACGAATGCCGTCCAGTTCCTGGGATAGCGGCGACGCCGAAGCCACCAAAGGAGTACGCAAGTGCAACCCGAGATAATTGGTTTTGAGGTCGATCATTTTAAGCTCGGTCATTTCGATGTCACTCCCGGCTGCTCCTTGGCTGGTTCCTTATCCCCTTTGCGCTGGGCCAGATATTCGTACAAGTGAAAACGAGTTGTGGCGTCTTGCTGCGCTTCAGCCCAGAGGCGCTTCGCATCTTCTGGCTTGCTCTGGGTCAGCATCTTGAAGCGGGTTTCCATCGCCATGAAATCCTGCACCTTGCGCGTGGGCGTGCGCGAATCCAGAATGAGTGGATTCTCGCCCTGCGCGGCTCGTTCCGGGTGGTAACGGTAGAGCAGCCATTGTCCGGAATCGACCGCGGCTTTCTGGTCCGACATTCCCGTCGTCATATTGATTCCGTGAGCGATGCAGTGTGAGTAAGCCAGGATGAGGCTGGGACCGTCGTACGCTTCCGCTTCCAGAAACGCTTTCAGGGTGTGCTCATCTTTGGCGCCCATGGCCACGCTCGCCACATAAACGTTGCCGTAGCTCATGGCGATCAGTCCCAGATCTTTCTTTGCCCCGGGCTTGCCGCCGGCGGCAAATTTTGCCACCGCGCCACGCGGG
The DNA here is from genome assembly GCA_963813205.1 of uncultured Acidobacteriaceae bacterium. Lineage (GTDB taxonomy): Bacteria > Acidobacteriota > Terriglobia > Terriglobales > Acidobacteriaceae > Sulfotelmatobacter. Next base: position 16,456 of record CAWEYI010000024.1, on the reverse strand, counting down.
GTTGACTTCGAGGCCTGTCCGCCGGTGTTGGAGTAGACCTCGGTATCGAGCACCAGCACGTTTACGTTGCGGCCGCTGGCCAATACATGATCGAGGCCGCCGTAACCGATGTCGTAAGCCCACCCGTCGCCGCCTACGATCCAGACACTTTTTTTAATCAAGAGGTCCGCAACAGAAAGAAGTTGTTTTGCATCCACCGAATTAAGCGGCTGCAATTTTTCCTTCAGCAGATCCACGCGCTGGCGTTGTTCGTGGATGTCAGCTTCATCCTTCTGCGGAGACGCGAGCAGCGCGGTCGCCAGTTCATCGCCGATCGTTCCCGCCAGGCGCTTGACTAATTCCCGAGCGAACTCGGTTTGTTTATCGATAGAGAGTCGGAAACCCAGACCGAACTCGGCGTTGTCTTCAAACAACGAGTTCGACCACGCCGGCCCGCGTCCGGCAGCGTTTTTTGCCCAGGGCGTCGTGGGCAGGTTGCCGCCGTAGATCGATGAGCATCCAGTCGCGTTCGCAACCAGGGCCCGGTCTCCAAATAGCTGCGACATCAACTTAAGATAAGGAGTTTCACCGCAACCGGCGCAGGCTCCGGAGAACTCGAACAGCGGCTCCTGCACTTGCTGTTGGCGAATGTTTCCCACTTTAATGTTGCGGCGGTCCAGTTCCGGGAGGGTGAGAAAGAAATCCCAGTTTTCGCGCTCGGGTGCGCGCAACGGCGGTTGCGGCACCATGTTGATGGCCTTCAGCCGCGTCTCCGCTTTATTTTTAACCGGACAAATTTCCACGCAGATCCCGCACCCGGTGCAGTCTTCGGGCGCAACTTGGATCGTATATTTCAGAATCTTCCACTCTCTGTCACGGCTCTCAGTGGATTTAAAAGTTGCGGGAGCGTGTTCCAATTCTTTCGAGTCGTAGACTTTGATGCGGATGACGGAGTGCGGACAGACCATGGCGCATTTACCGCACTGGATGCAGATGTTCGGATCCCAAACGGGAATCTCAAGGGCCAGATTGCGTTTCTCCCATTTCGCGGTTCCGGTGGGAAATGTGCCGTCGATGGGAAATGCGCTGACCGGCAATTCATCGCCGCGACCCGCATAGATCATTCCGAGCACGTCACGCTCGAATTCCGGCGCGGAGGGTGAGAAGGGTGGTGGCATCTCGATCGTGCTCGTCAGTTCTGCCGGAACTTTCACCTCGAACAAGTGGGCCAGAGTTTCGTCCACAGCCTTCATGTTTTTCTGTACGATCTCTTCGCCTTTCTTGCCATAAGTGTGACGAATCGATTCGCGAATCGCCTCGATCGCCTGTTCCGCAGGCAGGACTGCGGAAATGGCGAAGAAGCAGACCTGCAGAATCGTATTCATGCGGCTGCCCATCCCGGTGTCGCGAGCCACCTGATACGCATCAATCACATAAAATTTCGCACGCTTCGAAATAAGTTGTTGTTGAACGACGCCCGGCAGATGATCCCAGACTTCGTCGGCGCCGAACGGGCTGTTGAGCAGGAACGTTCCGCCTGGAACCAATGCACTCAACATGTCGTAGCGTTCCAGAAAGATCCACTGATGGCAGGCGACGAAGTTGGCGCTCGAAATCAGGTAGCTGGAGCGTATGGGCTGCGGCCCAAAGCGCAAGTGCGAAATCGTGGCCGCGCCTGACTTCTTCGAATCGTAGACGAAGTACCCTTGCGCGTAGTTGTCTGTATTCTCGCCGATGATCTTGATGGAATTCTTATTGGCGCCCACTGTTCCATCCGCGCCTAACCCGTAAAACATGGCGCGGACAACGCTTTGCGGCTCGGTGGAGAACGCGGCATCGTAAGACAAACTGGTGTGGCTGACATCGTCCTGAATGCCGATGGTGAAATGATCTTTGGGCTGATCCGCTTTCAGATTGTCGTAGATCGCCTTCACCATAGCCGGAGTAAATTCTTTGGACGACAATCCGTAACGCCCGCCAATCACGGATGGCGCAATTTTTCGCGGAGCGAGACCCGCCTTGATTCCTTCGTGCAGCGCATTTACAACATCGAGATAGAGCGGCTCGCCAATCGCTCCCGATTCCTTCGTGCGATCGAGGACGGCAATCTTGCGCACGCTCGCCGGCAAGGCTTCAAGGAATGCCTGAACGGGAAATGGCCGGTACAAGCGCACCTTGAGCAATCCCAGCTTTTCGCCTCGCGCGTTGAGAGAGTCAATGGCTTCATGAGCAACTTCGGCGCCTGAACCCATCATGACAATCACACGCTCGGCATCCGGCGCACCCACGTAGTCGAAGAGGTGATAGGAACGTCCAACCTGCTCCGCGAACTTGTTCATCACGGACTGGAGAATCTGCGGGCAAGCCTCGTAATAGTTGTTCGCCCCCTCGCGCATCTGAAAGAACACATCGGGATTCTGCGCGGTCCCGCGCAAGACGGGATGATCGGGGGAAAGTGCGCGCCGCCGGTGCTCGAAGACGCGCTCCATATTAATGAGAGCTCGCATGTCATCTTCACTCAGCATTTCGATTTTGTTCACTTCATGAGAGGTGCGGAAGCCGTCGAAGAAATGCAGGAAGGGAATGCGCGACTCCAAACTGGCGGCGTGAGCGATCAGCGCCATATCCATCGCTTCTTGCACGGAGTTCGAGGAAAGCAGGGCAAAGCCGGTGCTGCGGATCGACATAACATCCGAATGATCACCAAAGATAGAGAGTGCATGCGTGGCCAGAGTACGCGCCGAAACATGGAAGGCGGTAGGCGTCAGCTCTCCCGCAATCTTGTTCATATTCGGAATCATAAGCAGCAGGCCCTGCGACGCAGTGAATGTAGTAGCCAGAGACCCGGTCTGCAGTGCGCCATGGACAGCCCCGGCAGCACCGCCTTCGCTCTGCATCTCCATCACGTGAGGCACAGTTCCCCAGATATTCTGTATGCCTTGGGACGACCACTCGTCCGCCCACTCCCCCATGTTGGAGGATGGCGTGATTGGATAGATGGCAATGACCTCGTTAACCCGGTAGGCGACGTAGGCCACCGCCTCGTTCGCATCCATTGTTTTGAACTTGCGTTTCATCATCAACAACCTGCCTTGCCTTCTGAACAATTGCCTGATTTGGCTTCCCCGGACTGCCCTAAGGATGGACGAGGCGGGAAAGGAACGCAGCAAGGCAGGTCACAGAGGGTTGTGATTTGCATCACAGCGCCGGAGTGTGAGGGAGATCACATCAGCTTGTGCCCGGCAGCACAGCCAGAGGGTCCGCATAGATGGACACTGGCGTCAGACGAGACCGGTTCAGCACTCTCGCGGACTGCAGAACCCGCGCCGAGGCAATAGATCAGTACCCAAGTGCTTTAAGCCGGTGTTTGAGGAGGCGCATCATGCTCTCGCCCTACGGGATGGAGATTGTCGAAAGCTGCCTTACCTGCAAGTTGCGGGCCGATCGTATCTTTTGCGATCTGCCGGATAATGCCCTGCAGGCCTTTGAAAAAATTAAGTTCGCCACTTCCTATCCCCGGGATGCAGTGCTGTTTGTGGAAGGGCAGATGCCGCGCGGCATCTTCGTGATCTGCAAAGGCACTGTAAAGCTCTCCATCAATTCTACGGGCGGCCGTACCATGATTGTGAAACTTGCCGAGGCCGGTGAAGTCCTGGGACTGAGCGCAACCATTTCCGGCGAGCCCTATGAAGTGACCGCGGAGACCATCGATCCCTGCCAGGTAAACTTCGTCAAGCGCGACGAGTTTCTTGCCTTTCTGAAAGATGATGTAGAGGCTTGCTTCAAAGTGGCGGAGCAGTTGGGCGAAAAGTATCACAATGCATGCAAGGAAGTGCGCTCCCTCGGACTGTCGCATTCCGCCGCCGAGAAACTGGCAACGCTGCTATTGGAATGGACCTCGAAGAACGGAGAATCCGCCAAGCCCGAGCCCCGGCTGAAGCTTAGGCTGACGCACGAGGAAATCGCGCAGATGATTGGGACTTCGCGCGAGACTGTGACTCGCCTTTTTGCCGAGCTGAAAAAACGTCAGATCCTGCAGGCGAAGGGCTCGACCCTGGTGATTCGTAACACCCCGGCGCTGCGCGATATCGCAAATCAAAACTAGCCCTACATGAGCCAGGCCGGCCACCGGTGACCAGGATCACAATTTCTAGTGATGATAGTCACCGCTGCGCCAACCGTTCTCTTCTATGGTTGCAGCGTGGGCGAAGTTACCAGGGTTCAAGTGGGAGGAACGACATGACATCGCTAAACGCCATCGGGCAAACCTCCAAAAACAATTCCGCAACTCATGGAAGCCAGAACAAGCCCAGATTGATTTTCTGGGAGCTGACCAAAGGTTGCAATCTACGCTGCATCCACTGCCGGGCCAGCGCCACGGACTTGAGTTCGCCGTCCGATCTATCCACTCAGGCGGCGCGCGATATCATCGATCAGATTGCCGAAGTTTCCTCTCCTATTCTGGTGCTGAGCGGCGGCGAACCGCTCTTCCGGTCAGATATTTTTCAACTGGCGCGGTATGGCACGGATAAAGGCCTGCGGGTGGCGCTGGCCACGAATGGCACTCTGGTCACCCGGAAAGTAGCAGAGAAGATTGTCGACAGCGGCGTGAAGCGTGTTGCGATCAGTCTGGATGGCGCCGATCCCCAGACTCATGATACTTTCCGCGGAATTCCTGGAGCCTTCGATGCCGCAATTACCGGGTTCCGCAATCTGAAAGAGCTCGGCATGTCGGTGCAGATTAATACCACGATCGCTCGCCACAATGCGCATCAGCTTCCCGATGTGCTGGAGCTGGCGAAGTTAATCGGAGCGGATGCGCTGCACACATTTCTACTGGTCCCGGTGGGCTGCGGCGTGGATATTGCCGCCGAGCAAATGGTTCCCCCGGAAAAATACGAGAAGATGCTGAACTGGTTTTACGATCAGTCTCTGCAAGGTGGCATCGAGCTGAAGGCCACGTGTGCTCCTCATTATTTCCGCGTGGTCCGGCAACGACGCGCCGCCGAACACCGTTCCGTGGCCGCAGCCGCCCAGGCTGCGCAGAAGGTGCCTGCGGTTGTTCAGAATTCTCCAAGCGCCCCCGTCATCGGCCCAACTGAGATGACAATGCCCGGTTCCACCGGAATCGAACTGAAATCGAATGGCATCGGAAAGGCTGTGGGACATCCCGGAACTCATCCCTCCGATATGAATGCCATGACCAAGGGATGCCTGGCAGGAACCGCGGTCTGTTTCATTTCGCATCAAGGTGAAGTTTATCCCTGCGGGTATTTGCCAGCGCTCGCCGGCGATCTAAAGAAGCAGTCGTTTGCCGATATCTGGGAAAACTCGTTTGTGTTTCATCAGCTGCGCGATGTCAATAATCTGAATGGCAAATGCGGCTGTTGCGAATTCCGCAATGTCTGCATGGGTTGCCGCGCCCGCGCCTACGCTGCTACCGGCAACTATCTGGATGAAGAACCCTTCTGCGTGTACGAGCCCCGTACAAAAAGTTTAAAGGATATTGCCCCGGCCGAAGTAGCGCGCTGAACGTCGAAAAACCTCGCCACAGGATTTATCAAGAACCTAACGCGACGCTTCAAACTTCTTTCCTCCGTGACTCTGTGCCTCTGTGGTGAAAAGTTCTGGTACGCCAAAACACACCAGGCGGGCGTGATATTCCACTACGCGGCGGCCGAAACTTCGATCTCCGTCCGACACCAGCGCTATAAACCACTGAGAACACAAGGGAAATCCCCTGTTATATCCAGCTTAACTTTGGCATAGTGGATGCCTTAACAAAGATAGTTGCTGGAGATAGAAAGTGGAAGCGACTTTGATGGTCGTTGGCCTGAACTACCGAACCGCCCCCGTAGCCGTGCGCGAGCGTTTCTGGATCAGCGAGAACCGGCGCTACGAGGCGCTGGTGCAGTTATCGCGCGCCGAAGGCATCGACGAAGTGATCGTGCTGGCTACCTGCAACCGCACTGAGTTTCTGATGTGGGTGAACGACGTCACCCTGGCCGCCAACTCCGTGATGCGATTGCTCGGCAGTGAGTACGGGCTCATGCTCTGCGAATGGAAACATTTCTACCGTCTTCTGGATGAAGCCGCTCTCCTGCACATTTTCCGAGTTGCATCCAGCCTTGATTCCATGGTGGTGGGCGAGCCTCAAGCGGTCTCGCAAGTGAAGCAAGCCTGGCAACAGGCGCAGAAGCTTGGGACAACCGGACGGTTTCTCGATGCCGTGATGCAGAAGGCCCTCACCGTTTCGAAGCGCGTACGAAGTGAACCGGCAATCGGCAACGCGGCAGTTTCCATTCCTTACGCCGCGGTGGAACTTACACGCCAGATTTTTGGCAAGCTGGAAAATAAAAAGGTTCTGCTGCTGGGCGCGGGCAAGATGAGCGAACTTTCCGCTCGCGGGCTGCTCAATCACGGCGCGAGTTCTGTCTGCGTGATTAACCGCACCATGGAGCATGCCACTGAGTTAGCCACGAAGCTCGGCGGAGTCGCCATTCCTTTTGAGCAGCGCTGGCAACACTTGACTGAGGCCGACATTATCATCAGTTCGACTTCCTGTCCGCACACGATTCTGAACCGCGACGAAGCGGAGATGATGATGCACGATCGTCAGGCCCGCGAGGGTAAGAGTCGGCCCCTGGTAATCGTGGATATAGCGATGCCGCGTGACATCGACTCCGCCGTGAGCCAGGTCAAAGGCATTTTCCTTTATGACCTCGATGATCTGGAAAATGTTGTCGACCACAATGCGGGCGAGCGTGAGATTGCCGCCGCCGAAGCGCAGAAAATTCTACAGACTGAAGCGCAAGGCTTCCGCCGCAGGCTGATGGCGGAGCGCGTGGTGCCGACCATCGTGGCATTGCGCCAGCACCTGGACGAAATTTGCCGGCAAGAACTGGATTCCTTTCGACACGAGTGCGGGCCTTTTTCCAAGGATCAGGACGAAATACTACATGCAGTCATGTCCCGTATGACGCAGAGAATCGCAGGGTCCCTGGCCCGTGAACTCAAGGAACTTCCAGAAAAGATGGAACAGGAGCAAATGACCACTGCATTGCGGCGGCTGTTCCATCTGCAAACGCCTCAAACGGCGCTTGCCGGCACCATATCGTAAGTCTGAAAAACGAGTCAGGAGTAGCGGTGGTTTATGACCAACAATCAGAAAGTGAAATCAAATAGCAGATCGGCGTGGACGGGCCCGCAGGCTTACATCCTAGCGGTGTTTTGTCTGGTGCTGGGGGTCGCGTTGGGATATCTGTTTCGTGGTTCTGCACCCCAGAGTGGTGCGGCGATCGCCGCCTCTGCCGCTGACAGCAGCTCTGCTCAAGGGCAACCGACCCAGCCCCAGCTGACTCCCGAACAACAAAAGGCAATGGTGGACGAGGCTGTCGCCCCATTGCTCGCAACCCTGAAAACCAATCCCGACGATTTCAACTCGCTGGTGCAGGTAGCCAATCTGTACTATGACGGACGGCAGTATTTCGAAGCCGTCAAGTACTACCGGCTCGCGGTAAAAAGCCAGCCAACGAACGCTGACTTGCTCACCGACCTCGGAACCTCGCTCTGGTACATCGGAGACGCCGATGGTGCCATCGCCGAGTTCCAGACCGCTCTGAAGTATCGGCCCGATCATCCCGGAACATTGTTCAACCTGGGCGTGGTCCGCTGGCAAGGCAAGCTCGACCCCAAGGGCGCCGTCGAAGCATGGGAGCAATTACTGAAGTTGAATCCAGATTACCCGCAGAAGCAGGAAGTCCAGGAATATATCGATCGCGCCAAGCAGCACGCCAAGGGATAGGCCAGAAGCAAAAGCCGGACAGGGTTTTGGAACTGAGAGGGCTTAATCTCTCACAGCGGAGCTGGAAGCGTGTCAGGGTAATCGCGGTGCCGGTGGATTTAGAGATCAAACGATTCTTTGGAAGAGCGCTGGTTTCTCGATTTCATAAAGCAAACTATCTTTATTCTTGCTTTTTTCGGGCGCACCGCCGATAAATACGGGCACGCTATGATTCGTCGTTGGTGCGCCCTTTGTCTTACCGCTGTGCTGGCCTTGTCTGTAGCTGGCCACGCACAAACCTCACCGGCTCACATTCCTGCCAAGAACGATTATTCTCAAGAGGCAGCGATCATCGAGGAAACATCTACCAAGATTGCCTTCGATAACGATGGCAAGCTTACCCACGAGCAAACCAGCCGAGTACGCGTACAGACAGACGCCGGCGTTCAACAGTGGGGGCTGCTCATCTTTCCATTCCAGTCTGCGACGCAGACAGTGGAAATTGATTACGTGCGCGTCCATAAACCCGACGGCAGTATCCAAATTACGCCGCCGAATAATGTGCAGGACCTGGACGCGGAAATCACCCGCAGCGCCCCTTTCTACAGCGATCTGCGCGAAAAACATGTTGCCGTCAAGGGCTTGGGCAAAGGCGATATTCTCGAATACCAGGCGCACTGGCACGCCATCAAGCCGTTGGTTCCGGGGCAGTTCTGGTATCAGTACAATTTTCACCACGAAGGCATTGTGCTGAATGAGCGCCTGGAGATCAAGGTGCCCGCAGACCGCGCGGTCAAAGTAAAAGGACCGCAGGCCACGCAGATTATTACCAACGAGCCGGGGTTCCGGGTTTACTCCTGGACATACTCCAGGTTGGAGAGTGCCAAAGAACCGGGAAGCGAGGAAAAAAAAGCAACTGATGCGGCGCGCGGTCGCAATCCCTCGCCAGACGTGCAGATCAGCAGCTTTCAAAGCTGGGAAGAGGTAGGCCGTTGGTACTGGGATTTGCAAAAAGACCGAGTAGAACCCAGCGCGGCCGTTCGCGCAAAGGCTGCGGAACTTACCAAAGGCATGAACGACAACGCCGAAAAGCTACTCGCGATCTACAGTTTCGTGAGCACGCAGTATCGCTACATTGGAATTGCGTTTGGGATTGGACGTTATCAACCGCACACAGCCGATGACGTCCTCAGCAACAACTATGGCGACTGCAAGGATAAGCACACACTACTGGCTTCCTTGCTGCAAGCTTCTGGCATAACACTGTATCCAGCTCTGATCGGTTCAAGCTGGAAGCTCGATCCTGATATTCCCTCGCCGGGGCAGTTCGATCACATCATCGGCTATCTGCCGATGGGCAAGGACGGTCTTTGGCTTGACACCACAGCTGAGGTGTCGCCCCTGGGGTATCTAGTCACTCCGTTGCGCGATAAACAGGCATTGGTCATGCCCGGAGACAAGCCTGCGCAATTGAAAACTACTCCTCTCGATCCACCCTTCGAAAGCTCCCAAACCTTTACGATCGAGGGCAAGTTAAGCGAAAACGGCACGTTCGATGCGAAGGTAGAAGACACCGTGACCGGAGAACGGGAGGTCCCGATGCGCCTCGCCTTCCGCCGGGTGCCGCAATCGCAGTGGAAAGACTTGATGCAGCAGATCTCGTATGGACTGGGCTTCGCAGGCACAGTCAGCGAGGTCACTGCCAGCACGCCCGAAATGGTCACTGAGCCTTTTCATTTTACTTATTCCTATAATCGCAAGGACTATCCCGATTGGAGCAACCATCAATTTACGGTTCCTGGACTGCCGTTTCTTATGCCGCCGCTCAGGGATGACGCGTCTGATCCTATTTGGCTTGGCTCCCCTCAGGAGACAATTTCGGATTCTAAAGTGGAGGTGCCCAAGGGATACGAGCCGCAAGTGCCGGCAAGTGTCGACCTGAAATACGACTTCGCGGAATACCACGCGTCGTATTCCGTGGTTCACAGCGTGCTGACAGCGAAGAGAAGCTTTCGGGTTAAGCAGCACGAAGTTCCAGTCGCCGAGTTCGAAGATTATAGAAGCTTTGTTAAGAATCTGCAGAATGATGTGAATCAATATGTACAGACATCGTCCTCGACCGTGCCATTTCATCTAAATCCCCAAGCCATCCCGAACGGGTCGCTTATTCCGGATGATTCCAGTGTGGCACGTCTGCGTTCGTTCATGAACGGCATTGTGGAACTGCCTCCGAGCACTTCTTCGGACGCGAACCGGTCGGAAGCCGATGGCCGCAACGCCCTAGGCCTAGGTGATCGTTCGGCTGCCATGACCGCATTCAAGCGCGCGGTGGAATCGGATCCAAAATTTACGCGGGCCTGGCTGCTTTTGGGAATCGTGTACATGACATTGGAGCAGAGCGATTCCGCTCTCGACGTCTTTCGCAAAGCCATCGATTCTGACCCCAAACAAGTCGTGCCGCGCAGGACCTACGCTATAGCGCTTGAGCATTTGCGCCGCGCCGACGCGGCCATGGATGCCTGGCGCGAGGTGTTGAAAATTTCCCCGGATGAACCCCGGGCGAACGCAGAATTAGGTTCGATGCTCGTGCAGCAAAAGCGTTACAGCGAAGCTGTGCCCTACTTGGAAACGGCCGCGAAAAGCGACCCTTCGCCCGCCTCTCAAAATCTTCTGGGAATCGCATACTTGCAGGCTGGGCAGATCGACAGGGGCACCTCGATTCTAGAAAAGCTTGTGGCACCCGACGCGAAACCGGAGATTCTGAACGATATTGGCTACGAACTTGCCGAAGCCAACGCCAGTCTCCTCAAGGCTTTGGAATACGCACAGCAGGCAGTCGACAAGCAGGAGAAAGAGTCCCTCGATGTGAAACTTTCCAACCTTCTTCCCGAGGATTTGAAGTGCACGCAGAAGATCGGTATGTTTTGGGACACTTTGGGTTGGGTACATTTTCGTCTTGGGAATCTTGATCAGGCGGAAAGATACATCAACGCGGCGTGGCTGCTATCGCAGTCGGGGATTGTCGCCGATCACCTGGGCCAAGTCTACGAGCAGCAACAAGAAAAGCAGAAAGCGATCCACATGTATCGTCTGGCTCTAGCGGGACTCGGAGGGCGTGCATTTGGCGATGCGGGGGAGGAGACCCGCCACCGTCTCGAACACTTGACTGGCACTAAGACACCTACGATGCCGCTACGACGCGGCGACTCGAGCGGGAGCGAATTGAGTCAACTGCGCAGCGTCAAACTCAACCGGCTGATCGCAGGATCGGCAACGGCGGAGTTCTTCCTCCTCTTCAGCCCTGGACCGATAGTTGAGGATGTGCAATTCATCAGCGGTTCAGAAAAGCTTAAGTCCGCTGGCGACTCGCTTTCCAAGGCCAAGTTCCAGGTTACTTTCCCGGAGGGCAGTTCCGCTCACCTGGTGCGCCGCGCGATACTCACGTGTTCGAGCGTTTCGGGATGCGAGGCTGTTCTTCTTATCCCGGACTCCGTCGACTCCGTGAAGTGATGACGCCAGAGATTCTGCTGAGCTTCTCACTGATCCTCAGCCACTGTTGTCTGCGCGCCCTCTTCGTCGCCGCGAATCAAACCGAATTTCTTTAGCTTGTAGCGCAGCGCGTCGCGGCTGATATCGAGCAATTTGGCGGCGTGAGTTTGGTTGCCGTTGGCTTGCCGCATGGCCAGTTCAACCATGGCATGCTCTACCTCTTCCAGCGATGTCCCCCCTTCCGGGATATACAAACGGGGAAGCATGCGGCCATTGGGCAAGGGCTGTCCGCCATCCGCGGGAGTGGTGCGTTCGAAAACCGTGCGGCCGCCTGATTCTCCAACGGAGAATGGGAGATACACAGGGCGCAAAAGCGGTTCATCCTCGAGGATCATGCCGCGCTCGATCGTGTTCTTCAGTTCGCGAACGTTGCCGGGCCAATTGTGGCTGAGGATGAGGCGTCGCGTCTCTTCCGTGATGCCGCGAATCGACTTCTTGAATCTGCGGTTGTACCGCTCGATAAAAAAATCCACCAGCGGCATAATGTCTTCTTTGCGATCGCGCAGCGCTGGGATGAAAATCGCGATGATCGCTAAGCGATAGTAGAGATCCTGGCGGAACTGGCCTTCGCGCACCGCTTTTTCGAGATCGCGATTGGATGCCGCGATTACGCGCACGTCTACTTGCATATCCTTGATACCGCCAACCCGGCGGATCACCTGATCTTCGAGCACGCGCAGAAGTTTGGCTTGCAGTAGTGGAGACAGCTCACCGATTTCGTCGAGGAACAGCGTGCCGCCGTCGGCCACCTCGAACAGGCCTTTCTTCATCTGCTTGGCGTCAGTGAATGCGCCTTTCTCGTGGCCAAAGAGCTCAGCCTCCATCAGCGTTTCCGGAATGGCGGAACAGTTGATGGCTACGAAAGGCTTCTGCTGCCGGGAACTCTCGTAGTGGATGGCTTTGGCGATCAGATCCTTGCCGGTACCGCTCTCGCCCTGAATCAGAATCGTGGTAGCTTCGCTGGCGGCAACTTTGCGGACAAAGTTCATGAGCTCCGTCATCTTCGAAGAAACGCTAACCACACTTTCGTAGCCCGCCCCGCGGCGCACTTCACTGCGCAAAGTTTGAACTTCAGTGCGCAGGCTGGTGGCTTCGAGCGCGTTCTTGATAGTGACGTGAAGCTCATCGAAATCAACCGGCTTGCCCACAAAATCGTAGGCGCCCAGCTTGAGCGCGGCTTTCACATCGTCCAGTTGAGGATCCGCGGTGATCATAATGACGGCGCGGGCGTCGCCGCTTTTCTTCAACGCGTCGAGTACCTCGATGCCGGTGAGATCGGGCATGCGCACATCGAGAAGCACGAGATCAGGGGTCTCGTGTTGCGCAAGCTTGAGCGCGGGCACACCGGAATCGGCCTCGATCACGTGGTAGCCCCACTCTTCGCACTTCTGGCGGAGCGACCAGCGGACCAGGCGTTCGTCGTCAACAATCATGATTTTCTCAGCAGGCATTCGTGTTTAATTTACTACGAAATGGTAACGCGCTGCTTTGTCTGGGGAATGCGGGCTGGATCAAATTTCAGGAAGCTGCGATATGCACGGAGGGCATGTGAAACGGTAACAGCACAGTGAATGTGCTTCCCTTCCCGACGGCGCTCGTTACTTCAATGCGGCCATGATGGTCTTCGACGATTCGATGCGCGAGAGAAAGGCCGAGCCCGGTACCACCACCTTTGGTGGTGTAGAAAGGCCGGAAGATATTCGGCAGATTTTGAGGAGAGATGCCACGACCGGTATCGCTGACCAAAATGCTGGCGCAATTGTCTCGCGAGCCGATCTCCACGCGCACCGTGCCCGCGCCCTCCATCGCCTGAACTGCGTTTAGCAGCAGGTTCAGCAGCACCTGGTGTACCTGATCGCTGTCATGTTCGACTTCCGGCAGATCGGGAGCTTTCTGCAATTCGATCTTGATCGGTCTGGAAAGCACTTGCTGTCGAGCCAGCATCACCGCGTGTTCGACCGTCGTGTTGAGATTGCTCAGCCGAACCTCGGGCCGGCGAGGACGCGCCGTTTCCAGAAGATCGGTTAACGTGCGGCTGATGCGACCGATCTCCAGCCGAACATCCTTCACGACGGCCCGCGCGGGACTGGTGGCAGGCAAATCGCGACCCACGATTTCGATGACTCCGGCGATTCCGGCCAGTGGGTTGCGAATCTCATGCGCCAAACCTGTAGCCAGTTCGCCTAGCGTTGCCAGGTGCTCGGCACGAGAAATCTGGGTGCGGTGCAATCGCTCAATTTCTTCCCGGCCCTCGCGCAATTGCAGCATCATGTGGTTAAAGTTGCGGCCCAGGTCGCCAATCTCGTCGTTGCGGCCGGAGAAGCTCACTGCGACGTCCAGATTGCCCTTACTCACTTGCTCGATTTTCTCCTGCAGTTCGACCATGGGCCGTTGCACAAGATAGGCAAGCACAAACATGGATACCGCACAGATCACGACGGCTCCCGCTCCAGCGAGGATCAGCACGGCATGGCGCTCGGGATCGCGCAGAGACAACGTCGACAAAGTGAAAAGCAAGAGTCCGGCCAGAAGCACGAAGCCGATAGGCAGGATTGCTTTAAGCTGCCAATTCACGCGCACGGAACTGAAGCGGAAATCCTCTTTCGGCGTTGACTCGTCCGGCGGTAAATCGGTGAGCATAGTGTGCTCGTTTCTTCCAGAATCCCGAGGCGATCCTGTCGATTCGGATGTCTGCGTCGATGCTTGCCTAAATGTTCTGGCTGCTGCGGGCTCATGACGGCTAAGCATAAGCATGCATTCCCGGCAGCAAATAAGTAACCCCGAAGAAAGTAAACATCACTACGGCAAAGCCCAGAATCGCAAAGTACGCAGCGCGCCGGCCGCGCCATCCGCGGGTAATGCGCATGTGCAGGTATCCTGCGTACACCAACCAGGTAATCGCAGCCCAGGTTTCTTTCGGATCCCAGCTCCAATAAGAGCCCCAGGTGCGATTAGCCCAGTAGGCGCCCGCCGCGATCATCAGGGTGAGTAATGGAAATGCGATCGCGATGGTCTTATAAGTGATGCGGTCCAGTTCGTCGGCGCTGGGCAGCATGCGCTCCAGGTCCTGACGCCGCCACAACAGCAAGAGATACAGCAGCGAGACGAAAATCCCACCCACCAGGCCGGAAAGAATAAACGGACTCGCCGCCAGGCTTGTCGGGAACACGCCGTCGGCATCGAGTGAGGAATATTGGCCATCCCGTGCACGGATCACGAAGAAGACAACCGCGAGCACTTGCAGAAGAATGCTCAAGAACACGGTGCGGTTGGCGATGTCGAGAACATCTTCATTATGAGTCTTACGCCATACCAGATAAAGGACCAGGGGCGCAGCCACCGCCGCCAGCACCAGAAGCAACAGCCAGCCGAGATCAGGAATTACGACGAAGAGCCTGACACCTTTCGATAGAAACACTTCCGATTTTTCTTCCGGATTCCACGCGACAACGCTCAGCCCTCCCCATTTTTCGAATCTGGTTAGAACACCCAGATACGTTGTCACGCCAAACAAACTAGTGGCAGCCAGAAAAGTTTCGGTCCTGGTGTTGTCTTTAATCAAAAACATCATGGCCAGTGCGAAGCTCAGTGCGCACGCGGCGTAAGCCAGCATGGCCAGGGTGACGTGCACATGCAGCCAGGTCGATTGCAATGCCGGCACCAGCGGATGAACCTCCGTCCGCAGCAACTGCATGAGAACAACGCCAACAATCGCCACCGGCATGGTCACAGTGCCAATCACTTTGACTCCGAATTTCTTCTCGGCGATCAATGTAAGGACGGCAAGCGTCCACACGAACATGAGCAGCATTTCGTAAATGCTGGCAAACGGTGGATGTCCTGCTTCATACCAGCGGTGCGCCACCGCGCCCGTATTGGCAATCAATCCCGCCCACGTGGCCAGCGATGCAAAGCGGATATAAGCAGGAGTTCCGGTGATGCCGAAACCCAGATAAAGCGTTCCCGCCGCCGAATAAAAGATGAGCGTTGCGTAGAGCAGGTTGGATTCGTTGAGCAGACTGCCGCTCTTAACCACATTAAGGAATGCCATGAACAGCAGGAACGCCACTCCCAATCCCACGGCGACCACCAGGCCGGTGCCCGTGGCGCTCGGTTGCTGTTCGACAGTTGCACGTGCCATAAAACTCCTCCGTTGCCGGGTTTATCTTCTGCCGGGTTATCTTCCGGCGAGTACGGCTGCAGGCGCCTCAGCGGCAGCCCCGACTGGAATTTTTACTTCGGATTCGATTTTTTCCACGATGTCGCGGAAACGCTGTTCAAACGCATCTTTGTTCTTGTTCGCGATTCCGCCAATCCAAAGTTGCAGTTGACCGCGCGCGTCGCGCACCGGCACAACCCACAACCGCATGTGAACCAGATAAAAGACCACCACCAGGCCGAAGCTCATTACGATCACGCCTGCCCAAACCGCCCATTGGCCCGGCTCATGCGAGACCTCAAACCCGGTGAAGTAGGCCATCTGAACATCCTTACCCTGGAATGCGTAAGGCGACGATGCGTTTTGCTCGATCCCGGCGATCGGCGGCAGCCAAACGTTTACTGCCTGTCCGGATTTCTTCGACTGCACGATTAAATGTGCTGCTGGATTTTCGAGGTCGTTCGAGCGGGCATAGACCTGTCCACCGCTCACCACGTAATCGGGAATGAACTCGGCGAGGCGGACTGTAGTATCCGCATCAAGCGGAAGAGTTTCATCCAGACCAATCGTGATGTCTTTGGAGGCGCTTCCATCACGAGGAGCGGCTGTCAGGACTAACTTGTCGATCTTCGCCGTCTTTCCATAACTCGCTTGATAAAAACGTACGCCGCCATAAACCAGAGGATCGTTGACCACAATCTGTTTCCGCAGAACTACCTGGCCATCTTGCAGAACCGCCAGATCGGACCACCAGCGCTTCGGAGAGCCGTCGGCATAATTCTCTTGTCCAGCGCCGTCACATCGAACCGCAAATGAAAGCTCGCGGGCGCGTCCATTTTGCGGCTTTACTTCACTCGATTGTTGCCCGCGTGTAAGAGTGACAAACCCGCGCCACCCAAACAAGGCATCGATGTTGCCGCCCAGAAGAATCAGCAGCAGGCTGGCGTGGACGATATACACTGCCATTTCAGAAATACGATTGCGTT
>CAWEYI010000023.1:0-24126 GCA_963813205.1 uncultured Acidobacteriaceae bacterium | reverse complement strand
CTATTTTTCATGGGCGCGGCTAGCCACTATCCGATGTTCGGGAAATAGTGCTCCTCGCAGCGCTAAGATAGTTCGGCAAGAAATAAGGAGCGTCTTTTTAGGGACGCTCCTTAACTTTCCTTCGACTCGGTCAGCTAGAAGTAAATCTTCCCTGCCAACTGCACCACCCGGCCATCGCCGTTGGTTGTCGCCTGTTGAACGCCCAAGACTTGTCCGAAGGTCGACCCGCCTAGGGAGCCGTTCGGAGCGGCAAACTGCGCATGATTGAAAGTGTTGAAAGTTTCCAGTCGCAGTTCGATGTACTTCGACTCTGACTCTGAAAAGTGAATATCCTTCTCCAATGCCATGTCCCAGAAATTCAGGCCGGGGCCATAGAATGGGTTCCGATTGGCGTCGCCGATCGTGCCGGTAGCCGGAATCGCGAAAGCTCCCTGATTTATCCAGTTGCCCGGTAAACCCGCGGCCAAGGCGGCCCTGGGATTGCGATTGATATCCAAGGGCGCCCCAGTGAGCTGGCCACGTCCCGGCGGCGCGTAATATGCATCGGGGTACGACCACTGTAGGTCGCTATAGGCGAAATTTGCGACCTCAACTGGGAATCCGCTTTGGAAGGTAGCAATCCCTGAAATGTTCCAGCCATCGGTTAAAGCCCTCAAGTGATGGCCATATTTATAGATGGGCAGAGTGTAGATGAAGTTTGCCACCAGGCGCTGCGGGGCATCATTGGCGGAAGGACCATAATTCTGACCCACATTGAAGTTATTGATCCCAGGGCCATTGAAGGCGCTGTTCTCAAGGTTGGAAGTATAGTCAAAGTTGCGAGACCAGGTGTAGGCAATTTGGAATCCCAGACCGTTGGTGAACATGCGGTTCAGCGACGCCTGAAGTGAGTTGTAGTTGGAGCTGTAATCGGTGGTTTGCACGCCAATTTGCCCGATGACATTGGTGAAGGCGCCCTGCTGGAAGCTTGCGCCCCCGGTACAGGTTGCCAAACCGAAATCACTACCACATCCTTGAGCAAGTGGGTTGAGGTTCACTCCTGGAGCCACGCCTGCGGGATTTAGGTTGTAGGCACCGATTTCGTGCCTGCCGATAGCTCCTACATATCCGATTGTAGCTATCATCGACCTGCTAACTTGGTATTGCACGTTCAGATTAAAGTTTGTCGCCCGAGGGGAGGTCAGGTTGGGATCTTCAGTATTCATATCGAATCCGATCGGCTCAAATGGCGCGAAATTCGGGCTCGACCCGGGTGCTGGTGGAGAAAAGGGGAACGGATTGGACATGGTTGCGGGAGCATATTTGGTCCCGCCCGCAGTGAATGTTGTGGTATTTTGCGAGACGAAGGGGTTGCCGAAGTTCGGTGCGGCACCTTGCTGGCCGACACCAGCCGTCAGCAAAGAGAACGGCGGATTACCCAGCGTCTGCAGTGCAGTTTCCTCTTCTGACCGGTTGTAGTACAGCCCGATGCCGCCGCGGACGCTGAGGTTATGCGCGTTCCCAGGGCTCCACGCAAAACCCAAGCGTGGAGCGAAGTTTTTATAAGGAACATTAGGACCACCGTACTTATTAATTCCTTTATCGCCCGGGAAGACGATGCCAACCGGCGCGCTCGGGAAGACAGTGGATTGCTGGCCTTGCCGAAACGCGGACATCACTTCTCCGCCCGCATACAGGTTCTCGTAGGGGGTTTCAATATCCCAGGCAACGCCTAGCGTCAACGTGAGGTTCGGTCTAACTTGCCACTGGTCTTGACCATATGAGTAATACTCTCGCGCTCTGGCGCGGATGATAGAGCCGCTACCTTGGGCATAGCTATCTGGAATACCCAGCAGGAAGTCCGCCGCGGCGTCTCCAGTAGAAAACGTCCCGGCGGCCCCGAAAGCATAATTGCCGCTCAAGCTATTGTAGAACGGGTTATTAATCTCCAGCCGATCCATGTTGAAGCCTAGCTTGAATGTGTGGTGGCCGAAAACTTTGCTGAAATTATCCGTCACCTGATATGTGTTCTGAACCCGTGGCTGCGGACCGTTGGTGCTGAATCCAAGCGTAAATAAAGATGCGTTGGCTCCTACCGATACAACCGGAAGAGATTCCAGCGAGGGGGCCTGTGGGGTTATGCCGGTGAATCCATAGGTTGCTGGATCAATCACACTCTGGGGTCCGTTCGCGGTGTAGTTGAAGCGGAGATAGGCGAAGCGCAACTCATTCAGCGACGTGGGCGAAAAAGTATGGTTCAGAGCCACAGTGAACTCGTATGTCTTCTCCGGGTTGGTGCTTCCAAAACCAGGAAGCGTAGCGCCCGTAAACGGCAGGGTTTCATTGAAAGGGCTGTTCTGATATAAACCGTAGAACCAGAGAGCATCTTTGCTCGTGAGCCTTTCGTCGATTCGACCCAGATACTGGTCTTGCGTGCGCGATATGATGGGATTGAATTGATAAGTATTATTAGCCGCATTCGGCAGAGGAACGTATTGGTTCATCAGCTTGAGCGACAGCGGGCTCAGATCCTGACTAGGCACTACGCCCGTGCTGAACAATGAAGTATAGGCTGTGCCCGCCGGACACTGGGCCCCTCCCACGGGGCATGCCGAAGCACTATCGCCGTATAGCGGGAAAGGCGAAACGCCGGAGACAGGCGGGTTCGCAAAGGGTGCGCCACCATTGTCCGCTGAAAAGTTGCCGCCGCGCTGGGCTGGGCTCAATACTGTAGGAACTGTGTCGTTATCATATCCCTCTGGCTGTGTTGCACGTAAACCCTGGTATGAGAAGAAGATGAAGGCGTGGTCCTTGACGATCGGTCCACCGATGGTCCCGCCAAACTGGTTCTGGTGGAATGGAGCGGCGGACGGCTCGAACCAGCTCTTGGCATCCAGGAAGGTGTCGCGATAGAACTCAAATACATCGCCGTGAAACTGATTCGTGCCGCTCTTGATGACGGCATTGACGATAGCGCCGGAGTTGCGGCCATATTCTGGATTGATGGTGCTGGTCACGAGATTGAACTCACCGATCGCGTCCGGACTGGGGACGACGAGCGGAGTGTTTAGAGACGTGTCGTTGGAATCTGTTCCATTAATCAGGAAGGAGTTTTGCTGTGTCTCCGAACCGTTGGTGGAATAAGCGCCAGCGCCGAAGCGGTCAGAGGATGATTGCACTCCGGGCTGAAGCTGCATCAGTTGGGTCCAGTTGCGGCCGTTGAGGGGTATATCTACAATTTGCTGGCCGCTAACCGTGGTGCCAAGCTGCATGCTGGTGGTTTCGACTTGAGCGGGATTGGCGTCGACGGTGATCGTATCGCTTACCACGCCGAGTTCCATTCCGACCTTAAGGTTGAAGATTTGATCGAGGTCGAGATGAATGTGGCTCTCAGTGAAGGACTTGAAGCCGGATTTTTCCGCTTTCAGCGAGTAATCACCGATGGGCAATTGTACGAAGGAAAACAGTCCGTCCTTGCTTGATGTGGTTTTATAACTGATGCCTGTGGCCACATTGGTCGCAGTCAGCTGCGCGTCCGGTACGACGGCGCCACTAGGGTCGACGACTGTGCCGCGAATGCTGGCATACAGGTTATCGGCACTGGCGGGCGTCGTCCAGACCATCCCAAACACCAGCCCAAGCGTCAGCAGAAATGCCACATAACAAAACCGGTTATTGTTCATCAAAAGCCTCCGTACGGAATTCTTTCGAGCTTCGATTAGAAGATAAGCAACGAGCGTGCGACGAAAAATGACTCGGAAACATCGAAGCAACTGGCGTTCCAAATCGGTTTTGATGTAAGTGTTATGTTGGTCAGCCAGATACGGCATGCAACTCTGATCCGCTCAACAAAAAACATGTGTTTGTGGAAAAGAACTATGAGAAATGGTATCTCTGGAAGCGGTTTCACTGGGTAGATCGAGATCTCATCCAACCGATAGACGCTGCTGCTACAATCCCGTTTTAGTGACTAGCTCTTCTACCAAATCGGGGTTGTCAAGCCGGAAATCGGAACCTCCGCCGGAAACGGAAGCGAAGTCGGTCGACCCGGTGCCTATGCTGGATCTGCAGCGCCAATATCTGCAAGTGCGGGAGGAAGTGTTGGCTGCGATTGAGAAGGTTTGCGCGTCGCAACATTACATTCTTGGGGCGGAGGTGGAAGAACTGGAGCGGGAGATCGCCGCTTTCTGCGGCGCTCGTGACGCTGTCGGTTGCGCCTCCGGTACCGATGCTTTGTGGTTGGCGCTAGTTGCGGCTGGTGTGGAGCCGGGAGATCAGGTGCTGACCACGCCTTTCAGTTTCTTCGCTTCGGCGAGCCCTATTGTGCGGGCCGGAGCGCGGCCGGTGTTCGCCGATATTGACCCGCGAACATACAATCTCGATCCGGCCCAGGTGGAATCATTTCTGCGCCGCAGTCCACATGACAAACTGCGCGTGCTGCTTCCGGTCCATCTTTATGGCCAGTGTGCCGACATGGATCGCTTGCAGCAACTGGCCGCGGAATTTCATTTATCTGTACTCGAAGATGCGGCTCAGGCGATTGGCGCGCGTTGGGGAAGCGAGTCAAGTATGGGCCGAAGCGCAGGATCCATGTGCGTCTCGGCGGCATTCAGCTTTTATCCGACTAAGAATCTTAGCGCCTATGGTGACGCGGGACTGGTGGCTACGAGCGATCCGGAAATGGCGGCGCACATGCGGCGATTGCGCAATCACGGCAGCCCGCGTCGTTATGTACACGAAGAGTTCGGATGGAATTGCCGACTCGACGCGATGCAGGCCGCTATCCTGCGAGTGAAACTGAAGTACGTCGAGGGATGGAACGATGCGCGGCGACAGCGTGCAGCGACTTACGATCAGCTGTTTGTCCGAGGCTGGGCTATCGGCGGCGGGAGATTCGCAAGGCGAGGACGCGTCTCCGATTCAGCTTCCGCGGACGGCGAGGAAAGCGCATCACGTTTTTCATCAGTATGTAGTGCGCGCGTACCGCCGTGACGAACTTCGTGAGTTCCTGACCGCACGCAAGATTGGAACGGAAATTTACTATCCAATCCCGCTGCATCTTCAACCTTGTTTCGTGTATCTCGGCTACCGCGAAGGTGACCTCCCGGAAGCCGAACGCGCGGCGGAAGAAGTGCTGGCTTTGCCGATGTTTCCCGAGCTTACCGAAGAAGAGCAGAAGCACGTAGTGGGCAGCATCGCCGACTTTTATTGCTAGCGGATTTCACTAACAGTAAGATCTCTGCGCTCATTGCGTAACTCGAAATCGTAACTTCCTGCGGTCGTGCGCATCTATAGCTATGCGCGCGGAGATGACGCAATGCGAATATTTCCTGATCTATTTTTCGGTGCCGGTCTGATGGTCGGTGCATTTTTTCTGGCGGTCAACCCCAATCGAACGACCCGAGTTTCTGCCGCCGAGGCCGGCCGCAATCCCGTCGTAGTTGAGCTGTTCACTTCGGAGGGTTGTTCTTCCTGTCCACCGGCTGATTTGTTGCTGCAGAAATTGGTGCAGCAGCAGCCGATCGCGGATGCCGAGATTATCGCTCTCGAAGAGCATGTGGATTATTGGAATCACGATGGCTGGGTCGATCCCTATTCTTCGTCACAGTGGACCGAGCGGCAGCAATCCTACGCGGCTGTGTTCAAAGACGATCCGTACACGCCGGAGGCCGTGGTGAACGGACGCAGCCAGTTCGTCGGCAACAATCGCGGAGAAGCGGAGGCGGAGATTAAGAAGGCGGCAGGAGGCTTGAAAACAGAGGTTCGGATCACTGCCCTGTCCTCTAATGAGAAGGGCTCTGAAAAGTTCCACGTATCGGTGGAAAAACTCGCGGGAAACGCAGCGGGCGATGTGGCGGAAATCTGGCTGGCGGTGACCGAAGATGGGCTGCATTCGGCGGTGAGCCGGGGCGAAAATGCCGGGCACGTTCTGCAGCATGTTGCTACTCTTCGATCCTTGCGCAAGATTGGGATTGCAGATGCGCACAATGCCTCGGTTGCGTTCTCCGGCGATACTCTCGTCAAATTCAGTCCCAACTGGAATCCGGAAAATCTACGCGTCGCTGTCTTCGTTCAGGAGACAAAGAGCCGGGAGATTCTCGGGGCGGCTTCGGCAAGAATCAAAGGCTGATCGAGGAATTTGCTAATCCCGTTACTGCAAGAGATTAGCGATCAGCGCCGCCGGCGATTCGCTGTCCTCGGTGTTTCTTTCTGCTCGCCGGGGGCTAGAACGCGCCGCACGATCGGAGTATTCAACTTGTACTTTCGTTCGGTCACATTGCCAGCATCGTCTTTCACACGCAGGATGAAAACCGGCAACGTACCTTCCTTATCGAAATTCTCGCTGGTCACGGTCACCGGAAGCACGCCGTTCAGGCCGTGCTCGCGGTAAGCAGTTTCGTAGCGATGCCTTCGGACGTTCCATGTGTATACGCGGATCTGATCGAAATCGTAGGGAAGTCCGTCGCGCGGTTCCGTCATGGCGCATAGATATTGTGAAACGTTTTTTCCGGTGCCTTCTTTCCCGGAATCCTGGACATGATCGAGAACAAAGAAGGCAACAAAGCGCTGACCTTCGGCATATTGGGCGATATCGAGGGGGACGTCGATATCGACCATGCGGGCCAACACCCAGCCCACGCGGTTTTGGGTGTCGCGCACTAGCCACCAGTCCTCGAGCACCGGGCCAATGGACTTACCACCGGGTTTCGTCGGCACCACAACTCCGGGCTCTTTCGCTGCGGTGGCGCGTTTGAGTACGGAAACTTTCGCTGCAGCGGCAAGCTGGTACAGGTGTTCGGTTTCACGTCCGGGCGTGAGATGGAGATTGGTGTCATTGCGCAGGACGCCCGGTGCTTGAATGGGATCACTCTGGTTGTCTTGCGTGAGCTTCTGCAGGCCATCGTAGGTGGATTGATCGACAAGATAGCGTTGCTCGATCCAGCCCTCGAGGCCGCTCGCGGTACGCACGCGGGAGAATCGCTTTTCGTGTTCCAGCACCTCCACACGTTCGCCATTTTTTACGATTCCGACGCGGTTGTAGATGGTGGCTACCTGATCGCGCAGCGTGGCCTGCACGGCGGAGACATAGTTTACTTCGAGCACACGATGTCGCCCGCGATTGCAGGCGGTCAGGGCAAATACAAACGCCAGCGCGAGTACCACGCCGAGTCTTACAAAATGCGATAGGTAGAAGGGCTTCACGATGTTTATGAAGGAAGGATGATCAATCCAGAACCATTTTTAACTATAACGCGTTGCCGCCTGGCGGCGAGCCGCGCTGGGTTTACGGACAATGCACCTCCGGACGTAGCTTTCTTGATGGCCGTCCTTACATGAAGGACTGCGATTCAGTTAACATTGAAGATAAGGCGTTACATCGGGGCTTTGCGGTCGTCGACGTTGGGTAACGCCGTCACACTTTAAATTTCTGGCATGCGAATTATGAAAAATATCTCCAGCAATCTTTTCGCGTCTGGTTTGCTCTTTGTGGTGTTGGCCATGTTCTCTTCAGCGTCAGCGCAGCAGGCAGCGGTGAATCCCGCGTTGCGGCCGCCGAAAGGCGCGCGCGTTGCCATTGTGGTCTTCGAAGATTTGCAGTGTCCCGATTGCCGCCGCGCGGCGCCGCTGGTGGAAGAGGCCGCCCGAACCTACAAGATTCCCGTGGTGCGCCACGATTTCCCGTTGCCTTTTCATACCTGGTCGTATGACGCGGCCATTCTGGCGCGCTATTTTGATACGCACTCGAAGGCGCTGGGCAATGAGTTCCGGGACTATATTTTCTCGAATCAACTCGAAGTGACTCCGCAAAACCTACGCGGTTATGCGGAGAGATTTGCCGCCGAGCACAAAGTTGATTTGCCTTTCGTGGTGGATCCCGATGGCAAACTTGCCGCGCTGGTGAATGCGGATAAAGAACTGGGCAAGGAAATCAAATTGCAGCACACTCCCACGCTTTACGTTGTGAGCAACCGACACTCCGGCAAACCTTTTGTGGAAGTGGTCGACCGCAGCCAGCTTTATGCGCTGATCGACGAAATGATGAAAGACTAGAAAATTGGCAATGCCCAGCTTAGTGCAGACCAGTGAAAAGCCGCGCGAAAAGTAAAAGCGACAATCCAATCGCGGCGATGCTGTTGGCTCGAATGCCGCGATAACTTGCCGCCCAGGGGAACATCAAGACTTCGAAGAAGGGCATCAGCCGCTCTGGCCACAATAATCCTGCCACGCCGAACGCCAGACAAAACTGGACAACCAGACACAATGCCAAAGTGCTCATCGCTATAAATCCAATGCCGGAGTGTTACGACGCCTTCTATTAGAGCGCGTCTTCAGCTTTTTGGGGGAGATTACGAAAGTACCGCGAAGCCGCAATGCAGGCAAGAAAAATTCGTGCGATTTTTCGCATACGCCGTGCACCGCGATCTGTCTCTTAATCTCCAAATCCAATACCGACAGCGCGCGCGGCGCGGACAATTTCTCCGTTCGGATTCACTGACTTGAGGTGACCAATGGCATGCGCCACATCGACGGAGACAATGGTATCGCCGTGCAGCGCGACCATCATGCCGAAACCTCCGGCGGCGATCAGGTCAACGGCGGCCACGCCGAAGCGAGTCGCAAGAATGCGATCGAAGGGCGACGGCGTTCCCCCGCGCTGAATGTGACCGAGTACGCTGACGCGAACATCTTTGCCGGAGCCGCGAGCGATGGCATTGCCCAGCAGATTTCCGATGGAACTGGCGCGTCGATTCTCTTTTAACTCCGGCGGAGTTTTGACTCCTTCGGCGACCACGACAATCGTAAAATCCTTGCCGACTTTTTCGCGCTCGGCGATGTAGCGGCAAACGTGTTCGATGGTGAAAGGAATTTCCGGAATCAGGATGATGTGTGCGCCACCGGCAATACCGGCTTCGAGCGCGATCCAGCCGCAATCGCGACCCATGACTTCAACCACCATCACTCGATGATGCGAAGCCGCAGTGGTATGAATCTTGTCGATGGCATCGGTCACGGTGTGCAGCGCGGTATCGAATCCAAAGGTGACCTGGGTGGCGGAAAGATCGTTGTCGATCGTCTTGGGCACGCCAACGATTTTCATTCCCTTTTTAAAAAGCTCGTAGGCGATCTTCTGCGATCCATCGCCGCCGATGCTGATGATGGCGTCAATGCCAAGCTTGGCGGCGTTGGCGATAACTTTGCTGGAAATGTCGCGCATTACCTCTTTGCCGCGCTCGACCTTCTTGTAGTGGAAAGGATCGCCGCGGTTGGTGGTGCCGAGGATCGTTCCCCCGCGCGGCAGAATGCCGCTGACTTCCTTGAGCGCAAGTTCGAAGGCTTTTTCCGGCCAGATCAGGCCGTCGAAGCCATCGGGGATGCCGATGACTTTCCATCCATATTTAAGGATGGCAGCTTTGGTGGCGGCGCGGATGACGGCGTTGAGGCCGGGCGCGTCTCCGCCACCGGTGGCAATACCGATACAGCGTATGTCAGACATAGGACGAATCGTCAGGAGGCCAGATTAAGGAGTTAAGGCCGTTCTTCACGATGATACTGTGACCGCGCAGATTGGCAACTTACGAGTGGCCGTGGACCGGTCGATCTTTTTATCGATGGACCTTTTATCGATAGACCTCGCGGCGGTGGGCAATTCGGATAACGAGAACGGTCACGGCCTGACGCTGGATTTCGCAAACGGCGCGATAGTCGCCAATCTGGTAGCGCCAGAGTGTGCCTAATGGACCGCTAAGGGCTTTGCCCAAGGCGCGCGGATCGTCCTGAGTAGCGATGCGGTCATCCAGAAAAGCCAGGATGCGGCGGGCCACAGGTTTATCCAGCTTCTTCAGTTGTGCCTTGGCGGCTTGGGTGTAACTAATCGTCCAAACCAAGATCGGTTCGCACCTCGGCGCTGGAGTAAACCTTTTCTTCTCCACGGCGAACTTTTTCAAGAACGTCTGCGGCCAAATAGTAATCTTCCAGATCGTCCAAGCCCTTCTCGATCATCTGCCGGAGGTAGAAAGCTTTCGTGCGACCTGTTTGAGCGGCAAGGAAATCGAGCCGCTGCTCAGCCTTCGGGGAAAGTCGTATGGAAGTAGCCATTTGAGTTTTGAATACCTGTATTCAATATATCACATGTTGAAGCAATAGACCCCTCATCCGGCGATTGACTTTTATTTAATCTAGCTTAAGCTAGATCGTATGAAACCACAAAGATCATCTGCTTCCGAGGTGGGCGCTTTCGAGGCCAAGAACACACTTGGAACTCTGCTTGACCGCGTGGAAGGTGGCGAAGAGATCGTCATCACACGCCACGGAAAACCCGTTGCCCGCCTGGTTCCGAATACTGCAAGAATCGACCAAAGCCAGGCGCAGGCAGCGATGCAGCGTATTCGTGACCGGGCGAAGCGGGCTAATTTACCTAAGTTCAGCTGGACGGAAATCAAGGCGCTGAGAGATGAAGGCCGTCCATGACGCCCAACCGAAGCGGATTGAAAAATGCGAAATGAGTTTAGTCCTCGATAGCTCGGCTACATTAGCGCGGATCTTGAGCGACGAGACCACGGCGGCCGTTGAGCGCGTTTTCGATCTGGTGAGTGAAGGCGGCGCGTGGGTTCCTGGGCTGTGGCGATTGGAAGTTGCGAACGCCCTGGAAATGGGCGTGAGACGTGGCCGTCATACTGCGGAGTTC
Source organism: uncultured Acidobacteriaceae bacterium (assembly GCA_963813205.1). GTDB lineage: Bacteria > Acidobacteriota > Terriglobia > Terriglobales > Acidobacteriaceae > Sulfotelmatobacter. The sequence continues at coordinate 13,460 of CAWEYI010000023.1, read as the reverse complement.
CGAGACAGCATGTTGGCCGATCTCTCGTTGCTGACGATACGGATTGATCCTGAAAGCGACCGGCAAGCGTGGAGTAAAACCTTGCGATTGGCGGAACGGCACCGGCTGACAATATATGACGCGGCTTACCTGGAAATCGCTTTACGGCGCGGGCTGCCGTTGGCGACGCTCGATCAGGAACTACGCGCGGCCGCAAGCAACGAGAAGATTCAGTTGATCGGCGTGTAGGTTCGAGGCGAAAAGTCGAAAGCCCACTTCTCGCAAAGGAAGCGAGAAGCGGGCACTCGGCCGCAGACGAGAAGTAGGGCGCCCGGTCGTTACGGGCTAATTGTGAATGAAGCTGAATTTGAGCCGTTGGCGCCACACCCGGTTGTGTCCGTCGCCTGGACTGTACCCGTAGAAACGCTTTGAGTCGCGCTCGCAGGGTTGTATACGTAAACCACAGCCGTGTCCGGCTGTGCGATGTCCGTCCCCGGGATCGTAACGGTGAGCTGCTTACTATTGACGAACGACGTCGTTAGGGACGTGCCATTCCATACCACTACAGAGTTGCTGTTGAAATTACCGCCATTCACAGTCAGAACAAAACCAGCTCCTCCGGCGGTGGCACTGCTCGGCGAGAGCGAACTTACCGACGGCGTCGACGGACAGGAGCAGGAGACGGCAGGGAGCAAGAAAATTGCTAACGCGCCAAAAAGGGGAAGGCCCTTCATTGTTGAGCCCAGAGTAACACCTCACTGCCGAGTCGCGATATGGCTGCCCACCGATCATGCATCCCTTGCACAGAACGCAAGGGTAGGACACCCCTCCGGTCTCCTTGCCATCTATGGGCCCACGCTGACCTGGATCGAGTTCGAGGTGACTGTGTTGCTACCGCTCAAATAGGTTGCGAAGATAGTCGCGGTGCCAGTACCCGTCGAGGCGGCCGTCACGCACATCGGATCCACCTGCTGCTCCACGGCAAGAAGGGCAGTGTTATTCGTCTGCCAAGTTACGCTCGTTGTTACATCGATTCCCGTTTGTCCTCCTGAGGTTGCACTGGCGACCAAACACTGAGTACTTCCTGCCGTATCGCCATTGCCCAAGCTGAAGGAGGTCGCTGCGCCGCCGCCCTCAAAATCGAGAATGATATTGGTGACGTTGCTTAAGGTGACCGTCGCAGTGGTGGTTGCGCTAGCAGTTCCCGAGGCTGCGGTAATGGTTGCCGTTCCCGCCGAGATTCCTTTTAGGGCGCCACCGGTGCTGATGGTAGCTACGCTGGTATCGGAAGTGGACCAACACACCGTAGTGCCGGTACAACTTGTGCCGCCGGTAAGCGTAAGAGCATTGCCGTTGCTGTCGGTTCCGGCGGCGGTTAGCGATGTGGTGAACCCCACGCTCACGCTGGGATCTGGGGGATCAATCGTGATGGTCGAAACCGTCGGATTCACAAAAAATCCTGTGCAGCTAATGGTTAAGGCTAGCGTCGCGAGAAAGGCGAAGGCGCCGGCGATGCGGAGTTTATGCTTCGTGGATGACATAGTTATCTCAAACCCTTGTCTGAAACTCCATCTAGCCCGCGCCAGCAACAATGGCCGCCGCTCCTGTTAGCATACTGTCTTGGCGCTGCGCTGGTTGTAAAAAATTGTAGCAGAAGAAGATTTGGATACAGTCTTTTCCTGCACCTTCGTGCACCTACGTAACCCAGTCCGGCAATGCCCTGCTTGGCATAAGAACGGAACAGTCTCTAAGTCCTTGCAACAAAAAAACGGCCAGCGCCGAAGCACTGGCCGATCCTTCCGAGTGAATAAACTACTGGCCCTTATGCTCCTCTTTAGGAGGCGGACTTTCACGCTTCGGAGGCGCCGCTTGTTTTTCCGGCTTGGGAGCAGGCGCCGCGTGAGTTTCTTTCGGCGCGCTCGCCTTAGGCGCACTGGCTTTGGGCGCGCTCTCGTGGGCCCGGGGCTCTGGAGCTGGCTTGCTTGAGGCATGCGTCTCCGCTGGACGAGCCTTCTCCGCTTTTGGCTCGCTTTCTTTAGGCGCGCTCTCGTGCGCTTTCGGTGCGGGAGCCGGTCTAGCGGCCGCGTGCGATTCAGAGGTTGGACGAGGCTTCTCCGCTTTTGGCTCGCTTTCTTTAGGCGCGCTCTCGTGCGCTTTCGGTGCGGGAGCCGGTCTAGCGGCCGCGTGCGACTCGGAGCTTGGGCGAGCCTTCTCAGTGCGCGCTGCATTTTCCCTTGGAGCGCTCTCTTTAGGAGCGGGTTTGCTGGCACCCCGTGATTCCGTAGAGGGGTGAGCGGTTTCTCTCGCCGGTGCTTTCGAAGCGTGCGAAGCCGGTGATGGTGATGGCTTTGCGGTATGAGTTTCTTTTGTTGTGGCGGCATTCTCGTGCGTATTGTTCTCGCGCGCCGGAGCCGCTTTTTCCGTATGGCTAGCTGACCTTGCCGTGGCCGGAGATGCGCCTCGTTTTTCCGCTGCGCGGTTTTCGGCAGGGTGATTTTCCGCCGGTTTTGCGCCGGGTCCCGAAGCTCTCGCTTCTTTCGGCGACATCTTCGGAGCGTGATAGGTCCCTCCCGCGGCCCTGGCGGCTACAACACCTTTGCCACTGAATTCGCCAGGCTTCGCGGTCGCGGCGACTGCAGGACGTCCATGGTTATTGGAGGCGAACAAGGCGCGGTTCTGGCTGGCCGCATGGGCCTGCTGTTCCTGCGCCGCCACTGGCGGAGTATGGTGCTCGTGAGCGTAGCTTTCTTGCTGCGCAGTCGGACGAGCCTGTACTCCCCCCTGCCCGCCATTGAAAGCGACGTGGGAATTATTGTTGACGATCACCGTCCGGTTTACGTAGACGTTTCTGATTTCGGTGGTATTCACGTGCATTACGGCCGTGTTGTAGTAGAAAGCATTGTTACGCCACTCGCCGCCGTAAAATCCATTGCCGCCGTATCCGTAGCCGTAATTAATGCCCCCGTAAAATCCGACTTGCGGACCCCAATAACCATCATTCCAAGCGTAGGCGCCGTCGTTCGAACCCCAATAACCGGGCGTCCAAAGCAAGCCGGGCTCGGGTGCTTCCACCCAGGTGCCCGGCACCCAATAGTAGCCATCATCATCGTCCCATGCCCAGTAGCCGGGGGTCCACATAGATCCTTCGCCGGGGCAGAGAGGCTGTTCGTAAACCGGCAAGGCCGGGGGACCGATGCGCACCGAAATGCCGACTCCGAACTGCGCGGCGGCGGGAGAAGAGAAAGCTGCTGGAAAAACCATTAGCAGTGATGCAAGACCTAGTAGACTTGCAATACGGGGGAGTTTCATTGTGTTTCCTCTGGCCCGGTGGGCTTGCCTTCGCAGCTGCAGCACCACGAACGGGCGAATCTGGCTCAAAGAAAAATTCCGGCGCAGAGTAAATCCGCAGCCAGCGGTGAGCCTGCTACTTTCGGACTATGTAAACGTCAGAGGTTGGAGTAGGTTGCCGGGCTAGAAGTTGTGTGGATTGTAAAGAATTGTGAATATTTTATGTGCGGTAGCGGTCAATTCGTCCGCTTGGACCGCGCAATTCGCTCGTCAATCAGCTTGCGGCCGGCAAATCCTTCTTCCTGACCGTGCCAATGCGTAATGGATTTTTCTCCCATCTTCCAGCAGAGCAGGACTGTTCTGCCTTCCACTTCACAGGGGAAATCGAGGAGGCCGATATCGATATCTTTCACCTGCACGCCAATGGAGTCGATCTCAGCAAGTGCATCTTTGGCGCGTTGCTCTGCTTTCGTGCGCTCCGACTTGCGCCGGGCCACAGCGACGACATCCACATGGGTACCGCCATTCAGAAAGATGCGATGGTTGAGTTCCTGCATTTCGCCTTCTACCTCTTCCATGAGCTGTTTGCCGCCAATGGCATTGCGCAGGAGAGACTCAAGCACGGGCAGGAGCATTTGTGCTTCGTCGAGAGTAAAGGTGCGCGCGGACATTTTCTTCTACCTCTATTCTACCGCATGTGGGTGTGCGATATGGCGAATTCGCAACCAGTATGTCTTCCGCAGTCGATAAGTAGCGGGCGTCTATTCTTGCGCTGGTGAGGCGTCGGAGGTTAGCGCGTCCTGCCATTTGAGGGGTCGGGCGAGGTGGCCGTGTTTACGTCGACATGCAATCGCTGGCTCGCAGAAATTCCGGGAGGGTAACAGTTGCCATCACGGCTATAGTTGGTGCAGTGCGCAGCCACATCTTTGCGCTGCGGCGATTGCGCGAACTGCCAGACTTCGGCGAAACGGATGCCGCTTTCGGCAGGGCTTGGCGGGCGCGTGGGAAATGCACAGCCCGGCGCAGGCGGGCACGCGTCATTGATTGCCCAGTAAACGATCTGCCTTCCACCAGCGCTCTGGCGAATGTCTTCAGCAGTCACAATGTTTGCATCATCCTTGTTCGGGATGCCGGAGCAGTAGATGCCGGCGCGAAATCCGGCGGCCGAAATGCCATCGACCCAGGCGTAGATGTAGGCTTTCTGCTCGGGCAACATGCGTCCGCCTTGCTCCTGGTCGAGGAAGATGATGGAGTGCGCGGGAAAGCCTTCCTTGCGTGCGGAAGTAGCGGCGGCTCGCGCGTCAGAGTCGCCAAGCTTCGTCGCGCGGGCAACGGATTTCAGTTCGGCCGATTTGAGCTCAGCGTAGAGGCGTCCGTTGAAGAGCACGAGGAATCCAAGGCCAGCGGATTCGACGGCGGCGCGGTGGCCAGTCCAAGTATTTGTTTTCTCGCCCGGAGGATTATTGAGCCAGTAGCCGGTGTAGGAGAACGTTTGGTGCAGAGTTTTCAGGTTGGCGGCGCCGGGATAATCATTGCGGTCGAATCCGAGGTAGTTAGCCGATCCGGGTTGTGCGATTACAGCAGATGACAAAGCATAGAGGACTAGCGTTATTAGAACTACGAAAATTCGTCTCACGTAGATGATTTTATTTCACCCAACGTCGCTATCCCCCGATATGCACCATCGTCCGCGATGCCGGCACGAAGTCCGGCTCGCCGATGTGGTGGCGTTCTTCTTTTTTCTGGATCACGCCGCAAATGAAATCTTCCAACTCTTCGTCGCTGGCGCCGCGCCGCATCTGGGCGTGCAGGTCATGGTCCCACACTGAGAATAAGCACGTCCGGATTTTTCCGTCGCTGGTGATGCGGATGCGGCTGCAGTGTCCGCAAAAAGGATGCGAGACGGGCGCGATGATGCCGATTTCGCCGACGCCGTCGTCGAAGCGATATCGCCGCGCGGTTTCCGAACGCGCCCGCGGGATTTCAACCAGAGGACGATATTCGGCCATGCGGGTCAGGATTTCATCGAGAGTGACCACCGTATCTGGCGACCATGTCCGTCCTTCTTCCAGCGGCATGAATTCGATGAAGCGCACGGTGACGCCTTCTTCGCGCGCGAACATTCCGAAGGGGATAATTTGATCTTCGTTGAAACCGCGCATCAGAACGCAATTCACTTTCAGCGGCCAGAGGCCGGCACGGCGCGCGGCACGGATGCCTGCAAGCATGTGATCGTATCCATTGGCGACGCGCGTGATGCGGGCGAAGCGGTCAGGATCGACGGCGTCCATCGAGACGGTTACGCGCGTGAGGCCGGCATCTTTGAGCGGGCGCGCCAAGTCAGCGAGAAGATGGCCGTTTGTCGTGAGCGCGATATCGAGCGGCTCGCAGTTCAAACTGGTCATGGAGCGGCGGACGCCTTCGTCCGCCGATGACCGCGTGACACTGCCCCGGACGAGGGCGTCCGGGGCTCCATTTTGCGGAGGATGAACTTTTGAGAGCTCACGAATGAATTCCACCACGCCCTTGCGCAACAGTGGTTCGCCGCCCGTGAGACGGATCTTGGTCACGCCCATCCCTACCAGCACTCGCGCCATGCGCAGATAGTCCGCAAAAGGCAAGTCGCCGTAGAGTGCTCCCTCGTTGCCGGTGCGGCAATAAACACACTTGTAGTTGCAGCGGTCGGTAATGGAGATCCGCAGATCGGTAATGGGGCGGCCGAATTTGTCGGTGAGAGGCACGTTAACTCTTATTCGCGTGGAAGGAAACAAACAGGCGGGACTATTCCGGCAGCTGCTTCCTTTCCAATGCAATCCTCGTGGATCGCGGGAGGCACGGGCGTTTCCACCTGCACCCTCGGAACAGTTTTTTCTCGGCGCTCTCCCGCGAACTTCTCCGCGAACTCTGCGCTAAAAAGCCTTTGATCGCAGAGAACGCTGGGAACTGCCGCGGAGTTCGCGGAGAAAACTATTCCTCGCCGCCGTGGCCTGGGTATGCCCGAAGGCCGGGGCGGTCGGAAACTCAGTCATTATAGAGCTTCGGGGGGATGAAAAGGTTTCAGGGTTTCGCTGAGACCAGATCCTTTTCGATCGCGGCTTCCGCCAACGGCGCCATTATTTTGAATCCCGCGGCATTCGGGTGCAAACCATCATCCGAGAGATCTTTCTTCATGAGACCCTTATCGTCGACCATGGAGCTGAAGTAATCGAGATACAGGCAGCCATTCGTAGCGCAATAATTCTTCAACCAGTGGTTCAGTTCCAGAATTTTGGCCGTGGAGCGTTGCGCGAAGAAATCGTGTGACCTTGGAGTGTAGTTATGAATCGGAAGCACGGACGAATAGATCAGGCTAATCTCGTGCGCACGCGTGAGTTCGGCGATGGACGCGTAGTGAGCCTCAATGTCTTCCAGTCGCATAGGCCCGGTATTGCCGGCAATATCGTTCGTGCCGGCAAGGATGATCACGACTTTCGGGTGAAGATCGATTACGTCCTGGCGGAAGCGAACCAGCATTTGCGGAGTGGTTTGGCCACCAATGCCGCGGTTAATGTAAGACTTGCCGGAAAAATATTCATCGAGATGCCAGATATCGGTGATTGAGTCGCCGAAGAAGACAACTCGATTCTCCCCGGGCGCGGGCGGCTTGAGAGCGGCGTCGGCGTCTCGGTAACGCGCGAGTTGTCCGAAGTCATCGGTGTAGACGGCGATGCGAGCGGCGCGGTATTGATCGAGCCCCGCAAAACCGGTGGAGGGGATAGCGGGATGTGAGGGCGCAGATGTTTGCTGGGCGAAAGCAGATGCAGCTACAAGGACGGTCAGAACAAGGCGCAGAATCGATCGTTGCAACATCAGGTGCCTTCCTCGAGAAATCCTATAATTTACATCCCATCGTAATTCGGGCCGCCGCCACCTTCCGGTGGCACCCAAGTGATGATCTGGTAGGGGTCGGCGATGTCGCAGGTTTTGCAGTGCACGCAATTTGAGGGGTTCAAGCTGATGCGCTTGCCGTTTGGCTGCGTCGGGTCATCGACCATTTCGTACACATTCGCGGGACAAAAATTCTGGCACGGGCTGCCGAATTCTTTCACGCAGCGCGCGTTGCAAATATTTGTGTCGTGAATGATCAGGTGCGAAGGCTGGTCTTCTTCATGTTTCGTTCCGGAGTGGTAGAGGTCGGTGAGTTTGTCGAAGGTAAGTTTGCCATCGCCTTTGGCGGGGCCGAGTAAGTGCGCTTCATCGCCGCCATCGGCGGGCAGTTCAGCGAGCTTGTGCATGTGCTCGTGTCCGGCCTTCGCCGGATAGCGGTTGCGCAGGCCGCGTCCGCCGGTGATCATCTGCAGGCCAGTGTGCAACATGCCCGCATACATGCCTTGTTCGAATCCCTGGTGCATGTTCCGCACTTTCCAGAGTTCGTCTTTGATCCAGCTGGATTCGACTTTCTTCTGATAGTCGCCGAGCCTTGCAGTTGAAGAATCGTCTTTTAGCTCTTCGTTTCTCAAAACCTCGAAAGCAGTTTCTGCGGCGAGCATTCCGCTCTTGATGGCGAGATGAATTCCTTTGAGGCGCGCGGAATTCAGAAAGCCGGCGGAGTCGCCGATGATCATCCATCCTCTGCCTGCAACCGGCGGAATCGCCCACCAGCCGCCATACGGCAGCGACTTCGCGCCGTAGCGAATCATTTTCCCGCCCTCAAGCAACTTCGCGACCATGGGATGTTGTTTGAAATCCTGCAACACATGTTGCGGATCGAGGCGCGGGTCGGGATAGTCGAGCCCAGTGACGAAGCCGAGCGAGACGAGGTTGTCTTTCGAGCCGTAAATCCAGGCGCCGCCGTATTCTTTCGTGGTGAGCGGCCAGCCCATGGTGTAAATCACTTCACCCGGCGCGATGCGGCCGGAAGGAACTTCCCAAAGTTCTTTTACGCCGACGCCGTAAGTTTGCGGGTTAGCGTCTTTGGCGAGATCGAACTTATTGATAAGTTGTTTGGTCAGCGATCCGCGCGGGCCTTCGGCGAGAATCGTGATCTTGGCCTGCAGATCGTAGCCCGGCTCGAAATTCGATTTCGGATGACCTTCTTTGTCCACGCCTTTATCGTCGGTGCGAACGCCGGTGACACGATCACCATCGAATAAGAGCTCCGCGCCTGCAAATCCGGTGAAGATGGTAATGCCAGTCTCTTCCACCTTGCCGCCCAGCCACTTCACAAAACGATTCAGCGAGATCACGTAGTTGCCATGATCGCGCAGCGGCGGCGGGGTAACGGGAAGTTTGAATTTTCCTTTCTCGGTGAGGAAATAAACCGCCTCTTTCGTGACTTTGGCGTCGAGCGGAGCCTCTTTTTCAAATCCCGGAAGCAATTCGCGCATCGAGCGAGGATCGAGCAAAGCACCAGACAGGCAGTGCTGGCCGATCTCGCGCGCTTTTTCCAGAACGTAAATGTTTTCTTTGCTGAGTTGAGCATCGGGATGCGCGGCGTTGTGCTGGTCAATCAACTGCGACAAACGTAGAGCGCAGGCCATGCCTGCGGGGCCGCCGCCGACGATGACCACATCTGCGGGCATTTGCGGGCGTTCGACGCCTTCGATGGGTTTGCGGAAGATTAAGGTCATAAAGTTCAGCGGTTAGCCAGTGACGCGATTTCACCCAGGCCGAGCAACCTTTGGTCCGCAGTAACCAGGGTTAACTTCAGCACCTTGGCCGTGGCTGCGAGGAACCGATCCGCTGGATCGGCGTCCGGCAACGACAATGCGAAACTGGTGCGTACGATCTCCTGAGTCAAGGGAGCCTCGCGCAGTTGATCGGCCGCTCGCTCGACCCACGCCAAAGGATTCTCCACGCGAATGCGGCCTTTCTGCATGAGCGCGAGAGCTTCCCAAACACTGACGGGAGACAGCCATAGCTCATTGCCGCTCTTCGACAACTCCTCCGCCGCGCGCTTCCCGATGCGCTTCGGATCCAGCTTGCTCCAGATCCAGATATGCGTATCGATCAGCAGGTTCAATCGCGATAGGCCTCAATGTCTTCCAGATCGATGACTGGCGAGACGATATCGCCGACAATTTCAGCGGTACCGATCATATCGCCTAAAAACTTACGCTTGCGATCGGGGCCGGCGGGAATTACTTCCGCCACAGGGCGACCGTGGCGTGTGATGCGCAGCGGTTGGCGTGTCTTGTGGACCTGTTCGATGAGCCCGAGGCACTTGGCTTTGAATTTCGAGATGGGAACGTCACGCATGACCATTATTTTAACTATAGTCACTTTAGGGGTCAATCACGAAGTTTTTTGCCTCTCCCATCCTCTTCCGCTTTACTTGCTCAATCAATGGGGGAACGATGCCAAACAGGTTCCCGCAATCGCTTATCCAAAAGAAGCGCATTTACCCGCCCGCTTTTACTTTCTTCACTTCTTCAATCAGCGGCGGAACGATGTCAAACAAATTGCCCACAATCGCGTAGTCGGCAATCTCGAAAATCGGCGCTTCCGAATCTTTATTCACCGCGATAATCGTGCGTGAACCTTTCATGCCGACGATGTGCTGAATGGCGCCACTGATGCCGAGAGCCAGGTAAAGTTTGGGCGCAACCGTCTGCCCCGAAGATCCAATCTGGCGGTCCATAGGCAGCCATCCCGAATCGCAGATGGGGCGCGAGGCCGCCAAATCTCCGCCCAGAGCCTCCGCGAGCTGTTTGGCGATCTCGATATTTTTCTGCTCTTTGATTCCGCGTCCGACGGAAACAATGATTTCCGCTTGCGTCAAGTCGACGGCCTGCTTGGCTTCTTTGAAAACTTCCTGCGGCTGGTTGCGAATTATGCCATCCGCGATTTCGACGTTTACAGTTTCTACCGGAGCCGCTGCTGCGCCAACCTCAGCCTTGTCTCCTCTAAAAGCTCCGTTCTGGAAAGTTGCGAACCAGGGGGCGTCGCTGTTGAAGCTGACATCGGCGGCGAATTTGCCTTGAAACATCTGGCGTGTGAAAACCAGCTTTCCGCTTTCGAACTTGAAACCAGTGCAGTCGCTGATCACGGTGCGTCCCATCGCCGTCGCCAACTTGGGGACGAAGTCACGCACCTGGTAAGTGTGGGGCATTAGAACGAGCTTCGGTTGCTTGGCGTCGATCAGTTGTTTCAGCGCGGCGGCGAAAGCATCGGGAGTGTAGGGAGCGAGCTTGCGTGATTCAACGTCGTAGACCTTCGCAAGTTTGTTGGCGGCGACCTCGGCGGCGATTGACGAAACACTTGCCCCGACGACGGCAGCTTCTAAACTCCAGCCGGTGGCGGCGGCAATGGCTTGACCGGCGGTGATGGTCTCCCACGAGACGCGGTTGAGTCTTCCTTCGCGCTGTTCGACGACTACGAGGATTGTGTCAGACATTTGATCCCTCAAGAGCTGCATTTTCTGGTGCCGTCCTTGTGGGACGATGCCTAAGATCAGTTGAGCCCGCTGTTGCCAGCCTTGCGACGAAAATCCGCTCCGTGGCTCAGGTCTTGATAGCCGCAAAGCGAAGGCGCATATAGTCTGCGGTCCAGCGCCCCTGAGAATCGCACAGAACCGGTTTAAGTAAAGACGTGACTTCGTCAAGAAAATCATTGCGCGGGTTCTCCGCAAGAGGGGCGCAAAATGGATTGGCGAATGTCTCTAACCACCCGCGCATTCCGGTTGGCAGCGGCGTGGGGCGGGGGATCAATTGCACACTCCGCGGTACAAACCCTGCCCGCCGCAGACGCGTTTCGTATTCGTCGACAGTCGGGAAATACCACGGAATCCACGAAACGGCATCCGGGATGCCCCTGCGCTCAAGTGCGGCCATCAGGGCAACGGTAATTGCGCTGACGCAGCCGTGGCCGCCCAATTCGCCAACAAACCTTCCTCCAGGCACCAAGGCGCGGAATGCGCCGGCGACTGGGGCATCCGGATCGTCCTTCACCCAGTGCAGCGCGGCATTGGAAAAGACCGCGTCGAATTCGCTCTCAAACGTTAGCGATCTGGCGTCCATCGTTCTCGCGTCGATCCCGCGCAGGCGTGCGGCGGCGATCATGTCCGGAGAATTGTCGACGCCGACCACCTTGGCCCCGAGCGCGACCAGTTTCTCAGTGAGGATTCCATCTCCGCAGCCCAGATCGAGAATGCGTTCACCGGGCTGCGGCTGGAGCGAATCCAACACAGGCTGCCCGAGCGCCGGCACGAAGTGAGCGTTGGCCGCATAGCCGGCCGCACTCCAACTCTGGGAGGACGATGATTGCGGCGAAAGGGTCACGTCACGAAATCCTCAAACAAAAATAATTCGATTTTCGCTCAGATCGCACGATCATTTACAGCACGCGCAATTCGTTGCGTAGTTTATCGACTAACTTCTTCGCGATCTCTGACGCCGAGCCTTCGATGTGTTCCGTCTTCTTGGTTTTCTCGGGAACATACAGGCGTTCGATTTTCTGCAAATTGTCTCCGATTGCGGATTGCACTTCGGGCAACATTACTTTGCGCAGCGGTTTGTTTTTTGCCTGCTTGATGCCGATCAGCGTGGCATAGCGCAGCTTGTTGATTCCGGACTGAATGGTGAGCACAGCGGGCAGCGGCATGTCGACAAATTGAAAGAATCCCGCCTCCAGTTCTCGCTTCACGCGAATCCCGGAGTCGTTCTTGTCGATCTGCATGATGATGGTGGCGTGCGGCCAGCCCAGCAACTCGGCCAGGATCACGCCGGTTTGTGCGTAGCCGTAGTCATCGGATTGCAGGCCGGTGAAGATCAGATCGAATTTTTCGTCTTTGATGGCGGCGGCGAATGCCTTTGCGGTATTAAACGCATCAAGTCCTACAAAAGCGTTGTCTTCGAGATGGATGGCGCGGTCTGCGCCTTTAGCGAGCGCTTCGCGCAGCACTTGCTGCGACCGGGCCGGGCCGGAGGTGATGACAACGACTTCTCCGCCGTGCTTTTCCTTCTGACGTAGCGCCTCTTCGAGAGCGTAGGCGTCGGGTTCGTTCACTTCATACGAGACATCTTCGCGGATCCACGTGGCCGTCTCGTTCAGCTTCAGCGGCGCATCCTTCTGCGGCACCTGTTTCATGCAAACCAGAATCTTCAAGCGGGACTCCTCGTATCCTTGTCGCTCCGGGAAGCGATACGGAAACCTATCAGTATAAACGAGCAGTGGGGATCCGGCACTTTGCAGTTAAGGCCCAAAACCATCAACCACTAAGGACACCAAGGCGAACGAAGAGAAGACTTTCGACGTCCTACTCGGTGATCACCGTCGACTGCCCGGTAAGTTCGAAGCGCTTGCGGCAGCGCATGTTCTTGCAGGCAGCCATGTCGTCTTTGCGCACCATGTAAGATCGGAACTTGGCGAAGCGGGCGCGGTCGCGCTCATCGGCGCGTCCGGCGAGCTGGCGCTTCTTGGTACGCACTACCCATGTAACTTCATACTCGGCGGGTTGGTGGCAGTGCGGGCAATTTAAAGTCGCCGCTTTTTTTTCCGTGCGCTCGTCAAAAAAATCACGTTCTTCCATGGTTAGGTCGCCATTCGCTAGTCTTGGTCGCTGACCGGCTTCGTACTCTTTCGCAAACACGGACCGGTCGATTCAACCGCGAACGATCATTATTGCAGTTTTGCGGCGGACAAAGCTATGGCAACATGGATGTTGGTGAGAAAGAAATATGGCGCGCAAGAAAAAAGTGAAGCGGTTTCAAGCCGTGCAGGCCGTGAAAGAACTGGCGCGGGAACGCATGGGCACGCCCCCGGCGGCGAAGGTGGTCCCCCACAAAAACAAGAAGACAGAGAAACACAAGGAAACACTAGGCAAGCTATTGACCGAGCAGGAATAATTAATAATTGAAGATCGGGAGTTCTCAGTTCTCAGTTGAAGGTAGCAGTCACGACGGTATTAAAGTTGAGCACCACCGTACAAGTATCGCCGGTAAAGCTGCTGCAGTTCGTCCAAGTCACTTGCGAACTCCCGGTAGGGGTCGCTGTGAGGCCGATCGTGCTGCCCAAAGCGTAGTCAGCCGAGCAAGTTCCAGGGCATTTAATTACGCCGGTGGAATCGATCACACTCCCCGCGGCCGTTCCAGCAATGTTAACCGTCAAAACCGCCTGGTTGCAGGCCGCGGTGCCAGCACCACCTCCGGTAAGAAACGCCGAACCCGTGACCAGGTTCGGACTGTCGTAATAGCTGGCCGTCAGGTTGCCGCTGC
>CAWEYI010000022.1:0-68820 GCA_963813205.1 uncultured Acidobacteriaceae bacterium | reverse complement strand
AGATCTTTTCGTTACCGCGCGCGAGAAGAACCCATTCCAGAAGCCGTCCTCGCTGATTGTGAAGAAAGTATTCGTACCATTTGTCCTCGACCAACTCTGGAATTACGACCACAATGCTGCGTTCGGGATGTTTTTTCGAAAGATCCAGAATGAACTGCACGAAGGGAACAATCACAAAGCGATACGGGGAAGGCAGAAGTTAGCGGGGTGGTTCCTTGCCAGCCTCGCGGAAAGGCTTGTCGACGTACTGCTCCCAGTCGTCCCGTAGCAATTCGGAGTGCTCGTTGGGTTCCACATGCACCGCGATCACTTCGGGAGAAAGCCGAGCGGCAAATTGGAGTCCCTGACAGGTGATATCGCTCCAGCGATCGACTGCGATGACCGCAATCGGGTGCTGATTGAGGTGGGAACCGTTGACCGGTTCCCTGCAGCTGGTGAGCACTTTCACTGCGTGATAATGGCGGGAACCAGGACGAAGCACACAATCGTGAAAGGAATAAAAGTAGAGTGATCCAGGCGCCTTCCACAAATTTCGCAACTAAAACCACCGCGGTGGTGATCCCGGTAACCGTTGCTCCCAGACCGTTCACGAAAGCACTCTTCAGCCAGTGTGGGCCACGATTTTTCTTCCAGTGCATGACCATGCCGGCTTGCGAAAGCGTGAAAGCCAGGAACGCGCCAACGGCATAGAGCGGGATAAGCCGGTCCGTGATTCCTCCGAAAAGCAGGAGAACGCCGCCACAGAGCAATGCCAGGACGACGATGCCGTAGGTGTATACCAGACGACGTCCCCGGTAGCCGAAAACGTGGGGCAGGTAATTATTCTGAGCAATGGCACGGCAGAGCCGGGGAAAATCGGCGAACGCAGTGTTGGCCGACAAAGACAATACGACCAGGATGGATCCAATCGTCAGATAGTAAAAGAATCCTTTGCCAAAACCGCCGCCGTCAGCATGGAGAGAACGCTCTGATAGCCGGGACGGCCGGGATCGGTAGCGGCGATCCCATAGACCTTCACGAGATAGAGATTCCCGCCAGCAATACGGCCAGAAGAAAGATGATTACGGTTAGCGTGCGCTGGGCGTTTTTCACTGCTGGTTCGCGGAAAGCTTTCACGCCGTTGCTTACGGCCTCCACACCAGTCAGCGCCGTGCAGCCGCTGGCGAAGACCTTCAGCAGCAACGAATAAGTCACGGCTGGCGGCGGCTGGCGGGGCGGCGGAGCAACCACCGGATTCGGATGCCCACCACTCAGGAGCACCCGCAGCACTCCCGCGAGAATAGTGACCAGCAGCGTGCCCACAAACAAATAGGTAGGAACCGCGAAAACCGTACCCGCCTCGCGCACGCCGCGAAGGTTGAGAATCGTGATAAGAACAGAATTCCCAGACAAAGAGAGACGGTGTGCGGCAGCAGCGACGGGACGGCCGAGATCAATGCGCCCACTCCTGCCGAAATACCTACCGCAGCCGTAAGAATGTAATCAGCGAGCAACGCGGCTGCGGCAGCAATCCGGCAGACGACCCAAGATTGAATCGAGCCACCGTGTAAGAACCGCCTCCGGAGGGATAGGCGGCAATGGTCTGGCGATAAGAAAAATACACGATCACCAGCAAGGTAATGATGGCGGCGCTGATCGGAACGATGTAGCGTACGCCCAGAAGGCCAAGTGGAATCAGAAGGCTGAGAGCGGCTTCCGGGCCGTAAGCGGCGGAACTCAGCCCATCGAGACCAAAGATCGGAACGCCCTGCGCCGCGCCGATCTGCTCGGCGCGTTCATCAGTGGTTTTGATGGGCTTGCCAACGACCAGATCAAGAATGTTCATGCAGGGCGTCCATCGGACTCCTCCCGGGCCGAGATAGTTTAGCAAGGTCTAGGACAAAATGGGTTACAGCATAGGGACCGAATGTTGGCGCGGTCAGGCGATCACCCTATTTTGGAGAAAAGCGGAATCGATAACAATCTACTGGTTCGATGAAGATCTCACGAGGATTCTTACTATGAACCGCAAACCGATTTTTTCGCAGCCGCCGGACCAGCAACGCTGGAAGCAGCTTTTCGAAGGGTCGTTGAATAGACTGAACGGACGCGCCGTTCCCATTTCCCAACAACCGATTTTGCGTCCCAAGCAAAATCACGCAAACGGCCTCGAACTCGAATCCTCTAAAGCTGCGATCGAAACCGCAGCGAGTTCCCTGGCAGCGTTGTGGCAGATCTCGACCCCGAAGCGGCACGCTGTATAGTTCCCGATTAAGAAAAAGAAGCGTTAGCGCCCGATTTAAAAACAAAAACCCCACGCGGAGCCGCCTTGTGAACAGGTCACTCCGCGTCCGCGTGGGGCTGATTTGACGAACTCTACGGCCAGTTGTTTACCAGATTTGTGACATTCGGGCTGCCTAATCCAGTTGCGAAGTCCCAACCATTGGTCGTGGGATATGCTACCCGCAACGACGAGTCCGATACGGAAAGGACTCCGTATTCTTCTCCGCTAGGCAGGTAGCAGTTATTCGTGCCGTAGCAAGGAACATCGATACTCCCTGTCGTTACATCGTGGAAAATGCAAGAACTTCCTACTGCGTTACCTTTCTTGGAATTGCACACCGACAAGTTTGTGCTGTTAGGTTTGCCGGGAGCGCCGTATTCGGAAGCCCCTAAGTCATAATAAATCGGAGCCGGATTCCCTTGCAGGCCGCCAGCCTTCTGGTTAATGAGCGCCTGAATACTGGCAAATTGAGGTGCGGTGAAGGACGTTCCGCCCGCGCTGTTGTAGAAGACATCCAGCGGTACTGAATAGTCGCAGGGGGCTCCTCCTTCTGCCGCATCCGACATGCAGAAAATAATCGCGTGGCTATAGAAGCCGTTCGAGGCAAACAAAGAAGCATCCGGTAAGTCACGCTTGCCATCCGTGGGAACGCCATAGACCGGACTCTGCCAGTAGGGCTTGCTGTAGACGAAGCTGGGGCCACCACTGCCGCCAACGATGTTAAGGAAGCTCATTCCGGTGGAGCTGTTACAGAAGGAAACGCCGCTGGTGTATCCGAACAGCTGGAACAACACGCTGCTGGCGCAAGAATCGTCCCAAGTCATCTCAGGAATGTATGACTTGGCGGATTCGCCGGTCACGCTATTGCTAGTTTTCCAGTAAGTGCTGTTGGTTCCGTCGGCGGTATCGGCAAAATCGGTGCCGCCCGCGGCAAAATTATAAGGAGTGGAGGCAAGGCCGTTTACCGCGATGCCGCCGGTTGCAAACGTGGAGGTGTCGAAATCGTCGCAGCCCGCCGCAGCGCCGTCGCCTGCGGAAACGAAGACCGAAACTCCCTCTAGAGCCGCCTGTTGCCAGAGTGCGCTGATATAACCATTGCCATTGGGCCCAGGCCCCTGATCCGCTTCGCATCCCGCATAGCTGAGACTCATGATCGCTGGGGGAGTCGTGCTATCCAGCAGATTTTGAGCGGCGATAAAGGCCCCGAAGTTCGTAGCTGTATTAGCGCATGACGCCATCTCCACGTTGGCATCAGGAGCGATCGCCCCCGACCACTCAGCATCCAGAGCGGCTTCCCCCTCCGCTCCGTTCTTGCCGGGGTCAGTGCAGCCGGGAGCTGGATGAACGAAACCGAACGTACCTGAATACGAGGAGAGACCGAACGCCTTGCGAAAAGTTGATACGTCTCCTGGCTGTATATCGGTAACTTCCAGAACAGCAATGGTCTGTCCCTTTCCAGTAATCGGCGTGCTTCCTTTATAAAGCGGGGCAACGTTATAGATGGTGGCGAAATCCGGCGGAGCTTCGTCATACTGCTCAGTACCGTCAAACCCGTCAGGGCATCCAGTGCATTTGAATGAGAAGCTTGGAACCGGCTTCTGTTTCTGCGTCAGAGGTTTCGGCATGAAGTCATTCAGCGAGACGATACCGGCGACGACGGGGGCGAGTGCAGCGGGAATTCTGGCAGCGCTCGCGTTCGCGATATGCTGCTCGCCTTTCACGTTGTAACGGTGCATTTCAGTATGGAACGCATCACTCACCTGTCCAGCGGTGCCCGAGACGTCGATCGTCATTCCACTCTTGTGGACCAGGTTGACTTGAAGGCCGTGCGACTCTAACCACTTGGTTACGGTTTCGATATCCTGTTGCGATGGACCGAAGGCTTTGCCCAACTGATCGGCGGTGAGCCATTTGTGGTAACTCGCAGAATGCGGATTCTGCAGCGCGGCCGCCAACTGCTGTAGAGCTTGTTCCTGCTCGGGGCTACGGCGCAGTACTACAAACATGTGCTCCATTCGCAAGCCGTCCGCCACCAGACCCTGATCATATTTAGGAAGGGCAAGCGGGTGGGTACTGCCATTGAGCTGAACCAGGTCCGATTCGTTTACCGCGCTTACGATTCGATTGGAGGAAGCACCGTGAGCAAGCGGTGCCATCGCGGTTACCAGCAAGAGGAGGAGCGGAAGAATTAACCCATTCAGAGTGCAGCGTCGTGTAGACACAAATTTCTCCTTGGTTGGAAGTGATTTACTGCGGTCACATTGAGAGCCACCAAACCCCACGAATGCTTGTTGAGCGGATACAGATCAGGGATAAGCCAACAGCCCGAGCATTCTGTTTCGCGAGGCGAGACCCTGTCAAGGTGGACGAAAGTATGGGGGAAGAAAGTCCCCAACCAGAAAATGAGACTGGAGTGATTGACGTTGCGTAGGATTTTGAGGGCGGTTACTCCGCAGAACTCTGCAAGGGTTTTCTGAAGTGCGAGTTATTGTGCCGTTGATTGCGACGAAACTACCGCATGTGCTTCCTTGGCGGGCGGGATTTCACTTCCCGGCGGATAAATCAAAATCTGCAACTTACCCCACCCCGCATCCGAATTCGTGTCTGACTGTTTGCCCATTCCGAGCGTCTTAAGCTGATTGTCGTCGAATCCAAAGTGCTCCACCAGATACTCGCGCACCACCATAGCCCGAGCCTCCGTTAGCACCAGATCTTTCTGTGTATCGCCTTCCATTCCGGTGGATGCCACGACGACTGCAAATCCAAACTGATTATTGGCCAGGAACTCGCCACCAGCCTCGAGAGTTTTCTGATTCTTCATCTTGGCAGAATCTTTCTTATCGAAAAGCTGCTTCGCCGAATACGTAAACTCCTTTGTCGGGGCGCTCTGCGGCAATCGCTCAATCTCATTCTTGGCAAGTTCAGTGGAATCTTCGTAGCCGCGGCTTTTGAAGTATCCGCGGACAAAGAAGTTATGCTTCATGGCCTCCATATTCTCCTGGAAGTCAGTGGCCCCGGCTTGCGCCTGAATCATAGTTTCGTGCATGGCGCTCGTGGTCTGTTCGAGGTTGCTGTAAAGCTGTTTGTCGTTCACCAGCGCTCCCACGGTTCCCTGCCCATCATTGATCTTGGCGCTGATTGAATTGAGATTCGCCGTTGCGCGCGTAGCATTCTGAATTGCTTCCTGGCTGCTATCCAAAATGTCACTCGTCTTGGCGAGCAGATCTGACATTTCCAGTGGCGGCTGACTTGCCAAGGTATAGTCATTCTCCACGTTGGCTGACTTGGCGGAGCCAAATGAGATCGCCAGATATTGATTGCCCAATAAGCCTTCCGTTTCGATAGTTACCACCGAATCTCTCTTGATGATTTCGTGCGTTGACTTCTCGAGATCCATCACCACCGTAACTTTTTCGCCCGGCCTGTGAGGCAGCACGATGTCATGCACGGTTCCGCTGTGAACGCCGCCGACTCTCACGTCGGCGCCTGCGTCCAGCCCTTCCACGTTGTCGAATTGCGCTTTTAATTGGTACGTGGAGCTGAAAAGATATTGCTTGCCGCCGATGACGAAGATGCCAGCCACCAGAATTGCCAGGGTAGCAACGATGAAAGCCCCTAACCGCGCCGCTTTCGACATGATGTTCTCCTACGAATGCTTTAGAAATTCCCCAACAAACGCGATGTCACTTTTCTGAAGTTCTTCAAAACTGCCCTGAATTACCACGTTGCCCTCATTGAGCAGAGCCAGGCGGTTCGCGATGGTCTTCGCGCTGTGCAGATCGTGCGTCACTACGATGGACGCCATGTGATGTTGCTGTTGGAGCTTGAGAACCAACTCGTCGATTTCCCCGGAACTAATTGGGTCGAGGCCAGCGGTGGGCTCATCGAGCAGCAAAATATCCGGCTCCAAAGCGAGCGCGCGTGCCAGCCCTACTCGTTTCTGCATGCCGCCAGAGATGTCCGAAGGCATCTTTGCAGCAGCACTTTCCATCCCAACTTCCGTCAAAAGTACTTGAACTCGGTCGCTGCGCTCGGACTTCGACATCTCTTTCTTATGATGTTCCAGCGGAAAAGCTACATTCTGTTCTACGGTCAGGGAATCGTAGAGCGCGGCGTGCTGAAACAGAAAACCCATCTTCTTTCTGATTTCTCCGAGCTGATCGAGAGCCAGGCCGGCGATGTCTTGACCATGAATACGAACCGATCCTGAGTCCGGTTTCTGCAGGCCGATAATCAGTCTGAGCAATACGCTCTTACCGGTCCCGCTACGCCCCAACACGGCGAGTGTCTCGCCGCGGTTCACGCTGAGGCTTATTCCGTTCAAAACCTTTTGGCTGCCGAAAGACTTGCGCAAATCCTCGACGGCGATAACCGTAACGCTGCCGTCTTCCTCGGCTTCTGCTCGCTCTATCGGGGTGTGAATCGTACTTTGGTCGATTGTGTCCATAACTGGTAACGAAAAATATTTACGGGAAAAATATGATGATGAGCTTTACCAGCACCACATCCGCCAGAATCACAAACAGTGAAGACAAAACCACGGAACTCGTAGCCGCACGCCCCACGCCTGCCGCGCCGCCCTGAGTACGCATTCCCTGGAAGCACGCGACCAGACCGATAATCAGTCCAAACACCATGGTCTTAAACGTTGGGGGGAGGAAGTCGCTGAAATCGGCGCCCTTAAACCCGCTATTAATAAACTGGTGCAACGAGAGCGGCTCAACCACAGCCTGCGCAACCCAGCCCATGATCAAACCGGAGAAATCGGCCGCGAGCGTCAATAAAGGCAACATCAGGATGCACGCCAGAATGCGGGTCGCCGCGAGCAGTCGATAGGGATTTACCGCGGAAGCCTCGATGGCATCGATCTGCTCCGTCACTTTCATCGACGCCAACTCCGCGCCAATACCCGCGCCCACTCGACCACTCACCACCAGACCAGTGATAATTGGGCCAGTCTCGTGGATAATCGAAAATACGATTGCGGCGGGAAGCAATGATTTAGCGCCAAATCGCGTCAGGCTGAAGCGGGCTTCCATCGAAAGCACGATTCCAGTAGCGGCACCCGCCAACGCCACCAATGGCAGTGACTTTGAGCCGATCTCATCGAGTTGACGAAACAATTCGCGGAATTCAAACGGCGGCGTTACCGCGGCCCTCACCACTCGCCAGAAAAATATTCCGAGATCGCCGAACCATTCCAGGAATTGGTTGATCGGGCCGGTGGTCGAAACGTTAGAAGAAACAGGCAGGGCCGATGGTCGCGGCAGAAAAGCAGGCGTTTCCGCAGACGCACCCAGGCCATGGTCGATCATGGATTTGATCCCGCGCTCGGCGTGCCCGGCCCATTTCCGAGGTGCATGCGAGAAAGTAAAGAGTGGGGTCCGTCGTAAAGGAATTCCAGGGCGATGTTCCCGCCCACGTTTCCCAACATGGTGAAGTTACCCATGCGGAGCGCATCCTTACCGTTGTAGCGTCCGGGATACCACGCGTAGACCGCAGTCATCGTCCCCGCATAGGGAGCAATCAACGCCCCTAATGAAAAGACTGTGTGACCATATTCGCCGCGGCGAGCGGACAGGGTGGAAATTACCGCGTGTTTAAGCCGCGGAACCAATCCTTTGCACTCGCAGCGGTAGTACAGCGTGTCTTCTTTGAAGGCCTGGGCCAGCCCATAGCGCGTGGTCGTGGTGACTGCCGCGATTCCGAAGTTTGAGCCGATTCGCAGGCCAAACCCTCTGGCCCCCTGCTCCCACTCGGGAGGGGTGTTGTACGCCTGGCCAATGCCGGCCGCAAAAGCCGCCCCAGCCAGCGGATAGGGGCCGAACGCGTCGAAGATGTAGTTGCGGAGTTTTGTCTTCTGCGTAGGACGGACGTAAATTAAGTCTGGCTGCGTCGAGATTGTGGTGGCGACGGTGCCTGGTGACTCTCCCGAACCGGCGAGTGCTTGCGCTGTTGCAAGAACTGGAATCGCGATCGAGACCGCGATTGCCAGGAGCATCGTCCGCCGCGTCTTCATATCGAGATTCTCCTTGGCCAGATCAGGAGGCCTAACGCTCTCATCGCAAGAGTTCTTCACACCGTGAGCGGACAACTGGCGTGGTCGCACTGGCAGGCAATCTCCACTTCCTTGGATCCCGCCTCCTTGCATGCTTGACCGCAGTATTTGTCACCCGATTGCGCGACGCATTTGCATGGAAGATGCGCGCACTTGACCTGTTCATTCGTCATAGCCGTTCTCCTTTTTCATTTTTTAAAGTTTGTGTTGAAAGAAAGCGGCGGACCCGATTGCACGCGTACCGCAATTCCTTTCGATGGTCATGGTTTTAGATCCGTCCGAGAATCAACAAAATGACAACGACAAACAGGACCAGCCCCAAGCCGCCCGTGGGGGCATAGCCCCATTCCCGGCTATGGGACCAGCGTGGCAACGCGCCAACCAGTGCCAGCACCAAGATTACGATCAATACCGTTCCGATCATATTTGCTCCTAATTTCTTGTGATCGAATCGGCGCGAATCCGCAAGCAGACCCGCGCCGACAACGCTTAAGTTGCTCGCTTAGCGCTAGAGTGTGACGGCCAGTTCGACGTTGACTCCGGGATATGCCGGGTTGCACAGGTAGTACACACCGTCAATATCGATGACATAAACGTTTTGCGTGTACAGCCAGTTGCTTGGCCACGCACCAACAAATCCGAAGGAATAGCCGCCGTATTGGAAGCGGTGATTGTTGTAATCGCCTTGGCTAACGCGGAAAGTATGTTGCTGTCCAAAGTTGGCTTTGTAACGATCGGCGGGAATGCCGCCGCCATGGTTCCCATCTGCACGCTGCGCAGGCTGTGCGTGTTGCTGCTGCGCATTCTTTTCTTCCGGCTTGCTGTTGTTGTTCTCCCGCGGAGTAATTTTCTCTTCGGGCTTCGCGTTGTTCTCCTGCCGGGCATTTTTTTCTTCCGGCTTAGCGCTCTTCTCCGGCTGAGCGCCCTTCTCTTCCGGCTTTGCAGACTTCTCTGGTTGCGCCTTTTTGTCGTTCTCTTCAGGCTTTGCTTTCTCTTGATCTTGATCGTGCTGCTCCTGTGCGTAGACCGGAGCCGCGAGAATCAAAGACAGGACTGCGGTGCTGACAAATCCAATTAGTTTCATAGGGTGTTACCTCCATATCGACCTGTAATTACGCTGCTTACTGCAAACTGCCTGTTGTTGCATTTACCGGACTACCAATTGCATCGCCCGAGACAACAAGTTCCACTCTGCGGTTCTGTTGCCGCCCCGCGGAGTTATCGTTAGAGGCTACCGGCAAAGTATTGCCGAAGCCTTTGGCGCTGACCGAATTCATCGCAACGCCTTCTTGCACCAGGTAATCGCGCACTGAGCCGGCGCGGTTCTCAGACAAGGTTTGATTCATGGCATCGCCGCCGACGTTATCGGTGTATCCGCCGACTTCAATGTTGAGTCCGGGATAGGCAAGCAAAGTGCCGGCGACTTTCGCCAGCTTCTCGCGCGCGCCCGTCTTCAACGTGAATTTCCCGGTGTCAAACAGAACATCGGACATGCTGACAATGAGGCCGCGTGCACTGTCCCGAGTCTGAAGGATGGAGTTCAACTGCTCGGACAACTTCGCGCGCATCGCCGCTTTGTCTGTATCAGCCTGTTGCGC
The DNA here is from genome assembly GCA_963813205.1 of uncultured Acidobacteriaceae bacterium. Lineage (GTDB taxonomy): Bacteria > Acidobacteriota > Terriglobia > Terriglobales > Acidobacteriaceae > Sulfotelmatobacter. The sequence continues at coordinate 58,901 of CAWEYI010000022.1, read as the reverse complement.
GTTTAACTGCGCCTGCTGTGCCGCCAGGCGGGACTGGTCCGCATCGGCCTGTGCCGCGGAAAGTGCGGTTGCGGATGCAACCTGGTTGGCAGCCATATCCGACTGAGCCTTTGCGTTTGCTGCTTGTGCGTCGGCGGCATCGTTGCGGGCTCTTGCGGCGTCAAGGTCCGCTTGAGCCGCGGCTGCCTGGGCCTGATCTTTCTGCCGGCGGGCGTCATCCGCCTGCGCCTGCGACTGAGCCTGAGCATCCGCGGAATCCTGACGTTCGTTTTCCAGCCGGACCTCGTCCATCTTCTTGACTGCAATGGCGCGTGCATCTTCCGCAGTCTGCACCGCCTCACGGGAGACAGCGATCAAAGGCTTGCGGTCCATGTGTTTGTCTATGGCATAGCTATCGGCGCTATCCATCAACTTGACGGCACGCTGGTAGCTGTCAGATGCGTACTGCTCCGCTCCTTCCGATTGAGCGATGCGCAGCGCATTGCGCGCTTCGAAAAACTCCAGAGGTAACTTTGCATTCAAAACCACCGGATCGAACTTATAGCCGGTAGGAATGTAGCCCCCGCGCTCCATCAGTTCATACTTCGCATTCACCGCTTCGCTGGTGCCCTTGGTGTCTTCGCGAATCACATTCTCGAGCACCACCACGTTGCTCGGCTGCCGCACCGCATAATAAGGTTCAGCGGTGACGATCAATGCAAAAGACTGAAGGTCAGTGGTCACGTGCAGTTTGCTGCGTTCGTTGCCGCCAACCAATACTTCGCCCAGATTCACTGCACGGCCTTCCGGCGAGATCGCCCACAGGACGTAGGTGAGATATTCGTTGCCGAAAGTCGTGGGCCGCTGCAGATTGCCGAACTCCGCCTCAATCTCGATCGATCCCCGCTTGCTGTTCACCTTGGCTTCGCCGTTCGCCAAGGGCATCAGAGTCGTGCCGGCAAAATCCAGCTTCGAACTCCCGCTACGATGCTCGTAGTTGATGGCTTGCACGCTGCGGCTGATGACGGTTACGCGGAACGTAGGAATCGAGCTGACGCGCTCGGCTTCAATTGTGCTTTGAGAATTGGTCTGAGCTGCCGCCGGCAAACTCAGCGCGACTGCCGCGACGAACAATAATTTTGTCTTCACACTATCTCCTCGTGGCAGCCATCTGCCGTATTGCTACCAAATCCGTGTAACCCAGACCTTGGCCAGTTGCTTTTAGGTTCCAACGCGAATATGTGACAGCGAATGAAACATTCCAAAGACATTGAGCAGCCACAAAACAACGGCGATAACCACAACACCGTTCAAAATTGACTTGATGGATGACTGCATGGGGATGAAGCGATTCACCAGCCACAGAAGAACACCCACCACGATTAGAACTTCCAGGAGTTGAATTAACGGCATGATCTTTGACCTTTCTTCGTTTTGCGCCCGACCCCTCTCATCCGCTGGAGGCGTTGCGCTGGTCTCGAGGTTCGAAAACCTTTCACGGTGAATCGTGTCCTCCGCAGGTTCGCGGCCTACACACGGATGAGGAATGCTGTTTGGCTGGATGTGGTCGCTTCGCCAAGTCTCGATCGGACTCGTGCAGCGACCTAAGAATGAGAGCTACGAATCAGCGTCCGTGACTCCCTTCGACACACTCAGGAGCATTGAGCATGACAGGTGCGGGATTTCGTGTCTGAGCAAGATAGCTCACTGCGGGGGCAGCCCATCTGAATTTTAGGAAAAGGGACGTACAAGTGTTCAAAATTGACCAGTCTGTTACGGCACAACGGTTCACCATGCGTCTATGAAGGTCAAGAAGGAGCAAGCCCTCTCCGTCCGTTGCCCAACCTGCGGCGCAAGACCCGGCGAAAAGTGTGAGCTGAGCACTGGCCAACCCCGCACTGCGCCGCATCGAGACCGGCGCCTGGCGGCTTCGGATGATTAAGGGGCGGCGAATGACCCTTCGCCTCGGGGAAACCCTTCATAATCACACCCTGGCTCTTCGAAATCTGTGCAAAATAGCTCACTGCCTCGAACTATCTCGTCCCAGGTGTTTTAGAAATATTTTGCTACTTCCGCAGACTATAATTACTCACGATGAGTCCCCCTTCGGCGGTTAAGAAGCAACCCGCGTTCGACTCCGATATCTTTCTCGCCACCATCGGCGAGGGCCGGAAGATCCTGTCTGTCGAAAAAAAGCAAATAATATTTGCCCAAGGGGACGGGGCGGATGCAATCTTCTACGTTCAAAAAGGCAAGGTCAGGCTTACGGTCGTGTCCCAGTCCGGCAAGGAAGCGACCATTGCGATCGTAAGCGCGGGAAATTTTTTTGGTGAGGGATCACTGGCGGGCCAACTCTTGCGTATGGGATCCGCGGAGGCGATGACGGATTGCGAGATCTTGCGCGTGGACAAGAAAACCATGATGGATGCGCTGCACCGCGAGCCCTCATTTTCTGAAATGTTTGTGGCTTATTTGCTGGCGCGCAATATCCGTTATGAAGAAGACCTGGTCGACCAACTCTTTAACTCCAGCGAAAAACGATTAGCCCGGGTACTTCTGTTGCTCGCTCGTTTTGGCAAAGAGGGTATTCCTGAAACTGTGGTCCCGAAGATCAGCCAGGAAACCTTGGCCGAAATGGTCGGCACCACCCGGTCTCGGGTCAGTTTCTTCATGAACCGGTTCAGAAAGCTAGGCTTTATTCACTACGCTGGCGGTTCAGAGGGTGCATTGCAAGTCCACAGTTCTCTGCTGAATGTTGTTCTGCACGATTAAGGTCTGCCAGTGATCGCGGACGTGAGCCGACTCGGTTGCACGCGCTGATGGTCATGGGCAGGCATGTTTTTCTCATCTTCCGATCTCAGTTTCCCGATTTGGCCACCTGAGTGCCGAGAACTATCAAAAGAGCACAATTGACCAGCTCTTACGGCGAACGATATCGAATAATGGTTGATGTGGAGACTGAACAACTCACGTTGCGGCACATCTTGTCTGTCCGCTGCCCTACCTGCCGCGCGAAACCGAAACAGCAATGCACGCTGAGCACGGGACATCCATGCGTCAAGACACATCTCGCCCGCACTCTGGCCGCCGCTAAGGTTTCCCGCCCGGATAACTTTGTCCAGGCGGCTCTCCGCACGATGAGGCGATTGACTGGCCGTGGTGTTCGCGCAATTTTCCAGCACAAATAGCGTCGAACGTTAGGAAGATCAAGATCTCGCAATGACCTTCCCTCGTACCCTTTTATACCGCCCGACGGCCACTGAGCAGGTTAATTACCAGCACCACCAACGCCACCACTAGCAGCAAGTGGATCAGGCCTCCAGCGATGTGAAGGCTGAAGCCAAGAAGCCAAAGAACCAGCAGTACGACAAAAATCGTCCAAAGCATGTGTGTTCTCCTTGATCCCAAAATCCAAATCTTTGAGTCCTGTAATTCAGCTCAAGTGTTTGCGAAAGACTTTCCGCACTCCAAACAAAACCGCCCGGATCGCGGAGTAATCAGCTTGCAGAACGGACACATCCTCTGTGATCCGACGCGTTGAGTCGCGATCCTGTGGGTGACCGTCGACATCGAGAAAAAGTCGATGAGGCCGGCCAGCCTTTTGCGAAAACGATCGCGGATACGAACTATCGTCATCGACCAACCTCCGCTGTTTTTGCTATCGGGAAGCCTGGCGCCATCTTAAGTTGGCACCTTCACCGTCCGAGTAATCGAAGAGCGTTTCCCATTTTCTGCAATTCAACCATGACAGGCCGCCGGGCGCGACGCTGTGCAGGATTGCTCACAATTCTGCAGAACTTGCAGAAAGTACCGAAAGACCCCGAATTAGGCTTTTATAACGAGGGCGGGGAGTGAGCTATATAGATCAGCCATGGTCTCGCGCTTGAGCGATCATGTTGGCAGAGATGAGCAGTTCTTCTCTCTCTTTCAGCTCTCCTGAACTAAGTCAGCCCATCTGAAGTTGTTTCTCCCTAGTTGGTGAGTTCGTAGTTTCGAAGAGGAAGGTTCATGAAAAAGACAATTTCACTCTTATTGATGAGTTTGCTGGGCATGGTTGGAACCTACGCATTTGCCGGATCAGACCGGGAAGACACAATTGAGCGTATGCAGAAATCGGTGGATGTTCTGCAATCCATCATGTCGACTCCCGACAAAGGCATTCCAGAAGAAGTGTTGAGCGGTGCAAAATGCATCGTCGTCGTACCAAACTTGCTCAAAGGCGGCTTTATCTTAGGCGGCAAGCACGGACGTGGCGTAGCCTCCTGCCGCACTCCTGAGGGCTGGAGCGCTCCTGCATTCGTATCCGTTGGTGGTGGCAGTTGGGGATTGCAGATCGGCGTCGAAGGCGTGGATCTGGTCATGCTGGTCATGAACGACCGTGGTCTGCAGCATTTGCTCTCCACCAAGTTTGAACTCACTGGAGAAGGATCGGTCGCAGCTGGCCCAGTCGGCCGTCATACTTCCGCCGGCACCGACGTATTACTGAACACTGAAGTGCTGACTTATTCGCGTTCGAAGGGCATCTTCGCCGGCATAACTTTGGAAGGCGCCGTTATCGAGCAGGACAACGATTCGACCCGCGCCATTTACGGTCGTCACATGATGTTCCGCAACATTCTATCGGGCAAGGCTTCGACTCCCGCGAGCGCAGTCGCGTTCGTCAAGGCTGTTTCTGAGGCCGGCCACCAGGCCCACGTCGCAGAAGCGAGAGAAGACAGCAAGCAATAGTTGCATCGGCAGATAGCTAGTCGGGCAGTGGCTGATCGGAACTACGTGAGTCTCCAGTCAGCAGTCCCGGCCAGTTGCTTCATCCCGATGAATTCTACCTGCCGGATTACGATTTCGGAAGCGTCCATACGAACAGTACGCCCCCGCTGCTGGTCACTACGTATTGGCGACCGTCCAGTTCGTAAGTGATTGGAGAACTCACGATGCGCGCGCCTGAGCCCGCGTGCCAAAGCGTTTTGCCATCGCTCGAATCCAGCACCAGAAAATTGCCGAGCGCATCGCCGGTGAACGTGAGACCCGAGTCCGTCGTCAATACTCCCGCACCCGATCCACCTGGGCCAAGTTCATGGCTCCATCGGATTTTGCCCGTTTCGTAATCGATGGCCTCGATCACACCTTTGCCCCACACGCCGTAATCCGCGCCCGCCCAGCCATATAATCCATCAGCCGGCTTGGCAAAATAAATGCCGTAGCTGGGATGGGCGTCGACAATAAACAATCCGTTCCTGGTATCGAAACTGGGGGCGCGATAGTTGGTCATACCGCCCTCATCAGGCGCGATCAGGCGGCCATCGGGCGCCGGTTCCTTGAGGGGATTGGGAATCGGACGCCCCTGCTGATCGATTCCGAGCGACCAGTTCACGGGCCCGAAAGGCGCCGTTAAAAGATTTTTTCCATTAGTGCGGTCGAGAACAAAGAAGTAGCCGTTGCGAGAGGTCTGCATCAGCATCTTCCTGGGCTCGCCGTGGAAGTCTCCATCGACCAGCACTGGAGTCTCGACCGCATCCCAGTCGTGCGTGTCGTGGGGCGAAGCCTGAAAGGACCACACCAGCTTGCCTGTATCCGGATTCAAGGCGACGATCGAGCACGTGTAGAGATCATCACCCTGCCGCGTCGAACCATTCAGCACAGGCGTCGGGTTCCCGGTTCCCCAATAAACCAGATTCAGATCAGGATCGTAGGTTCCAGTCATCCATGTCATGCCTCCAGTCGGCTGGTTTGGAGTTCCCGCCGGAGGCGTCGAATTCCACTGCCATTGTGTTGCGCCAGTTTCCGGATCGATTGCTCGGATGTAGCCGGTGAGGTTGTCAAAATCTCCGGAAACACCCACGAGCACCCGACCTCCGACGACGAGCGGCGCCATCGTGGTCCAATAACCCTTGGTGACATCTGCGACCTGGACTATCCAGCGCACAGTTCCATCATTGCTGTTCAGCGATACGAGGTGCGCGTCGGGAGACAAAAAGAAAAGATATTTTTTATACATCGCAACGCCGCGATGGCCAATGTGATCTCCGGGGCTGCGCGGGTAGGTGTAATGCCAAATCTGATGACCGGACCGGGCATCGACCGCCCAAATGTTTTCCGGAACGGTGAAATACAAAATGCCATCGACCAGCAACGGCGTGGACTTGATCAGCGCGAGCTGGTCAGTTTGGAACGCCCACGCCAGAGCGAGATTCCGCACGTTCTGCGGCGTGATCTGCGTGAGCGCACTGTGACGCCTGCCGGAATAGTCGCCATGATAGCCGGGCCAACTATCGGCTGGCGGATGCAAAAGCATTTCGGGATTCACTCCTTGCGCCAGCACCGGGCCGGAAAGTGCAATCGCGAGCATTGCGTCCGCGGCAACAAGAAATGCAGCCTTCAGAAAATTCATAATGATTGCTGCCTACCTCTCAAGATCAAGTCATCAACGACAGCGCAACACCTAGCGCAAAGTTTGCAAATAAGCCATGAGGTCGTGAATGTCGGCATCGGTGTATCGACTCAGCAGGTCGACATGGGCGTTCACCGCCGAATCAACTTTGTACTGAACATTCCCGTTCGACCACGATCGGTAGGTACCCGTCGGATCAATGAGTCCGACCGTGAACTCATCGAGATAGTCCAGCGTGCCAGTAACGGTTTGGCCGGATGCAAGCGTTACCGTGACTTTAGATTTCGCGTGTTTCGGAAACAGCATCTGCTGTTCGAGTTCGAGACCCTGGTAACGCGAAGCAATGCCGGCAAGATCGCCAGTCGGCGAGTGGCAAGCCGCGCATCCTCCCGTGCCATCGAAGTAGTGCTTGCCAGCGTCGGCGTTTCCGGTTTGCAGATCGGAGACGTCCACTCCCTTTCGTGCGCCTTTCTTGGCGACAGCATTATTTTTTTGAGTGTGGATAAAGGCCATGAGGCTGGCAATCTCTTCATCAGAAAAATCGAAGCGCGGCATGCCTTTGTCGGGACGTCCATTGCGCACGACGGCGCCGATCTTGTCTCCATCCACATCTTCAGTCACAAGCTTGGAGCGCGTTAGATCCGGCCCAGTCTCGCCTCCGCCAGCGTCGCGTCCATGACAAAAGGAACAATCTTGCTGGAAGAGCGCTCTTCCCTTCTGGACGAGTGCCGGTGGATAAGTGACGACCGTGCCGTTTTGCGGCATTCCGCTTTGAGCCGGCGCACGCTGGGTTGCCGTTTGTTCTGCAGAGACTGCGGGAAGTACGAGCAACAAAGTTGCCGACAGTACGCGCAAACGCAATCCCCAACCGAGAAAATTCATCCCCTGGAATATTCCTTCCCCTTCACCGCATTCGGAAACGTTAGCGCTGATCTGCGAACGATTGCGGGCGCGGATGAGAAGCCGTGCTGCCCTCCGTCATCCCCAGCACCCACTTGATCGCTTCAAAATACATCTTGCGGATGTCGGGGTCTTCCCACGACTCCTCGGTGTGTCCAAGCGTCGAATAAAAAACGCGCCCTTTGCCGTACATCTTGTCCCAGGCTACGGCAAAATCATGATCCGTTCTGTGGACCCGGGAATTGTTTGCATAATTGAGCTTTGCAGGGTCAAGACTGAGCAGGACATTGACCTTATCGCGCGACCACTCCTTGGGCTGATAAATCTCATCGTACTTAACAAACGCTTTGGGAAAATGACGGACCGCGGGAAAGTCCGGATCTTCATTGACGATTGGCGCGTTGAAAGTGAACCACGGGTGCTGATCGAACCAGCCGCCGATCATCTCACCGTATTCCGCCCACTTGTAATTGCTGTCAAGGGCGGCGTGAACACCCACGAAACCCTTTCCGTCGTCCTTAATGAACGACATCATATCTTTCTTCTGGCTGTCGTCCAGGTCAAGCTCGCCTGTCGTGCTGACAAAGACCAGGGCATCGAAGTACTCGAGGTTCTTCGCGTTTCTTCCTAAGTCTTTCTTGGTAATGAGTTCAGTGTCGGTGCGCAGCGTCGCATCCCACAGGCCGCTCTCATGGCCCATGTTGTAGATCGCAGCCATGCCATTCGAGACCGATTCGTGCTCCCATCCCTTGGTCTCGCCCACCACCAGAATGTGCTTGAGATGGATTTGCTTCGCGTGCGGCGGGGGTGCAACCGAAGAATTCACGGCCGGCTGACCCTGCGCGGGCGCGAGGCCTTTCAGAATAAGGAAAGGCAGAAAGAGAAATAAGGCAATTCCCACGTGACGCAAGCGATCTCCCTCAGAAACAGATGCTCTCAAATCTAAAAGTAACATAAGATTTGGCACGAGCCGCACCACAAAACTCGAATAAAGATGGTGAGCGCGGAAGAAATCGAACCTTCAACCTAAGAGTCACGTAAGGCTCATTCATCCAGAGTGACTCCAGACCTCGTAATCGCAGAACCTCTGCCCTCAAAGCCCCGGCAGTCATCCCAAGAACGACCTCGCCGGAGACGCGGCAGTTTGTCCTGTTCTGCTCGAACCAGCCGCGATTAATCATATATTCCATTCAAAAATCGATCACGCCCCAGAAGTCGGGCTGCCGGACACATTTGCCAATTTGGTCAAGGAACAGCAGGTGCTGACAGAAATGTAATTGAGACCAAGCGGAAACCAGCCAGATCGCCCCAAAGTCGGAATTCCTGAAGAGATGTCATGCCGTCGCTCTCGCCTGGTAGGCTTCCTTCAGGCCCAGAATCATGGGAACGACCGCTTCGTCGCCTATTGCGGTGTTTATCATCGAATGGTAAATTGCCCGGTCCGGCCATTCGACCTTGAAATACTTCTTGATAAAATCGGCTCGCTCCCGGTCAATGTTATCCACGAGCTTTTCGGCTTCCTTCGCGCTTTTGCCGCGAGCTAGCAACCGGCGCACTTTGGCGTCTCGCGGGGCGTAGAGAAACACACGCAAAGTATCTGATCGGTCCTTAAGAAATTGTTGTGATCCTCTGCCCACGATGACACAGTTTCCCTGCCCGGCAGCGTGCTCAACGACGCGCCTCGTAGTCTTGAGAATAGTTTCGCTGTCTACGAGATTGAGTTTCGGAGCATTGATGCTGCCTTCGTAACTTCCGCGCAGGAACGATTTGAAAAGCCGGTAGTATAGCGGGTCATTGCGTTCCTCGCGAGCTTCGACCACCCCCTTCGGGCAATTAGCGAGTCTCGCGATTTCCTCTGTTAATCGCTGGTCCCACAATTTCCAGCCGAGCCGGTCGGCTACAAGCCGGGCGATATCGCCGCCGCCGCACCCATACTCACGTTCAATGGTGATTATGTTAACCATGAAATCGCTCTTCCCTTCCCCGTATCGATTACGTATGGACCGCGAGCACAGGGCAAGGCCCCAACTGGATCACTCGATAGGTAGTCGAGCCGAAAACCGCGCGGTCCACAGCGTCCCCTCCACGCACAGTCATTACTATCAGACTCGCTTGGCCTTCGGTTGCGTGTCGAACAATCTCCTCGTAAGGTTTTCCGAACCTGATCGCGAGCCTCAGATTGAGATTCTTGCGTTACGTCTCGGAAACCAGTTTGCCAAGTTCTTGTGTGCGCTCCGCAATGATCACTTCCGCCCGCGCTAGATCAGGGGCGCTCTGGGCCACGTGCAACAAAGTCAGCTCTGCGCCATACTCAGCGGCTAACGAAATCGCATATCCACGCGCTCGCTCAGAGTTATTCGAAAAATCCGTGCAGTAAAGGATCCGGGTCAACCGGTGGTGCCCATCGCGGTCAGTAGTCAGATCTCTGTGAACAGGATCGGACACTGCCAACACCGGACATTCCGCTTTGCGCATCACGCGGTCGGTGGTCGAACCCAGCACCAGACGGTCAAGTCCGCGACGGCCATGTGTTCCCATGACGATCACTTCCATGTTCTCGTTTTGAGCAAATGAGAGAATGCAGTTAGGAGCATTTCCCTGGCGAACGACAAGTTCCGGCCGAAGTCGGTCGGCTGGATATTCCTTCACGAAGCGCTGCAACTGCACTTCGCCGCCTTCGTTCAGCGCCCGCGAAACTTTTGAGTAGTCTGCTTCCTGAGCAGCGTAGTCGACGAATGGATACTTCCAGAGCTCGACAACGTGCAGTGCCACAATCCTGGCTTTGTAGTAATCGGCCAGGGAGAGCGCGTGCTGATACGCCGCTGCGGAGAAGTCAGAAAAATCAATCGCACACAAGATGGATTTCACTTGCATAACAGTTATTCGGCTACGTGCGCACCACCGCCGCCGGGATCGTTTTTCTCGAGAAGAAAGCTCAGGAAGAACATGACCGCCGAGGCAATGCAAAGAACCATAAACGTGTCAATGTAGGCGAGAGACGCGGCCTGCGCTTGCACTTCCTGGTAAATCCGAGCATAGGCGGTTGCGAGTGCTTCGTGCTTTCCCAATCCCCCACTGCTAAAGCGATGTGTTAATCCTTGCACCGAATTTATGAAGTTTGGATTATCGACTCTCGCATTTTCTACTAGCCTTAGCTGATGGAATTGCGAACGGCGAGCAATCAATGTAGTAACCATCGACGTTCCCACGCTGCTGCCCATGTTGCGCATGAAGTTGACGATACCGGCCACCGAATTGTTTTTCTCCGGCGCAATTCCGACGTAGGCAACCAGCGTAATGGGAACAAAAAGGAAGCCCAACCCGATGACCTGCGCGATACGGAGCCATGTGGCGGCACTGAAGCTGATCAGCAAATCAATTCGCTTTGTCGAATAAAACATTGCGATCGATAAGGCCAGCCAGCCGAAGCCGATCAAACGGCGCGCCTGAATCTTTGTTGTCAGTTGACCCATGATGGGCATTTCCAGCAGCAAAACGAGTCCTCCGGCCGACAGGGCCAGTCCGGCGAGTTCCGAGGTATATCCCAAAAGTGTCTGCAGGAATTGCGGCATCAGAACCAGGCTGCTGAAGAGAAGGATGCCGAGCATGAACATCATGAGGCTAGCGCCAGCAAAGTTAAAGCTCTTGAACATCTGAACATCGATGATTGGAGTTTTCGCGAACCACTCCCACACCACCAGAGAGATGAGGCTGACAGCCGAAACGATGATAAGCGTGGTGATGAACCGCGATCCAAACCAATCGTCTTCCTGACCCTTATCGAGCAGAATCTGTAACGCGCCAACGCCGAGTGTCAAAAGCGCGATCCCAACGTAATCCAGCTTCACCCCAGCTTTCTTCAATCTCTGAAGATAAGGAGGATCTTCTACGAAACGGCGAACTAAGAGCCAGGTAATAATGCCCACCGGAATGTTGATGAAGAAGATCCATCGCCAGGAGTAATTGAACGTTATCCATCCCCCTAGAGTCGGACCAATCGTGGGCGCCATGATGGCCGTAATTCCGTATAAGGCAAACGCAAGCCCGCGTTTTTCCGGCGGAAAAGTGTCGGCCAGAATGGCTTGAGCCATCGGCTGTAACCCGCCTCCGCCCGCGCCCTGCAGGACTCGAAATAGAAGAAGAAAAGCAAGGCTGGGTGCGAACCCGCAAAGCAACGAACTCACGGTAAAAACAGCGAGGCAACTCATGAAGAACCGCTTGCGCCCAATCGCTCCGGCAAGCCAGCCCGTCATTGGAAGTATGATGGCGTTAGAAACCAAATAGGACGTCAAGACCCAGGTGCTCTGGTCATTGCTCGCACCCAGATTTCCGGCCATGTACGGAAGCGCGACGTTGGCGATGCTGGTGTCGAGAACTTCCATGAACGCCGCGAGCGCGACAACAACGGCGACGAGCCACGGGTTATATCGTGGGCGCCAGGTCTCCTGGTCAAGTGTGATCGCGGCGGTGGTCATCTCAGATATACGTCTGGAACTACGTTCATCCCCGGGCGAAGCCTTCGATCCCGATTTTCACCCGGCTCGAGGACAATCTTTACCGGCACTCGCTGCACGATCTTCACGTAATTTCCAGTGGCGTTTTCGGGCGGAAGCAGACTGAACAGCGGTCCGGTTGCGCCGGCGATACTGTCGACATGGCCATGCAAAGTTCTACCGCTCGAATCCACGTGAATGTCGGCTTTCTGTCCAACCTGCATATGCTTCAATTGTGTTTCTTTGAAATTTGCGGTGACCCAGACTTCATCGAGGGGGACGACGGTCAGCAATTGCTGTCCCGGCTCGACATTCAATCCTTCAACTACGGTTTTATTCACTTCCCCGCTGACCGGGGCAACGATTTTTGTGTACTGCAGGTTCAACTGCGCTTGTTGCACCAGCGCCCGCTTTTGCTGAACGTCCGCGATCGCAGCCAGTACTTTCTCTTTCGTGGATGACACCTGCTGCGGACCCGTTTGTGCGTAGGCATGATTGGCGGCCGCTTGAGTTTGGCGGCTCTGCGCTTGCTGAACAAATTGTTGAGCTGCAGACTCGCTGGCCTGCGCGGCTGCGACGTTGGCGGTGCTGGATTTCGCCGTCGCGAGCGCCTGATCGTAGATTTGCTGTGACACTTCCCGCTTGTCGACCAGCTGCTTATATCTGCGGAGATCATCCTGGGCTTTCACATCGTTCGCCTGGGCCGCTTCCACTTGTTGATGAGCAGCGGCCAATTGCTTTTCCGCGGCGCTGACCGCAGCGCGTGCGTCCTCTATGCCGGAGGCGGTGAACTGCAATTGACTGGATGAGTTTACGGATGTGATCGGCACCGTGATATTCAGTGATCGTGCCGTGGCTTCGGCGTTGGCAAGGTTTGCCTGCGCCTGAGCGAGCGCGACCTGATAATCTGTGGGATCAATTTCAACCAGAACATCGCCCTTGTTGACCCATTGATTGTCATTTACGCTAACCTGAATCACGTAACCGGAAATGCGCGCACTGACGGGATAAAGATGAACATCGGCCTGGGCATCGTCGGTAGATTCATAACTGCTCAAATAGCGCCACAAGAGCAGACCTGCGACAACTGCGACGAGCACGGCGATGATAATAATGAGGTTCCTGCGGCGCTTCCGGCGTGCATCAGGTGAATACTTTTTTTCCGGCGGCGGGGCGGAATACACGGACGCTCCAGTTTCGGGGAGCGAAGGAGAGGCGTTTTCGTCTGCCATCTTATTTTCCTGGGAAATATTCTTTCACGCCCTGAGTACCAGCCCCCAGGGCGCGAATGAGTGAGATTTTCGCGAAATTATAGTTGTACAAACTGGAAATGTATTGCTCATGAGCGCTGGCAACCGCCTCTTGCGATTGCACGACCTCTACTGAGTCGGTGACGCCTGAACTGAAGCGATCGCGGGATTGTGCGAGCGTCTGGTCGGCCAGCTCTATATTGCTCTGCGCAACCTTTACCTGGTCTGCGGAAGACTGCAGGTTCAGAAGCGCGGTACGCACATCTGCCTCGATCTGTGCTCGTATGTTTTCCAGTCGCTCGCGGCTTTGTTCGAGCCGTGCGTCGGCCTGCTGAATATCACCATGTACGCTATTGCCGGTAAAGATCGGGATCGACAGCGTTCCGCGTACATCGTACACGCGGGTAGAATCTGACGGGTGAGCCCCGCCGGTTCCATAATCTGCACCGAAGGATAGAGAAGGGAAATAGCCTGCGACCGCTGCCTTACGCGATAACTCGGTGGCCCGAAGTGTACTTTCGGCGGCACGATAATCGGATCGCGATGCATATGCGCGCGCTAACACCTCTTCGACTGTTAAACCATCAAGCGGCTGGTACGGCGACTTGTCGGTGAGATCGAAATCCTGACTCGTGGCCAGACCAATTGCACGTGCGATCGTGATCTTCTGAATGGCAAAGTCATTCTTGGCCTGGATGAGCTGCTGTTGGCGAGTCTGGAGTTCGACCTTGGTCCGCAATGCGTCGATATCGGCGGCCGTGCCCGCGCTGACCTGGTCCGTCGCTTGATTAAAGAGAGCCTCTGCCGACTCGACCTGCGCTTCATCCGTGGCAATGCGTGCCTCGTCAGCAACCGCCTGGAAGTAGACATAGCCAACCGTCAGAATGACGAGATCGCGAGCGTCAACCACCGTGTAGTCGGCCGATTTCACATTTTGGCTGGCGGCGCGGGCGGCGTTAATAGATTTCCAGTCGAATAACGTTTGACTCACTGCCGCGCGTGCGTCGAAGTATGAAAAAGGCCCTATCGACGGAGAGAGGTGGAACAATGCAGCGAGTCCGGAGAATCCAAGCTCGTCAATGTTGATTTTGGACTCTGCTGCGTAGGGGGCGGCCGTTACCTGCGGCAGCAACGTACTCAATTCTTGCCAGCGTTGCCCTCGGGCTGCGCGTGTGTCAGCACGTGAAAGCAGCAGTCCGAGGTTGTGTTTCAGCCCAAGATCGACGGCATTCTCCAGCGACAGAGGCATGCGTCCCGGAACCAGCTTTGCCGGCACGCTGCCTGAAAAGGAATTCGTTCCATTTCCCGCCGGAAGGTTTTGACCCTGCGTGCTTGAAACAGCCCCTGAATAACTTTGGGCGAAGCAAACGGTCACTCCCAAAATCAAGGCTGTCGCCCACAGAAGGCGTATCGAGACTCCTGAAGAGATCACAAAACCTCCTTGACTTGGGTTGTGCAGGACCGAAACGCAGATAATATACGCTATTTTTCGACGACTCTGGCACACCAAGACAGCCTTCGTGATTTTCCTTCTCGGTTAAACAGCAACGAAGGCGAGCAGCGCCTCAACTTTTGCGTCCTGCTCTTTAGCAACCTTCAGCGGTTCGCCATTTCCATACAGCTTCACGACCCGCCATAGGAATGTCCGACGAGCAAAACCAGTCCGTCGTACCCAGAGACGATTCTATTGATCGCTGCTACATCTCTGCCAAGATGATTGATTCTAAAGATGGTGAGCGCGGTAGGAATCGAACCTACAACCTACTGATTAAGAGTCAGTTGCTCTGCCAATTGAGCTACGCGCCCACTGTGGGGAGACTCGTGGTGGGACAATTCGTGATTGTAGCATTTCTGGCAGTTACGGTGAACGTTGCACCGTACTACATTTACGCAAGCACCGCGGGAATTTGTGGCGCGGCCGGCTGCATGAACCGCGGGAGGCGAACATCCATTCGTGCTCAACTGCCGTTCTCAAGAACGGGAACGGCGACAGTCAGACTAGCAGAAGCGCATGGGTCCTTATGTGACGCGCTGATATGCAAATGTGGACCGTGTGGTCTAGGACCGCTGGCGTACTTCCGCAGCCAAACCTTGAGACGCTTCGCTGGACGACGGTCGACGCGGTGGCGTAGGCTCCGATCCCATTGCCGAGCGCCTTTCTACGGTGCCGATTACTGGAGCATCGTCCAATCCGTCAGCGTAGGCCATTGAAACAAATCTCTGCTCGGAGCATAAGCGGTCAACCAGACGCTGCTGCCAGGAGCTCAGGACCGCGTGAGGAAGAATCGGAAAGTGTCGAAACATCCAAATAAAATAAGCGCGTTGGAGAAAAGAAGGCATTACGTATCGCGGCCCGATGGGAGTTTGCACTTGCACCACACCGTCCGCCAGTTTATCGATCCACATAACTGGGCCACCTGAGTCCTGAGTTTGGCCAGAGCAATTCTTGGGCCGCCATTATGGCACCAAGGGGTGGGCCAAGCAAAGGATTTTATCAAAGATTTTGCTAATAATCCGCGTCCAGGTTTTCACGCCCGCGGGGTTGCGGATTTTCTTGGCATGGGGCCGGGCAGAAGTTGTTGCGGATTCTCTCGGAGCAGAAACAGCGGAATCGGCATCGCCGCTGGATTAGCTCGGCATGGGGATTTCCGGCAGGAGGTCCATCCGCCGGATTTCTGCGGCGACGCCGAAGTCCTTCCCTGGACTCTGCTCCACGCGCAACACGCGGGCGTGGCAGCAAACCCAGCATTTCTTCCCCGAGGTAAGTTCGGGGGGAAGGATGAGGACTAATTCCACATCCGAGCCCTCAACCATACGTGACGCGCTGTAGAGAAAAACGCCATTGGTGCTGACGTCGCGCGTCTGGGCAGCCAGTTCGCCACTCTCTGCCGCACTCTTAACTCGCACCGGCAGGCGCGCAGCGATTCGCTTGCGGGAGCGGCGGTCGATCTTAGAAGTCATTGGGAGAAGTCATTACAGAAAACGATATTTACAAACCATTCTTAGAAAATAGTAATTTGCGATTGTTAGTTTTCGATGCAATGAAAACTTTAACGCCAGCAGAAAGCCTTACGCTTTCCAACTAGCGCTCGCCAGTATAGAACAAATTTGCCGACGCGATTCATTCTTGCCTAGGTTTCCGGCCGGCGCAGACGCGCCGCAGGAACCACGAGCGCTTGTTCCATGGTCGGAACATTAGTGCCTCGTAGTTTCGACTCGGCCTCCGCCAGTTTGTCGGATTGATTCGTCTGGTAGTAGGCCTGAACCAGCAGTTCCATGGTGAAGGGATTGTCCTGATCTTCTTCCAGATGCGCGATGGCTTCATCGAATTTTTTCTGGTCCATCAGCAGAGTTCCGGCGGCACCGTTATAGGAGCTTTGAATCACGCGATTACGGCTGCCCGATGCCATCGCCTCCAGTTGTTGCAGACTCTTGTCGGCCAGCGCCGAATTTCCCGCATGGGCGGCGCGCACCGTACGGTTGCGTAGAATGCGGGACATTTCCTCATCCCTGTCGGATTTGGCAACCGCACTGCGATGTCCCAGGGCATCTTCGGCGTCCTGGAGATATTTCAATGAGATGTTGTCGTCGGTCTGATACTCAGCTAAATGCCGATAGGCCTGAGCTTCTTGTAAGTCCTGCTCTTTGGCGTGAGCTGTTTCGGCAACTTCCAGGAAAAGTTTGTCGGCGTCGGCAAATTTTCCATCGCGCACCCAGGTCATTGCCTTCTGCATGGTATAGTTGAGCCGGTCCGCTTCGTTGTGGGCAAAACGGATGGCTTTGTCATATTCGATCCTCGCCTGTTCCTGATTCCCCATCAGAGCATATGTGTCCCCCAATCCAACCTGGGACGTGACAAAATCAGGGTCGATCTTCAATGCGGCGCGATAGTGCTGTAACGATCCCTCAAAATTTCCCGACATGCGTAGCAGTTCGCCGTAAGAATCTTGCGGATTCGGTTCCTTGGGCAGCAGGGCTACGTAGCGATCCATAGCCGCAAATGCCTTGGCGAATTCACGGTTGCGCGCATCCACGTAAGCCAAGTCATTCAGCGCGGCGGGAAAATTCTTATCAAGCGCCAACGCCTTCTCCAGGAAGCGCTGCGACTGGTCGTCGCCATTTTCTCCCATCAGCCAGTTAGCCGCCAGATAAAACAGATGCTTATCTTTGGGATACATCTCTAGCATGTCGTTCATTGCGGAGATTCCGCCAATGTAGTCGCCTTCCTGCACTTTGACGATCCAGGCAATCATGAGCTGCTCGCCTGGGGTGAGCTTGGGCGCGAGCACCTTGGCTTTTTCGCGGGCGGCGCTGACTTCTTTGGGATCGGTACTGTTGAAAGCGATCCAGGCCCAGGCCACGGCCAGATTGGGATCTTCTTTTACGGCTGCGCGCCAGTCATCGTTGCAGCGCTCGAGATAAAGATTTTCATAATCTTCCATGCCCTTCTCGTAGAGTGCGCGAGCTTGCGCCGAGGAGGTCGTGACGGGCAGCGATCTCGCAGCCGACTGCTTCAGGTGATGGGCATAAACCGGCGCGGTAAAGCACACGCCCAGGATAAGGACAGCGCAGAAGGAGCGACGCATTCAATTCTCCGAAACAGACGCTTTGGGGGAGAGAATATGAGAGCAGCGTAACATCGTGGTAACCAGGTCCCTAGTGACGGAAGTCGTACGACCGGCGGGAGAAGCGTTGGAAGCAGAGACGCCTATATGAAGAAACAGCGACCCCTGCCGCCGGCAGGGGCCGAATCGAAAGGAATCAGAAATCAGAATTTGAAGATTGCTGCAAACTGAACGCCCCGTGGTCCGCCGCCGCCGAGGAACGGATTGCCAATGCCCACGTCTCCAGTTGCGGTGAGGGCATAGTAGGCAGGGGCTCCATTGAAGACATATCCTCCAGTAAGGGGATTCGGCGCTCCGATGTTCCCGATAAAGTTCGGCAACAGAGGGTTGGAGAAGTTGGGATGGTTCAGCAGGTTGAAAAATTCCGCTCGCAGCGTCATCGAAACATGTTCGGTGAGCGCCGTATCTTTGAAAACCGAGAAATTGAATTCCTTAAAGCTGGGGGCGATCAAGGAATTCCGGCGTTCGCTGCCGAAGTGGCGTGTGCCCGGAATACAATTAGTCTCATCCGAAGTACCGTCGTTGAGTGGATTTCCCCAGGTGCAGGGCGCGGCGAACGCCGACAAATTTAGATACTGCGCCGGATTGCTGGAATACTGCGGAGTCGCAATTTCGTCCGGCCGGTCAAATCCTTCGCCCGATCCAGAATAGTCCCCCTGAAATTCGTAGTTGAGGTGCCAGGGCTGTCCGTCCTGCAAGTTGAGGATGCCGTCTATTCCCCACCCATTTTTCAATCTCGACCACGACCCTGCCATCTTGGGGAACTGATATGTGAAGTTCCAGGTGAAGCGGCGACGAATATCGAAGCTCGAGTCTGCTCGCTCTGCCGCAGGATCAGTGCTGTTCTGGGGCTGCGCCTCGTTGGGTTCGAAATCCTCAAGGTCGCTTGCGGTATCGATAGAGTGTGACCAGACGAAGTTGGCTTGGGACGATAGACCGTGCCAACCGCTGGTACGCAAGCTGGCTTGCAGCGCATTGTAGAGAGAGGTTGCGGAAGACTTCTCCTGATTCAGGTAGAAGAAATTGGGATAGTTACGCGGCACGCCATAGCTGTTTATGCAACCGCAGAGAAGATCAGCTGCGGTGATCTGCGCCTGACTGGGCTGGTTGATGTCGAGGAATTGAAACAGCTTCGTCCCCTTCGATCCGACATATCCCAGCTCGAATACAGTCTTGCTCCCGATCTGCTGTTGGAAGTTCAAGTTGAAGTTCTGCACGTACGGAGTGCGCATGTTGGGGTCGACCGAAAAGAAATCTCCCTCAGGGGCGTATCCCGAATAAACCGGTGTTCCCGCCGCCAGCGGGGCACCGGACACACTACCAGTAACAAGCGCCTGCGGACCCAAACCTGGATAGGCTGGTCCAGGACAAAAAACACAATTCCAAGGCAAATGGCCCAAAAAGATGTCTTGGGAAAACGCGTCGTAGAACAAACCCCAACCCGCGCGGATCACTGTCTGTCCTTTTCCGGTTACGTCGTACGCCAGAGCCACTCGAGGTGCAAAGTTATTCAGATCCTTGTCATACAGTTGGCTGGTGGGAATGTTGTTGCCGCCATTCGACAGGTCCGCGGTGTAGAAGAGACCGTTTTTCTCTCCGGCCACTCCGAAGTAATCCCAACGCACTCCGTAGTTCACAGTCAAGCGAGGAGTCGCTCGGAAACTATCTTGAACAAAGAGACCATGGCTATTCTGGAATTCATGCCTCCGCGAATCGCCCTGCACCTGATTCCCACCTCCGGTCGGTACGCCGCTCAGGAAATCCGAGAGGTCATTGAAACTGAGCGTGCCGCGGAAATTGTGATCGATCACTTGCATGATGGTCGTGCGCCGGAACTCGTAGCCAAATTTAATGTCGTGCTTCCCCGATTTCCACGAATAGTTGTCGACAAAGTGCCAATTGGAATCCACACGGTTACGCGGAACAGAACTAGTGGCACCAATTTGCGAGAAGCCGCTCACCGTAATCGCTGGAAGTCCGCCATCGTAGGCGCCTACACCTGTGTTCAAGCCAATCGAATTGGGATTGAAGCTCTGGTCCTCGGGGAAGAACCCTTCTGCAAAGCGATTCCATCCCAGTCGGGCCTCGTTAACTTGGCTCGCGTTCACCACTTTCACATAAGAGAGCGCGATGAGTTGCACACGGGTAGGCGTTACCGTGTTAAATCCCGGCAGAAGCCCCCCAGCCAGCTGCGCGAAGGGAAAACTCTGACTGCTGTCGCCAATGTAGTAGCGGCCTGCCAGCATATTGTTCGCATTGAAGTTGTGGTCGATTTTCGCAATCGCGCTGTCCACGCGATTAAAGAAGCTGGTGGAGGTGGAAAGGTTATTGCCGTTTGGGCAACCTGAATCGAACGTAGACCCCGGTCCGGTAGTTTGACCGGGCTGCGGTCTCGCGCTGGCGATGTTCGGCGAGGGCCACGGATTACGCGATAGCAGAGAAGCTATCACGCCGTTGGGAGGGCCGTTGACAAGTTCATCGGCGGCGATCTCGGCGGGATCAAGCGTACAGGTCGTTCCGGCCTGCGCTCCATTCTCGCGCTGGCCTTCATAATCCAAATAGAAGAATGTGTTGTCTTTGATGATGGGCCCACCCAAGGCGCCGCTAAACTGATTGTTATTGAAAGGGCTCTTAGGATTGGGATCGAAGTTAAAATAGTTTCGGGCTCCGAGCTTACCGGTGCGGAAATACTCCAGCAGCGAACCATGCAACTGGTTGGTGCCACTCTTGGTGACAATGTTGATCACGGCACCGCTGTTACGTCCGTATTCGGCTTCATAGTTGGAAATCACCCTAAGTTCCGCAACCGCGTCCAGCGGCAGAATGGTGGCCGGATCTCCGAATACTCCAGCTTCGTTAATCGCCGGATCGTTACGATAACCGTCATTCATGTCCGTTCCGTCGAGCAGGAAGTTGTTGGAGCGGCCGCGCGAGCCGTTCATGGAAAATGTTCCGTATGATCCCGGGGAGTCCGAAATCTGGTCGGGTGAACCCGCCACACCGGGATTGAGGTAGATCAGCTTTTGATAATCGCGCCCATTGACCGGAAGAGCCTCGATGGTTGCTGCAGTCAACGTGCCACCCAGCTCGGCGGAAGTTGTTTCGACTTGCGGCAACAGATCGCCTGACACCTCCACTCTGCTCGATACCTGGCCGGGCCGCATCTTGGCGTCCACGCGGCGTTCGGAGGCGACATCTACGGTCACGTTGCTGGCTGCGAAGGTCTGAAAGCCGGTTAACGTCACCGTTACCGTATAAGTCCCAATTGGCAATTCGGGGAGAGAGTAGCTGCCATCCGCGCTGGTCTCGGAGGTGCGTTCCAGTCCTGTGGCCACATTCTTTACCTTTACCTGGGCGCCAGCGATGACTGCTCCCGAGGCATCGGTTGCGGTTCCGAGAATTGTGCCGCGGAAAGTCTGCGCCGACAGGGAAATTGCCGCCAGCAGCACAAACATCACGATGATGCGCGCTCTCATAAAATCTCCTTGAAGCTGATTATTCCGGGAGTGATTTCCAATGCGGCGAGCCAAGTTGATCGACCCTCACCGGGAGGCACGCAATTCCTTGCAAACGAATGAGATGCAGCGCCCCGACCGCACACTGCACATTATCGAAAGGTTATCGCTACAGTCAACCATCGAGTTGCGATGCGAAGGATAGATTTTACGAATGACACCGCGGCGCGGAAATAATTCGCGCGACAAGCGAGGATGGATTCCCAGAGAACTGGAGGCACAAACGAAGATATTTTTGGCGAACCTAGAAGCTGATGGTCACGCCGCCGCGCACAGAGCGCGCAGACTGCACAAAATATACCGTCTGGCCATCCTGGGCCATTACCGGCACATAGCCCTGCGCCAGCAGATTGCGGAGATCAATCAGCGCTTCCATGTGTCCCGGCAAGAAACCCAAAGTGGGAATGGGTTGGCGAATAAACAGATTGAGGAAGGCATCGCTCTGCCCAGGCGAGGCGTTGAACATATCCACTGGAGTCAACGCTTGTCCATTGATCCAACCGTAGGAAGCGATCCAGCGGGTGTGAGTGCAATTCACCCTGCCGCTGAGCTTGGCGGCAACGGCTTCGCGGCGCTGAGTCGTAATCCACTGGCTGGCATTCTGAATTGCGACATCAGGTTTGGAAAGATCGAGAACGCCGCCGTAGGCAAAATCCAAAGTGGCCGTGAGATCGGAGTCAAGCTTGCGCTCCAGGACCAGACGGAGGCCGCGCGAATCGAGCGTGTCACCGGTATAGGTAAAAGTGCCGGAATACACATCCGGCAACAGGTCTCCGCCGGCAGCCGTGACCTCACCGGTACCGAGCAATGCAGTGTTATCGACGTGGTCCTGGAATACGGCGACTTGCATCTTGTTCTTGCCCCACCGTCGCGAGACATTCAATTCCTGATGGTGGGCGCTTTCGAGCTTGGTCGTGAAGTTGGCCAGGCTGATTCGCGGGTTGGCTTCGGTAAAGCTAGCATCTGACGATTCAGGATCAGCTGAATCGTCCTGCGGCGTGGGCAACGAAGTCGCGTAGGCATATCCCACGATCGTGTCCGGAGTAACGTGGACATCTACCGAGCCGTAAGGCCGGAACGCAGTTAATCGCCCCAGGAATTGGATGCTCTGCAATTCGCTGCCAACTTGCAGTTCTAGGACGTCGCTAATGGCAAAATCCTCTCTTCCGGCAAGTGCCATCGACTGCAGCGTAGCGTTGTGCAGATTCGGATCCGAAGGTGCGAAACGCCGGGTCGCAATCGCCATCGACGGGCCCGAACCATCCGGCAGCCGGTGTGAATACATGGCGCGTAACGCGGTGACAGGAATACCGTCGCCGTAACCGACATTTCCCTTGAGTCCGATCCGGTCGACCGAAAAAACGTTCCGCTCTAAAGAAAATCCGGTTGTCATGTCGGAGCCACTGCCATAGCCGCTGGCTGCAGAGCCGGCCAGGAACGACAAGCTGCCTTGAACGTCATTCTCCTGTTTTTCCTCGCCCGGTGCGGGATTGTCGAATCGCAGCACCGGACGATTCGCCACCGAACGCAAGGTCCACTTCCAGTCGTCATCGTCAGAGCCGCCGCGCAACGGTCCCACGCGCATGGCATTCAACAGGGTATTGAGTGTGATATTCAGGTGGGTGCTGGAGCCAGGGTGCAAACCAACTTTGTCGCGCCACGCCGGCAAGAACGAAGCCGCGGAAACTTTGACGGTGTATAACCCCGGCAGCAGATCCGTGGCCGAGTAGAATCCGGCTCCGTCAGTGAATACGGTAAGGGTGTGGGCCGCCGCTCCTACGATTTCGACGACGGCGCCCATCTGCGGTATGCCGGAAGCATCGCGCACATACCCGGAGATAGCCCCCGGCCGGTCCGCGGACCATGCTGGAAGCGACAGCGCAACGATCACCGCCCAATTTCCGAGCTGGCGAAGATTCATCCCACCCCCGGGGAATCAAGCATTCCGTTATTCAACGGCAAACGTCGCCGAAGGATCCACGGTCTGCTTGGAGATGTTGTCGTTCACTTTGATTTCGATACGATACACGCCGGGCTGCAAATTTGCCGACGCAATCGACTTTTGCAGCGTTACCTGCTCGCCGACATTACCCATCTGTTCGGTCGATTCCATTTTCTGCACCACCGGTTTGTTAGTCGCGACGTTGACGATATCAAACTCGAAAGTAGCCGAAGGTTTGTGCGTCTTCTCGTCTACGCCCAAATTATAGACTTGCATCCAGAAGTTTACTTTCGGGTCATGATCCCGCTTAAAGAGCGCCGGTTTGCCGTCGGCAGGCGCCACGCGCGGGCGAACCTTGGTTACGCCGATCACGAAGCTTCCGGTGCTCACATCCTTGGTAGGCACGGCCTCCATCTGATCGGCCACAATCAGGGACGAAGTGGACAATTTGTCGTCGGAATACTCCGGCACCACAATGCCGCGGCTCCACAGACCCTTGCGGTCTCCATTCACATCCTTGACCGCAACCTCAATCTTATAATGTCCAGGACGCAGCGGAAGTGCCTTCCAATAGACCGAGGAATTTTCCGCCGTGCGCGGCAACAATTCCGCGGGGACATCCACCTGGGCGGTATCTTCAAAGGTCTGCACCACGCGC
This sequence comes from uncultured Acidobacteriaceae bacterium, assembly GCA_963813205.1. Lineage (GTDB taxonomy): Bacteria > Acidobacteriota > Terriglobia > Terriglobales > Acidobacteriaceae > Sulfotelmatobacter. Next base: position 35,151 of record CAWEYI010000022.1, on the reverse strand, counting down.
CCGGTCAAAGTGCTGACTCGGCCAAAAATGTTCACCGTGCCGCGCTGCACACCATCTTTGTTGGCAAATGTAATGTCGCGATACTTCACCTGGATAGTAATCGGGACAAGCACCGTATCGCCCGTGACTTTCACAAAATCAGAACGTACGTCGAACGGCATCAGGTTCGTGATCAGTTTGGTGTTGACGATTTCTTCCAGATCCTTGAACTTAACTGGCGGAGGAGCTTGCAACTTAGCGTACTGCTCCAACCGGTCGAACTCTTTTGTCTGCAAATCCGAACTCATCGGCCCAGCGCCCAACTGCTCCAGACCTCCGGTATTAAAGCGATCTGCCTTGTTCGACATTCCCATCTGCTCATAAAGCGTCAGGCCTGCGTTCGGAGTGTATTTCAAAGCATCTTTTTCCGAACGGTCCAGCGTCATGTGATAGTCGCCGCACATGCAGGTATCGACGAATTCGATGATCACTTCCTGACCGATGCCTTCCAGATAACGGTAGCGCCAGTCTTCAAAGGGGAAAGTGGAAGTCTCGCCACCGCCCTCTTCCATGGGACGTTCGTACGATCCACCAGAAGGATGCGAATCCACTTCGTCAGCGGGACCATACATGATATAGATGCGCCCACGATCCGTCTTCCAACCCGGAATGCCCGCGGCAAAATGCTCGTTGGAGTAGGCAATACGACGATAGTGCTCTTCCTTATATTCGTTCTCTTCGGTGTCAGGAGTGGGGTCGCGGCGCTGCCAGAAGGCTTCAATAAAGTTGTCGCGCTCTTCGTCGTTCGAAAGCTGTTTGAAGGCGGCTCGTTCCTGGTCGGTGATAATCCAGACCACGTCTTCGTTCAACCACTTCTTGTAAGTCTTGCTGAGTTCGACGTTGAGCGCCCTTTTCTGCGCTCTTTTCTGCTTCTCATTCGGCTTGCGCTTCAGTGGGTCTGTCTGATCAGTGGGTTGGGTCTGAGGATCGGAAGTGGCTGCTGTGGAAGATGGAGAACTCGATGCCGCCGGGCTTGACGATCCGGGCGTATCAGTTTGCGCAAATGCCGGCAGAGCTAAGCCCGAAGCAATGGCAAATAAACAAAGAGACGATAGATAACGTGAACCAACCCGAACCATGAGAGGGACTCCTGCTACGGCACAACTGCGTCCCAACATTTTAGGCCTAGATTTGCACGAAAGCAAGGTTAAGTCACATTAAAAGAAGGGCCTGACGACCCTAGCCAGCCCCTGTTGTTGGAACCTGGAGATTGCAGCCGAGTTGCCTGCGGCACAATGAAATTTGGCTCACCCTCCCCCGCCCTTCTGCGGTAGCTTCCGCCCGCTCACGCGAAACCGCAACTCCCTCACGCTATAATTATAAGTTCCGGGTCTTTTACCCTCGGCTCCAGGTTTCCCAGGCGGTCTCACAAATGCGCTCAACATCTCTGATGGAACTTCCCTGTAAATGGAACTTCCCTGTAATCGGGAGCGTATTAGAAGATGTGTCCGTTAGACCGTGCGAACCGGGTTAGCTGGAATCCGAAGTGGAGGCCGAAGAACAATTAAGCGACGTTCCGGACGATGACGGAGACGATGAAAACCTGGAAGAAGATCGCGATCAGCGCTGGCCTCGTGGTGTTGCTGGCTGTCATCGTCGCGATCACGGTGCACCAGAGCGGCAAGAACGTGGTCACGGTGCAAACCGGCAAAGTGCAGCGTGAAGATTTGTCGTCCGTAGTGAGCGCTTCGGGAGAAATCAGGCCTAAGACCTACGTCAACATTGGCGCCAACGCTTTCGGCAAAATTACGCATCTGCTGGTTAAAGAAGGCGACCACGTGAGAAAGGGTCAATTGCTCGCGCAACTGGAGAACGTACAGTCGTCGGCGGACGTGAATGCGAACCAGGCTTCCCTGCAGGCAGCCGAGACCGATGCTCTTGCCGCCGATGCGGCGCTGAAAACGTCGCAGGCCGATCTGTTGCGCGCCCAAGCGGATTACGACCGCAACAAGCTCGATTGGGACCGCGCGCAAAGTCTGTTCAAGGATGGACTGATCTCAAAGTCAGACTTCGATAGCCGCAAGAATGCCTGGGCAACGGCCGATGCGGGACTGGTTCAGGCTCAAGCGCGCGTATCCCAGGCGAAAGCACAAAAAGATTCGGCCGACAAACATATTGCGCAGAACCGGGCTACGCTTACTCGCTACGCCGATGTGCTGCAAAAGGCCACTTATACGGCTCCCTACGACGGCGTGATCACCAACCTGCCAGTCCGCGAAGGCGAAACCGTGGTGATGGGCATTCAGAATTCGCCGGGCAGCACGCTGATGACGCTGGCCGATATGTCTGTGATTACAGCCGAAGTGAAAGTCGATGAGACTGACATCGTCAATGTGCGCTTGGGCCAGCCTGCTGAAGTGACCATTGATGCCATCCCGAGGAAAGTTTTCCACGGCACGGTTTCCGAGATCGGAGACAACGCCATCGTGCGCTCCACCGGCGTGGCTACTTCGCAACAGACTACGGCCAGCGAAGAAGCAAAGGACTTCAAAGTGGTGGTCACGGTAACCGATCCGCCGCAGGACTTGCGTCCCGGACTCTCCACAACGGCAAAAATCACAACGGCTGCCCGCAGCGGCGTGCTCTCGATTCCGATTCAAGCGCTCTCGGTTCGCAGCCAAGCCCAGTTAGAGCAGGAGAAATCAAACCGCGGGTCGGTGGAAGCGGCTGCGCCCGCGCCCAAAGAAACATCGAAGAGAAATCAGCCGGATGTGCAGGGCGTTTTCGTCATTCGCGACAAAAAAGCAGTGTTCGTTCCCGTGACGACCGGCATCACCGGCACCAGCGACATCGAAGTGTTACAGGGGTTGAAGGAAGGCGATGAAGTAATCACCGGCAGCTACAAGGTTTTGCGGACGCTGCGTTCTGGCAGTAGCGTCAAGATTGATAACTCGGTTCCCAAAAAGGAAGACGAATCGTCGTGACGTTCGCCGGGTTGATCCGTCCAACGGAGAAGCCGGTGAGACAAAACAATTTTCGACCGGCGTCTGGAACGACAGTGTTTTGCATGCCGTCAGCCTCCGGAGTTTCGGGAGATCGAATTCACTTACGGAGAACTCAGTGGCACCGGAGCAGGAGAAAAATATGGCTACCGCAGAAGTGATCAGCATGCCCTCGACCGCCGCCGCAGCCCCGCCGCAAGCTTGCATGATCGCCGCCGTCGATCTTTGGAAGACCTATGACATGGGCTCGGAGCAGCAGGTGCATGCGCTGCGCGGGGTCAACCTGCGCATTGAGCGCGGCGAATACGTGGCCATCATGGGGCCTTCGGGATCTGGCAAGTCCACCCTGATGAACTTAATCGGCTGCCTCGACACGCCCACCAAAGGAGAATACTGGCTCAACAGCCAGTTGGTGAGCGAACTCGATGACGATGAATTGGCGCGCATCCGCAACAAGGAAATCGGCTTCGTATTTCAGACATTCAACCTGTTGGCTCGCGCCACCGCGCTGCATAATGTCGAATTGCCGTTGATCTATGCCGGCGTTCCCACCGACGACCGAATCGAGCGAGCTAAAGCCGCACTAACCGCAGTGGGCATGGGATCCCGCATGACTCACAAACCGAACGAACTTTCCGGCGGTCAGCGGCAGCGCGTTGCCGTGGCGCGGGCCCTGGTGAACAAGCCCTCCATCCTTCTGGCGGACGAACCCACGGGCAATCTTGATTCGCAGACGGGAAACGAAATTATGGCGCTGTTTGACCGGCTGCATCAAGAAGGCAACACCATCGTTCTGGTCACTCACGAGCATGACATTGCCGAGTATGCTCACCGGGTAATCCACATTAAGGATGGCGTGGTCGAGCGCGACGAGCGGAAGAAATGATTTTGGCTTGGTTTATGAGGCGCAGGCCGCCGCGCATTCTCGCTGGCGAGTAAGACTCTCTGAAAGGCGAATTTGCGGGGAACTAGCTCCAGTTGGAAGGGGTTTCGGTTTCGGCGGGAACGGCGATCTGCTCGACGCTTTTCGCCAAAGCTACTGCCACCTGATCTCTTCCCCCGCGCTTGGCCTCGTACAGCCCGCCGTCGGCGGCGGCCATCAATTCTTTAGGGGACGTGCCGTGGGCGGGAAACGCTGCCACTCCAACCGAAAGGGTGACCATGCCGAGAGACTTTCCCTGATGCATAATGGAGAGTTCCCGCATTTTAGAACGCAGTTTTTCGGCGCGCATTTTCGATCCCTCGAGGTCGGCGGTGGGCAGGATTACAACGAATTCCTCACCGCCATAGCGGCAAACAAAATCCTCGGCGCGCACGTTCTTGAGCAGAAAGGCGGCAGTTTCACGCAACACGGCGTCGCCGGCATCGTGCCCATAAGTATCGTTGAAATGCTTGAAATGGTCTAAGTCGAGCATCAGAATTCCCATCGACTGCCCGGCGCGTCCGGCGCGCCGAGTCTCGCGATCGAGCACTTCTTCCAGATAGCGCCGGTTATAAAGACCAGTCAAGGCATCGCGGACCGATTGAATACGCAGGGCCTCGCGCAGCCTTATGTTTGCGATCGACAATCCCACCTGTCCGGCAAATGTAGTCTTGAAAGAAAGTTCGGCTGAGTTCAGTTGCGGAACCTCATCCGTGGCTTGAAGATGCAGAATGCCTAGTGTTTCCCCTTGCGCCAGGATCGGGATGCACAAGTACGAGTTCTTCACGCCGGCTGCGTGCATACACGGGGCAGTCGAATCGCCAGCCACGACCAGATGGGGATGCCCGGTTCGCAACGCCCAACATTCCGTCGGTTCAAATTCCTTCATGGGAAGCTGGCATTCACTCCACGAGCCTAGCACCTCGGCATGACTGCGCGAAGAATCGAGCAGCGCTACGGCACCGCGCGCGGTGGGAAAGATTTTGGGGGCGTAACCCAGTGCGGCTGCGAATACTTCGTCGCGGCTGATGCAGCTCTGCAGTAATTCGCCCATTTTCGCCAGCATGGTGGCTCGCTCTGAGCGTTTCTGCAGCTCGGTCATCATCCTTTCATTCTGCTGATCGAGTTCGTTGCGGGCAAAATCTTTCTCCAGCATCTCTTCCTGCAAGCGCGTATTGGCGTCGGCCAGTTGGGCCGTGCGTTCGAGAATTTGCTCTTCCAGGATCTGCTGGTTCTGTTTTTGATTTTCAATGTCTGTGCAAGATCCGAACCACTTGAGAATCTGCCCCGCGGAGTTGCGGATGGGGTTGGCTCTCACCAGGAACCAGCGGAAGTGCCCGTTTCTGTCTCGCAGGCGATATTCTGCCTCGAAAGGATTTCCCACGAGCAAAGCGCTTTCCCATTTTGCTATACAAAGCGCCAAATCATCCGCATGAACCGCGCGAGCCCATCCCTCCCCCACACTTTGCTCGGCAGTCATGCCACTGTAATCGAGCCATTTCCGGTTGGTAAAGTCGATCGCGCCATCGGGATCAGCGGTCCAGACGATCTCCGGGATTCCCTCCAGGGTTTGGAAATACAGCTCGCGCTGCAGCCGGGCATTTGTCTCCGCCAGTTGCAGAGTTTGCTCCTTGATCTGCCCTTCCAGATTCTGCTGGTTTTGCTTCTGATTCTCGATATCGGTGCAGGTGCCAAACCACTTGATAATCTCTCCGGTCGCGTTTCGGATGGGATTGGCACGGCCCAGGAACCAGCGAAAGTTTCCATCCTTCCGGCGCAAGCGATACTCGATCTCATAAGGCTCACCCACTTGCAGCGCGTTCTTCCATCTGGAAATGCAATTGCCGAGATCTTCTGGGTGGACTACTTTTCCCCAGCCCATGCCCCGCATCTCCTCGAGGGTTGACCCGGTAAAGTCGAAGCATCTTTGGTTAAAGTAGTCGTCCTGACCGTCAGGGGTCGCGGTCCATATAATTTCCGGCACGGCTTCCGCGATGGTGTGGAAATACAATTCGCGTTCGCGCGTCGCGTTGAGATCAAGTCTTTGTAAATCGATGAAGCGGTCAAGAGAGGAGAAGGCGATCGCTAACGCAAGGACGAAAAGAGTGCTGGCGCCGATGGCAAAGACGCTAATCGTGGAATTGCCGACGGAGTGGGCGAGATCGGGCACGGCTTCCGAAGGGAAGAAACTCGCCGCCCAGATTCCGGTGTAATGCATCAGCAGGATCGCACTGCCCATGACCAGTGCGCCGATAATTTTTGGCTCGGTTAAATGTTTTTCGTCGCGCACCCGGAAAACCAGCCGCAGCGCGAAGAGCGAGATGATAATGGGCAGCGCGATTGAGAGCGCCACAATCCGCGAATCGTAGACGATCGCAGCAGAACAACGCATGGCCGCCATACCGATGTAATGCATTCCCGCGATGCCAACGCCCATCACGACGCTGCCTGCGACCTCCTGCCACAGGCTGATTCGGGGTTGGCAGACTACGAAAAGTGCAACCGCCGAGGCGGCGATTGCGGCAAAAAGCGATAAAGCGACGGTGGGTAGATGGTAGGAAACCGATACCGGCATGTTTAGAGCAAGCATGCCGACATAGTGCGTGGCCCAAATTCCTAAACCCATAACGACGGCGCCGCAGCCGAGCCAGAGCGCCCGAAGACGGCCGCGCGACGAAGCCACGCGTCCCGCGATTTCCAATGCCGCATACGACGCAAACATTGCCATGACTACGGAAAGCGCCACCAATCCGTAGTCGTAGCTGGTGTGCATGGCTGTTGCCGAGTTCATCTTTCTCTCACCGAAGATCGCAGGTACAACTGCCGTAAAGACGGCGAATCTGGCAAATACAAAACGGGTATCTCCCAGAGTGATTCATCGTCAAGGTCCTATGCGATATATCGGCGAGATACGGAGATTTCGTGTTAGAGGAAGCTAAGCTTTCGGATACTTGGGTGGGTGCCAATCGCGGCTCAAAAACAAAGGGCCTCTGCGGAGAGGCCCTGGCACAATCGAGATAGGACAATCGAAATTAGAAAGTAGCGGCGGAGTCAGCGCACAGAAGCAGTATCAGCCGGATGCGGAGGTGGCCCAGCCAGAAAAAAGTTGTGATCGTAGAGGTTGCGGTACATGTGTCCGGCAATCTCCGCAGCCTTCGGTCCAAAGGTTGGACGTCCACCTTCGAGAAAGACGACTACCACGACGCGTCCACTACTGGTGTTGGCGTAAGAGGCAAACCAGCCGAAGCGTGTACCGGCGTGGGAGCAGGTTCCGGTCTTGCCGAGGATTTCTTCCTCGTTGAAGTTAAGACCCAAACGGCGAGCGGTACCATATTGCACGGCGCCAGCCATGCCAACGGAGATTTCTGGAATCAGCGGAGCGATATCCAGTTGGCGCTTGATGCGGGGCTGGAAATTGGTGAGCTCTTCCGGAGTGGTGGGATGCTGGAGGTAATAAAGGGTGCCTCCGTTTGCGATCGCGGAAACCATGGCGCCCAGTTGCAGCGGCGTCATGGAAACACCTTCACCGAAGGAACACATCTTGCCTACGCCGCCCAGTTTCTCGGGAATGACTTCTTCGGGATAAGTTCCCAGTTGCTCGCCGGGAATATCGTAGCCGGCTAACTCACCCAAACCATATTGATGGGCATAGTAGGCGACTTTTTCAAAGCCTAACTTGCGGCCTAAGGCTTCGAAATACGCATTATTGGAGTGCGCCAACGCTTCGGTGAGATTCATCCGGTAATGGCCGCCGAGGGAAACTTCAGTCTCTTTCGAGATCAGGCCTTCACTCAGTGCCGCGAGCGCGACGGAAAGTTTAATAGTAGAGCAAGGTTGCGCGCCGCTGGAGAGCGCCAGTTTCTGGTTCACCATGGCGAGTACGCGTCCGCTGGTGGGCTCGATGGCGACCACGGTGCCGTTCATGTTGCCCAGGGCATCGATTGCCGCCTGGCGCACGACCGGATCTTCACCATCGGTGATATCGCCGCCGGTGAGGCCTTCGGCGTAGGAACTCATGAAAAAGCGCTCGTGATAGCTGTGTCTTCGAAGGCTGGCGGAGGTTCGGATCACGGTTGCACTATGATTCGCTGCACTATGATTCGCTGCACTGTGACTCGCGGTGCGCCGGCTCGCGACGTGTCCGGTGGTGCTTCGCCCGCTAGCCAAATGCCGCATCCGGCGCCTAGTGTGCTGGCTCTCGCTGAGTTTTCGGGACGACTTTGGCTTGCTCCCGTTCAAGGTCCGCGGGTTCACGTGTGCGGCCCAGATTGCCGGCGCTAGAAACAGTCCTCCCAATACCACCAGCAGACGAAGACATCGCGCTTTCGAGCTAAGCATTTCTGGCCCTTCCCTCTGATCTCCGGCTTTCCTATTGATTACGATGCACGAGGCTTGCCAGTCTGCCGGTCTTGACCGGTAAGCCCGCCGAACTCTCAGATAGTACGAGAGTTAGAGCGTGCCAGGCAATAACAAAGTTTTTCTTTCAGTAAAAGGTAATTTCGATATAACCCGTTTTGGAACAGGTATTTAAACGGGAAGTTACTTCGGTACCGCTGCCTCGGTAACAGTAACCTAGTTACTTAAAAGGTACTCCACTTATAGGCAAAGCTTTTCCCATTTTCCCACTCGACTTCCCCGCTCTTCCCACTCAGAGGTAGGTTGACTACATCACTTCGCCGCGCTTGCGGAGAAATGCGGGAACGTCCAAGTCAGCCTGCTCGAAGGTCGCCACCATGGCGCTGCGCATGGCATCCAGTGAGATCACGTCGGGACCAACATTTGCCATTGCCACCGGTGATGATTCCTCCATCCTGGGCTCGTCCATCATCCGATCCGGCGTTGGCTCGGAAAAAGTTGACGCAGCGGATTGTACGGGAGCGACGGACTCCGGAAAATCCATGGCGTTATCATGCGATGCGGCGAAGGAGTGAAACTCGGGCACGCGCTGGGCTCGCGGAACCTCGCGGAAGCCGGTGGCGATTACCGTGATCTTCACCGCGTCTTTCATCTTCTCGTCGAGCACTGCGCCAAAAATAATGTTCGCGTCTTCGTGGGCTGCGCTCTGGATGATGGTGCAGGCCTGCTGAACTTCTGCCAACTTCAGGGAAGCTGATCCGGTGATGTTGATGAGAATTCCGCGCGCGCCGTCGATCGCGCCCGCTTCCAGCAGCGGCGAGGCAATCGCACGTTGTGCCGCTTCGATAGTACGCTTGGTGCCGCTTGCGGTGGCCGTACCCATCACGGCGTAACCCATGCGCGCCATAATGGTTTTCACGTCGGCGAAGTCGCGATTGATGATGCCGGGAATCGTGATGATGTCGGAGATTCCCTGCACGCCCTGGCGGAGAATGTCATCGGCCACGCGGAAAGATTCGAAAAATCCCGCATCCTCGGCCACGGCTAAGAGTTTTTCATTCGGAATCACAATCGTCGTGTCTACCGATTCCATCAGTTCGGCAATGCCCCGGTCGGCCTGCGTCATGCGGCGGCGGCCTTCAAAAGAAAATGGCTTGGTGACCACGGCAACCGTGAGCGCGCCCATTTCGCAAGCCAGCGATGCGATGATGGGCGCCGCACCTGTGCCTGTGCCGCCGCCCAGGCCGGTGGTCACGAAAACCATATCGGCACCCTCGAGCGCTTCGATAATTTTGTCGGAATCTTCGAGCGCCGCCTTGCGGCCCACTTCCGGATTCGCGCCCGCGCCCAATCCATTTGTGAGTTTCACTCCGAGTTGCAGCTTCACAGGCGCGCGAGACAGACGCAGCGCCTGCAAGTCGGTGTTGGCTACGATGAACTCGATGCCCTCCACTCCGGCATCGATCATGCGGTTTACGGCGTTGCCGCCGCCGCCGCCCACGCCAATCACCTTGATCTTGGCATCGTTAAGAGGCTCTTCGTTGAAGCTGATGCGAATGCTGGAATCGTTTGTCATGTGTTCACCTATGTTTTTGAATTCTCGTACTTCGTCCATACGCAATGGCCAGAAGCTAATGGTCAACAAGCCGCTCTTTACTGTTACTTTTTGACCACCAGCTACTAATCACTGCGCTCACCCCACCAACAATGCCTTCAATCTCGACCCCCACCGGTCGCCTTGAAACCCGCGGGCCACACGCGCCCGTTGCCCGTAGTTCACCATCCCGAGCACCGTGGCATACTCTGGCTCAGCCAAAGTTGACGGCATCTTCGCCAGAGGCGTGGGCCACGATAGACGCACGGGACGGCGCAGCACGGATTCCGCCACGTCGAAAATTCCCGGAAGCCGCGAGCCGCCGCCGCTCAGCACGATGCCGGCCAGACATGCGTCGAACATCCCACTCTGCCGCAGGGATTCGCGCATCATTTCAAAAAGTTCACGTGCCCGCGGTTCGAGGATTTCCGCCACCAGCCGCTGCGGCAGCAAACGCGATGGCCGGTCGCCGACTGACGGTACCTCGACTTCATTTCCTTCCGGAATCAACGTGACGATGGCATTGCCGAAAATTTTCTTGATCTTTTCCGCGTCCGCCAGCGGGGTGCACATGCCCATCGAGAGGTCGCTGGTGAAGTGATCGCCACCCACCGGAATCACACCGGTATATGCCACTGCTCCCTGCACGAAAACCACCAGTTCGGTCGAGCCAGCACCGATATCCGCCAGGCACACGCCCAACTCGCGCTCGTCGGCGCGCAGCACGGAATCGGCCGCAGCGAGCGGCTCGAACACGGTGTCGTCCACGTGGACACCGGCGCGATTCACCGCGGTGATTACGTTCTGCGTTGCGCTAGCCGCCGCGGTAATCAGATGAACTCTCACTTCCAGCTTGGCCGCCATCATTCCCAGCGGATCGTGCACGCCGGCCTGATCGTCGAGAATGAATTCCTGGGGCAGAAGATGAAGCACTTCGCGACCCTCCGGTAGCGGAATCGCCCGCGCCCGCTCGACCGCCTGCTTGATCTCATCCCGCCCAATCTCCCGTGGACGCGACCCCAGACTGATGCCGCCATGGCTGTTCACTCCGCGCACGTGGGCGCCGCCGATGCCGACGATGGCATGCTCCACGGCTGCGCCGGCGATATCCTCAGCCGCTTCCACGGCCTTCTGAATCGCCGCAATGGCTTTTTCCAGGTCGACGATCACGCCTTTGCGGGAGCCGCGTGATTCCGCGACACCGTGCCCGCGATAACGCAGGCCCCAGTCGGTCACCTCTGCCATAAGCGCGCACGTTTTGGCGCTGCCTACATCGATCGCCGTAAGAAAATTCCGTTGCTGATTCGCCATCTTTGATCAGTTCCCGTTATTCGTTCCCGTAAACTTTTGCTTATGCATTTTCGCTACTCGATCGTTCTGAAATGTTCAGTCGCTCGGCTCCAAATTCGTCTGAGTCTTTGCAATCGCAGGGCTCGGCTTTCGCCCGCCGGTATGACCCGCAGGCTTGGCAGTTGCAGAGGAACTCCTGCTCGAAGTTTTCTTGTGCTCTACCTTTCGTCGCGTTGGGACCGGCGCGGCTCGCTTTTTGGAGAGCTTGTCGGTCACCGGTTTCGCGGCAACGATCGACTTCTTTGTGACGGCTGGGTTCGGTGCGATGGCAGCAATCTGGTTCGAGCTGGCCTTGGCGCCGACTTTCCTGGTTGAAGCGGTCTTGGTTGAAGCGGTTGCGGCTTTGGGATCAAGTTTCTTCGCCGTCAACTCGAAGGCCGGCTTCGGCAGCGGCCGGTCATTCGGACCCACCCGGGTCAGCAACGATACGGGCTTGACTCTTCCTGCCGCCTGCGCTTTCGCGATACTCTGCTTCGACGGCACGGGCTTCGCCATATCGGGATTCACGATGATCTGGTTGTCGTAGCGCAAATCGACAGATTCGAGCTTTTGAAACTGTTGCCGCCAACCCTGCGCGTGACTAACAAAAATCTTGTAACGCCGCAGATAATCCGACGAGCCAAGGTGCACCAGCACATCGCCCGCGGGATCATTTACCCGCACCTTCACATCCTCCAGATCAGACAGATCCACTTCACTCAGATCCTGCGAATAGCGGGCTCCGCCGGAGTCCAGCGCATGCACCGTCTGGGTATATGCCTTCATGCGCGGCGTGCGCGTGGAAAGCGGCTCGCCCGGATTCATTCCAATAATCACGGGGAAAGAATATTTATGCTTCGGCGACAGCTCCATCAGCGTGCCGCCGGCGTCGATCAACAACATGCGCGGCCCCACGCGCGCGAATGCGACCGGAGTGCGCTCGTGAATTTCCACCTGCAGGCGATTGGGAACAAAGCGCATCACGCTGGCAGATTCCACCCAGGCAATCTGCTCCAGCTGCGCCTTTTGCTGCGCCAGTGGAATGAAAAATATGTTGCGCCCAATATCGGCGCCCATCACTTCCATGATCTGCGACTTGGTTACGTTCTGCATTCCGGCGACTTGAATGTTGTCGCTCGACTCCACGCGGAATCGCCACGAATGCTCGCCGTAGTGATAGAGCGCCGCAGAGCACAGAGCGGCAACGCACACAACGGCGGCAGCAGCTATGCCCCACAACAAACGATTTGCGGTTTTTTTCGGGAGAGAACTTCGACGGGCGGAGACTCGCTTTTGCCCGCGTAGAAACGGCGATTCCTCATCCACATCAAGGTCGACGAGGCGCGCGTCGTCCATCTCCAAGTTATGCCCGTTCAGACCATGGAGACCCGGCCGCGCGCTACCCGCGCTGGGTGGGTACAACTCCTCCTGCAAGATGGTGGAACCCGACTTCCGTGCCATCAATTCAGGTTAGTTGTCGCTGTGAAATCGCTGAGCACTCAAACTATAACTTCATTTCGCGAAGTGAGACAGAAAAATTATCGAACTTTTGCACAGCCAGGAACCGCATTGGGCATCAGGAGGGGAATCTGTGGGAGTGAACACTCACCTGAGACAGCAGTTTTTACTGTCCGGATTAAGGACGTGGGTGGAGACGCGAGCATTCGCCGGTGCGGCTAGAAAACCAAAGGCGGACGCGGAACTCGCTGCATCCGCCCTTATAGCAGAAGATGTTAGTCGTTGTCGAAGCTTACGGTCTCTACCTGCGCTCGGGGAACCGAAATTCGCACTCGCGGAATGCTTACCCGTAGTCGCGGACAAACCACGCCATCAAACCGGGGCATGGCCACACTGACGCGCGCAACCTGCGCCTCAATCTCTGCCTCAGCCCGCGCCCGGCTGGCTTCCAACTGCGCTAATTGGGCTTCCTCGCGAGCCGACATCGCCTCAAAGCGCGCCATCCCGCCCTGGGCCCGCGCCATCTTCGTCTGCATTCGGGCCATTACTGTAGCCAAGCGGCAAGGGGCAGTCTCATTGTGCGCGGCTAGAGCCTCGCTTTTTGCCGCGAACCAGTCAGCGCGCCCCGTCGCCAGGGCGAGAACACCCTCGGTACGGTTGGTAACACCCGCAGTGAGGTGTGTGATCGCGCGATGCGCCCAAGCCGCGCCGCCATCCTGGTAAATGCCATTCAATCCCAGCGCCAGAACGCCAGCCATCAGCCATCCCAATGCTTGTGTCGATTTCATTGCCTTGAACCCCTTATGGAGGATTGGACGAGCCGCGCCTGAATCCGTTAGCAAAATATACGGAGAGCCCGGCGGAAAAGTTCCCTTCCCCGACGTCGCCCAAGGCATCAAAATGATATCGGGCTATTCAGGGCTATTCCAACCGCTTTCGCGACAGCATGGTCGCGGTCTCCCATTGCGCCTCGAGACGGGTAATCCGGCGATCATGGTCGCGAATCTGCTCGGTAAGATCTTTCAGAGTGTCGCTGGCGCGCCGCACGTCGTCGGCAAGCCGCATCGCATCTTTGATTGCCTCCGCGGCTTGCGCGAGAAGGCTCACACACGCTCCGCCGATCTGCGACGCTCCCGTTACTCTCTCAATTCTTCAAGCATCGCATTGGCTTCGGCCAAGCTGCTCCGCAAAGACGACTGTGCCCTCCGCACTTCTTTGCGAAGTTGCGCGGCCAGCTCGGCAACCAACTGTTCTTCTTCGTCAGACGAACCTTCGCAGCGCGTACGTACCAACTCCGCCACGCTGACGCCGGCCTTTTTTGCTTCTTTGCGAAGCCGATCTCGAAATGCGGGGGTGGTCAGCAATTGCAGACGCGCAGTTTTCATCGCGAGCCCTCAGTCTACACATGAGCATACACATGCTCATACGGAATTTTAACACTTTGCGCTATTCCTTGCCGTCAATTTCCTTCAACCTCTGCAGAATCATCGGTCCCAATTGCGAGACGCTCCCCGCGCCAAGCGTCAGGATCATATCTCCCTGTTGCACAGCTGCGGCGGCCGAATTCACGCCTTCTGAGAACGAATTCACATACTGCGCGTCCCGAGCGCCCTTCTCTCGTATTGTCCTCGCCAGCGCTTCCCCGCTGATTCCTTCGATGGGCTTTTCGCTGGCGGCATAAATATCGAGCACGAACAACGAATCGGCGTCCGCAAATGCAACAGTGAACTCATCCATCAGATCGCGAGTACGCGTGTAGCGGTGGGGCTGGAACACCACATGAACCTTGCGAAAGCCGCATTGCCGCGCGGCAGCCAGGGTCGCCTTAATTTCGGTGGGATGGTGACCATAATCGTCGATCACACTCACTCCGGCGGCGCGCCCGCGCAGTTGAAAACGCCGGTCAACGCCGCGAAACTGATCGAGTCCGGAGCGTATCGCTGCCACTTCAATATCCAGGCCGATACCGACCGCAATTGCCGCTGTGGCATTCAGAATGTTGTGCACCCCCGGCACATGTAATGTGAACTCGCCCAAATCTTTTTTGAGGTAACTCACGCGAAAGCGGCTCAATGGCTGGCCTTCCACTCTCAAACTTGAGGTCGAGCCATTTTCCAGTTTGATCAGAAAATCCGAGCCACGCTTGATTCCATAGGTCAGCGTGCGGCGCTGCACGTCCGGCAGCAACCGCCGCAGCAGCGGGTCGTCATTGCACGCCACGACCATGCCGTAAAAAGGGACGCGGTCCATGAACTCCAGGAATGTTTTCTTCACATCCCGCATATTGCGGTAGCAATCCATGTGCTCGCGGTCAATGTTGGTCACCACGGAAAGAATTGGGGACAACTTCAAGAACGACCGGTCACTCTCATCCGCCTCAGCTATCAGGTATCGCGATTTGCCCAGCCGGGCGTTCGACCCCAAGGCATCCACACGGCCGCCCACCACCACCGTAGGATCAAGACCGCCGCCTGCCAGCACCGCGGCCACCATGGAAGTTGTAGTTGTCTTGCCGTGCATTCCGGCGATCGCGATTCCATACTTCAAGCGCATCAACTCCGCCAGCATCTCGGCCCGCTGAATCACGGGTACGTGCAACTTATGCGCCTCGAGGACCTCAGGATTCTCCGTGGCAATCGCTGAACTGGTCACCACTACTTCAGCTCCGGAAATATTTTCTGCGCGATGTCCCTCAAACACCGTGGCGCCCAACGCAACGAGCCTCTCGGTAACAGAAGAATGCTTGAGGTCCGATCCCGAGACCTTATAGCCGAGATTCAGCAGCACCTCGGCAATGCCACTCATGCCGATGCCACCAATACCCACGAAATAAATCTGCTGAATCTTGGCAAACATAAGTCGACTTTTCCCGCCACGGATCTCCACGGATCAAATCAGTGCGTAAGAAGTATCCGTGAAAATTCGCGCCAATCCGCGGCCAGACTCCTTTTCACTCCCACTGCGCCGCGTGCCGTTTGACCCACCAGCAGGCAGAGTACCTTTGCTGGGGGAAGATCGAATGACTGCAGGTCTGCTGCCCTGTTCCGGTCATATCATATTCGGTCTTGTTGCCCTTCAATGATGTGGCCAGAAACTGATGGACCTCGACCGTGCCGTAACCCACTCCTCGCGAGTCGCGCAACTTCCAAACCAGCCAGTCCCCCGCATAAAGCATCCCGAAAAGGAGAAGCAGAATTACAACTCCTCCACCGATTTGTTGTCCTGTAGGGGCTTTCATATTTTGCCTGTCATTCGGCGCGGGTCCCTATCAGCTCGAATTGTCTGCATGGGAACTTTACGAACCGCTTCCATTGTCCGCTTCGTCAATTCCCGCCACGCGCGCCGCCATCGCCGCGATATCCCGGGCGGCATTGGGGTGCGACAATGCGCGCGCCGCTTCGCTCATGACATGCAGTCGTTGCGCATCGCCAAGCAAAGCGGCGATCGTTTCCGCCAGCCAGACACCTTCGAGCTTCGATTCTTCCACTACCACGGCTGCTTCGGCGCGGGCCAGCGCCTCGGCATTCACCCGCTGATGGTCGTCCGCCGCCCGGGGAAACGGGACGAAGATCGCGGGCTTCCCTGCCGCTGTAATTTCCGCCACCGTGCTCGCACCGGAGCGGCAGACCAACAGATCCGCGCGCGCGAATGCTGCAGGCATATCCTCGATAAACTTAAAAACCTGCACCGACTCCCCTGATCCTGATTGATCGAATCGCCGGTACGCAGCCAGCGCGTCATTATAGTCACGCTCGCCCGTCTGATGAATAATGCAGATTCCGGGCGCCTGCCGATGCAGTTCCGGCAGGCAGCGAATCATCGCCTCGTTGATCGCGTGCGCCCCCTGGCTACCACCAAACACAAGGAGAGTCGGCGTTCCACCACGCTTCTTATTACTTAGAACTGGAATTTCGAAGAACGCCTGCCGCACCGGAACGCCGGTCACTTCCGCATGACGAAAATATTTTGCAGTCTCCGCAAAATGCACCGCTGCCCCGGACACAAATCGCGCCACCACACGGTTGGCAAATCCGGGGACGACGTTCGGCTCAAAGGCGAGCGTCGGAATGTGTTTAATAACCGCTGCCAGCATAGCCGGACCAGAAGCGTACCCGCCCACGCCAATCACTACGTCGGGAGCAAATTCGCTCAGCATGCGGCCCGCGCTCCACACCGCCCGCGGCAAATCGAAGGCCGTCTTCGCGCGCGTGGTCATGCTCACATTCTTGAGCGCACCCACGCGCACCAGTTGCAGCGGATATCCCGCCGCGGGAACCAGGCGATTCTCGATGCCGCGCGCTGTTCCGATGAACAGTACCTCGGCTGCGTAACGTTTCTTGAGTTCGTTGGCGATAGCCAGCGCCGGGATTACATGTCCGCCCGTCCCGCCGCCCGCAAGAATGGCCCGCATGAGGTGACTATAAAGGAATTGCTGATTGTTGATTGCGAATCGTGGCCCGTTCCAATCAGCAATCAGAAATCAACAATTCCCTTCCCGATCTAATTCGTGACGAGCCTGGGTGGCAGCGGATTACCCGGCCGCTCCGTGTCCCACAGGATTGAAACCACCCACCAGCGTTTGCCGTCATTCAGCAACTGGATGCTGTTGATGCCTCGCTCGAAAGGCTTGCCGGTGGGACTGCGCCGCGATTCGTAGCTGCTAAACACTTGTGTGACATCGCCAAAACTTTGTGGTCGATTCATTATGCTTTTTTCATAAAACGGATCTTTGGAGAAGACTTCACCGGCATCTCGAATAAACTCGTCTACATTCCAGGTGAGGACCATCTTCGAGCGATCGGGCCCTGTGCTCACTTCGGTGAAGCGCGCCTGTGGGAGAAACAGGGATCGGAAGCGGTTCCAGTCGCGGCCACCTGCCGGTCCGGAAATCACATCATAGATGGCATGCAGTATTGCGTCCATGGACTTGACGTCTTCCGTCTTCGCCGCCGGAACCTTTGCAGCAAGATCGACCGCCGAGAACATTGGGACTTGAGGCGGGAGTTGGATGTGCTGAGGCGGCTCGGTCTTCTGGGCTACCGCCAGCTCGCCAAGAACACAGCAAAGCGCCAGCAAGATTGAAAGGCGTCTCAAATGTCCTCCGCATTTACTGATCCGTGCAGATCGGTCAAAATCCGGGGCAGCTTTCTCACTCTGCCTGCTTCGTAATATTGAGCAGCACACCCACACACGCCAGCGTCACGAATAGTGACGACCCTCCGTACGACACGAGCGGAAGCGGAATGCCTTTCGTCGGCATCATGCCCAGCACTACGCTGATGTTAATGAAGGCCTGCAGCACCACCATGCTGGTGATTCCCACTGCCAGGTATCGGCCGAATATATCTTCCGTTCGCCAGGAAGCGCGCATTCCACGCCACAGAAACACGGCGAAGAGCGTCACTATAGAGATCGCACCCACCAGACCTAATTCTTCCGCGGTCACCGCGAAAATAAAATCAGTATGCGGCTCCGGTAGATAAAACAATTTCTGTTTGCCTTCCATCAAGCCCGTGCCGGTGACGCCGCCGATGCCTACCGCGATAAGTGACTGGATGATGTGGAACCCGGTCTTCTGGCGATCGGCGTAGGGATTAAGAAATGCGAGGATCCGGTCGCGCCGCCAGCTCACATGAAAGATCAGAAAATAAAGCGGCAACAGCGATGCGCCGAATGCGTAACCGAAATAACGCATTCGCATCCCGGCCACATAGAAGATGCATGCCGCGATTCCGGCACAAGCGATGGCCGTGCCCAGATCGGGCTGCAGCACGATGAGGCCCAGCAGCACCACAAGCGGCGCCGCCGCAGGCACCAGCGTGTTGCGCCAGTCATCGATGGAATTCTGCATCGTCCTGACGCGGCCTTCGAGAAAATAGGCGAGAAACAGAATCAGAACTGGCTTTGCCAGTTCCGAAGGTTGGAAGGAAAAACCTCCAGCATGAATCCAGCGATGTGTATTGTGCGAGCGATCCAGAAAGAAAACGGAAATCAACAGCAGTGTAGTGACGCCGAGAAACGAAAATACTACTGCGGGATGCTTGTAGCGCCGGTAATCGACGCGCATCGCGACCACCATCGCCACAATGCCAGCCGCTGCCCAGATCAACTGCTTCGACAAGAAAGCATAGGGAGACCCGAAGCGCTCCCGCGCCATCACCGCTGATGCCGAAAACACCATCACAAGCCCGACAAAGACGAGCAGCATGGTCACGGTAAACAGCCAGCGATCGACGCTCACCCGCTTTGCCATGGGAAGTTCATTTCATCATGGAGAACCGAGGACATGCTGGACGAATTGCTGATTGTTGATTTTTGATTGTTGATTGTTTTGGTTCGAGGCAGCCTCGAACCGTGAAAAGACTAGTGCCGAGTGGTTATTCACCCAGCAGCGTCTTGAGATGGCGGCGGCCATGCAATACATGAAGGATTAGCACGTCGCGTGCTTCAACGCGGTGAATAATGATATACTCTCCAACCGACAAGCTTCTTAGACCGGGGCGCAGATCGTAATCGCGGCTGCGACCGACGTGCGGATATCTGGAAAGTATGAAGAAGTGATCCGTGATTGCATTGATCAAGCGGTCTGCAACGTCGACTTCCCCGCTTTTTGTAGCAACGTAGGACCAAATATCATCAAGGTCGGCTTCGACCTCTGGAGCAATGCCGAGCGCCACTAGCTTCGCGGCACCCGCTGATTTCCGAGACCGGCGCGTCCACGCCGATTCACTTCGCTGGCAAACTCGCGGACATCCTGTTCGGACGCGATTACACGGCCCTCGCCGCGAGCCAGGGAAGCTTCCGCTAGGTCGACTGCAGCCAGGGTTTCCGCCCGTGCGCGCTCGCGCTCTTCCCATAGCCGTAGCGCTTCCTCGACTGCATCCTCGGGACGGTGCAACCGTCCGGACTCGATGGCCTGCCGCACAAACGCTTCCTGATCGGGCGTAAGATGTACTTCCATGCCTCAAGCGTAAGAGCGGGGAATCGACGTGTCAAGCTGCGGAGAATTGCCAGTGGCGCGCTTCGGTTTGAAATTCAGGAGACCTTGAATATGAAGACCCTTCCGCGCGATTCGGGCTCCCATCCGGCTACACTCGCTTGACGAATGCCATCTTCGACTGTCCTGACGGAAAATTTTGGCCGTTGCGGAATCTGTTTATTTGGCATTGGATATTCCAGAATAAGTTCCCGATGGCGGGCGTCTTCTGTGCGAACAGAAATCCACAGTCCCTTAAAACCATGCTCGGCAGTCCACTGTGGCTCGCTAAGCAATCGCCATGAGAGACGGACTCCATTGACCGCAATAAGGCCCTCTAGCGAACGCTTGCGCCTTTTTGCCATGCATACCGTTTTAATTCAGCTGACGAAATTCAAACGGGCACTATCGAGTAGTCATGCCAGGCTCTGCACAATCTCCTTAAAAACCTGCCCGCGCTGTTCATAATTCTTGAATTGATCAAAGCTAGCGCACGCCGGTGCTAACAAGACAACATCACCCGGCTCCGCCACGGCGTTGGCTTTGCGAATTGCGTTCTCCAAGGTTTCCGCGTGAACCACTTCAACATTTTTAATCTGCGACTCGATCTTTGCCGTCGCCGCGCCAATCGTGTACACACGCTTCACCCGCTGCCGCAGCAGATCGTTCAGTACGCTGTAGTCGCTGCCTTTGTCCTTGCCGCCAAGAATAAGGTGAATGTTCGCGGGAAACGATTCCAGAGCCTTGATGGTCGCATCCACATTCGTGGCCTTCGAATCGTTGTAATAATCCACGCCGCGAATCGTGGCCACAAATTCCAGCCGGTGCTCAACCGCTTTGAAATCGAGTACTGCCTGGCGGATTTTCTCCGGAGCGCATCCCATCAGGATGCCCGCGCTCACGGCGGCCAGCACATTCTCCAGATTGTGCGCACCCTTCAGAGGAATTTCGGAAGCCAGCATGATCTCGCGCTGAACCGCTTTCTCAGGCCCAGACCCATCCCGAAACACAATGGCTCCACCGCGGACCCACGCGCCTTGTTTCACTTCCTTCTGGCGGCTGAACCAGAACACTTGCGCCTGGGTACGCCCCGCCATCGCCACGCAGGTATGATCGTCGGCATTCAACACTGCGAAGTCTTCGCTTGTCTGGTTCTCGAAGATGCGTGCCTTCGCATCCACGTACGCTTCCAAGGTTCGGTGCCGATCCAGATGATCGGGCGTTACATTCAAAACCACAGCAACTTTCGGATGGAAGCTTTGAATTGTCTCCAGTTGAAAGCTGGAAACTTCCAGCACGATCACGGACTCGGGCTTGGCTCGCTCCGCCGAGGGAGATGGCCGGAGTGCCGATGTTACCGCCCACCAGGGTTGGCACTCCGGCGGCCGCGAGAATCTCGCCCGCGAGCGCTGTGGTTGTGGTTTTGCCGTTCGATCCCGTGATGGCCACGATCGGTCCCGTCAGGAACTGCGCCGCAAGCTCGATTTCGCCGATCACCATTTCGCCGAGCGCCCGGGCCTGCACCAGCGGCGCGGCATCGATCGGAACCCCCGGGCTAACAACAATTAAATCTTGCCCACGAAACGTGCGTTCGCCGTGGCCGCCCGTCTCTACCGTAATCCCGTGGTCGAGCAGGGTGGGAATCTCGTTCCGCAAATCGTCTCCACTTTTCGTATCGGAGACAGTGACGCGCGCTCCGTGCGCTTTCAAAAATAGAGCGGATGCCACTCCGGACTTGCCGAGGCCGACGACCAGAACGCGTTTGTCTTTGAGTTCCATTAATAGATTGCCAATTTTCGACTTCCAATTGTCAATTTATAAAACTCCATCACTCCAGGCACAATTGGCAATTGGAAATCGGGAATTGAAATTTATCTCAGTTTCAGCGTCGTCAGCGCGAACAGTGCGAACACCAGCGACGCGATCCAGAAGCGAACGATAATCTTCGACTCCGACCACCCCATTAACTCAAAATGATGATGCAGCGGCGCCATTTTAAATATGCGCTTTTTGCGCAGCTTATACGATCCCACCTGCAGGATTACCGAGACTGCTTCGATCACGAAAACTCCGCCGATGAATGGCAGCAGAAGTTCCTGCTTGATGACGACCGCGACGGTGCCGATCGCGCCGCCTAGTGCCAGCGATCCTACATCGCCCATAAACACTTCGGCGGGATGCGCGTTATACCACAAGAATCCAATCGACGATCCCACCATCGCGCCGCAGAAAATTGTCAACTCGCCGACCTGCGGCATTTTTGGAATCTCCAGATAAGTGGCAAAGGTGGCATGTCCGCTTACGTAGGTCAACACCGTGAGCGCACCTGCGGCAATTACCGTGCAACCGATCGCCAGGCCGTCCAAGCCATCGGTGAGATTTACGGCATTGCTCGAACCTACAATGACGAGTGCCACGAATGCGATGAACGGCAAGAACGCCAACGGCCAAAGATGCGGAAACCGTTCCAGATTCTGAACGACGAGATCAGGGTGGAATTGTTTGAGGAAGGGCACAATCAGCTTGGTCGAATACATTCCGTATGTCTGCATAGCGATCAGCATCACCGCGATCACGATGCTGGTTGCGATCTGCAAACCCAACTTTGCCCGCCCGGTCAGACCGAGGTTCCGGCGGTGCGCCACTTTGGTATAGTCGTCGGTGAATCCGATCGCCGCAAAGGCGCAAGTGGCGAACACCGCGATCCACACGAAGCGATTGCTCAGATCGGCCCAGAGCAGAGTCGGCACCACGATCGCGATCGCAATCAGTAGGCCGCCCATGGTGGGCGTGCCCGCTTTTTTCTGGTGCGCTTTCGGCCCTTCTTCGCGAATGTATTGTCCGATCTGGAATTCGCGCAGCCGGTTAATGACCAGCGGACCCACAATCAGTGCGGTAAACAACGCGGTAAGGCTGGCAAAGGCGGTACGAAATGTCAGATAGCGGAAAATTCGGAACGGCGGAAAATAATGCTGCAGCTTCACAAACAAGAGCCAGTAGAGCAATCAGCCTCCGTCCCGCAAGAATCTCAGTTTTTTCCGTCGAGCCGCGCCTTCCAGGTCTCCAGCGCCTTTTCCAGTTTCACGCCCCGCGAAGCTTTCAACAGAACCACATCACCATCCCGCGTCTCGCGCGCCAGCCACTCGCCTGCTTGTTCCGGCGACGTCAGGAATTCTGACTGAACTCCGGCCTGCCTCGCTGCATCGACCATGGATTCTGCCAACCCGCGTACTCCGACCAATAGATCGATTTTGTTTTCCGCAATTTGCCGACCGGCCGAGCGATGCATCTGTTCCCCAGCAGGGCCCAACTCCAGCATCTCGCCGGCGATCACAATCCGTCGCGTGCCTGGCATGGAACCGAGCGCATCTACCATCGCTTCCAATGCCTTCGGATTCGAATTGTAACAATCGTTGATCACCGTGATGTTACCCATATGGAGAACCTGTCCACGTTTTTCCGCTGGCGCCAGAGTCACCAGAGCCGCAACGGCCTGCAACAGTTTGAGTCCACTTTCGACTCCCACTGCTACCGCCGCCAGCGCATTCAAAACATTGTGTTCTCCAACCAGCGGCAGCACAGCGTGTTCGCGAACATTTCCCACCACAACATCGAACTCGGTACCCTCCGCACCCTTCGATTGTATTTTTTCCGCGCGTACGTGCGAGTTTTGATGAGTGCCGTAGAGTAAAACCTTCCCTTTGAAGTCGCGGCCAAACTGCGACACATACTCGTCATCCGCATTCAGCACCGCTGTGCCACTCGCAGGCAGCGATTCAATCAACTCATACTTGGCCCGGGCAATCCCCGCGAGAGAATCGAAGAATTCCAGATGCACCGCAGCGACGTTTGTAACCACTCCAATTTCCGGCTGCGCAATCTTCGCCAGCGCGCGGATTTCGCCGGCATGGGACATTCCCATCTCGATCACTGCGAGGTCATGCTCCGGCTCCAGCTTCAGCAACATGAGTGGTAAGCCGAAATGGTTGTTAAAATTCCCTTCTGACTTCAGCACGCGAAAGCGCGAGCTCAACACGTGCGCGATCGCTTCTTTGGTGGTGGTCTTTCCCGCCGATCCGGTTACCGCAATCAACGGTTTTCCCCACAGCTTCCGCACCGCGGTCGCCAGCGTTTGCAGCGCAGACAGCGAGTCTTCGACCGCCAGTAACTTTGCCCTTGTCTGACCGGAATAACGCCCCAGCTGATCCTGCCTCACGACAGCCGAAGTTGCGCCCTTTTCGAGCGCCTGCTCAACGAAGTCGTGCCCGTCCAGGCGTCCACCCTTCACCGCGAAGAAAAGCTGCCCCGGGCCCACCGTCCGCGAATCAATGGAATATCCGTTTACGGATTCTTCCCGCACGAAATTCCCGGTCGCGGAAATAAACTCGGCAATCTTGGCGAGCGTCAGCTTCATCCCTGGGCTCCGGCCAGAGCTGGCTTGCAGTCATAGCCCGCTGCGCCCAGTGCTTCGCGCGCCACCTCCAAATCATCAAACGGAACCGCACCTTGCCGCGTGACCTGCACTTTTTCGTGCCCCTTCCCAGCCAGCAGCACAATGTCTGCCGGACGCGCCTCGCCGATGGCCAAGGCAATTGCTTTGCGCCGGTCGGGCTCGACGCTGTATTTCACTCCAGTCTTCTGCAACCCGACCACTGCATCATTAATAATCGCGAGCGGATCTTCGCTCCGCGGATTGTCCGACGTCAGCACGACGAAATCGCTCCCCCGTCCTGCCGCCTCGCCCATCAGTGGGCGTTTCTTCCGGTCTCGATCGCCGCCGCATCCAAACACCGTCAACACTCTTCCTTTCATCGGGGACACTAACTCCCGCGCCAACGCCGTCAAATTTCGCAACGCATCGTCGGTGTGAGCAAAGTCGACCACGACCGTAAACGGCTGGCCACAGTCCACGCGCGCAAACCTTCCCGGAACGCACGCAAGCTTATCGATGCCAGCCGCGATCGCATCCGTCTTACATCCCCGCGCATAGCAGGCGCCCACCGCCGCCAGAATGTTAAAAACATTCACTCGTCCAATCAGCGCGGAGAATACCGCGATGTTCCCTTCCGGCGTCACCAGATCAAATCTGGTTCCCCGCGTTGTAATGTCCACCTTCTCTGCGTGCAAGTCGCCGCGTTCCCAACCATACTTCAAGACCAACGAACTGCGTTTTCGGCTGAACTCCGCCAGCTTCGCGCCATACTCATCGTCCACATTTGTCACCACCGCTCGGGGCGCCTCTGTGCCGCAGCCCTCAAACAATATCCGCTTGGCGGCGAAATATTCTTCCATCGTCCGGTGATAGTCCAGATGATCGCGCGTCAGATTGGTGAAAACCGCGACATCAAACGGGATGCCATACACTCGCTCCTGCGCCAGCGCATGGGAAGAAACTTCCATCACTACATCAGTAGCACCATGGCCCAGGGCTTTACTAAAGATGCGATTCAGCTCCAGTGCTTCTGGAGTCGTATGTGGTGCCGGCAGAACCTTCCCGGCCACATGATATTCAATCGTACCGATTAACGCGCTCTTCCGTCCCGCTGCAGTCAGAATCGATTCCACCAAAAAAGCCGTGGTGCTTTTTCCATTCGTGCCGGTGATTCCCGTAACCGCAATCCGCTCCGCCGGCTTGTGGTAAAAATTCGCGCTTACGCGTGCCAGTGCTCGCCGTCCGTTCGCAACCACCGCCCAGCCCACACTCGGACGTGGTTTCTCGGAGGCGGAATCCGTGACCACCGCGACCGCCCCTCCCTGGATCGCCTGATCGATAAACCGGTTGCCGTCGCTGGACTCTCCGCGCATCGCGACGAACGCGCACCCCGGCTTCACCCGCCGCGAGTCGTATTCCACACTGCTCACGCCCGGATCCCCGCTTTGCGCGAGGACTTCCGCTCCATCCAGCAACTGTTGGAAGGTCATTGCTCAGAATTATATGGTACGAGAACGCGGCACAGGACGAACCGGCTGGGAAAAGGTCTCGAGGTTTGGAGGTTGGAATCTAACACTTGACGGTGAGTATCGCGGTGCCAGATGTGAAGGATTACTTCTTACTCGCCTTGCCTTCCATTACAGTGGACCATTTTGTTCCATCCTGTGACATATCGAAGATGAAGCTGTAGGACGTGGTCGAAATCATTTTCATGGTAAAGCGGCCCTTCATGGTCGTGCCGCCCATTTTCTCATCGCTGGTCCAGGTCCATGTATCGCCGTCGAGCCAGCCGCGGGAATCGTCGAATTCACCGAAGCTGTTGAACTCGCGATAGGTATAAGCCTTGTCCTCGGCGGAGTATCCCATCACAGACAAGCCCACGCCGTTGCCCATCGAACTTTTATAGTCCGAGTGACACACGAGGTAAAAACCGCCCTCCATCCACTCGCACTTTTCATTTTCCGTCATTGTCCCGCCCGGACCCATCGTTCCTGGCTTCATGGTGCCGTCGAGAGTCCAGGACCCGACAAATACATCCAGCTTCTTCAGTTCCGGTGTGGGCTTCGGAGGCTGCATCTGTGCCGTGGCGGCTGCTCCTATCAGAACCCAAGCCATCAAAACTGCTGCGCGTAGTTTCATGTGCGTCTCCTCGAGCAGGCTTGCGTCGGTAAATTCCGGAGGAAGAATTTTACGATACGCATTCTCTGTGTGCAGTGCAATTCCGACGGCAAACCTACCAGTCTCCCCAGTGCGCGGCCGTGGCCTGATGAAACTTGAGCTTCCACGAATCCCCGTGCTTGACCCATACCGAACTGAAATGCTGATACCGTGGCGGCGGTCCCTGATCTTCCTCCGGCTTTTCACGCACGATAGCGTCGTAAGTAACGACAACGGCATCGTCCGCCAGTGTGACGACTTTCATGTCATAGGGCGTGAGTTCCAACAGGTCCGAGTCACCTAAATTCTCCGCGGCCTCTTGCCCTTCGAGCAGAGTGCCGTCGACGCCGACCAGGGAAAAATTCTGGCTGAGCGTTCGCTTGAAAAACGCGGCGTCGTCTTTCTTCTTGGCTTCGATCAGATTTTTCTCGTTGGCGATTGCGCTTTGATCGAACGTGGTAGGAACTTTGGCAGTCGACGGAGTCTGCGCCTGCATTGCGGCAACCGGGATGAAGACTGAGCAAAAGAGAACGGCACAGGAAAGCCGAGAAATCTTCACACGACCTCTTTCTGATCGTCTTTCTGCAGATCTTGTTTTTGGATTGCTTGTTTACGAATTGCTTCGGAGTGAAGCGTCAAGCCCGGAAGTCCGTCAATACTGACTTGATTCTTCCGCTCGCGGTAAGCTTGCAAGCCTTCCGGCCCCTGCTTGCGGGCCC
Source organism: uncultured Acidobacteriaceae bacterium (assembly GCA_963813205.1). Classification (GTDB taxonomy): domain Bacteria; phylum Acidobacteriota; class Terriglobia; order Terriglobales; family Acidobacteriaceae; genus Sulfotelmatobacter. Next base: position 8,227 of record CAWEYI010000022.1, on the reverse strand, counting down.
ATGCCGCGAGCTCTTCGCGCTCGCCTTCATATTTAAAACGGGGAACGCCATACCCACAAGAGTCCGTGACTCGCGTGATTTCGATCACAATGATCGAACGCATGGTCTCATAGGCTGGGAAGTTTTCCGCGAGAGTTGCAAACTCAGCTTGCTGAGGTTCAATCGCGCGGCCCATGCCATACAAACGGAAAATATTCGGCGGACCCTGGAACGCGCAGAACATCAGAACAATACGACCATTCTCTTTCAGGTGCGCGATGGTCTCGACTCCACTTCCGTTGAAATCAAGATAGGCGACAGTGGTCGCCCCCAGAATGCGAAACGTGTCCAGCCCCTTGGGGGAAAGGTTCACGTGGCCGCCCGGGTCAAGCGGAGCCGATGCGACGAAGAATATATGCTGCGCTTCGATGAAACGCTTTGCCTCGTCGTCGATCACGGAGCGGGTCTTCCCCATCGCTACTCCTGAATCCTCCGCACTAGATCCCCGCGCGGAACTGAAACCTGCTCGCCGGCGGAGAGGTTCTTCAGGGCAAAGGCGTCGGCTTTGATTTCATTTTCACCGACGATCAAAATATATTTTGCTCCAGCTTTGGTCGCGGTTTCGAAAGATTTCTTCAGCCGGAAAGTTTCATCTCCCAAATCTGCCACGACGTTCTGACGCCGTAATTCGCGGGCCAATCGGGCTGCTTCTGCATTCATCCCCGCACCGAGCGGAGCGATATACACATCCGGCTTCTTCAGCACTCTTTCGGCTGAAGCAGATTCCTGCAGTGACATCACTAGCCGGTCTTCGCCGATCGCAAAGCCGATTCCCGGAGCTGCCGGTCCGCCGAGCGCCTCGGAAAGCCCGTCGTAGCGGCCGCCGCCGAGAATCGCATTCTGCGCGCTCAGCGCTCCGTGAGTGAATTCGAAGGCGGTGCGCGTGTAGTAGTCCAGCCCGCGCACCAGGCGATCATTCAACGTATACGGAACCCCAACTTTGGTCAGGATTTCTTTTACCGTGGCAAAATGCGCGCGGCAAGGTTCATCCAGAAATTGGCTGATGCGTGGCAGGGTATCGATGATCGGCTGATCCGCCGGAACTTTACAATCGAACACCCGCAGCGGATTGGTCACCGCGCGGCGCTGGCAATCCACGCACATGTTTCCCACCACCGGCTCCAAAGCCTTGCGCAGCGCTTCGTTGAACGCGGCTCGATCATTTGAGCACCCGACGGAATTCAGTTCGAGAGTCCAGCCCCTGATCCCGAGACGATCGAGCAATGTGGCCAGCATCTCCAGCACTTCCGCGTCGCGCCCCGGAGACTCACTGCCCGATGACGTCGGACCGATGATTTCGGCATCAATCTGGTAGAACTGCCGGTAACGGCCCTTCTGCGGCCGCTCGCGGCGGAACATCGGGCCCATGCAGTAGAGCTTGTTGAGTCCGCGGTTGCCGAGTTTGTGTTCGATGTAGGCCCGGACAATGCCAGCCGTGGCCTCAGGACGCAATGTCAGCGATTGTCCCCGGTCACTTTCCGCGCGGCCGCGATCTTCCCAGGTGAACATTTCCTTCGAAACGATGTCGGTCTCTTCGCCCACACCGCGTGCGAACAGTTCGGTGCTCTCGAAAATCGGCGTACGAATTTCCTGGAAGTTGTAGGCGCGAAACACATCGCGCGCCGTCGACTCCACAAAATTCCACAACGCCGTTTCCGGCGGCAGGAGGTCACGCGTTCCTCGGACAGCTTTAATCATGGAGATCTTTTCTTAAACGTTCATCCTTCAATTGTCATCGTGAGCGGAGAATTGTATTTCGGCGCGCCCGCAGCGATCGGTAAAAAGCAGGGATCCTTCGACTCCGCAACCCGATTCGAAAACCGAATCGGCTTACTCCGCTCAGGATGACAATCGTACTCGGTACTCGGTACTCGGTACTCGCTCGCTGCTGTGGGTACTCGGTAGGAGTTCCTCAGCTCTTACCGCTCGCGCAAATACTCTTCCGTATATCCCAGATAATTCCTCGCATACTTCATGATCGTCTCCGCATCGACCGCTTCCAGCTTCCTGCGGAACTTTCCTGGAGACCCCATCCACAGCGAGCCCGGCTCGACCACCGTTCGCTCGGGGATTAGAGTGCCAGCCGCGATAATCGATCCGGCGCCGATCTTCGCGCCATTCAGAATAATCGAGCCCATGCCGATCAGGCAGCGGTCTTCGATCACGCAGCCATGCAGCGTTACCGAGTGACCCACGGTCACATATTCGCCGAGCGTGACCCCGTAAGTATTTTTCATGCCGTGCAACACGCTGCAATCCTGGATGTTCGAGTGCGCCCCGATACGGATGGCATATACATCGCCGCGCACTACCGCATTCATCCAAACAGACGCATGCTCGCCGAGCACCACGTCCCCGATAATCTGTGCCGACTCGTCCACATAACAGGTGGCTGGAATCGTCGGCTTCATCCCTTTAAAAGACCGGATCATTCGTTCACTCCGTTGCACGAGGAGACAAAGAGATAAGAATAAATAGTACCAGCAGTCTTCGTTGGCAAGCCTTCCGTGCTTTCCCATCTTTGCCTTCCGCCCCGCCTTCTGCGAAACTGACCTATCCTCGACATCGACATCGACATCGACTGAGAACCGAAAGCTGAGCGTCGTTTCATGGGCCGCATTCACGTACTTTCCGAGCAGGTCGCCAATAAGATCGCCGCCGGCGAGGTGGTGGAGCGACCTGCGTCGGTAGTGAAAGAGTTACTGGAGAATGCCCTGGATGCGGGCGCAACGCGAATCAAGATCAGCGTCGAGGCGGGCGGCAAGAAATTAATTCAGATCACAGACAACGGATGCGGCATGGTGCGCGACGATGCCATGCTGGCGTTCGAGCGCCACGCCACCTCGAAAATTAAGGATGCGGAAGATCTGTTGAGCGTGGCCACGCTGGGATTTCGCGGCGAAGCGCTGCCCTCCATCGCGTCGGTCTCACGGCTGCGGCTAGAGACCTCTGCGGTGGAATCTGGCGCTGCGCCCTCAGGCACAATTATTGAAATCAATGGCGACAAGATGGCGCGCGTCGAAGAAGCGGGATTGCCCGAGGGCACATCGATTACGGTTCGAGATCTTTTTTTCAATACTCCGGCGCGCAAAAAGTTTTTGAAGGCAGAGTCCACCGAGCTATCGCACATCGCTTCGCTGGTGACACACTACGCGCTGGCCCATCCCGACAAGCATTTTGAATTGCATTCGGCTACTAATGCCGTGCTGGTGGCGCCTCCTGTCGCGGGATATAGCGAGCGCGTTTATCAGGTGTTCGGAAAAGAGACGCTGGACCAGCTCATAGCGGTCGCGGCGGTGCAGGCACTCGAACATGTTGGCCTGCCACAACCTCCGCTGTGGCGGAGGAAGGAGGAAGGCAGCGACGATGCGCAGGAAAATATCGAACCGGGCCGGATGCGGCTGCACGGTTTCGTTTCGAAGCCAGAGATTCAGAAGCTGAATCGCAATTCGATTTTTGTATTCGTGAACGGCCGGTTGATTCGTGACCGTCTGGTGCAGCATGGACTGACCGAGGCTTATCGCAACATTATTCCGCCGAGCGTGTATCCCGTGGTGTTGCTGTTTCTGGAATTGCCCGCGGGTGAAGTGGATGTAAATGTGCATCCTTCAAAGACTGAAGTGCGGTTTCGACAGTCGACTGTACTGCATGATTTTGTGCGGGACACGGTGCGTGCCGCGCTGATGAAGGCGCGCCCTGCACCGCAATTCACCACTGAGATTCACGCGCACGCGACTGCCAGCTCTGGACTGACGCCGGGTGCGCGGGAGTGGGAACCGCCTTCTGACATGGCTGCGCCATCGGGGCCGGCGCGAGCCTTTTACGAGCCCGCCGGCGGCGCTGGCTTTGCCTTGCAGGCCCCGGTTGCGCCACCGGTTTCGGCGCGGTTTCAGTTTGAAGGCGGAATTGCGGTAGAGGCGAATGCAGCGATTCCCGTGGCTCGCGGACTTGAAGGTCGATTCGGCGAAGCGATTCCGGATAACGGCTGCGCTCCCGAGCTCGATGTGCGAGAAGAAGAGCCAACACTTGCCGCTCTCTCGACCTTGCGTCCATTGGGACAGATTCGTAATTCGTTCATACTCGCGGTGAATAAAGATGGATTATGGATTGTCGATCAGCACGTGGCACATGAGCGCGTGCTATTCGAACGCATTCTGAAGCAACGGGCGGTGCAGAAAGTTGAGAGCCAGCGGTTGCTGATGCCGATCGTGCTCGAGCTTTCTCCGGCCCAACAGGCGGTATTTGCGGAAATTGCCGACGAACTGCAACACAACGGATTCGAGGCTGAGCCTTTCGGAGCCCGCAGCGTGGCGGTGAAAGTTGCGCCGGCGGGAGTGGATGCGGCCGCAGTCGAGAAAATGCTGCACGAACTGCTCGATCAGATTTCGCGCGAAGAGCAGTCGCTCAATCTGGAGAAGATTCGTGGACGCATTGCCGCCTCCATCGCCTGTCATGCCGCCATCAAGGTCAACATGCCGCTGGAGCAGAACAAAATGGAGTGGCTGCTCTCGGAGCTCGCGAAAACCGATCATCCTATGTCGTGCCCGCATGGCAGACCGGTGGTGCTGCGGTATTCTGTTAAAGACATACAGAAGGCGTTTAAGAGGATTTAGCGATGAAGGGCAATTGCTGATTGATGATTTTTGATTGCTGATTTAGAAGCAAGGTACAGGGCTTAATCAACAATCAGAAATCAAACAATCAACAATCGTCCTTCGCTGTTCCCATGACCGAGCAGGACTTACAGCAACTGCGGCGCGAGAAGTGGCGTCTGGATGGAAAACCCATCCAGACTATCGAACAGGCGCGCGCATTCGTTGAGCAAGTCGGATTTTGCCTGATGTATCCGGTGCGACCGGCGATGCCGGTGCCGACATTCATCGGTGCATTCGTAGGCTCGGACAATCGGTTGCCGACCTGGCAGCATGCTTATTCCGACCCGCGGGCGGCGGAGGCGACCGAACTCATGGTCCGGCTGCTGCGCGAGCAATCGGCTTACGAGGCGAATTTGTTCGAGGAGAACAACGCGTTTCTGGTCGCGGCTTCGGCGTTTCCTTATTTTTATGCCCTGGTGGGCGAGCGCAATCCCAAGCTGGCGCCGAAGCAGGGGCCGCGCTCACCTTATTCGCCGCTGGCGTGCGATGCCTTTGAATTGATCCGCCGTGACGGGCCAATCTCAAAACAGAACCTGCAGGAGTCGCTGGGTGGCGCGGTTTCTCTCGCTGCGCTTGACAAGGCCTTAGGCGAGCTGCTCGCCAAGCTGCGCATCACGCGCGTGGATTACAAAGTTCCCGAAGGCTCTTACTGGGATGTGCTCTACCGCTGGTCGCCGGATGCGGTACGCGAAGGGGTGGGCTTGTCGGTGCAGCAGGCGCTCTCGGCTCTGCTCTCGAAATATCTGGAGTGCGTGGTCGCTGCTGACCTGACGGAATTGGAATCCTTCTTCGGAAAATTTGTAGCGCGGTCGCGGGTAAAGGAAGCCGTCAATGCCTTGCTGGCGGCGCGCGAGTTGAGCTTCGTGCACGTGAGTGGACGGTCGATGCTGCAGATCACGCCAGAGAAGGAAGTGGCGCCTGCCCATCCGCACGTTGTTACCAGAGCGAAGGCAAGGACGGGGGATGCGCATTGATCCTGGAAGATGCGATTGAGAAAGATGGCTTCGCAATCGTTCCTGCCTTACTTTCCAGCCTGGATGTCGATCAGATCGTCAAAGAGATCTCCACAGCCGCTCCACACCGAAGCCGAGCCGGGATTCGCCACGCTTTAAGTTTGAACGCTGTGGCTGAGCTTGCTCAACAACCGAATGTTATTGAACTCGTCCGTGATGTACTCGGTCCTGCCGCATTTCCTTTTCGTGCAACACTGTTCGACAAGTCTTCCAAGTCCAACTGGCTGGTGGTGTGGCATCAGGACACGGCGCTCCCGCTGCGCGAAAAGTCCGAAGTTCCGGGCTGGGGACCCTGGTCTGTGAAGGATCGCATATTTTATGCTCACGCTCCCGCCGCCGCTCTTTCGCACGTTCTTGCGCTGCGAATACATCTTGATCACTCGACGCCGCAGAATGGTCCACTACGCGTGCTTCCGGGCACGCATACTTTGGGGGTACTGAACGACGATTACATGCATGTACTCTCCACCTCGATTAATCCGGTTGAATGTCTAGTACCCCAGGGAGGAATTTTAGCTATGAGGCCGCTCTTGATTCATTCGTCCTCGAAATCCCAGATTGATGCTGATCGGCGAGTTCTCCACATCGAGTACGCATCTTCTTCGTCAATCGCGGCTCCTCTGGAATTAGCAGTCACCTAGACGCCCGTTTCCTTGCCGCTCTCCGTGTACAATCTACTCGCGAAATGACCGATAACCAGACCCCAGACCCTTCTCCACGCAAATTGATCATTGCCATCGATGGCCCGGCGGGCGCGGGCAAGAGCACGATTGCTTCGCGGCTGGCGCGCAAGCTCGACTACGTGAATCTCGAGAGCGGCGCGATGTACCGGGCCTTGGCGCTGAAAGCTATCGAAAAGGACGCGTCTTTCGATGATGAAGACGCGCTGGTAAAGCTCGCGGAAGAGTCGCGGATTCAGCTGGAGCCGACCCGGGATGGAAATCGAACGCTGCTGAACGGCCACGACGTTTCGGCGCGCATTCGCGAGCGCGACGTGACCGAGGCAGCTTCACGAGTGTCCGTGCATCCAAAAGTGCGGGCATGGATGGTGGCGCATCAGAGGGCGATGGGCGCGGGTGGCGGCGTAGTGATGGAAGGCCGCGACATTGGAACGAAAGTTTTTCCCGACGCTGACTTGAAGATATTTCTCGACGCTGACCCCGTGGTGCGCGAGCAGCGCCGCATGCAGCAGCAGAAGATCAAAGGCGAAGTAGCCGCAAATGTGGCAGCGGATTTGCGCGAACGCGACCGCCGTGACCGCACCCGGGCTGCGTCTCCGCTCATGGCCGCGGAAGACGCGGTGGTGATTGATTCTACCAGCATGAGGGAGGATGAAGTGCTGGCGCAGGTGGAAGAGCTGGCCAGGAAGAAATTGGGAGACTGAGCCTGGGCGGTAGTCTTCTGGGCCAGCCGGTAGTGCAGGCACCGGGCTGCGCCCCGGGACAGCCGGGGGCGGCTGTCCCCACATAAACTTTCTCACGAACTTCTCGTACTTCTTCAATTATCTGTGGGCTCAACCTTAGATTTCGGCGCGGGCAGCGCTTTGGCTGGCTTGGCCGGCGTCGCCGGGGGGGCAGGAACCGCAGGCGAGGCCGTCGCCGAGGCCTTACGTATTTCGATCCCGTCGTGCTCGTTATTGATCACGATGTGGGATGAGCCATTGCCCACGCTGCCGCTCGCCGTGGCCTCGTGATCTCCGTTGTCGATTTTCAACTCCGGGAAGTCGGATTGGATTTCACCGTCGCGCGTGCGCGCATCCACGCGGAAACCGGCTGTGTCAGGCACGCTCAACTGCACATCTCCGTTGCGGCTGTCGATCTGCACGTTTCCTAACGAATGCATGGCTATCTCAATGCCACCGTTGTTGTTTTGCAGGCGGACATCGCCGGATACATCTTCGAGGCGTATCTGCTTGGAGCGCGTCGTCAAATGGACCGGGCCCGTAATTTTGTCCGCATGCAGATCGTCGGAATCGAGATCCAGTTCGCCGTCGATGCGCGAGAACTCCATGTCGGTACGGGAAGACTTGAACGCCACATTCTTGCTGATGCGGGCGAGCTTGACGCTCTCCTCGAATTCGCCGTCCAGTTGCAGCGAGCCTTTTACGTCCATTACCGAGACTTCATTCAGGCGGCCATCGATGTGAACATCTCCCGTGATCTGCTCGACTTTGGCGGAGCTTTTCTCCAGATTCAATTTTACGTTGCCGGTAACGTCTTCCACGGAAACGTCGCCGTGCTGGGCGGCAATCTCCACATCTCCATCGCGGCCGGTGACGGAAACGTCTCCTTTCCGGCCAGTAATGTGCAGCTCCATCTTCCGGGGAATTGAAATATCCAGATCGCTTTGCACGGAATGATCGCCAGCCTGGGACTTGGCGTCGAGAACCATGGCGTTGCCGGCAACAGTGATCTGTGGCTTGGTTTGCTGATTGTATTTATCGGCATCATTCTGGCTTTCCGCACCGATGCGTTTGCGGACTACGACCGTGATTTGCTTGTCGTCGGCTACGCTGACGCG
>CAWEYI010000021.1:0-28895 GCA_963813205.1 uncultured Acidobacteriaceae bacterium | reverse complement strand
TCCTACGACGTACGAATCGACCAAAACTTTCGCGCGCGCTTTGGCGCAGTTGCTCGAACAGGAGCATCCCAAGATGGTGGTTTCTGATATGAAAAAGTCGCTTCGGACGGGAAAAGTTTTTGTCGACTGGAGCCAGAATGACGAACATAAAACCACAGTGGCCGTGTACTCGTTGCGGGCGCGCGAACGTCCTACAGTTTCGACTCCCGTGAGTTGGGATGAAGTGGAACAGACGCTCAAAACGAAAGATGCGGACCGGTTGGTGTTTGAAGCGCCGCCAACTGTTGCACGCGTGGAAAAGATGGGAGATCTATTTGCCCCGGTGCTCAAATTGAAGCAACGGCTTCCAGATCTCAAGGCGGTTGCGGCGGCTGCGGAAACTGAGGAACCGATTTCGATCGCGGCTCAGGCCGAAGAGGAACCAAAGAAAGTCCGTCGCCGCGCGGTGAAGAAGGCCGCGAAGCCGCGAACGCGTAAGACGGCGCGCAAGAGATAATCCCGTGCGCTACAAGTTTCCTTAGAGAGTTCACAATGGCTCAACTTTTTGTCGGGACATCGGGATGGGCTTATCCAACATGGAAGCCCGACTTTTATCCGGCGAAGCTGGCGCAGAAAAAGTTTCTCGAACATTACGCGACGCAACTGAATACCGTTGAAGTGAACTTCACGTTTCGGCAACTGGTGAAAGAAACGACAACCCAGAACTGGATCGAGCAGACGCCCGCGCACTTTCGCTTCAGCGTAAAGGCTCATCAGGTGATTACCCACATCAAGCGCTTGAAAGGAACTGAAGAATTTCTGCCGCGTTTTCTGGCGACGATTGCTCCCTTGGCGAGCGCAGGAAAACTTGGTCCGGTGCTTTTTCAGTTGCCGCCAAATCTGAAGGCCGATGCCTCGCTGCTGAGAGATTTTTTGACAATCGTTCCCCGCGCCTTACCGGCCGCGTTCGAATTCCGACATGATTCCTGGTTCACGGATGAGACGTGGGAGGCACTGAGGTCCCACGGTGCGGTGCTGTGCGTGGCGGAGACGGAAGAACGCACCACGCCCGATGTGGTTACGGGCCCGTTTGTCTATTACAGGTTTCGCAAGCCGAGTTATACGGAAGAAGAGCGGCGTGGGATGGTTGAGCAAATCGGCAAACACATGGCTGCGGGGCGCGACGTCTTCGCGTATTTCAAGCATGAAGAGACTCCGGAAGGCGCTTTGTACGCGGGGAATCTGCTGCGTGAGGTAGGACAGGCGTAACGTATAGCGCTCCCACCCTTTCAACAAGTGATGGTCTGGCACCCGGTTCGTCACTTTCGCAAGCGTCCGATAACGAGCATACTTATTCTCCCGATTATGGCTTCGGATGCCAACCCCCGCGTGCTTTCCAGTTTTCTCGATTATTTGAGAATCGAAAAGGGGCTCGCGCCGCTTACTACGAGCGCTTACGCTACCGACATCTGCCAGTTCTCTGAATTCCTGGAAAAATCTAAACGCGCGTTGCTAACCGCGCACCGTACCGACGTCCGTGATTTTCTGCAGCAGCTTTTTTCTCATCAGGTCGACGGCCGCAGCGTGGGGCGAAAACTATCGGCGCTGCGACATCTCTACCGGTATCTGTTGCTTGATAAAAAAATCGAACACGATCCTACGCTGGACATCGAGTCACCGAGACAATGGAAAGTTCTGCCTAAAGCATTGGCTCGCGACGAAATGGAATCGACGTTGGCGGCGCCGCTCAAGCGCCAGATTCCAGCGAAAAACGGTAAGCAGGCCACGGCGCTGGCAATTCGTGATCGGGCGATGCTGGAAGTTTTCTACGCCGGCGCGCTGCGGGTTTCGGAAATGGTCAATGCAAAGCTTGAAGATTTGAAGCTGGACGCGGGATACATGCTGGTGCGGGGGAAAGGCGACAAGGAACGGGTAGTGCCACTGGGGAGGTCGGCGCAAGAAGCGCTGAGTGAATATTTGAAGCAGGCGCGTCCGGATTTAGCGACAGGAAAGCGAAGCGGGTCGCCCGTAAAGTCTTCTGTCCTCCATTCGCCCCTGCTGTTTATCGCTCGCGGAGGCCGTAAGCTAACGCGACAGCGCGTTTGGCAGATGGTGCGTGCAGCCTCGGTAGGCTCCGGGCGGGCGGCGTCTCCGCACATGCTGCGGCACTCTTGCGCCACGCATATGGTGGAGAATGGCGCAGATTTGCGTACAGTGCAAACTATTCTGGGTCATGCGGACATTTCGACAACACAGGTTTACACCCACCTGGCGCTCGATCGGCTCAGAACGGTTTATCAGAAACATCATCCACGGGGGAAGGCGAGATAGCGAGGAAATTGCTGATTTCTGATTGTTGATTTCTGATTGAAGTAAGCTTTCCGAAGACGTCGTACTGCGATTTTCAATCAACAATCAGCAATCGACAATCAGCAATTAAATATCAGCTGATGAGCAAAGAGAATACTACTGTCGCAAAAGCCGTAGCGGATTTTCTGCGCCACTTGCGGGAGCGCAATGCTTCGCCGCACACGATCAAGGCTTACAAACAGGAGCTAACTCTCTTCGCCGCTTTTGCTGGTTCGCGCGGATGGAAACAGATCGACCACATTGCGGTTCGAGCATTTCTTTCGCAACTTTACGACAAGGGTCTGAGCAAGACTTCCGTGGCGCGTGCGCTTGCGGCGGTGCGGTCGCTCTACCGTTGGCTGGCACGGGAAGGCGTGGTGGAGCAGAATCCAGCGAAGCTGGTAGCCACTCCGAAGCTGGCAAAGAAGTTGCCCCGCGTCCCGACGATTGAAGAAATGAATTTTGTGATCGACGGAGAAATGCCCGAAGTTGCGGCTTTTCCGGAGCGCGACCGGTTGATGCTGGAACTGCTTTATGGATGCGGCATCCGCAATTCGGAACTTACGGGAATTAACCTGGAAGACATCAGCGTGAGTTCGGAGGCAATTCTGATTCGTGGCAAGGGAAAAAAAGAACGGTATGTCCCGTTTGGTGATTCGGTAAAGAGCGCGCTTGCAGCATACTTACCGGAACGGCGGAAAGTTATTGAGGCAAGTGGCAAGCAGTCAAGTGCGTTACTCATCAACCAGCGTGGTGGGCGGCTCACCACGCGAAGTGTTGGGCGAATCATCAAAAAGATTGCGGTTGCCAAAGGCCTCTCACCAGACGTTCACCCACACACGTTACGGCATGCTTTTGGAACGCACATGCTCGAAGAAGGAGCCGACCTGCGCGCTATTCAGGAATTGCTCGGGCATGAACGCCTCGCGACTACGCAGCGGTATACGCAGTTATCGATGAAACATGTGCTGCAGGTTTACGATCAGACCCATCCGCGGGCGAAATAGCTTAACGCCGGGGTATGCGGCGTCAAGCACGAATGCGAAGGTCCTCCCACATCGTCACGACACGTGCTTTCAGTTCCGCAGTCAGCTGCTCATAAGCGGATTCCGACGCTTCGCTCTCCGGCGGTGGAAAAATGGGATCGCCGAAGATTATTTTTAGCGGCTTGAAACCCTGGAACGATTTGTTTCTCGGCCACACTTCGTAAAACCCCACGATGGCCACGGGCACGATTGGCACCTGCAGATGAATCGACAGAATGGCGGCGCCTTTCTTGAAGATTTTCGGGGTGCCATCGATCGAACGCTCGCCCTCGGGATAAAGAATGAGTGGGCGGCCTTGGCGGAGACCGTAGGCGCCGGCGCGCATGGCAGGAATCAGATTCGCATCCGGATCCACCACCACGACGCGGACGGAACGCGCGAGGCGCTGCATGAATCCTTCGCCGAAAATTTCACTGGTGCCGACGGCAAATACTTTGTCAAAAACCTTCGGAGGAAGCACGCTTGCCAGAATGACCGCATCAAGATAGCTCTGATGATTGGAGGAAATTAAATATGCGCCCGTTCTCGGCAGCTTATCGATACCGGTCACGTGCAGGCTGAATCGGTCGAGCGTGACCACCTGGATCAGGCGCGAAATTAAATACCAGAAAGTTGCACTGGCCGGTTGCGGCAAGGCCAAGGCACGGACTTCTTCCGGATCGGGCTCTTCAGCCAGAATCGCTTTCCATCCGGCGAAGGCGGTATGGGTCGCGGGAGTACGGGCGCCAGTGGCTGCGCTCTGCAGTACGGCATCCACCAGATCACGCACCGTGTAAATTCCGGCGAGTTGCGATTCGTCGACATTGCCGCCTAGTTGTTCTTCGAGTTGGCTGAGCAACTCGACGCGCTGCATGGAATCGAATCCAAGGTCAAGTTCCAGATTATGAGCGGGATGCAATTTTGCCGGCGGGGTGCGAGCGGCTTCGCGAACGATGCGCAGAGCGCCCTGCACGGTGGACTGATCCAGCCACGCGGTTTCTTGTTCGGTGAGCGGACGCTCGGGCGGCAGTTCGGAACCCTCTTGAAGCTTACTCGTTTCGTTTTCTTTGACGCGCTTCTCCACTTCGAAACGTTTGATCTTACGCGTGGTGGTGCGAGGCAGATCCTCCCGCCAGATCTCGTAACTGCCGATGCGTTTGGTGGAAGCAATTTGCTGAGAGAGGCTTTCGATGTCGTAGCGGATCACTTCCTTGGCGTTCACAATTTTCTTCTGGCGCAGTGCATCGAAGTTGGGCACGATTACGGCGTGCAGGCGATCGCCGGTTTCGCCGGGTTTCGCTTCGAGTCCTATTACCGCGAGTTCCTTGATGTAAGGTGACTTCAAATAATGCGCCTCAACCTCCTCGGGATAAATATTCTTTCCGTTGCTGAGAACGATGATTTCTTTCTTGCGCCCAGTGAGAAATAAATTATCGTCGGCGTCGAAGTAGCCGAGATCGCCAGTGTAGAACCAGGCGTCACGCAGGACTGCGGCAGTGGCATCGGGACGGTTCCAATAACCCTTCATGACCACCGGACCGCGCAGCGCGATTTCACCTGATGATGGTCCGCCGTCTTCCGGTGGTTGCTTGTCAACGATCCTGGCCTCGACGCCCTTCAGCGCTCTGCCCACCGAGCCGATCACGTTGTCTCCCGGCGAATTCGCGAAGACCGCTGCGGTTGTTTCCGTCAGGCCATAGGCTTGCAGTACATCGATGCCTAGATCGTGGAAATCGGTTGCGATCTTAGGATCGAATCGCGATCCTCCGGTGACGAGATAGCGCATCTTCTGCCCAAGAGTTTCGTGAATCTTGCCAAAGAAAAGCTTCCCGGCGTTGATGCCAATTTTTCGCAGGTTGCGATTGAGGATCACTAGAGCAGCAAAGATTCTTCGCGTTAGAACTCCGCGCTTGCGGATTTCTTCAAAGATGCGCTGATGAATCAAGTAGAAAAATTGCGGAACGACGGCAAACGCAGTGATGTTACGCTGGCACAACGCACGCAGGAGTTCAGTCGTGTTCAAGGTTTCCAGATAGACAACGCGAGAGCCTTTCACCAGGGGAAGGAGCAGATTGGCCATCTGCGCGAGGACGTGAAACATGGGCAAGACGCCCAACAGCGCGTCGGATGGGCCGAGATCGACCCAGTTAAATACGGCTTCCACCTCGCCCAGAAAATTCGCGTGAGTGAGCATTACACCCTTGGGATCGGCCGTGGTTCCGGAAGTGTAAAGCAGGGAAGCGATGTCATCCGGAGCAGAGGGCGCAGGCTGAAAATCTCCTGGACCACTCCCGAAGATCGTCAGGAGGTCCGTTGACCAGGAAACTTTCGTGGTGCGATCAGACATACGCTCCGGGTCCATGAGCACGAGACGAACGTGAAGGTGTGAAACTGCCTGGCGAGCGGATGCGGCATGTTTAGCATCGCAGAAGAGGATGGAGGTTCCACTATCCTTTAACAACGTAGTCAGTTGGTCGGCGTGCAGTGCGGTGTCGAGGGGCACGACTGTGCACCCCGACGCGATGATTCCCAGATACGCAGCCACCCAGCGGGGATGGTTATCAGCCACGATGGCCAGGCGCGATCCGCGCTCGAATTGATTCTCATGGATCCAGCGTCCAACGGATTCGGCCATCCGGCGAAGCTCGGCGTAAGTGCAACTTTCGATTTGATCGTTGCGTTGAAGTTCGAGGGCGGTATTGTCCGGCCAGCGCTCCTCGCACTCGACAAAGCGGTCGTAAAAAGTGGGCATCGGTCGTGGGCAATATACACGAAAACAAGCTACTACAGTTCTGGATGAGCGGGATTTCCGGGACAGAGGCGGCTTGCTGGATCGGGTTTCTGCTCATGCGAGAGAGGCATTGCGGGTCAGGTTCCCACTTGCCTTACTTTGCATCTAAATATGCTAGGCTAAATGGGATACGCTAGGGCAGTGCCCGCCCTCTGAAGGATTTCAAAGTTTGATAAACACTTTTATTGGCAAGGTTTTTGGGACCAAGAACGAGCGGGTCGTCAAGAGCATGATGCCCCGGGTCCAGGCCATCAATGCGCTCGAACCGGAGATGCGGAAGCTCAGCGATGAGCAGCTTCGCGCAAAGACGGACGAGTTCAGGCAGCGCATTCGCGAAGGATTGAGCCGTCTCGAAAATAGTCGTGCAGCGGACTTGAACTCCGAAGCGGAAGGCGATGTCGATATCGACCAGGCAAAGCGGCTGGAGAAAGAGCAATACGACGCACTGCAGGAAGTTCTGGACGAAATCCTGGTGGAGGCTTTCGCGGTTGTGCGCGAGGCTGGGCGGCGTGTGCTGAATATGCGCCATTTCGACGTGCAGTTAATCGGTGGAATGGTGCAGCACAAGGGAATGATCTCGGAGATGAAGACGGGCGAAGGCAAAACCCTGGTGGCTACGCTCCCGGTTTATCTCAACGCGCTCAGCGGGCGCGGCGTTCATGTGGTCACGGTCAACGATTATCTGGCCAAGCGCGACTCGGAATGGATGGGCAGGCTCTACCGGTTTCTTGGGCTGACGGTGGGCGTGATCGTTCACGATCTCGATGACGAGCAACGGCGTGCGGCCTACGCGGCTGACGTTACTTACGGAACTAACAACGAATTCGGGTTCGACTACCTGCGCGACAACATGAAATTCGATCTGAAAGATTGTGTGCAGCGGGGACACAATTTTGCCATCGTTGATGAAGTGGATTCCATTCTGATTGACGAAGCCCGCACGCCGCTGATTATTTCAGGCGCGAGTGAAGAATCGACCGACAAATATTACAAAGTGAACCGGATTATTCCGAAGCTGGAAAAGGGCGAGGAAATCGAAGGCCCTCCCGGCGAAGCCGCGGAGCTGACGGGCGATTTCGTGGTCGATGAGAAGCATCGCAACATTACGGTCACCGATGATGGCTGGCTGAAAGTGGAACAATTACTCGGAATCGGAAATATTGCGGACCCGGAAAACTGGCCGCTGAAGCATCACGTTGAAACTGCGGTTAAGGCGCATGCACTCTATCGCCGCGACGTGGAATACGTGATCAAAGACGGCGAAGTCATCATCGTCGATGAATTTACCGGACGCATGATGCCGGGGCGGCGCTGGTCGGATGGGCTGCATCAGGCGATTGAAGCCAAAGAAGGCGTCAAGATCGAGCGTGAGAATCAGACACTGGCGACGATTACTTTCCAGAATTATTTCCGCATGTTCAAGAAGCTCTCGGGCATGACCGGTACGGCCGAAACGGAAGCAACAGAGTTCGACAATATCTACAAGCTTGACGTCATTGTCATTCCGACGAACAAGCAGATGCAGCGGCTGGAAAATCCCGACGTGGTTTTCCGGACGGAGAAAGAAAAATACTTTGCGGTTGCAGATGAGATTCAGAAGCTGGCGGAGAAAGGCCAGCCCGTGCTCGTGGGTACGACTTCGGTTGAGAAATCCGAGCGGATCGACCAGTTATTGAAAAAGAAGGGCATCAAGAATCACGTCGTATTAAACGCGAAATTCCATGAGCGCGAAGCTGAGATTGTCGCGCAGGCCGGAAGAAAGGGCGCGATTACGATTGCCACCAACATGGCCGGACGCGGCACCGACATTTTGCTGGGCGGTAATCCTGAATTCATGGCCAAGCAGGAGTTGGTAAAGAAGGGAATTGCGCAGCAACTGCGCGTGGCGCAGGGCAAGATCGAAGGTCCTCAAGAGGATGGGATCACTTCGATCTTTTACTACAACGGCAATGAATACACCGTGCCTACCGACAAGTGGACGGACGCCTTCAATCGCTACAAGGGACAGACTGACAAAGAGCATGACGACGTTATCGCCGTTGGAGGGCTGCACATTCTGGGCACGGAGCGGCACGAATCACGGCGCATTGATAACCAGCTCCGTGGACGCGCGGGCCGGCAGGGCGATCCGGGTTCTTCGCGCTTCTATCTTGCACTTGAAGATGACCTGATGCGTATCTTCGCCAAGGAATGGGTCTCGAAACTGCTGGAGCGGTTGGGCATGGAGGAAGGCGTCCCGATTGAATCGAAGCTGATTAGCCGCCGGATTGAGACTGCGCAGAAGGCGGTGGAAGGTCAGCACTTCGAATCCCGCAAACATCTTCTCGAATATGACGATGTGATGAACAAGCAGCGCGAAGCTGTTTATGGCTTGCGCCGCCGTTTACTTGAGGGGATGGATCAGAAAGATCTCATCCTGGAAGATTATGTTTCGGCGATTCTTGGCGATCTGATGGATGAGTATTGTCCACCGAAAGGGCACGCCGACGATTGGAATATCAAAGGATTGAAAGATGCGGTTTTTACTCGCTTTGGCGTGGATTTTATTGCCGAGGGCGTGAAGCCGGAAGAGCTGAACCGGCAGGAACTCGGCGATGCCATTTTCGAGAAGCTGAAAGAACGCTACGATGCGAAGGAAAAGCTGATCGGGCCGGAGGCCATGCGTCATCACGAGCGCATGATTATGCTCAGCGTGCTGGACTCGCAGTGGAAGGATCATCTCCTCAGCATGGATCATCTGAAGGAGGGAATTGGACTGCGCGGTTACGGCCAGCATGATCCGCTGGTTGAGTACAAAAAAGAATCGTTCGACATGTTCGAGGCGATGTTGCAACGCTTCCAGGAAGACACGGCGCGCTACCTGTACCTTATGCAGATTATCGAGCGTCCGCCGGATGTTGGCCCGGAGGAAGCCGCTGCCCGGAGCCAGGAACCAGGAGTTCCGGCCGGGACTGGCGGTAACGGGCATCATCCACCGCGGCTGGTTGCGACTTCCGCGGACGATTTGGAAGAAGCGTTTATGCGCCGCAAGCGGCGCGAGTTGGAGCAGGCGCGCATGGCTGGGGCTGGCGATGTGCAGCCTGTGCAGCAAGTGGTTCGCGGTCAAGAGAAGGTTGGACGCAACGATCCTTGTCCGTGCGGCTCGGGAAAGAAATATAAGAAGTGCCACGGGGCGTAGGGAATCGCCGGAGAAAAGCAAAAGTCTATTCCGAGTGAGAGGCGGATGTTTTCTCATTGACTCCCTTGAAGGTCATTTCCTTTGCTTGGTTTTTCGTTCGAGCCTTCCATTCCGAAAATAATCCAGCGTAGTTCTTGGTGATGTAATCTGGCGGCATTACCCCCAGCTTCTTCGCGGTTGCATCGATCCAGCGCGGAGGTCCTTCGATCTCGCAGAAGTTTCCGATGGGCGTTTCATCCACCACAACCTGACCTTTTCCATCGGTCCACTCCGCGCGAAATTTTTCGTAGCGAAATGTCGGCGCATAACCAAGCGCCCGCAGAATTAGATCCATCTTCTTGCCATCGGCTACGACCGTTTCTAACTCCTCGCGGCTGCTGTGCCGTCCAGTTTTCTTTTTTGCTTTCTGGGTCAGCTTCCACTCCGGCCCATATTTGCGCAGGCGCAACAACTGCTGGCGTCCGCGAAGAAGTTCTCCCGGCAAGTCATAAAGCGTGTTCATCTCGTGTGTCCGTCGCGTCACAACTCGAAAGCCCGCTTTGCGGAGGGTGCGGGCGAGTTCCCGCAAATCGGCAACGCGGAACTTGATCTCAATTTCCTGGTTTAAGGCCATAAAAAGCAGTATAGATTTCTCCGGCAGTTGCATCCAAATAGCGCGGTGGAGAATACTTGAGAGTTAAGGAGGATTTATGTCTCGTTTGCAGAGGTTGCAAGTGTGGATAGCTGCGATCGTGGTAAGCAGCGGATTGGCAGTCTTACCCGCGTTTGCGGCAGGTACACAGACGTTTACCGGTAAGGTAAGCGACGCCATGTGCGGCGCAAAGCATGAGGAAGGCGTTGACCCGGCGACCTGTGTTCGTGCGTGCGTGAAAAAAGGCGCCAAGTACGCATTGGTGGTCGGCGATAAGGTCTATACGCTTGACACGCCTACTCAGGCTGAGAAGGATGAACTCAACAAACTGGCTTGGGAGCAGGCCACGGTGAAGGGCACGGCCAACGGAGATACGATTGAGGTTAAGTCGGTAATGGCGGCGAAGTAGAGGCCGAAAGAGCTGCAATTCTGGCGTTGCAGGCCAAGGCGGAAAAATGCGAGAGACTTGCGCTCTTCCGGTTTGGCCATTGCAACGCGATCGTGCCTAATTAAACGTCGGCAATTTCACCAGGTCGTTCGCGGGGACTGATTCCATGGGTTCGCCGGCTTTGCGCCAGGCGGTTAATCCGCCGACAATCACGAACGTGTTGAAGCCTTTTTCCCGCAGCAGGTGCGCCACCCGGGCGCTGGTTGCTTCGCGCGCTCAAGTGCAGTAAAGATAAATATCTTTATCCTTGGGAAGGTTCTTGATCTCTTCTTCCAGATTGTTGGGCTCGATGCGGATGGAGTTCTTGATCCGGGACGATCCGGAATCGTAATAGCCGTGGCTGCGGACATCGACAATCTGCACCCGGCCTGCATCTTGCGATGCCAGCCGCCGGGCTAACTCTTCCACCTGTATCCGTGGCACCACGCTGTAAGTCTTGTTCTTGCGATATTGCACGATGCGGTAAATTGCGTAAACGGCTAGTGCGGCGACGATGACCCCTTCCATGGCGCGCCCGGCGGCGTGAAAGCCGCGCAAGAGTGCGGCGAGAAAATCGCGCGAAACATATCCCACCAGCAGGTACGTCAACGAGTAAACCAGGGCGCCGGCGAAATCCAGGCGCAGAAACTGTGAGAAGCGCATCTTCATGCTTCCCGCCAAAGGCGCTGCCATGGTATTTACGCCGGGGATAAATTTTGCAATCACCAGGGTAATCTTGCCGCGCTTGTAGAACGACTCGGCGGATCGCAGGATGCAGGTTTCCGGATTGATCGATACGCGACACAAAAATCCCAACAGCGCCCATCCCATATATCGTCCTAACCAGAATTGCGCAGTATCACCAAGCAGTAACGCGGCGAGCGCCACGGCAAGAACGTACGGGCCCCACAGCGCATGCGCTCCCACCGCAGCTCCCGCGGCGACCAGCGCGAGCGCGGCCGGAAAGGGCAGGCCGACCGCCTCTGCCAATAACAGGCCAAAGGTCAGAGCGTATCCGTGACGCGCCATGAGCAAGTACAAATCCATAGACACAATTGGATCGGGAGAATCAGAAAACGGTTCAGTATAAAGAATATTCTGAACTCTGAGAATCAAGTTACTTCAATAACCACCCGTCTGAGCCATACCAAGAATCGATCTGCGGGTATGTAATGACGCTTGTGTGGTGACTTTTGTGAAGTTGTCGGGCTGTAAGCCAAAAGCCCCAACCTCCCGGGGAGAAACAATGAATCGTTTTCTGATTATCTTAGGCGTCGTTCTGTCGGCGATGCCTGCGCTTGCCAATTCGATTGGTTTCAACGGCACGGGCAGCTACGCCCAGACTGTCGCGGAGCCAGGAGTTGAGTCTTACATTTACGGGTACAACTACCAGAGCACACCGACTGGCTACAACAATATGGAGTTTGAGGTTTGGAATTGTTGTGGTGGCAGCTCCAGCATGACCAACTTTGCCAGCGGCGTTCTGATGGATCAAGTGGTCAAAGGCGGCAATTCAATTTATCTTTACGGTGACTTGTTTAACTCAACGTTCAACTCCAAAACTGACGTTCTGACCGCGATGTTCAGCGGGTGGGAAGAGAGCGACCAGAAGGGGCAGTGGACCTCAGCGGATTTTACCGGGATATTTACCGAGCGCGTTAGTACCAACTTTGTGAGCTACAACCAGAACGGTCTCATGGAAATCAACGGCAATCTCGGAAACGGCACTTTGACGGGTCTTCCCGGCGGATCATACAGTCCGGTGCCAGAGCCGGGAAGTCTCGCTTTGATGGGGACAGGACTCGTTTGCATGGGCGGATTTGTCCGGAGGAAACTCCGGATTTGAAAGACCAGCTCGATGAAACGGTGATCCGCTGGCGGGAATTCCAGATTGAAAGAAAAAGCCAGCCGATATCGTAGAGATTCGGCTGGCCTAAGAACGAGAAAAGGAACCGTCATCCGGTTCCGTTTGTGTCGTCGAGCCTACTTGCTCATGGAGTCATTGCTCATCGATCCGCCCTTGAGCATCTTCACACTCATGACGTGGATCGAATTCTTGTCGGCATAGACGTGCGCGCTGAGTTGCACGTGATGTCCTTCGTGGCCCTTCAATTCCTCGGGATTCATCACATCCCAGCTCTTGCCGTCTTTGTCGTTCACGAACACAGTTTTGTCGCCTTCCATTTTGACCGTGCCTTTGAGGGTCATCAGCGGAGCCTTGGGCGCCATCTGATCGGTCTGGGTTTGGGACATGTTGTTGTTATCTTGTTGCGCGAAGGCGGTCAAGCTCATCGCAAAGGTGATTGCCAGCAGACAAACCATCAATTTTTTCATGGGGAGATCTCCTCGTCTTTTTTTGAAGAACCTGGCCAGATTCGTACTGCTGTATATGTAACGCGGCGAAGTCACGAATGGATTGGTCCATCCTCTGATAAGTATGGTGAGTGTTGGTCGCCATAATGGCTGAAGAGGTTGCCGCCAATCGCAGGAAGACTTGGTTTTCCTGGCCGTGAAGCTGCACTGGGCAAACAATTTATCAGATTTGGCTGCCGAAGTTGTCTGCAAGGCCTGACATTGTCTCGCCGGGATCATGAGAGAAAAGCTTAATCGCAGAGAACGCGGAGAAATGCCGCAGAGGTCGCTGAGATAACTATCCAACTTTACCGTCCGGTTCTTCGCGGTAATCGTTGACCATTCTCGTGATCCCGTTCTTCAGGATCGTGACATGAAAGTTAATGAGAAGTCCTAGAGGAACGTTGAGCAGGCGCAAGTGTGACAGCAGTTGTGCAAAGTCGACTGGATGCACAGCTTCTTTGCTTTTGAACTCCACAACTACCGTGCCTTCGACCAGCATGTCGGCACGAAATCCGCAATCGAGTTTGACCTCTTCATATATCAGCGGCACAGACTTTTGCCTTTCCAATTGAAGCCCTAGCTCGCGAAGTTCATAGGCAACGCAGGCTTCGTACGCGGATTCCAGCAATCCCGGTCCTAGCCTCTTGTGTACCTTGATGCAAGCTCCAATGATTTTGCCGGAAATCTGGTTAATGCCTGACAAGGAAGCGGAACGATGTGGAAACGAAGTTGGCAGACTATTGTAATTCACAGAACTAGCGTAGTCGGTGGCCGCAAATGCAGTTGTGATAGATGTCACGAAAGAAAGACAATACCTGTGGAAGACTTTTAGGTTTTCTCTGTGAACTCTGCGGCAGTTCTCAGTGCCCTCTGCGATCCAGGCTTTTTGCCTACTTCTCCCGGGCGACCACGAAATCAGGCGCCCATAGCAGCGCCCGCTTGATTTCAGAATTAGGGAAGGCACAAATTGCTTTCTGAGCAGACTCGGCATAGCGTGCGGCACGCGCAGTCGCGGCAGTCAGCGATCCGTAGCGGCGTAAAATATCCATAATCTGTGCGTGGGTTACACCATTGAAGGCGCGGTCCTGAAGAATGGTTTCGATTTTGGACCGTTCTTCCGCCGTGCATCGCTCGAGGGCATGGATGACTGCCATAGTGACTTTGCCCTCGCGCAGATCGCTGGCCACTGGCTTACCCAGCACATCTTCCGAAGCGGTAAGATCGAGGACGTCATCGACAATCTGAAACGCCATGCCCAGGTCGTGCCCGTACTGGCCGAGAGCCTCTTCCTGGGGCGCCGTCGCGCCGCCTAGAATCGCTCCTAGCCGCATGCAAACCGAAAAAAGGCAGGCCGTCTTGCGGTAGATCAAATCGAAATGCTCATCCAGCGTAATCAACTGGCCGAGCTTTTCCATCTGCAGCAGTTCGCCTTCGACCATCTGCTGGGTTAGCTCGATGAGCGTGTCAAGGATGCGGAAGTTGCGTTCCTGCACAGCAACTTTGAAGGCTTGCATGTAAAGCCAGTCGCCCGCCAGCACGCACTTCGAGTTGCCCCACTGCGTATTGGCTGCGGGACGGCCGCGGCGCGTTTTCGCCTCGTCAATAATGTCATCATGCACCAGCGTGGCCGTGTGAATGATTTCGACCACCGCTCCCAGCCTTACCGCGCCGCGCCCCCGGTAATCGAACAGTTTGGACGACAAAAAAAGAAGCGCGGGACGAATTCGCTTGCCGCCGCCATTTCGCAGATACTCTCCGATTTCGGTGATGGCTTGCACACCCGAGACAGTATCCTGGCCGAATTCACCCTCGAGAGCCGCAAGATCGTCGTGCAGCAGATCGAATACTTCTTTTCCGTCGATGATAGGAGGCGCGCTCAATGCAGAACCTGATCGTGTTAATTCGTACGATAATTTGTAAACTGCAAATCGATTCCAAAATCGTGCTGCCGCAGCATGGCAATTACGTCTTGCAGCGTGTCGCGGTCTTTACTACTGATGCGCACCAGGTCTCCCTGAATTGAAGCCTGCGCCTTTTTCTTGGAGTCTTTTACCAGCTTCACGATCTCGCGCGCCTTCTCGATGACGATGCCCTGCTGCATGGTGACTTTGCGCTTTGAGGTTCCGCCGGCGGCAGGCTCCACTGCGCCATAGGTTAGCCCTTTCAATGAGACGCCGCGTTTGACCAGTTTCTGCTGCAGGATGTCGTTCACTGCTTTCAATTTATATTCGTCGGCTGAGTGCAGAACGATCGCATCTTTTTCGAGTTCGATATTCGACTTGGAATCCTTCAAGTCGAATCGAGTATGAATCTCTTTTAAAGCCTGCTGGATTGCGTTGGAAACCTCTTGCAGGTCGATCTTGCTCACGATGTCAAAACTGTTGTCGGGCATCGGATTTCAATTCTTTCTGAAATAAGGGAATCTAACTCTTGAGGTTATCAGGAAGAATCGATTTTGTAGAGGGCTAACCCGCGGAAACTTTCTTTTCAGTGGTTTCAGCCAATTTGAAAAACTTGTAGAAATTGCCGCTGGTTTGCCGGCCGATTTCTTCTATGGTCGAGCCGCGCAACTCGCCGAGCTTCTGCGCCGTGTACTTCACGAATGCTGGCTCGTTGCGCTTGCCGCGATTGGGCACAGGCGCAAGATAGGGGGAATCGGTTTCGATGAGCATTCGATCTATGGGGACTTGCAGAGCTGCATCGCGAATCTGCTGCGCCTTGGGAAACGTCAGGTTGCCAGCGAACGAAATCATAAAGCCCATGTCAAGCGCATTTTTCGCTTGCGCCCAGTTACCGGTGAAGCAATGCAGAATTCCACCCAGGCCGTTTGCGGACCAGTGTTCTTTTATGAGTGCGAGGCAATCATTCCAGGCATTCTCGCTGGCTTCCGAAGGCCGGCAATGGATCGCGATGGGAAGCTTCGCAGTCGTAGCCAATTCCATCTGTCGGATAAAAACCGCCTTTTGCACATCGCGCGGTGAGTAATCGTAGAAATAATCCAGGCCAATCTCCCCCCAGGCAATCACTTTGGGATGTTTCGCGAGGCGCTCCATTTTTTGATAAGCAGCTTCATCCGCGAGCCGGGCCTCGTGAGGATGAATGCCGAGCGTGGCATAGAGGAAATCGTATTGCTCGGCCAGACGAATTCCGCAGTCGACGTCTTGAGGTCCGTCACCGTTGCCGATAGCGACGATGGTTTGAACTCCAGCCTCACGCGCGCGAGCGATCACCTGCTCGCGATCGGAGTCGAATCGTTCGCCATCAAGATGTGCGTGAGAATCAACAAACATGAAATTTAGTGAATGCGGGACATCTGCCCGCTCAACGAGCACAGGGAAGGCTCCCGCTGTCCTTGCCAAGCAAAGCTTGGCTTGCCTTTGACGTCCTTGCCCCGAGCGGTGCCGCGCCTACTTGAGTCTCGCTCCGATCGGCACATCCTCGAAAAAGCTCGCCAGCACCGGCTTTCCGCCTTCAAGTGAAGCCGCTACAATCATGCCGTTCGACTCCATGCCGCGGAGTTTGCGCGGAGCAAGATTGGCTACGATCACAACTTTGCGCCCAATCAAGGTTTCCGGCGCGTAGGCTTCGGCGATTCCAGCCAGCACTTGCCGCACTTCGGTTCCAATATCGATTTCCAAGCGCAGAAGCTTGTCAGCCTTCGGCACGCGCTCTGCGACCTTTACCAGTCCGACGCGCAGTTCGATCTTCGAGAAATCGTCGATCGAAATTTTGTCGTTCACCGCAGGCGACGTTGCCGGAACGACTGCAGCATTCGTTAGTGCCGCCGTCACTGGGGTTGCGGGCGCAGGCTCCACGGCAGGCGTACTCCTCTGCTCTTCTTCCATCTTCTGCATCCTTTCAATCGCGCTCTTATCGGCGCGGGGAAACACGGGGTGAACTTCGCCCAGCTTGGTTGCCAGGGGAAGCTGTCCCCAGGTTAATTTGTCGAGGGCGAGTTTCTGGATGTCTCCCAATCCCATCTGCGTCCAGATCTTCGTTGTCGCATCCGGCATCACAGGATGGGCCAGCGCAGTCGCGATACGCAAAGCTTCTGCGGCGGTGTAAAGTACAGTCGCCAGACGCGAGCGGCTATCTTCATCCTGTTTTTCACCGAGAGCCCAGGGTTCGTTCTCGACAATGTAACGATCCACCGCAGCGATCAGCGCCCAGACTGCTTCCAGCGCTCGCGAGAATTGGAATTGATCGAACAGAAGTCCAAAGTCGCGGATCGTTGTTCGCGCCGTCTCGGCGATACCATCGTCGGCGGGAGTTCTTGACGCCGCATGGGAGGGGTAAGGCACTTCGCCCTTGAAATAGCGATTGATCATCGTGAGGGTTCGGCTCGCGAGATTGCCCAGCCCATTCGCTAGATCGGAGTTGTAGCGCTGCACCAGCGCATCGAAGGAAAAAGATCCGTCCTGCCCGAACACAACTTCGCGAAGAAGAAAATATCTCAGTGCATCTGCGCCCAGAACGTCGAGAATGGTTTCCGTGCGCACAATGTTGCCGCGCGACTTCGACATCTTGCTTTCTTCAAACAGCAGCCAGCCGTGGGCGACAATGGTTTTCGGCATGGGCAACCCTGCCGCCATCAGAAATGCTGGCCAGTAGACACAGTGGAAGCGAACGATTTCTTTACCGATCATCTGCACATCGGCAGGCCAGAATTTCTTGAAAGCTTCCTGCGCTCCAGCGTGGGACGACCCATAGCCGATGGCGGTAATGTAGTTCGCCAGCGCGTCGAGCCAAACGTAAATCACGTGTTTAGGGTCGTCAGGAACAGGAATGCCCCAGGTAAATGTCGATCGGCTGATCGATAGATCGCGCAGTCCCGACTTCACAAAGGGAATCACTTCGTTGCGCCGTGCCTCGGGGCGAATGAACTCCGGATTTGCATACAGCGCCAGCAACTTATCCTGGAAGGCCGAGAGCTTGAAGAAATAATTCTCTTCGTGCACTGTCTCGGTGATGCGGCCGCAGGTAGGGCAAGGATCGCCGGGTTGCGCGCCGTCGACGTAGAGTTCGTCCGATACACAGTACTGCCCGGTGTAAGTTCCCTTGTAGATGTAGCCGTTGTCGCGAATCTTGCGGAATAATTCCTGGACGCGCTTCTTGTGACGATCTTCGGTGGTGCGAATGAAGTCATCGTTCGAGATGCCCATCCGCTTCCACAAGCGGCGGAACTCGGCTGAAATCTCGTCGGCATACTGTTGCGGAGTTTTTCCGGCACCCTGTGCCGCGCGTTCAATCTTCTGCCCGTGCTCATCCGTGCCGGTAAGGAAAAAAGTATCGTCGCCCAGAAGGCGGTGCCGCCGCGCGATTGTATCGCAAGCGATGGTCGTGTAGGCGTGGCCGATGTGAGGCCGCGCGTTCACGTAATAAATTGGCGTCGTGATGTAAAACTTCTTGCTCATAGTTGGTCGAATCGTTGGTCAAATCCGAAGAAGCGAAGCGCATTGCTCAGTGCGCCTCCGTGTTCCCTGTGTTTAAGATTTTTTGTCAGAGCGAAGATAAGCCTGTGCGGCTTCCTGCATCACGGTTTTCAGCGGCACTCGATTCTCCATCGCGATCCGCCGGCAATCTTCGTACTCGGGGGCGTAGTTCGTGACTGTGCCATTCATGCTGGCAACCTTTACGCGTACCTCGCCCCACGCGTGTGCCAACATTTTCCCAGCGACGGGCCAACGTTTGACGCGTTTCCTCGCGCCGCCGGACACCCAGCGTGGTCGTCTCAGTGAAGATCAGTTGCGTCAGTTCGCCTGCATGCTCGGGCTTGCATAACACTGTCAGCAACGTGCCGGGACGATTCTTCTTCATCTGCACAGGCATGGCGAATGCATCCAGCGCGCCCGCTTCGAACAGGCGATCCATCACGTAGCCGAAGACCTGTGGATTGAGATCATCGAGATTCGCCTCGAGCACGGTGACTGTATCGCTGGCGGTGTTCGCGGCCAGGGAGTGAGGATTAGCTTCTCCAATCGTCAACCGCAACACATTCGGATGTCCGGGAAAATCCCGCGTGCCCGCGCCATAGCCTGACCTCTCAATTTTCATCTCTGGAAACGACGTGAAGCGCGAAGCCAGCGTCTTCACGATCGCCGCGCCCGTCGGCGTGACCAACTCCATCATCACGCCGGAAGAATATACCGGCGCATCTGCGAGTAACTCGACCGTAGCCGGTGCCGGCACTGGAATCGTTCCATGCGCGCACTTCACGGTGCCACCGCCAACGTTGAGGGGCGAACAAATAATCTCATCCACTCCCAGCGCCTCGGCACCGACAGCGGCGCAGACGATATCGACCATTGCATCGACCGCGCCGACTTCATGGAAATGAACGTTTTCTACGGATGTATTGTGAATCTTTGCCTCGGCTCGTCCCAGCGCTTCGAAAATGTCGATGGCAGTTTTCTTTGTGCCGTCCGAAATCGAGGCGGCGGAAATGATCTGACGAATCTCATTCAGTCCGCGACCATGCTCGTCTGGATGGGTCGTGATTGTGAGGATGCGGGTGAGATCTGGATCGTCCGTGCGAGTGGTCGTCGGCTTGAGAGTGCTCGTGCTCGCGTGTCATGTGTGCGCAGTGTTCGTCGTGGGAATGTTGACATCCTGAATGCTGCCTGCTCCCAATATTTTTCGCGCGGTGAATCTTTTTCTCCGTTCACCCACACGTCCGCCTTGGTGGCCGAAATTCCGGCGCGCACGACACGCGAAATCTCAAGCCGGGCCCCGATCTTGAGAGCTGCGACGGCATCTTGAAAGACGCTGGGCGCAACTCCAGCATCAAGCAGCGCGCCCATAAACATGTCGCCGCTGATGCCGGAAAAACATTCGAGGTAGGCTATACGCATAGAGAAACAGTCGATTTTTCATCATAGGGAACCGTGCACCCGGCGTCAATCCGGCCTGCTTCAAACCTGCGTCCGGCGTGCGCTCTGCTAGAATCACTGTTCTCCAACAGCGCAGAGGGAAGCCTTGTATCGTCATCTTGAACAGCGTTTGGCGCAGAAGTATCACGCGATTTCTTGCGACAGCAGTTACCCAGGCACGACTCTGCCTGGTGTCGTGATCGAGCAGCCGCCGAAAGTGGAACTCGGCGATTTTGCCATTCCGATATTTCCTTTCGCCAAGCCTCTTGCGCAGCGCTCCGCTAAAGATTGCCGAAGCGATCCGCGCGGGGATCGGTTCGCTTGAGGGCATAGCGGAGATGCAGGTCGCGCCTCCAGGTTATCTGAATGTCAAAATCGATCGCGGATGGATGGCAGCGGCGTTGGTCGCGGATCGGAAGCCGTCAGCCGGACATGCCGCGGGGCAAGATTCTGGTTGAGCACACCAGCATCAATCCCAACAAGGCGGCGCATATCGGCCACCTGCGGAATGCGGTGCTGGGAGACACGTTTGTCCGGCTGCTGCGTTATGCGGGCAGGGAAGTCGATGTTCAGAACTACATCGATAATACCGGTGTGCAGGTGGCCGATGTAGTCGTTGGTTTCACGCACATCGAGAAAAAATCCCGCGCCGAAATCGAAGCGCTTATTCAGGAGCCCCGCTTTGACTATTACTGCTGGGATTTGTATGCCCGCGTTTCGCAATGGTACGAGCAGGACAAAGCAAACCTGCAAGCGCGGCGCGAAACGCTTCACGCGATCGAAGACCCTAACAGCGAAACGGCGGCGATCGCAGAACTAATTTCGACTGCTGTGTTGCGTCGCCATCTTGAAACGATGGATCGTCTGGACATCGAATACGACTTCCTGCCGCGCGAAAGCGAAATCCTGCACTTGCATTTTTGGGATGCGGCGTTTCTGAAGCTTAAAGAAGCTGGTGTTTTGAATTTCGAGACTGACGGGAAGAACAAGGGCTGCTGGGTGATGCGGCGCGCGGGAACGGCCTTAACCACGGGGGACACAGAGAACACAGAGGAAAGCCGAGGCATTTCTGAGGAAGACCAGAAAGTGATCGTGCGCTCGAACGGAACGGTTGGCTATGTCGGCAAAGACATCGCTTACCACATGTGGAAGTTCGGTCTGCTCGGCCGCGACTTTGGATATCGCAAGTTCTACCGTTATCCCAACCAGCACCAGTGCTGGATTTCCGCGGCCGAGGGCGAGAAAAATCATCCGCACTTCGGCGACGTGGCTGAGATTTACAACGTAATCGATGCGCGGCAGTCGGAAGCGCAAAATACGGTGATCGAAGCGCTGCGCGGGCTCGGTCACAACGAGGCCGCCGACCACTACACGCATTTTTCCTACGAGATGGTCGCACTCACCCCGCGTTGCGCTGCTGAACTCGGTTACACGCTAAGCGAAGAAGACAAGACACGGTCTTACATCGAGGTGAGTGGCCGCAAGGGCTTCGGAGTCAAAGCCGATGACTTGCTCGACCAGCTTATCGTTTCGGCCAAGAACGAAGTTGATTCGCGTCATCCGCAGCTGAGCGATGCTGAGCGGCTCTCCATTGCTACACAAATTGCGATTGGCGCTCTGCGCTATTTCATGTTGAAGTTCACCAAACAATCGGTGATCGCTTTGATTTCAAAGAAGCGCTCAGTTTCGAAGGCGAGACTGGGCCTTACGCGCAATACGCCGTGGTTCGAGCTGCGAGCATTTTCAAGAAGGCCGGGATCGATCCCGAAGTGTTTTCACAAGAGATCGCTCGCGATGTGTCGGGCGAAAAGTTTTCGGAATTCCTGGCAGGCGAATCGGGAACCGAGATCTGGGAGCTTTGGCTAGCCGCGGCGAAGACCTATTACATTGTGGATCAATGCATCGCAACGACTGAACCGGCATATCTCGCTAAGCACGCTTTTCAACTGGCGCAGCTTTTTAACACGTTCTACCATCGGCATCCCATACTCAGCGAGGCAGATGAGAAGCGAAAACAGTTCCTGCTGGCGACGGTTGCGGTGGTGCGCCGCGAACTGATTCGCACGCTGGCGGTGATGGGTATTACCGTACCGCCAGTCATGTAAAAGATAATGCCAACTACCACCAATCCGCCCGTGCCTGCCCGTCATTGGATGCGCATCATCGTCCGGAGCTTACTCAGTCTGGTCATCCTGCTCGCGGCTGCGGGATTCTTTTATGAAAACATTTCGGAGGCGCGCGACCGCCGCTTTCATCCCATGCCCGGTCAGCGCGTCGACGTGGGCGGTTACAAATTGCATATCAACTGCACGGGACAGGGAACGCCTGTGGTGGTTCTCGATTCGGGCCTGGGCGACAGTTACGTTTCGTGGATGAAAGTACAGCCGCAGATCGCCAAATTTACCCGAGTTTGTTCTTACGATCGCGCCGGGCTGGGTTATAGCGATAACAGTCCGCGTCCGCGCACCAGCAAAGTGATGGCAGAGGAGTTGCACACGCTTTTGCACAATGCTGGAGTCTCCCCGCCGTATGTTTTGGTTGCGCACTCGATGGGCGGATACAATGTTCGTCTTTTTGCCAGCTTCTATCGCAGCGAAGTTGCGGGCATGGTCCTGGTGGATTCTTCGCACCCGGAGCAGGAAAAGCGTTTTCCGTCGGCATTGAATGACATGGACAAAACCTGGGTGCGGGAACAGGAATTCATGACGTTCGCGCTGCCATTCGGGATTCCGCGACTGCTGGGCTTCTGCGGCAACGACGCCCAGGTTCGCGCTGCCGATTGCAACTTTCACAGCTATCGCGAGGGTCTTACAGCGCTGAAAACTTTTCCTGAGAGCGCGGCGCAGGCCGCCACAACAGGTTCGCTGGGCGATATGCCACTGGCTGTACTGTCTCACGATCCCACTGTGCCGGTGCCCGAAATCCCCGCCGATCTGGTTAAGCCCATGAACGTCGCATGGGAGGAAATGCAGGACGAATTGACTCATCTCTCCAGCCGGGGGACGCGGACGATTGCGAAAAATAGTTCGCACTACATTCAGCTCGACCGGCCTGAGGTGGTCGTCGAAGCGATTCGCAATGTGGTGGATCAGGCGCGCCAGCTTCAGTCCGAGCCGGAACCAAAGCACTGAGCAAACATCGTTGGAGTTGTGGCAGACTAAACGCGGTACGCCGCGCGGGAATCTGTCGCCGGAGGTCATGAGAAAATGTGCAGAAATATCAAAACTCTTTTCAACTTTGATCCGCCGGTGAATGATGCGGAAGTGCAGGCTGCTTCGTTGCAGTTTGTTCGAAAGATTACCGGATTCAACAAACCGTCAAAGGCAAATGAAGAATACTTCCTGGCTGCGGTGGAAGAGATCGCGGGAGTTTCTGCACGTCTGCTGCGCTCGCTCGAAACCACCGCGCCGCCGAAGAATCGCGACGAAGAGGCGGCCAAGGCCAGAGCGCGAGCTGCGGAGAGGTTTGGAACTTAGTTAGGCTCGTCCACGCGAGCACCCGCCATATTGGCCTCCCGTACTCTTGCCAGCAAACTGCTTACAAATACAATAAACACAATACTTTTACACGAATTTCTTGAGCCTGACGTGCATCTCCCGGGCAACCGTCGCATCCAACTGACTGAGGCTGGGGAGCCTGCGAGTATGAAGAGTCTTTCTGGTTTTCGGGTTGCATTCAGCGCTGTGATTTTTCTAGCGGCTTGTGTTGTTTGGGCCGCTCCCGCGCCAAAGCCCACTCCGCAGGGCGTGCCAGCGTTTCCGGGCACGCTGGTCAACGCACGTTACGTCTACGTGACCAGCTATGACGGAGACCAGTTCAACACAAACCTGTTTCCGGACGACCGGCAGGCCATTGCCACAGTCCAGGACGCGCTGCAGAAGTGGGGCAAATTCACGCTGGTCTACCAGGCAAATCAAGCCGACATCGTGCTGATGGTCACGAGTCGCCCGTCGGAAGATATTCTTGCGATCTATGACGCGCGCGGCTGGCCGCGCAACCAGTATCTGTGGCGCATGACGGGGCGTAGCGGTCTGCAGCAGGGCGAAGCTCCGCTGGTCACGAATATGGAGAGTGCTTTTGCTCAGGCGACGAAGAAGTAGTCCGCTGCGGGTTAAGCTTTTCTTCCGGCAATGATGAGGCCTGCGCCCACCACGACTAACACAACGCTGAGCGCGGGCGGAACCTTTTCGTCGTGCTCGGTGGTGACACCGACGTGCGCATCGCCCACGTTAAGCCCATGATGCTCGGAGTGCGGCATCGGAATGAAAAATGAAACGATACCCAGGATCAGCACTACTACTCCTGCTACGGCCAGACCTCTCATATTGTTTTCTCCCGCTTAGAGTCGGCAAGACAGAAGCATTCGAGCCGTTGGAGCCCGCATGAGATGCCAGTCCCCGCGAAAAGGCTGTGAGACGGGGAATAAAAGACAGCAGAGCCGCGGATACTTAGGAACGAAAACGGAAAAGCTGTGGTGGCTGATTTTCTCGTTAATTTCCGTCCGAATCCGCGGCTCGATTTTCTATTTGGCAAAGCCCTTTACGAACTCCACCACGCTGCGCAGCGCGATTCCTGACGGCCCTTTAGCGATCCAGGGTTTCTGATCCTCCATCCAGGCGGTGCCGGCGATATCGAGATGAATCCACGGAGTATCTTCAGCGAATTCTTGCAGGAACATGGCGGCATTGATAGCACCGCCCCAACGGCCGCCGGTGTTCATGATGTCGGCGATGGTGGAGCGAATCTGTTCTTTGTATTCGTCGTCGAGCGGAAGACGCCACATTTTTTCTCCGGCTTCGGCATTCGCTTTTTGCAGGCGATCAAAGATGGCGTCATCATTGGCGAAGGCGCCGACGTTGGCAGACCCGAGGGCGACCACGACAGCACCCGTTAGCGTTGCCGCATCGAGCAGATGGGTGCAGCCGAGTTGACGCGCATAGTAGAGGCCGTCGGCTAACACCAGCCGGCCTTCGGCATCCGTGTTGATAATCTCAATCGATTTGCCGGACATGGCGATCTGAACGTCGCCCGGCTTCTGCGCCTTTCCTGACGGCATATTTTCCGTGGCGCAGACGATGCCGATTACTTTCACTTTCGGCTTCAGCATGGCGATGGCGCGCATGGCGCCGATCATGGTTGCTCCGCCAGCCATGTCGTATTTCATTTTTTCCATACCATCGGCAGGTTTGATGGAAATACCGCCACTGTCGAAGGTGATGCCTTTGCCGACCAAACCGACTACCGGTTTTGCGGGAGCGCCGGCCGGCTCGTAAGTCATCACGATGAGGGCAGGAGGTTCGTCGGAACCCTGGGCGACGCTCCAGAACGCGCCCATTTTTAATTCTTTGATTTTGTCGGCGCCGTAGACTTCGCATTTCAATCCGACTTCCTGGGACATTTTCTTGGCTCGGTCGGCGAGGATGGTTGGCGTCATGCGGTTGGAAGGCTCGTTCACCAGGTCGCGGGTGAAATTTTGCGACTCGCCGATAATCTGCGCTTCCTGCGCGGCTTTCTCCAGCGCGGCATGATTCGACTTATCGCCGGCGATGATGGTGAGCGCGTCGATTTTCTGGTCCTTGCGGTCGCTGCGGTAGTAATCGGGATCGAAGTTGCCGACTAGCGCGCCTTCAACGATGGCCCGCACCGCTTCTTCTGCGGGAATGCTGGGCGGAGCAATGAATGCGAAGCTGCGGAGCCCGCGCGATTTCAACGTGCGAACAGCTGCGCCGGCGATTCTACGAAGCTCATAGGTGGTGAACTTTTTTGCTGGGCCGCCGCTGATCAGCAGAAGGCGCTTGGCTTTGAGTCCGGAGGGTTTGTGCAGCAAATTTGATTCGAAGGGCTTGCCCGTAAGTTCGCCGCCGGCCAGCAAATCGGCGGCGGCGGCTTGGACCACGCCATCGCCGGTGGCGAGTTTGAGTTGCGCCTTTTCCTTCTTGTCGGACGGAGACTGGCTTTTGGTGGAAGCGTCTTTTTCAGCGTGATCGAGTACAACGGCGACCAAGGATTCGGTTTCGAGTTCAGCAGGCTTGTCGAATGAGAGTGTGGTTTTCATAGAGTTTATAAAATTGTCCCAGGGAACCTTCCAGTATCGTCGGGAAAAGGCTTGAAGTGCAAGCGGAGCGCTAGCTGGTATGGCTCGAGCGTGAAAATTTGTGCGGTCGTCTGCACGGGGCGTCATCCCGAACGAAGCCGTTTTTCAGGCGCAGTGAGGGATCTCGCGCGTCGCAAAGCCGGGATGGCCCACCCGAGATCCCTCAGCCGGCTGAAATACGCCGGCCGTCGGGACGACGCCTCCGAGGTTAGCTTCAGTCGGCGGGGAACGAAGCAATCGTCCATGCGTTGGCGCTGGTGATGATGGGGCCGAAGGCCAGCGAGTGACCGTCGGGCGAGGCCGAGAGCGCGAAGATATCCCAGCTGGATTTGAACAGCGGATTGGATGCCCCGGTGAGTTCGGTGTGCACGATCGAAGTTCCGCGGGAAGAGTAGCTGGCGAGAAATAAACTCTTGCCGTCCGCCGCCCAGGCTACGGCAACCAATTCAGTCCATGGCATCACCGAGAATTTTTGCGGCGCGCCGCCATTCAGAGGAACGATTTGAGCGTCGGCAACTTTGTAGTCGAACACGGAGAGAGCGACGCGGCTGCCGTCGGGTGAAAGATCCCAACGGGTTAATTCCTTGTTTGCCGGAACCTTGACCAGTTCTGCTTTTCGTCCCTGCACGGGATCGAAAGCGGAGAACGTAATCTGAGTATCGTCAGCTTCGGCGAGAACGCACGTGCCCGGCGCATGCGAGGTGCAGCGAAAGCTGGGATAGCCTCCAGACGTATTGGTGGGATCATCGCCGTAAGAAACGAACGAATCCCCTTTCACGTCCATCACAGTTTCTGCCGGACCGCCGCCGATGGGAATGCGCATGAGTTTTCCGGAGTTGGCCTGCGCATTTTCCGTCGTCATCGGCCACTGCAGGTAGAGCAGCCATTTGCCATCGGGAGAGATTTGCGGCGCGCATTTTTCTTCCGAACCGGTCACGATGGGTTCGGGATTGCGATCGGCCACTCCCTGCTTGTAAATATCGAAGCTTCCAGCGAGATCGGAGTAGAAAAACATTGTCTTGCTGTCGAGCGACCAGCCTCCGGGCCAATCGACACGGTCGTCGAGAGTGAGCCGCTGCGGAGTCTTCAGCGCGTTTCCGCCATTTTCTAATTCGGCGACATATACATCGCTTTGCGCCTTGTGATTGAGGAAGACCAGACGCTTTCCATCCGTGGTCAACTCAGGATTGTTGAAAAAGAAGCCGGTCCAATCGGTAAGGCGCCGTGGATTTCCTTTGGCCTTGCCCGTCTCGGGATCGAAGCGCAGCTGCCACAGATTGGAGTCGTATTGATTGGGCGGCGGCTCACGCAGAGAATAAATAAGACGTCCATCTTGGCCCCAACTCTCATCGCTGAGCCGCGGATTGGAAAGCATAATGACGGGATCATTGCCCTGCGCATCACGGCTTTCCAGCACCACTTTCGCTTCGCCATTCGCGTTCCAAAGCCTGGCATAGGCGATCCGCTTGTCGTTGGCAAGCCAGGTCGGATAGAAAATATGCATGCCGGCTTCATGCTTCATCCACTCTCGGGCGTTGCCGCCGTCGGCATCCATCAGCCACACACCGTGTTTCACGGCATCGCGAAAAACAATTTTCGTTCCATCGTGCGAGAGCGATGCGTCGTGAGCGTCGTCGCGCAACTTTTTCAAAGTTGCGCCAATCACGGAGATCACCCAGATGCCTTGCTTCTCTTGGGCTACCGGGCCACTCACCAGCAATTTGGTCCCATCCTGGGACCATTCGATGCGGGCTCAACGGAAGCAGAAGGCTTCAGGAATGGGAAGAGATTGCGTTTCTCCGGTGCCAAGCAGGCGGAGATGTAATCCTTCAAGATCAGCGTACAGAAGATATTTTCCATCCGGCGAAACCGAGGTGACGGCGACTGGATCCTCCGAGGAATTGGCGGTGAGTTGTTGCGGTTTTAATTCGGCTTGGGTATAAGGCTGCTGTTTGGTGAACCATCCGGCGAAATAACCACCGGCCAGGACCGCGACGATCGCGCAGGCAAAGACCACCGCGGCTATCACCGGCCATTTTCGAGATTTTGATTGCGCCGGTGCCGCGGCAACCGAACCCGAAACTGCGGCGACCTTGGAGGACTGTGTATCCCGCTTCAAACGGTGCAAGTCGGCGCGCAGATCGGCAGCGGTTTGATAACGCAGCGTGCGATCTTTCTCCAGGCATTTGTTAATGACGGACTCGAGTTGTGCAGGAAGATCGGGATTAAAGCGTACCGGCGCAGTTGGCGGCTTGTTCAGAATCGCATCGAAAATTATTGCTGACGTGTTTCCCGTGAAGGGCTGGCGTCCGGTGGCCATTTCGTACATCACGGCGCCGAAAGAAAATAAATCGGTGCGCGCGTCCAGGTCTTCTCCGCGGGCTTGCTCGGGAGACATGTAGGCCACGGTTCCCACGGTGCTGCCGGGACTGGTGAGATTGGCGTCCATGGCCATAGTCGGCAACGATCCGCCGGCAGGCTCGAACTGCGGCATCGGTCCGCTCGAGACTTTTGCTAATCCGAAGTCGAGAATTTTCGCTTGGCCGCGTTTGGTCAGAAATAAGTTTGCCGGTTTTAAATCGTGATGGACAATTCCTGCGGCGTGCGCCACGTCGAGCGCATCGGCCACCTGTGCGGCGAAGTCCACAAGCTGTTCGACCGGTATGGGCTTGCCTTCGATGCGGTACTTCAGCGTGGTGCCTTCCAGGCATTCCATGACGATGTAGAGCCGGTTCTCATACTCGCCGATGTCGTAAATGGTGCAGATGTTGGGATGGTTCAGCGCGGATGCGGCGCGGGCTTCACGCTGAAAGCGTTCGCGCGCCTGGGGATTTTGGGCCCGATCTTCAGGAAGGAACTTGAGAGCCACGCGGCGGCCGAGGCGCTCATCTTGAGCTTGCAGACCACGCCATCCCGCCGCCGCCGAGCTTTGACACAATGCGGTAATGGGAGATCGTCTGTCCTAGCATGTGGCCGCAATGTTAACAGACGCGGGGGAGAGATCGAAAGGCCAAACCTTCACAACTAGTAGTGTCTCGGTTTGGAATTCTGACTCGCACCTCCAAGTCGTCATCTCGAAAGCCGGCGCATTTCAGCCGGCTGAGGGATCTTGCGTGGGCTATCCCGACTTCACCATCCGCGAGATCCTCACTACGCCTGAAAAACGGCTCCGTTCGGGATGACGCCCCGAGGTGCGT
>CAWEYI010000020.1:0-82294 GCA_963813205.1 uncultured Acidobacteriaceae bacterium | reverse complement strand
TGATTATTTATTTCTTAAGGCATGCCAGCGCCGGGGAACATTTTGTAAATCCGAAAAAGGATGAGAAACGCGCGCTCGATAAAGAAGGGATCGAGCAGTGTGGATATGTGGGACGTGCGCTGGCCGCGATTGACGCGCAGGTAGACGTGATTATTTCCAGTCCATTGAAACGGGCGACGCAGACAGCTTCGCTGGTGGGGAATGAGATGGGATACGAAGGCAAGTTGCAGATGGATGCGGGGCTGCGTCCCGAGGCGAGCTTTACGGATTTCCGAAAGTTGCTGGAAAAGTATGCGAATCAGGAATCGATCATGGTGGTGGGCCATAATCCGAATTTGAGCCAGTTTCTGGGAACCCTGATCAGTGAGTCTGGATGTGAAGCGTCGGTGGACTTGAAAAAAGGCGCGGTGGCGCGAGTGGATATGCGGCGGAGTTCGGGAACGCTGCAGTGGTGCCTGACGCCGAAGGCGCTGCGTACGCTTTATACGGCGGCGGTGGAAAGTGCGCGGCCGAACACTTCGCGAAAATAAGGGGCGTCTTTCTCGATGGCCCAGAGTTCTAAATCCACGCCCATGCGGCGGCGCGGGACGAGAGTCAGGTGCACGTCTGCACCCTTCTGAGTGACTCGAACTTTTTGTACGGCGCGGGTGCGTCCAAGATTCAGGGCGCGCGCCAGGCGCAACAAGATAATCGCCTTCTGCACGCCCGGGCGTTCGGCGGGGTCGAGAGCCTTCATGGGAGGCTCATCTAAGGTGGGGCGCGACTTTCCTAAATAGCGGGCGATGGCGGCGATCAAACGGCGCTGCTGCGGCGTGTAGCCGAGAATCTCCGAGTTGGAAATGATGTAGTAGGTGTGACGGTGATGGCCGTTGCGGTTGACGTAGTCTCCCACCTCATAAAGCATGGCGGCGGCGGAGAGCCACTCGCGGAACTCTGGGGCGAGGCCGTGCACAGAACGCAGCGCGGAAAATAAGAACATCGCGGAGTCACGTACGTCGAGCGCGTGCTTCATGTCGACGCGGTAGTGAGTCACGGCCTTGGTGATGGATTCCCAGCGTTCGGATTCGATCTGCCTTCCGGAGCGCGTGCTGCGATCGTGTTCGGCGGCCATTTGCGCCAGCAGACCATCGCGCAGGCCCAGCGGCGAATAACGAAAACCCTTGAGGTGCAAGCGGTCGAGAAGCTCGTGATAGACCATGGCTCCGGCGATGACGATCTCGGCGCGGCGGAGGCCAATGCCTTGAATCTTGCGGCGCTCGTCGAGGGGCAGGCGAGCGAGGCGCTTGGCGAGGCGAGTCATTTCCGCGCGGGAGACCATGAGACGCTGTCGAGATCCGTTCTTACGAATGTTGCTGGCGGCGATGGCGAGGGCATCGGCAGTACCGGAAGTGGCGATTACGTTTTTGACTTTGGCGGCGATGATGCGCGACGAGACGCGGTTGACTTCGCGGGCGATGAAACCTTGCAGGCGTTTGAGTTCGCCTTTGCGCGGTGGATCGTGGCGCAGGAATTCGTCGGTGAGACGGACTGCGCCTAAGGGAAGGCTGACGGTTTCGCGAATCTGACCGCGAGTGGAGACGGTGAGTTCGCAGCTTCCGCCGCCCAGATCAAGCATGAGGGTGGGAGCGCTATCGACGCGCAAGTTGGAGACGAGGCCGAGGTGAATCAGGCGAGCCTCTTCCAGGCCGGAGATGATCTCAACGGTCCAACCGGTGGCGGAGCGAACCCATTCGAGAAAAGCCTGGGAATTGCGTGCGTCGCGGAGAGCGCTGGTGGCAACGACGCGGACAGGATCGGTGACGACTTGTTGCGTGGCGCGATGGAAACGGCGGAGGACTTTGACGGTTTCGGCCATCGACTCGGGAGTGAGAAAGCCGGAACGGAAGACGCCTTCGCCAAGACGAGTGACTTCGCGGTCTTCATGGATCTCGCGAAGATGGCCACGGGTGAGCCGCGCGATCTTCAGTCGCACGGAATTTGAACCGATGTCTACGGCGGCAAAGGTCGGCATGGAAGCGAGGGGAACAGTTTACAGGGATGGGGATGGTGAGTCATCCGTTGCTTGGAGAACGAGGTAAAAACAAACAAACCTTTAACACGGGGGACACAGGGTAATGCCCAAGGATAGGATTCGCGATTCGGGAGCGGATTGACGGCGGTGCGGAGTCATCCGTTCTGGGCAGCGCGAAAGGAACAACAAACCTTTAACACGGGGGACACAGGGGACACAGAGTGATGCCAGGGACATTGGCGAATCGTTGGCAGTTGGAGGTCGAAGTTTTATTTGGGAGATTGGGGTTTAACCTTGGAAAGAGCCGCGAGGATGTTGAAGGCACATCCGGTGCAGCATGCACCCTGCTGTCGTGATCGATCCTGGTCGGAAAGGACATCAAATTGAAGCACCGCGGGATTGATGGAACAGAGGTCGCAATTCGCCTGGCTGTTCAGCGCGCGAAAGTCATTGAGTCCTGCACGGAATGTCCCCATGAGCAATTGCATAGCATGAAGTTGCGGTTAGACGCCGTGACGGAGGATACGGTTGTATGTGAGGTTCATCAAAAAAAGGATGGCGGCTAAGCCGCGGACGCCGTGTTGGCATTTGCGCCCACGGGAATCGCAGGTGGACGCCTGGCGGCGTGATCCGAGCCGGGTGCAGCAGCGTTGCCAATTTGGGACAGGGCAGCGATGGCGCGGCGGTATTTCGCTCCGGTGACGTTGTGGAGTTCGGCAACTAATGGCGATTCGCGGACGTCGCCGAGATGGGCGGTGGCGGTTTGAGTCAAAGTGAGCCAGTCGTGCCAATCGCCGAGAGCATCCTGTATGCGTTTTATCTGGGCGATGAAGCGCTCGGACGCGGGAGACGGGATGGCGAATTCGGCGGCGTAGCGAGCGCGCTTACTGAGAATACGATATTGGTGCAAGATGGGCTCGGTAAGAGGCGCGCCGGTTCGATGCAGGGAGTCGAGCATGGCCCGGGCAACGGCCAAGGGGTCGCGACCGGCATGGGGACGGAAGTGTTTGGCGGAACGTTTGAGGCGCTTGCGAATTTCGCGGATGGAAGGTTTATCCATCTCCTTGCGAAGCTTTTTTTCCTGCTGGCCGCGGAGTTCGATCAGATGGCTTACCAGTTGAGATTTGCGCCGCGGTTCGCGGGGAACTTTGAGGCTGCGTAAAGCCGCCGCTTGCATGTCGAGATCGCGAACTTTGCCGGCACGCTTGCGGATTCGGCCTAACTGTTTTAGAAGCTTCTTGTCACTGTGATCGAGCTTGGGCGAAAGTTCGGAGAGCAATATCTGAAGCCGGCGGGTTCCGGTACGGAAACGATGAACCGTCTTCGCCTGAGGTTTTGAGGCGAGCTTGACCAGATCCCGTTCAAGGTTTTGAAAAACCTCGCGTCCGCGCTTTGGATCAATCGACATAGGCAAAACGAATTGGTAGAAGAAAATACAGGCTTGTCTGCGGAAAGGCAATCCCGAAAAGCTTGCTCATTTTAACATCCTGTTAACAGGATTCTGCTAGGGTAAAGCGGAATGGCCTTGCCCGCACAACCACGGCCCGATATGCCTCCTCCGCAACCTATAGAATCCACAAACGTTAGCTATCAAGCCGCGGCAAAAAAACGTCCCTCCCATGCATTTTCGAAAAAAGGCGAAACCGGCGACCAGATCTTCAAGATCGCGATGCTGCTGTGCGGTTTGACGGTGCTGGGAACGCTGGT
Source organism: uncultured Acidobacteriaceae bacterium (assembly GCA_963813205.1). Lineage (GTDB taxonomy): Bacteria > Acidobacteriota > Terriglobia > Terriglobales > Acidobacteriaceae > Sulfotelmatobacter. Next base: position 78,576 of record CAWEYI010000020.1, on the reverse strand, counting down.
GCTGATCGTCTATGAGCTTGTGCTGCGTTCTGGACCTTCGTGGCACGCTTTTGGCTTCAAGTTTTTTGCGGGGCGTGACTGGGATCCGGTAAACGAAAAATTTGGGGCGCTGCCATTCATTTACGGAACGCTAGTCTCCTCTTTGTTGGCGCTGATTATTGCGGTGCCGTTGTCGATCGGAGTTGCGGTATTCACCACGGAAATGTGTCCTAAGGTGTTGCGCGGGCCGCTCTCGTTTTTTGTCGAGTTGTTGGCGGCGATTCCGAGCGTGGTGTACGGGCTGTGGGCGATCTTTGTGCTGGTACCGATCCTGAGCAATTATGTGGAACCTTTCCTGTCGCGAACGCTGGGGTGGACGGGATTTTTTGACGGCCCACCGTATGGGATCAGCATGCTGGCGGCGGGAATTATTCTGGCGATCATGATCGTTCCGATTATTTCCTCGATTACGCGGGAGGTGCTGATGGTGGTGCCGCAGCATCAGCGGGAAGCTGCGCTGGCGCTGGGCGCGACCCGGTGGGAGATGATCCGGCTGGGGGTGCTGCGCAACGCGCGGGCAGGAATTATGGGCGGGATCATCCTGGGGCTGGGGCGGGCTTTGGGCGAGACGATGGCGGTGACGATGGTGATCGGCAACCGGCCCGAGATCGCGAAATCTTTATTTGCGCCGGGATATACCATGGCGAGCGTGCTGGCCAATGAGTTCAGCGAAGCGACGGGAGATTTGAATCTGGCGGCGCTGATTGAGATTGGGTTGGCGCTGTTTCTGGTGACGATTGTGGTCAACGCGCTGGCGCGATTGCTGGTGTGGTCGGTAACGCGCGGGCAACCTGCGAGGGCCAGTGCCTGAGACTAAAAATTCCGCGGAGAATGTTGTTCCCCAGATCTCCTTGCGACGGAGGCTCACCGATCATGCGATGACCGGAGTGGCTGTGCTCACGGTCGTGCTGGTGCTGGTGCCGTTGTTCGCGATATTCGCCTACCTGATTTATCGCGGAGTGGGATCGATCAACTGGGCATTTCTGACGCAGACGCCGAAGCCGGTGGGGGAAGCGGGCGGAGGGATGGCGAACGCGATTGTGGGTTCCGTTTTCATTCTGGCGCTGGCGAGTGTGATCGGAGTTCCCCTGGGAGTGGGCGCGGGAATTTATTTGGCGGAGTATGGTCGCAACCGGTTTGGCGATGCGATCCGGTTCACGGCTGACGTGCTGAACGGAGTGCCGTCGATTGTGGTGGGAATTGTGGCTTATTCGATCGTGGTGCTGTACCAGAAGCATTTCTCGGCATTGGCTGGAGGAGTGGCACTGGCGATCATGATGATTCCTACGATCACGCGCACTACGGAAGAGATGCTGTTGCTGGTGCCGCGGGCTTTGCGCGAGGCAGCGTACGGGCTGGGGATTCCGCGGTGGAGGACAACGCTTTCCATTACATTGCGGACTGCGACCTCCGGCGTGATTACAGGAATCATGCTGGCGTTTGCGCGGGTAGCGGGCGAGACCGCGCCGCTTTTATTTACCGCGTTCGGAAATCAATTCTGGAATCTGCGGGCGAATCAGCCGACAGCCGCGCTGCCGCTGCAGATTTTCAACTACGCCATCTCCCCTTACGATGAATGGCACCGGCAGGCGTGGGCGGGAGCGCTGGTGCTGATTATCCTTATTGTTAGCGCGGTAGCGGCGGTGCGCTTTGCGGTGCGCCGTGGTACGTTTGGAGCCGCATAGTCTATGGGCGTGGGAATCAAAGTCGAAAATCTGAATGCGTGGTACGGGAAGACACAAGCTCTCTACGACATTCAGCTGACGATGGCGGCCAACCACGCCACGGCGCTGATTGGGCCTTCGGGCTGCGGCAAGTCGACGTTCATCCGATGCTTGAACCGCATGCATGAAACGATTCCCGAGGCGCGAGTTACGGGGCAGGTTCACATTGGAGAGATTAACGCTTACAACGGAACTTCAGCGACGCAGCTCCGGCGCCGGGTGGGGATGGTCTTTCAAAAGGCGAACCCGTTTCCGACGATGTCGATCTACGACAACGTGGCTTCGGGATTGAAGCTGAATGGTTTTAGCGACCGCCGGAAGTTGGATCAGATTGTGGAAAGTTCGCTGGAGGCTGCGGCTTTGTGGGAGGAAGTAAAGGATCAGATACATAAGAAGTCCGGAGCTAGTCTTTCCGGAGGGCAGCAGCAGCGGCTTTGCATTGCGCGGGCGCTGGCGGTTGAGCCCGAGGTGCTGCTGATGGATGAGCCTTGCTCGGCGCTCGATCCGATTTCTACGGGCAAGATCGAAGAGCTGATCTTTCAATTGAAAGAGCGTTATACCATCGTGATTGTTACCCACAACATGCAGCAGGCGGCGCGAGTAGCCGAGTTTACGGGATTCTTTTTGCTGGGTAAGATGATCGAGTTCGATAAGACGGAAAAAATCTTTACCAAACCGACGCACAAGCGGACGGAAGATTACATCACGGGCAGATTCGGTTAGAGCGGTTTTGAATAAGGAAGGTTGAGAGAATGCGCACGCGCTTTCAGCAGGGGTTGGACGATTTGCGGCAGAAGTTGCTCCGCATGGGCGGATTGGCGGAGCAGGCCGTGGACCGCGCCCGGCAGGCTTACATTGATCGCGATCTCACGCGTTGCCAGATGGTTCTCGAAGGCGAGAGCCTGATCAATACTTCGGAACGGGAGATTGACGAGGCGGCGTTCGACCTGCTGGCCATGCAGCAGCCGATGGCAGTGGATCTGCGATTTATTCTCGCGGTGACGAAGATTAATTCTGATCTGGAACGCGTAGGCGACCAGGCGGTGAACATTGCGGAACGCGTGATGGACATGATGGACCTGCCGAGCGTTGACCTTCCGGTGGATATCGCGCGAATGGGCGCTGCGGTAAGCGCCATGGTTCGTAGGGCGTTGGAGTCATTTATTGAAGGCAAGGTTGAGCTGGCGCAGGCCGTGCTTGAAATGGATAACGTGGTGGATCGCATGAAGGATGATGCGTTCATTCAACTGGTGAAGACGATGAACCAGCGTCCGGACGTGGTGCGGCAGGCGCTCGATGCGCTGCTGATTGCGCGCAATCTGGAGCGCGTGGCCGACCATGCCACGAACATTGCCGAGGATGTGATCTTCTGGGTGCAGGGAGCGGATGTCCGGCACAATGTTGGCGCGGAGGAGCATCCGGAGCCTGGGGCTGGGGTTGAGGGCTCGTCGAGAGCTTCGGGAGCTTAGGAAGATTCCGGTTTCGTCCTAACTTCTATAACGGCTTTTCCGTGGTGCGACGTTCCGCGTCTTTCTTAGTCAGATACTTTTCCAATCCATCGTGCTTTGACCGGGGATTCCCGCTTCGATTAGGCTCATCTCTGCTTCATCTCCGCTCGCAGATTAGTTAACCGGAGGCCTGCGTGATCCGATTCTCCCGCATTGTTTTTTTCGCTACCGCATTTGTTTCTCTGCGAATAGCGCTTTTGGCACAGGAAGTTGAGCCTGGGCAATCGTCGATCCCGCTTTCTACCAGCAAGCGGTTGACTGTTCCAGCGCCGGGGCTCATTGGAAGTACCAATAGTTTTCCCGCGACGATTGCGATCAGCCCGAGCGGGCGCTACGCGGCTTTGCTGAACGATGGGTATGGCACTCAGGAGACGCTGGGGACGCAATCGATTGCGGTACTGGATTTGAAGACGAATCGACTGGCGGATTATCCGGATAGGAGATTTGGGGAGAACGCGCATCAGAGTTATTTTCTTGGGCTGGTGTTTGGCTCGGATGGAAAACATCTTTACGCTTCGGTGGGATCGATCACTGATCCGAGTGGGGAGAAAGAGGGCGACACGGGGAATGGAATTGCGGTTTACAAATTCCATGGCGGCAAGGTTGAGGCGGAGCGGTTTATTCCGATTGGTCCGCAGACGCTGGCGGCGGAGAAGAAAGTTTCGATTGAATTGCGGAAGACGATGGCTGGGACGGCGATTCCCTATCCGGCGGGGCTGGCGCTGGCCGGCGGGCAAGGCCGCGGAAAACATAAAGACCAACTTCTTGTGGCGAACAATCTTTCCGACAATGTGGTGCTGCTGGACGTAGCGAGTGGCAAGGTGCTGCAGAGTTTTGATTTGAGTACCAACCGGTTGGTGCCAGCGTCTTTTCCTTATGCGGTTGCGGCAACGCGCGATGGACGGCGCGGGTGGTGCAGCTTGTGGAATGGGTCGCAGGTTGCGGAATTGGACTTGACCGATGGGAAGGTCACGCGGTGGATCAAGTTGAAGGAGCCGGAGGATCCGATTGCGCCGGGCTCGCATCCGACGGCGATGTTGCTCAGTCCGGATGAGAAGCTGCTTTACGTGGCGTTGTCGAATGCGGACGCGGTTGCGGTGGTTTCTACTGAGAGCGCGCAGATGGTTGCGCTGCTGAGCACGAAAATCAAGGGTCAGGAATTTTCCGGAACTTATCCTGGCGCGCTGGCGGAGTCCGCGGATGGAAAGCGATTATTTGTAGCGGATGCTTCTTCGAATGCAGTGGCGGTATTTGATACCTCAGCCGAGCCAAAGCCGGAGGGCGACGAAGCGGCCACGTTGTTTCCTCTAGGATTCATCCCCACCGATTGGTATCCGAGTGCGCTCGCGGTGCATGGAGATGATTTGCTGATCGCCACGGCTAAAGGTGAAGGGACGGGGCCGAACAATCGTGAGGGAAAGACCGAGTGGGAGTTGAAACACCACGACCATGCCTATATTGCGACGCTCTTGCGGGGATCGATTGCGCGGCTGAATATTCCTTCCACACTGGAAAAGCTTAACGAACTTACGCGAACCGTCGAGAACGATAATCTGCTGCACGCTGATCCAGGGACGATTCAGTTTGCGGGAGGAAAGAATCCGATCAAGCATGTGATTTATGTGATCAAGGAAAACCGCACTTACGATCAGATTCTGGGCGATCTGAAAGCCGGCAATGGCGATTCCACTTTGACCATGTACGGAGCTGACGTTACGCCCAATGAGCATAAGCTGGCATTGCAGTTTGGCGTGCTGGATAACTTTTACGACAGCGGGGAAGTTTCCGGCGACGGGCATCTGTGGTCAACGGCGGCCATTACCAGTGATTACAACGAGAAGACGTGGCAGATTGCCTACCGCGGGAAAGAGCGGACGTATGATTTTCAGGGAACGGTTGCGGGAGAGTTTCCGCTGGATCACAAGGAAGCGGATATCGACGATCCTTCCACCGGATTTCTTTGGGACAATCTGTCGCGACATGGGGTGAGTTATCGCGATTATGGCGAGTATGTGAATGCGGAGTGGTGCAATAAAATTCAAAAGGCTTCATCGCCGAAGCAGGGAACGCCCTCGCAGGAGGAAGCGGCATGTCCGCGGACGGATGTGGAGAAAGGCGATGATCTGGAGCCGAATGTGGGCAACCCGCATGGGGGGTCGAGTCCGTGGCCATGGGCGGTACCGCTTTTCAGCGGAGTGAAGGCGGCCAAGGCGGTGCTACGAGATCATTTTGATCCGTTGTATCCCGACTTTAATACGGATTATCCTGACCAGCTTCGCGCGGATGAGTTTTTGAACGAATTCGCGGCTTATAAGAGGGCGCGGGAGGAGAACGAAGGGGCGGAATTTGAATTGCCGGCGTTCGTGCTGCTCTATTTTCCGGACGATCATACGGGAGGCACGCGGCCGGAGAAGCCGCGTCCGCAGGCCTCGGTGGCGGATAACGATTTGGCTGTGGGACGCGTGGTCGACGCGGTTTCACACAGCCCCTACTGGGACGATACTGCGATATTTATTTTGGAAGACGACGCGCAGAATGGCGCGGACCATGTGGATGCGCACCGATCGATCGCATTTGTGGTGAGTAAATATTCACCGGGAACCGCGAGCGCGCCTTATGTGGACCACCGGTTTTACACGACGGTGAATCTGATTCACACGATGGAGATGCTGCTGGGGCTACCGGCGATGAACCAGAATGACGCTTATGCGCCGCTGATGGGACCTATGTTTTCCGGTGCGGGTGAGCAGGCTGCGTTTCAGGCGGACTACCGCAATCTGAAAAACGGACTGATCTATGAGACCAACAAGCGGGATGCGCCGGGGGGAAAGGAATCGACGAAGATGGATTTTTCGCGGCCGGATGCGGCAGGAGCTGCGCGGCTGAATAAAGTTCTGTGGCGGGATGAAAAAGGCGACGCGCCCATGCCAGCGCCGAAGCATACGGTGCTTCCGGCGGGAGATGATGATTAGAGGTATTTCCGGATCAAATCCAGAATGGGAACGTTCTAAGCCGAGAATCAGAAATTCCTCCGGTTATGAACTCATTTTATTTATTGCCGATAGACTTCGCATGAGCACCGCTGCGCGCGAAAGTCGAATTGCGGTGATGATGCTGGCGGAGGTGTCGTGGGAGGATGCACCCGGAAAGTTGCTGAGTGCGCCCGCGCGGCTGGAAGACAAATCGCTGAGTGGCGCATGTATACGGATGAAAAAGTCGGTCGAAGTGGGCGCAAAGCTGAGAGTGCGAGGCCGCTTCGAGGAGTTTTCCGGAGTCGTTAAGTACTGCCGAAGCGAGGGCTGGGATTATGTGGTCGGTTTGCAGCGGGAAGCTGGAGTTACGCCACCTGAAAAGCAAGCCATTGTGCAGACTGAGCCCGCGTCACAGGAAAAGACAGCAAGTAGGGCTTCTGCGGCGAAGCCCGCGATAGAACGTGAGCCCGACAAGCGCTTGGCGAGCGGTGTGCCGGTTGCACCCGTGCGCGGGGTTGAGCGCGGAGTGGAAGGTGAAAATGGGCCGGCGGTCCCGGGCCATCGCGGAGATCGTATTCGACCCGCGGATGATTTTGGGGCGCACCGGCGAAGCAGATTTCGGGCAACGCAGCCAGCAAGAATGAAGGAAGTTCCGAGGGAGAAAAAATCTATGGCACGCAAATGGCTCGAACTGGCACCCTGGCAAAGCAACCGGGAGAGCCCGAGCGCAGAAGGCAGTGAGCACGGTCAGAGCGAGAAGGGAAGGGAGAATTCCATGCAGCAGGCAGATTCATCCGCAAAGAAGGAAGCTGAGGATCGCAAGACAGAGTGCGTCGCTGGTTTTCAAGTCGACCTGTTGCCCATGGAAGAGATCTACCGGGCCGCTGGAATTGCGAATTCCAAGAAGGGGTACAGCATTCACAAAGTAGTCGAAATGCTGAACAGCGAACATATGGTGGGGCTGGCGAATGAGACGAAGCGAGCGGCAGTGATGGTGGCATTGGAGGCGGCCGACATTTCGCTGGGGCAGGTGCAGCAGGATGCGAAGACGCGTCAAGAGGCACTGGACCGCTATGAGGCTGAGCAGACGAAGCTGATCGAAGCGGAGTGGGCGCGGAAGACGGAAGAAAATATCCGGATTGAGGAAGAGCTGGAGCGGGTAAAGCTGCAGTATGCGGGGCGGGTGAAGCGCAATCTGGATGAGGCGGCGCGGGAGAAATCGAAGTTTGACCGATGGCTGGCGATGAAGCAGCAGGAAGTTCGAAGCATAACGGCGGCTATGGATCTTTGTTTGAAGCGCGAGATTGCCGAGCCGGGCCGCGCGCCGCTGACGAATGCGGCCGCGGCGGGTGCCGGGACGAGCGCTGCTCTCATCGCCTCGCCCACCAAGGCATAGAGCTGTTCTTGTCCACATCGCGAGCTTTGGCCGAAGCCCGAATTCCATTCCAGCTTTCCCCTCTGCTGACCTCGGCTTTACACTACAGATGTGAAGATTGCGCTTGGGCAGATTAATCCGACGGTTGGAGATTTCTCCGGCAACGCGGCAAAGATGATTGAGTTTTCGCGGCGCGCGCAGGCGGCTGGCGCGGGGCTGATATTGTTTCCGGAACTCTCCGTGTGTGGGTATCCGCCGCGGGATCTGGTGGAGCGGCCTTCGTTTGTTGCGCGCAATCGTGAGAGTGCGGAGCGAATTGCCGAAGCAACGCGCGGGATCGCAGTAATTTGTGGGCTGGTGACTCCGGCTAACTCTGATACGGGCAAGTCGGTGATGAATTCTGCGGCGCTGTTGCAGGACGGGAAGATCGCATTCCTGCAATCGAAGATGCTGCTGCCGACCTATGACGTTTTTGACGAGATGCGCAACTTTGCTCCGGCAAAATCACAGGAGCTTTTTCCTTTCTGCGGGAATCGCATGGCGCTCACAGTTTGCGAGGACGCGTGGAACGATAAGCTGTTCTGGCCGAAGCGGCTTTATGTAGTGGATCCGATCGAGGCGCTGGTTCGCGCGGGCGGCAATTTTGTTCTGAACATTTCCGCGTCGCCTTTCTGGATTGGCAAGCGCGAAGTGAGGCGAGACATGCTGGCCTCGATTGCGCGGCAGCATAAAGTTCCGGTTGCGATGGTGAACCAGGTCGGCGGCAACGACAGCTTGCTGTTTGACGGTTCGAGTGTCGTGCTGAATGCGGAAGGGAAGATCATCGCGCAGGGACGTTCGTTTGAAGAGGATTTGGTTTACTTCGATTCAAAAACGCTGACCGGCGACATGCATGAGCAGATCGAAGGCGAAGAAGCCAGCGTGTATTCGGCGCTGGTGTTGGGGACGCGCGACTACATTCGTAAGTGCGGATTTCAAAAAGCCATTATCGGACTGAGCGGCGGGATCGATTCAGCGCTCACCGCGGTGATTGCGGCCGACGCTGTGGGACCGGAGAATGTGATTGGCGTGGGGATGCCGGGGCCTTACTCTTCGGCGGGATCGATTGCGGATGCGCGCGCGTTGGCCAAGAATCTGGGCATTCGGTTTGAAGTGCTTTCAATTAACGGCGCGGTGGAAGCGTACCGGGAAACTTTGAAGGATGTATTCGCGAATCGGAAAGAAGATGTGACCGAGGAGAATATTCAGTCGCGGGCGCGGGGCACGCTGCTGATGGCACTCTCGAATAAATTCGGCGCCATCGTACTTTCCACCGGCAACAAAAGTGAACTGGGGGTGGGCTACTGTACACTTTACGGAGATATGGTGGGCGGACTGGCGGTGATTTCGGATGTGCCGAAGACGCTGGTTTACCGGCTGAGCCGCTACGTGAATTGGCGGCGTCCGGTGATTCCGCAGGATACTCTGGAGAAGCCGCCATCGGCGGAGTTACGGCCGGATCAGAAAGATAGCGACTCGTTGCCGCCTTACGAAATTCTGGACGCGGTGCTGGAGGATTACGTGGAAGATGCGCACTCGGCCGAGCGCATCGCGGCGGATCATGGGTTCGATATTGAAGTGGTGCGGCGTGTTCTGCGAATGGTGGATCGCGCGGAGTACAAGAGGCAGCAGGCGGCGCCGGGGATCAAGATTACTCCGAAGGCCTTTGGGTACGGGCGGCGGCTGCCGATTGCGGCGAAGAGCGAAGTTTGAGGAGCTCCGGTTTCGCAGTGGTTATATTCTGTGAGCTTATTTAAAAGAGATTCTTAATTCGAGTTGAAAGGAAATCATGCGTCGTTCGATCAAGACAGTTCTCGTCCTATTACTGACATGCGGTTTGGGGGCAGCACAATCGTCGGCGAAGGGGAAAGCCGGGGACAAAGCCGCCGCACCCTCCATGAATAGTCCCGCGGTGAATCTTCCCTCGGAAGCCACGGTGGATTCGTTCATGCAGCAGACTTTTGGCTATGAGCCGGGCGTAACCTGGAAAGTTTCCAGCATCAAACCGGCGCCGGTGCCGGGTTTGGCGCAGGTTGACGTGGTTCTGGCCAGCCCGCAGGGGCAGCAGGCCAACCGGTTTTACGTAACCGCAGATGGGGAACATGCGGTGGTAGGCGAGATTATTCCGTTCGGCGCGAAACCGTTTGAGCGGGTGAACAAGATACTGGAAAAAGGAATTACCGGACCCGCGCGCGGACCGAAAGATGCGCCGGTCACGATCGTGGAGTTTGGCGATCTGCAATGTCCGGCGTGCAAAGCGGCGCAACCTGGGATCGAGGGGCTGATCGCAGCCGAGCCGAATGCGCGCTTTGTGTTTCAGAATTTTCCACTCGAGATGCACAACTGGGCGGCGAAAGGCGCGGCTTATGCCGATTGTGTGGCGCAGGCTTCCAACGACGCGTTCTGGAAATTTATTGCCAAGACCTATGAAACTCAGTCCGATATTACGGCCGAAAACGCCGATCAGAAGCTGACCGCGCTGGCGGACGGAGCGGGCGCGAAGGGCGCGGATATAGCGGCTTGCGCCGGCCTGCCTGCGACCAAGACCCGGGTGGATGCTTCGATTGCGCTGGGTAAAGCGGTGAACGTGAATGGCACGCCAACCTTGTTTATCAACGGCCGAAGCATTGGGAATGTAAGCCAGGTTCCGGCGGAGGCGTTGAAGCGGTTGGTGGACTTTGCGGCGAAGCAAGGGAAGTGAGAGAGCAGGTCTCTGGCTTCCCGATGCGCGTCAGTGGAGCGGCCACAGGGGCTAAAGCCCGCAGTGGTTTGAGCGCTTAACGCGGCGCTGAAGCGCCGCTCTTCCACGGGACTGAAAGCGACGGTTTTCCACGCCGTGAGAGAAGGCGCGCAGCAGCGTAGTACGTCGAGGCTACCCTTCCAGGCGACTGAAGCGGGCCGCTATTCCTTAATGCGCCCGGTCTTACCTTGTTACCGCTAATTCTGGGTTACCCAGATCGCGTCGGTCTTCAGGTTGCGGGCGGCCACGATGTGAGGAGTGATTACGATGAGCAGTTCATCGTTCTCAGTGGTGAGGGAATTATTCACCATGGCTTGATTGAGGCCGGGAATGACGCCAAGGCCGGGAATACCAGTCATGGAGCGAATATCGCTGCTTGTGATTTGTCCAGCGATCACGGCGGGCTCGCCATCCTGAAGCCGGATACTGCCGTCATATTCCTGATTGGAGATGACGGGCACTCCGTTCGCGCTCTGACCGGTCAGGGAGCGCATCTGCAAGTCGAGCTTCAGACTCACGTCTGAAGCTCCGTGAATAACGGCGGTAGTTTTGATATTCAGCCCCAAGTCTTCGTAGCTTACCGAAGGAAAGGGCGCGACGTAGCTCTGATTGCCCAGCACCTGGGAGATTTGCGGGGAGTTGAAGATGGGCGCGTAAGAGGCGTTCAGGATAGGATATCGCTCGCCTACGTGGAAGGTGGCCTCTTTGCCTTGGCCGGTGCGCAAGGTGGCGCGGCTGACGGCACGAGACCACGACTCGTTGAGGGAAAGAGCGGCGCTGAGTTGATCGAGGCTCAATCCGGAAAATGAAAGGCCGCTGCCGAAGGTAGCCAGGGGTTGGCTGAAAATCGAATTCCCCTGGCCTTGTAATTGTGCGAGCAGGCCGGAAAGTCCGGAGGTTCCGGCCTGGTTGATTCCGCCGGAAGAAATCAGCTGATTGACGAGGGATTGGATGCTTTGTCCGCCGAGGGCGGCGAGCGCCGCGACCGGAATATTGTACAAGTTGAACGTGTCGGGAATGTGCAGGCCGATGTTACGGGTGAGGTTATGGCTGATCTGATAGATTTCGATAGTCAGCGAAACCTGGGGCGCCTCGCTGTTCAACTGTTGCATGAGAGTAGTACAGGCTCTCAACATCGCCTGGGGAGCGCGCACTTCGAGGACTCCATTTTGCCCGGGACTTATTTTCTGGAACTCACAGATGTTGCGCAGAGAGCTGACGAGTTCAGTCGCCTCTTGGGGAGTACTGCCTCCCGGCACAACAAAAGTTGCCAGCGACATGCGATCAAATTGTTTGTGATTTTCTGGAGTGTTTTTTGCGATTAAGAACTGGTGAGCGTCGAGCGGCGACCACATGGTTTTACTGACGCGGCAGGCCAGGTTGAGAGCGGTGAAGAAGTCAACATCGTCGACGTAAAAACGAACCGTCATGGGCTGGACGGAGTCGTCAAACTCCGCATTAACGCCGTAAGCGGAAGCCAATTCGGTGAACAGGTCACGAACATCGCCGCTATAGTGAAAGGTCGCCACTTCCGGCCTGGGCCGCAAATGGATTTCAGCGGATTCGGCGAGCAGCGGCGAAGGGGTGGGCTTGGCGGAGTCATCCGTACGGAGCGCTTCCGCCAGGCGAGTCTGCAAGTAGTCGTTGTCGGGATCGAGTTTGAGGGCGGAGCGGTACTCCGCAACTGCGGGGTCGCGCTGGCCATCGGCCAGCAGGGTATCGCCGCGCTCTATGTGCTGAAACACCAACTGCGACTTCGCAACCTCGCGCGCCGCGAAGAATTTCGTGTCCTGGGAGACCAGCCGGGAGGCCTCGTCGAATTCCAGAAAGGCCTGGTCGATATGTTTGTGTTCTTCGAGCTTCAGTCCGCGAGCGTAGGCAGTGCGCGCTTGTTTCTCATCTTTCTTCGAAGGAACACAACTGATGCCTCCGGGCACGCCATTGCCGCAGGAGATGATGGGAGCGTCCACGGACGCATCGCTGGCGGCGAATAACGGGACGGCCGCAAGAGCCAGAAGGCAGACCGTGGCATTGAACTTGAGCCTACGCATTCGGATGATTCTAACCCGCCGTGCCGCTTTCCTGAGAGAGCCAGAAGTGCCGGGTACCTTGGATTGAAACCTGGCTCGGAGCCTCGCTGCGAAGAGCAGCCGAGGGCGGACATTTAGTTCCTGCTCCACGTTTTGGTTCTTGTTCCACAATTTCTGCAGGATGGCGTCGATAGAACGGAAGGATGTGGATCTCTTGCGGGAAGCGATCAGCTCAGCATGAGGCGCTCGATGTCGCGGGCTTTGCCGGTAGTCTCGTCGCAATCGATGATTACGGCGCACAAGCGGACATCCCCGGTGGCGGGCTCGAAGCGTACGGGCATGCCGTTGAGAAATTTGTTGACGACGAGTTCTTTTTTTACGCCGATCACGCTGTCGTAGGGGCCGGTCATGCCGACATCGGTGACGTAGGCGGTTCCTTTGGGGAGCACGCGTTCGTCGGCGGTGGGGACGTGCGTGTGCGTGCCGACCACGGCGGTCACCCGGCCATCGAGATACCAGCCCATGGAAATTTTTTCGGAGGTGGCTTCGGCGTGGAAATCCACGAAGATTATTTTGGCGTCGATTTTCTGCAGAAGCTGGTCGGCGGTGCGAAAGGGATCGTCGTTTGAGGCCATGAAGACGCGGCCTTGCAGGTTGATTACGGCGTAGGGAACGTTGCCTTTCCGACCTTGATACAGGCCCCAGCCGGGCATATCCGCCGGATAATTTGCGGGGCGCAAGATGCGCCGTTGCGGACTGTTGCCGTTGCCTTCGACCATTTGAAAATAGTCGAGGATCTCTCGTTTGTCCCAAACATGGTTGCCGGTGGTGATGACGTCGATATTTAGTTCGAAGAGTTCTTCGGCGAGAGCGGGCGTGATGCCGAAGCCGGCGGCGGAATTTTCGCCGTTGGCGATGACGAGATCGATGAGCTGATCACGGACGATGCCGGGCAAACGGTCCTTGACGATGGTGCGTCCGGGGCGTCCGAAAATGTCGCCGATGAAGAGAATCCGCATGAGAAAGACGAAGTTCGATGGTAACACGCGGAGTTGGCGTGTTATTGCGGCGGAAGGTGTCGAGCTGCGCTCGACTGGACGGCCGAGGGCGGCTGTTCCCAGATGTGCGTCTAGGGAGCGAGTTCCGCGGTGCGAAGAAAGTCGTAGTTGCCGGCGGGATTTAATTGCAGATTGCGCACGCGTTTGTTGTGGACGAGAACGTTGTCGAGATACCAGAGATCGATGTAGGGGAGTTCGTCGGCGAGAATCAGTTGCAGTTCGGCATAGAGTGACTTGCGTTTGTTCTGATCGACTTCGCGGCGCGCCTGGTCGATGAGGGCATCGACTTTTGGGTTTGAATAGTAGCCGCGATTGGCGCCGTTGGGCGGGAATTTCGCCGAGTGAAAGGCGTATTCAAAAATATCGGGGTCTTCGTTGCCTCCGATCCAGCGAAGGCTGTAAAGCTGGAAGGCGCCGTGAGTCACATCGGCGAAGAATGTGGCGAATTCGAAGGTGCGGATGTCGAGCGCGATTCCAACTTCGCGCAACTGCTGCTGCATGACGGCGACCATGAGACGAGTGTTTTCGTCGGTGGAAGTCTTCATGGTGAGGTGAAAGCGAATTCCGTTGACGGCTGGATAACCGGCGGAATCGAGCAACTGGCGAGCTTTTTCGGGATCGTGATCGTAGGCAGGAACGTTTCCGTTGTAGGCCCAGCTTTGCGGGGGAAGGATGCTGCGGGCGGGTTGCGCTTCGCCGCGCCAGAGATATTCGATCATTGGAGTGCGATCGAACGCATAGGCGATTGCCTGGCGGACGCGAACGTCGCGCAGGATAGGATCGCGAAGATTGAATCCCATGTAGGCGAGAACGGTCCCGGGAGCGCGTTCGACGGCGAGGGAGGGGTCGCGCTGAAGGGTGAGGACAGTATCGGGCGTGAGCGCGTTGATGGTGGCGTCGCCGCTGCCTTTGCGCAGTTCGAGGGCGCGGGTGGTTGCGTCGGGAACCACGGCAAAACGAACGCTGGTGAGTTTCGGTTTCGCGCCCCAGTAATTGTCGTTGCGTTCGAGGATGACTTCTTTATCGGTTTCGGCACTGACGAATTTGAAGGGGCCGGAGCCAATGGGATGCGTGGTCATTTCGGCGCCGCTGCCGTAGGGGACGATGCCGATGGCGCCGTCGGAAAGGTTCCACAGCAGGGTTGCGGTGGGTTCTTTCATATGAAAGACGACGGTGTAGTCATCGGGCGCGTCGATGCGATCGACGAAACGGTATACGGCTGTTTTGGTGGTGCGGACTTTACCTTGAAGAGAATCGAAAGTCCATTTCACATCGTGTGAGGTGAGCGGGCGGCCGTCGTGGAAGTTTACGCCGTGATGCAAGTGAAAGATGTAGGTGAGGGGATCGGGGATCTCCCAACGTTCGGCGAGGCCGGGGGCAACATCGAGATTGTCGCCGCGGGAGAGGAGGTCGTCGAAGATGAGATTGTCGATGCGCTCCGATTGCGCGTCGACTCCGATGCGGGGATCGAGATTGGTGGGGCTGGACTCGATTAGCATGACCAGCGTGTTGGGATCGGCCTTATGGGAACACGAGATCTGCGCGAGACCTAGCGCAAGCGCTGCCAGAATAAAAATTGTGCGGCGCATCAACGGAAGTCCACGCACATTTGCTGGATGGTGTTAACGGTTCTCCAGTTTCGCATGGTTGTCGGAATCGCCAGAACGCGATCGATCGGCTTTTTCATTACAGCGCTTTCCGCGACGCCGTTGGGAAGATAAAAATAAAGTTCTTTGCCGAGGGAGCGGAATTGATCAGGCTTGAGAACAAGAATTTCCAGTTGCTTGAGAGCGGGTTGTGCGGGCGGTTCGGGGAGAAACATTACGTGCAGCTTTGTCTGATCAATGTCTACTTGTTTCAGAAAAGGATTATTGGCAATCACCTGCTTGATCTCTTCTGCGGTCCGAATGATAACCGAGACGGAATGGCCAAAGTCTGAAAGAATGCTGACCTCGATTTTCCTGGAGAGCGCTCGGTCTGATATTGTTGCGGCTTTGAATACGACGTTTCCGCTCTGAATATAGGTTTTCACCTCATTGAAGCCCATCGCCGCGAGCGAAGCACGAAGCTCCTCCATCTTTATTTTCTTGTGTCCACCGAGATTGATTCCGCGCAACAGTGCGACGTAAACCGGCATGACTGACCTTTCTCGTAATCGACTGTTTAAGGATACGAAATCTTGCCCAGAATTGCTGGACGCTTTGCCCCAGTTGCCGACGGAACATTGGACGCACGCTGGTGCCAGGTTTCGTGAGCGAGTATGGCGAAGGCGACCGCTTCTTTTGCGGCCGAGGGAAGGCCAAATTCGTCGGAGAACCGGAGGCGCAAGCCGAGCGAGGTGAGTTCGCTGGTTAACATGGATACCAGCGTGGAATTTTTCGCGCCACCGCCGGAGAGAATCATTTCGTAAAAGCGCTGCTTACGCGTTGGGTTTTGTGTCGTGTAACGCTGTATAGCAGCGGCGATTGACTTTGCCGTAAGCGCTGAGGCCGTGGCGACGATATCTGGTTTGGGGCGTCGCCCGCAGGCTTGCAGGAATTCGCGAACGAATTCTCGACCGAATTCTTCGCGGCCGGCTGTTTTGGGAGGCAGCTTGCGGAAAAAATCGCGCTGCAACATTTTGTGAATGACTTCATCTTGCACTTTGCCGGATGCGGCGATTCGCCCTCCGCGATCGAACGGTTGGTGGAATAGATGGTCGGTGACAGCATCGATCACCATATTGCCGGGGCCGGTGTCGAAGGCGATCACTTGGTCGAGAGTTGCGCCGGCGGGGAGGGCCGTGAGGTTGGCGATGCCACCGATGTTTTGCACGATTCGTCCAGTGTGCGCATCGCGAAAAAATATGTAGTCGAGGAAAGGAACCAAGGGTGCGCCTTTGCCTCCGGCGGCCAGGTCTGCGGGACGAAAATCCGAGACAACCGGAGCGCCTACTCTGGCTGCGATGATTGCCGGTTCGCCGGTCTGCCATGTTGCGGTGAGTTGGCGACCGAGAAAACGCGCGGGCTCGCCCTGGTGATAGAGCGTCTGCCCGTGGCAGCCGATTAGATCGGCTTGCACTCGCAACTGGTGTTGAGTGGCAAGGATGGCGTCGGCGTAGAGTTCGCCGAGAAGGAAATTCAGGCGAGCCAGATCGGCGACGCTGGCTCGTGTGGCGTTCATCACGGCCAGCACGGCCGCGCGCACTTTCTTCGGGTACGAATATTCTGCGTGGCCGATGAGTTGGAAGCTCTTTCGCGACTGCGTGTTTGTTTCGCGCGATCGTCGAAGGGGCTTCATGCGAACCAACGCAACGTTGATGCCGTCGGCGGAGGTGCCACTCATCACTCCCGCTACGATCGTTGGTTTTTTCGTCATGCGGGCCGGACAATCTTGCCGGGGGCCTTGCGAGGTACCGATTTCGGGTCCGTCGTATCCGCGCGCATTAGAGTTGCCAGCCGGATCTGCTCTCCGAATTGCCAGAGGTTGCGCGAAAGCTTGTCGACGGTTGCGGCGGAAGGAGTTGTCGCCGTCGCGCGCAGAAGTTTCGCCGATTTGTTTTTGAAGGCGAGCACTCGGCGCACGGAGTCGGCGGCGCGGCGAGAGAATTTTGGGTCGCGCTCTGTAGCCCTGATGAGCGCATCGTAGGCCTGCGTTACGTAATCTTCGCGATGGCAGATCAGGCAAAGATCTCCACCAGCGCGAATGTGCTCGACGGCGGCTTCGCCAATGGGAGCTGCGGATAAGACTCCACCCATTTCCAGATCGTCGGATACGATCAAGCTGCGGTAGCCGATACGCTTGCGCAGGATGTCGGTGATCCAGATTCGGGATAGCGACGCTGGAGTGCGATCATGAGTGACCCGCGGATAGGCAGCGTGCGAAATCATGATTAACTGTAACGACGCGCGGAGCAGGCGATAGGGAAGCAAATCTTCAGCCAGAAGTCTCTTTAGAGACTTTTCGATTACGGGGAGATCGTGATGGCTGTCGAGGGTGCCTTCGCCGAGGCCGGGGAAGTGCTTGCCGCAGCCGAGCACGTTGGAGGCGCGCAGGCCGGCGAGAAATTCGCGAGCGTAGGTTACGGTTTCGCGCGGATTGGCGGAAACGGCGCGGGAACTCATCACGCTGCGCGAGGCGTCGAAGGCTAGATCGAGGACGGGAGCGAAGTCGAGGTTGAAGCCGAGGGCGCGGCAATTTTCTCCGATGAGTTGGCCGTGCTTGCGAAAGAGTTTGCGATCGCCGGTGGCGAAGACTTCAGCGGCGGAGGAAATGGGGCCGAGAGCGTCGCGGAAACGATCGACTTGGCCGCCTTCGAGGTCGACGCAGGTGAAGAGCGGCGTGGAGACGCATTTCTGGCAATCGCGCAAGAGGCGGAAGGTCTGCTCGGGAGTTTTTATATTTCGCGCGAAGAGAATTACGCCAGCGGGCTGGAGGCGGGTGAGCAGGGAATTGAGGCGCGGTGTTAGCTCGGTAGCGTCGAAGCCGACGATGAGGACTTGGCCGATGTTCTGCTTCGAGATGTGGTTCGCGCGCACTTTCATCTCAAATTTCTTTTTTGAGTTGCGCCAGCAAATTGAGCGCCTCTAGCGGCGTGAGACGATTCAGATCTACCTCACGAAGTTTTTCCAGAACCGGCTGCGATATTGGGGTGAAGATGGTGAGCTGCGTCGGTGGAGGCGTGGCTCCGGGCGAGAGGTGGCTGGTGAGTTCGCGTTCAGCGGATTCGTGCTCGGTTAAGACTTCGCGAGCGCGGGTGATGACTTCATTGGGCAGGCCGGCGAGTTTGGCGACTTCGATGCCGTAGCTACGGTCGGCGGCGCCAGGTTCGACTTTGCGCAGGAACGCGATTCCGCCACCGGTTTCCTTTACCGAGACGTGGTAGTTCTTCACTCCTGAAAGTTGTTCGGCTAATTCGGTGAGCTCGAAATAATGAGTGGCGAAGAGAGTTTTGGCGCGCACGCGGGCGTGGAGATATTCGATGGCGGCCCAGGCGATGGCGAGGCCGTCATAGGTGGAGGTGCCGCGGCCGACTTCATCGAGCAAGATTAAGGAGCGGGCAGTTGCAGTGTGCAAGATCGCCGCGGTCTCCGTCATCTCGACCATGAAAGTGGAGCGGCCGCGGGCCAGATTGTCGCTGGCGCCGATGCGAGTGAAGACGCGGTCGATTACGCTGAGGCGGGCGGAGCGGGCGGGAACGAAGGAACCCATCTGGGCGAGGATTACGATCAGCGCGGTTTGCCGCAGATAAGTGGATTTGCCGCCCATGTTCGGACCGGTGAGCAGAAGGATCGTATGGGTCGAAGAATTCAGGTAGAGATCGTTGGGAACAAAGCGGTCGGTGCCTCCGGACATTTCCTGCTGTTCGATTACGGGGTGGCGGCCTTCGAGGATTTCGAGATCGCCGGCGGCGTCTTCTGCGGGAGCGACGAAATTTGGCCGGCAGTAATTGCGGAGAGCGGCGACGTGGGCCAGAGAAGCCAAGACATCGACTTCGGCGAGAGCCAGCGCGGTTTGGCGGATTCGCTTGGCTTCGGCGGCGATGGCGGTGCGCAGTTCGGTGAAGAGGCGGCGCTCGATCTCAACGATCTTTTCCTGCGCGTCGAGAATTTTGGCTTCGTATTCTTTTAGTTCAGGGGTAGCGAAGCGCTCCGCCCCGACCAAGGTTTGTTTGCGTTCGTAGTCTTGCGGGACGAGGTGCAAATTGGATTTCGATACTTCGAGATAGTAGCCGAAGATGGAATTGAATTTTACTTTGAGCGAGCTGATTCCGGTGCGGGTGCGCTCGCGTTGTTCGATCTGGGCGAGAACTTGCTTGCTGTTGCGAGAGAGTTCGCGGAGCTCGTCGAGATCGCGGTCCAGACCAGTGGCGATGACGCCACCATCGGAGAAGCTTAGTGGGGGTTCGGGGACGATGGTTTTCTCGATGCGGTCGCGCAGATCAGATAATTCGTCGAGTAAGGCATGCAGAGTGTGCAGCCTCTCGGCATTCAGTCGTAAGGCTGCGGCTTTTATCGCCGGAATTTTCGCGATTGACGAGGCAAGCGCTAGAACATCGCGAGGATTTGCGGTCTCGAGTGTGACTCGGCTGAGCAGGCGTTCGAGATCCAGAACACCGTCCAGGGCGCGTCGCAGCTCTTCGCGGGAGATGGTTTCTTTTACGCCGGCTTCGACGGCGTCTAAACGCGCATTGATTTCCGCGAGATCGAGCGAGGGGCGCAGCAACCAGGCGCGCAGAAGGCGTTTGCCCATGGGAGTGACGGCGGCATCGATGGAGCGAAACAGAGTGAGGCCTGCATCCGTGCCGGCGAATAAGGGCTCGATCAGTTCGAGATTGCGGACGGTGACGGCGTCGAGCACCAGGCAGTTTTGGCGCTCATACCAGCCGATGCGGTCGACATGATCCAGGGATCCGCGCTGGGTGGAGCGAACGTAATAGAGAATCGCTCCCGCAGCAGCGGCTGCGGCGGGGCGGCCGGCGAGGCCAAAACCTTCGAGCGACAAGACTCCGAAGTGATTTTCGAGGAGAGGAATGGCGTGATCGGGGGCGAATATCCAATCGTCGAGCGGGGTTTCGGTACAGGTGGCACCAGATGCTCGTGGCTGGGGAGATTGAGAACGCCGAGCGCTCGAATCGAACAGCGGGGCGGCGGAACCATATAACAATTCCTTGGGCCGGAGTTGTTCTAATTCCTCCTGCACGCGGCGGAGGGCGGATTCGCCGGAGAATTCGGTGGCGCGAAATTCGCCGGTCGAGAGATCGAGGGCGGCGAAGCCTACTCGGTCTTCGACTTGCGCGAGAGCGGCGAGAAAATTGTTTTCGTCCGAGTTAAGGGACGAATCGGCGGCGGTGCCGGGGGTGACGACGCGGGTGACTTCTCGTCGTACTAATTTCGTGCCGAGCTGTTTCCTGGCGAGCTTGGCATCTTCCATCTGTTCGCAGATGGCTACTTTAAAGCCTTTGCGGATGAGTTTGCCGATGTAGCCTTCGGCGGCGTGGTGGGGCACTCCGCACATGGGGACGGCGATGCCTTTTTCTTTGTTACGGGAGGTGAGCGTGATTTGCAGCTCTTTGGAGGCTACGATCGCATCGTCGAAAAAAAGTTCGTAGAAATCTCCCAGGCGAAAGAACAAGAGGGCTGTGGGATGTTCTTTTTTGACAGCGGCGTACTGGCGCATCAGCGGAGTGGAGGGCTCGGTCATTGCTTAAATCGAGGGAACGGGCTGGCGCGGATTATAAATCATCGTGATTCCTTACATCCGGGTGGGCTAAATGGGTCTGCAGCGTAAATTCATCAACCACGAAGGGCACCCTTCGGCTGCGCTCAGGGCAGGCTCCGGTACACGAAGTTTTCGTGTTTTGAAATGTAGGTTGACGGGGCTTCGGCTTGGGTGCTTTCCTAATGCATGGAACTCCGCAAAGATCCGATTACTCGTTCCTGGGTAATGACGGGGGACGAGACGGCGGTGAGCGCGCAGCCTGCCGAATCGGCCTGTCGATTTTGTCCCGACTCTCCTCAACCAACTCAGATCATCTCTTCGGTGCCGAGTTCGGCAGGGTGGTCGGCGCGATCGATGGTGCATCCGGCGCCGCTTTATCACATTGAAGGCGAGCCGGGGCGGCGCGGCGACGGGATTTACGACCGCATGAGTTCGGTGGGGGCGCATGAGGTGCTGGTGGAAAATCCCCGGCATGACCGGCAGTTATGGAATGCCAGCGACGAGGAGATTGCGCAGTTTCTGCGGCTGGCGGCGGAACGCATTTTGGATCTTAAGCGGGACCCGCGGATCAAGTATGTGAGTTTGTTCAAAGATTACGGCACGAATGCGGGACAGGAATTTAGTCATCCAACATCGCAGGTTACTGCGACCATGTTTGTGCCGCGGCGAGTACTTTACGAGTTGCGGGCGGGACGGGAATATTTCCAGGCAAAAGAGCGTTGCGTATTTTGCGACATTCTCAATCAGGAAGAGCGGCAGGCTTCGCGGGTGATTGAGGCGCGCGGCGATTATGTGGCGATTGGGCCTTATGCTCCGCGCGTTCCCTACGAGACGTGGATTTTGCCACGCAATCATGAGGCGTCGTTTGAGCGGACGGGACTATCAAAACCGGGACTGCGCACGAACCTTGCAGCGCTGTTGAGGCGCACGCTGCAGCGGGTGCGGGCGCTGACGGAGGGGTTTCATCTGGTGCTGCACACTTCGCCGAACAGTTTGCATCCTTCCCGAACGCTGGGTTATTGGAAAACGATCGATGATGACTACCACTGGCATATTGAGATCATGCCGGTGCTGGCGACGAAGGCGAAGTCTTATACATTCAAAGAAACTTACTACTCCCCGGTGAGTTCGGAGACTGCTGTGAAGCAACTGCGGGAGGCGAAGATTGACGGGTGAGGCTGCGTGTATCTGCAAATCGGGCGGGACGCCGGTGCTATGGCCTTCCTCCGGCGCGGCGGAGAAGGCGGATGACTTCGGCATTGTTGCGAACCTGGGCCCAGGTGAGGGCGGTATAGCCGTTGCGGCTGCGGAGATTTACGTTGGCGCCAGCTGCGATGAGGGCTTTCACCACTTCTGGGTTTGCCTTGATATTTTGACAGGCAAGAATCAGAGCGGATCGTCCACCCTGGTCGAGTGAGTTGATGCCAGCGTCGGGGCCCGCCGACAGCAATTGTTTTACAGTTTTCACGTCTTCTGCGACAGCGGCACGCATGAGCGGAGTCTGATCGGGATCTTCGAGGGTTTCGCCTCCGCTTCCCAGGCCAACGGGCCAGGCTATGGGAAGAATTCTGGCTACTTTGACGTTGACGTCGCCGTTCATTTTGGGCCAGTCGTTCATCTTGAAGTATCCGCGCAAAAGAGGCTGAAGCTGGATTTCAACCATCCAGAGCAAGACCGAATTTTCTATCGGACGCCATGTGGCGGAAGATTCGTCCCAGGTTTGAAGGCGGAAGACACTGAAACCATCGGCGGTATCCCATTCAAAGTGCGCGTCCAGATCGCGAACGAAGCCGGAAGGGCTGATCCAAATCAAAGCGCAGCACAGAAGCAGAGCGATGACCGCGTAAGGCCAGGATCGGCGGCCGGCGAGGCGCGAGACAATCACTCCCAAGGACGCGAGCAGGGCCAAGGCTGCGATCAGGAGGCCGGCAGCGGCGAGGATTTCTGCAGCGGCATTCCACCAGTGCACTCGCCAGTCGAGAAAACCGGCTTCATCGAAATGCCAGAAGGGGTTGAGGTAAAGCAGAGTGAGACCTCCGGCAAAGAGGACGGCTCCAGTTTCCAATGCGATAAGCGCCCAACTGGCGCGACGAATGTGGCGGGCGGTCGGACTGAGCCGGGGTGGTTGCAGCGTGGGCGGATTGAGCATCGATACCTGCCGGATCTATATGCCAGATCATTCTGTTCAGATCGGCGTCTTTTTTCAGAGAGAAGAGTATAGGCAGTGAGCAGAAGATGGGAAGAGGAATTTGAATCGAGGATCGGATCGAACCCTACTGATTACGCTCCGGCAACTTTGGCTTGAAGAAGCCGACCGACTTGGGTTAATAGCCTTCCCGCAGCTTCAGCGTCGACGGGTTGCGAGAAGAAGTAGCCCTGGCCAAGGTCGCAACCGATCTCGCAGAGAGGGTCCCAGTGCTTCGCCGATTCAACACCTTCGGCGATAACCTTCAATTTCAACTTGTGGGCCAGAATAACGAGTAACTCCACCATTTCGGTGGTTTCGCGGTCGGCTAGCATTCCGCTGATGAGCGAACGGTCGATCTTCAGGGCTTCCATAGGGAACAGGCGCAATGCGTTTAGGGAAGAGTTCCCGGTTCCAAAGTCATCGAGAATGACACCAACGCCGAGGTGTTTCAAATAGGAGAGGACCTTGACGGTGAGTTTGGGATCGGTGGCTGCGATAGTTTCCGTCATCTCAAGTTTGAGGTGCGACGGTTCGACTCCGGTTTCGCGGATAGCTGCCTGCAGTTCAGGGACGAAGCGGGCATCGGTAAATTGCTTGGCTGAGAGGTTGACGCTGATGGTGACGGAAATGGCGGGATGCTGATTTTTCCAGGTTTGCAACTGTTTGCAGGCCTGGAGGATCAGCCAGTGGCCCAAGGCATAAAGCAAACCAGAATCCTCGGCGGCGGCGATAAAATGATGCGGCGAAATGAGGCCTTCGTCAGGATGTTGCCAGCGCAGGAGAGCTTCGAATCCGATGATTTCCCGGCTGGCAAGGTGCACGATGGGCTGGTAGTGGACGCGGAACTGGCCCAGAGTAATGGCGTCTCGTAACTCGGCTTCGAGCTTCATGCGATTGACGGCGCGGTTGTGCATGGCTTCGTCAAAAACTTCGCAGCGGGAGCCTCCCAGGGACTTGGCGCGGCGCATGGCCACGTCGGCATCCTGAAGCAGGTCTTCGGCGCGAGCGTGAGTGATTGAGCCGATGGCGATTCCGACGCTGGCTGAGGGGCGCACTTCGCGGCCTTCGACGAGAAGTGGGTTTGCCATGGATAAGAGAATGCGCTGGGCGACGCGCATGGCGTCGCTGGGGTCGGTAATGCCTTCCAGCAGGATGGTGAATTCATCCCCGCCCAGCCGGGAGAGAACAGCATTTCTGGCAGCAAGTTGATTCTGCGGGCGCGCCACCGTATCTTCGTCGCGAAGGCCGGCTTCGATGCGATGGCCAGATTCAACCAGGATCTGATCCCCGGCGGCGGGGCCCATGGTGTCATTGAAGACCTTAAAGCCGTCGAGATCGAGGAAGAGGATTCCGTACTGGTCCTGGGGATTGCGCTGGGCGCGTTCGAATAATTGCTGCAGGCGATCGAGGAAGAGGCGGCGATTGGGGAGTCCGGTCAGGCCATCGTGAAAGGAATTGTGCTCGGCTTGTTGTTCGGCGCGCTTGCGATCGGTGATGTCGCGATTCACGATGACGAGTTTGGCGACTTCGCCTTTGGCATTGCGGATGGTGCCGGCGATGGATTCGAGAACCCGCCAGCTTCCGTCTTTGTGGCGAATGCGGTATTCAAGTTTTTTCCCTACGCCGGTGCTGCGGGCTTCGCGGGCGGCTTCGAGTACTTTGAAACGGTCGTCGGGATGAATTTGATCGAAGGCTGACGTCTCACCCAGTTCGGCGGACGAATATCCGAGGACGCGACGGTAGGCGGGGCTGTTGTAAAGGCGGTTGCCTTTCACATCGACCAAGGCGATCATGTCGGCGGCGTTTTCGGTAACGATCTGAAATAGCTCTTCCCGTTTTTCCGACTCGCGGCGAATGCGGTAAATGCGGATTTCCTCATAGATGGCGAGCACGAGCAGTGTGCCGAGAGCAATCCATTGCCAATGGCCGGTCATTTCGATTTGGGTGAGAAGGAGGACATCCAAGGAGGATATCGGCATATCCCGGCGGAAAGTTAATCCCTTTGGACCATTCTGTACTTTGGTGCGGGATAACTCAGATAAGGGAGTTCCGCGAGGCCCAGGGTGGATCATTCTAAAAGAAAGCGCTAAAGCCGCTATAATTTTGCGGCGATTGCGGCACGGCTGAAGCCGGCCCTTTCAGAATCGATTCAAATTGACCCAGCACAGGGGTGTCGATTGACCCTAGGCGGAAAGTTGTATAAACTTCTGCGCATTCATTGGGATTGGTTTAGCCTGATTGCTTTTCCCGCTGTGTGGTGAGGGAAAGATGCTGACTTGATCCCAGCGGCTTGAGCCGGTTCGGGGTTCGCCGTGACGTCTAGCTTGCTCATTCTTTCCGTTCTCATCACCTTAGCCCAGGGCGTTTGCAAGAGTCATCAGCCAGTCGCAGAAAAAATATGGATATGCAAGGAGGAGAAGGAAATGTGGAAATATAAGCTTCTATTCGCAGTGGCGGGAATGCTCGTTATGGGTGCTCCCAGCAAGGGAACGTTCACAGCCGGATCGTGGCGGGTGGACGCTCATCATTCCGACGCTCAACTTATCACGGACGCGACCACGGACTATGGGAAGACGAAAATGGATGTCACCCTCGGCTTCGGTCGGATGAATGGCCGAGTGGAGCTGGACAATGACAACCTTGCCAAATCCTCATTCGATATAAGACTCTACCCCGCCGACTCCATGACGCCCGATATTAATGAAGATGGGAAATTCCTGAGCGAGTGGGAGGCCAGCCTGTCGAATCACACATTGGTATGTTTTCACTCCAAGGGGGCGGTGCGGACGCCGGAGGGGCGACTGAAAACGACAGGCCAGCTAGTCCTAACTCGCGTAGATCGCAACGTCGAAATCACTTCAGGGGAAGGCTACGCGGGACCGATGTATGGTCCTCCGATGGTCCACCGGGTTTCCCATGAGGCCAGTTTTGTTTTTGATATTCCGGCCGACGGAAAAGGTGAGAAGGATGGCGGAATCGCACTGTCAGGATCGACCGCTATGTTCCGCGAAGATTATCCCCAACTCGTGAGGGCGGTGGTGAGCACGTACTGGCCGCCGGTGGTTCAGGATAAAAGCTGCCAGGCGCCGAGTGGTGGGGGTGAGGACTATCGCGGCTCGCAATGCACGGGAACGCTTCTGATGGCTCCTGCGCTGCCGGAAGCGCCACACGCGGCAAACGGTGAAGACGTGGGCGCGGCGCGGAATTTCAATGCCGTGGTCGGGAATCACCTCAATATAGTCATTCACCTGCATTTGACGCCGAAGGCGGCGGGAGAAGAAGTGGCGGCCGCGAACTAAGGAACGAAGCGACTGGCTTGCCTGGAGACAGCGGCAGTCCAGGGGGGTGGCTTCGAAGGCCCAGGTTTGAGGATCACGGTTTCGAAGCCGTTCGAGTCCCATCTCGGAGATGGCGATATCTGATGAGCAGGAGGCTGCTGCGAAAACTGTGGGAGCGGCGATCCAGCACTTCGGAAGCATCGTTGTTCTCGTCAACAACGCCGGAATCTTGCGCACCAGACCTTTCACGACTTTACTGTCGAAGGACTGGTGAGCCCTGGTCTGACATACTCCAAACACCTGAAAGGAACGTCCCATGAAGTACGCGACTATTTATCGCACCATACAGATTGATGGGCTCTCCATCTTTTGCCGAGAGGCTGGACCGAAGGATGCCCCGACGATTCTCCTGCTGCATGGACTGCCTTCCTCGTCGCGAATGTTCGAACCGTTATTCGCCCGGCTTGCAGATCGCTATCACATGGTTGCGCCGGATTATCCGGGCTTCGGACACAGCGAGTGGCCGGACCCGAAAAAATTCGCCTACACGTTTGATCACATCGCTGAGGTGATGAATCATTTCACCGAAGCGCTGGGACTCTCGGACTACTCGCTTTACATGCAGGATTACGGCGGCCC
Source organism: uncultured Acidobacteriaceae bacterium (assembly GCA_963813205.1). Lineage (GTDB taxonomy): Bacteria > Acidobacteriota > Terriglobia > Terriglobales > Acidobacteriaceae > Sulfotelmatobacter. Next base: position 51,786 of record CAWEYI010000020.1, on the reverse strand, counting down.
TGTGGGCTTTCGCATGATCCTGGCGCATCCAGAGCGAGTGGAATCGCTGATCGTTCAGGACGCAGTGGCGCATGACACCGGCCTGGGCGCGAATTGGAAAACGCGGCGTGCGTATTGGGCCGATCGCGCGCCGAACGAAAGCGCGTTGCGCGAAAATCTGCTCTCGCTCGCGACCACGCGTGCGCGACACGTGGGCGACGATCCCAACGTGGAACGTCACGACCCGGACTTGTGGACCGATGAATATTATTTTCTCAACCAGCCGGGACAGATCGAGATTCAAAGCGACCTGTTCTACGACTACCGCACCAACGTAGAAAATTATCCGAAGTGGGACGCCTGGATGCGGGAGAAGCAGCCGCGACTGCTGGTGATCTGGGGCAAGTATGAGTCATCGTTCGATCCGTCTGAGCCGGAAGCGTACCGCCGCGATGTGCCAACCGCTCAGGTTCATGTTCTCGACGGCGGTCATTTTGCACTGGATACGGCAGCGGATGAGATCGCCGGGTTGGTCCGGGACTTTGTCGGTTCTTCGCGTGAAGACTTACAGACGCGGCGCGCTGGGTGAGCGGGAGCATGCACCCGAGAATCGTATGGCTGAATCCAGCAGCGGTCCGACGACAAATTTCCATCGGCCGTTCATAATGGCGGGATGACCCTACGCCGGCTCAAGACTTATGCAAGCACCCAGGGACACGTGTACCAGTATTATTTCGTGGGCAAACGGGCGGCGCTGGCGGAGGATCCCGAGGCTCCGGCGACGGAGTTTGTGTTTGATGTGACTTCCGACCGCAAGATGACCTACGCGGTTAGCGTTTTTCTACCGGAGAAGTCGTTGACTCAGTGGGCCGCGAGCCACGGGCGCAGCCTAACGGAAGCGGAGCAGTATGCTGCGGCCAAGCTGCGAGTGTTCCGCGCCTTCGACGAACTTGAAGATGTTATGGCGACCGGGCGACGGCTGGTGATCGATGCGGCGGGGCTTGAGGAATCGCTGACTACTCTAGGAGTGGAGTGAACCGATTGTGATGCAGATCACAAGGGCGCGTGATGGTTGGTGTTTCCGCCTCCCAGGTTCTCTGTGCAGAATATAATCCGTGGAGGGATGGGTTTCTGGGGAAGCCGAGCGTTACTTACGAACCTAGTCAAGGACCAAGGCTGACTTGCATTAAACTCAGCGGACTCTGATACTTACCGAGCCTATGGCATTGCTTTGGTTGCGCTTCGCGCTGGCTTGTTATTTCGTTGGGCTGGTTTATGCCTTTTTTGCGCTGAGCCGCACCAGCGATCTTTTCAGCCGCGTTGCGCTGCATGCCGCCAGTCTGGGCATGGTCTTCCACTTCGTTTCACTGACCGAGCTTTTTCTATCGGGGCATGTGGCTTGGGCATCGGTGCACAACGGGGAATCGCTGCTGGCGTTTTTTTCCATGACGTTTTTCATGGTCATTTATGCAATTTATAAGACCACTTCGCCGGGCGTGGTGGTGTTTCCGATTGTATTTTTCTTGACGTTTGTGGCTGCGCTGGATGAGCAGCCGGTGCTGATGACATCGTTTGTGCAGCATAAGGGATGGTTGATTGCGCACATTATTCTGATTTTCACGGGATATGCGGCGTTGGTGCTCAGCTTTGGCGCGAGCTTGCTTTACCTGCTGCAGGAGCGGCGACTGAAGGCCAAGAAGCCGAGCAGCCTGATTTCTTTTCTGCCGGCGCTGGAAGTGATTGACCAGATCGGCTACCGGTCGTTGCTGCTGGGGTTTCCGTTTATGACGCTGGGGTTGATTACCGGGTCGATTGTGGCGATGTCGACTTACGGGCACATCGATTTTGAGGATCCGAAGATTCTGCTCTCGATTTTGATGTGGGTCGTGTACATGATTATGGTGTTCACGCGCTGGAATTCCGGATGGCGGGGGCGGCGCGCGGCGGTGCTGGCTACGTTTGCGTTTGTGGCCGCGGTTGTGGCCTGGGCTGCGAATTACTTTTCCGCCATCCACAGGTTTGCCGCTTCATGAGATATCAGCTCATTGGCGTGAATCATAAGAGCGCACCGCTGGAGGTGCGGGAACGGCTGGCGATTCCAGAGTCGCGGCTGCCGGATTGTTGCCGGGATTTGACAGCGCATCCGGGAATTGAAGAGGGGATGATTATTTCTACCTGCAACCGGGTGGAGGTGGTGACGCATACGAGTAACGGATCGGCAGACCTGCGCGGATTTCTGCACGATCACTTTCATTTGACGGCAGAGGAACTCGACGCGCACCTGTACGAGTTTCGCGAGAAGGACGCGGTGCGGCATATTTTCCGCGTGGCATCGAGTCTGGATTCGATGGTGGTGGGCGAGGCGCAGATTCTGGGGCAAGTAAAAGAAGCTTATGCCACGGCGCGCGCGGTGGGCTCGGTACGCGGGCAACTGGATCAACTTTTTACTCGCGCGTTCGCAGTTGCCAAGCGGGTACGCACCGAGACGGCGGTGGGAACATCGTCGGTTTCCATTGCTTCGGTTGCGGTAGAGCTGGCGAAGAAGATTTTTGGGACGCTACAAGGGAAGAATGTTTTTATCGTGGGCGCTGGGAAGATGAGCGAACTGGCGGCGCGGCATTTGATGGCGCACGGTTGTGCGTCGATATTTGTATCGAACCGTACTTATGACCGCGCTGTTGGGCTGGCGCAGAAGTTCGGCGGCCAGGCCATTAAGTTCGACGACTTGTACGAGTCGTGCGACCGCGCCGATATTGTGATTACGTCAACCGGCGCGCCGCACGCGATCTTCCGGCGCGAGCATGGCGAGCAATTTCTCGCACGCCGCAAGAACAAGCCGATGTTCTTTATCGATATTGCGGTGCCGCGCGATGTGTCGCCGGAGATGGCGAAGCTGGATGGCATCTTTGCTTATGACATCGACGATTTGCAGCAGGCGGTTAGCAGCCACGTGGCGGACCGCCGTCATGAAGCTGAACTCGCCGAGGCCATCATTGCCGGTGAGGTGGAACGCTTCGAAGCGCGGCTGCATACGCTGGATGTGGTGCCGACTATCGTGAGCTTGCAGGATCATTTGGAAACCATTCGGCAGGCGGAGATCGATCGCGTACGCGGGCGCATGGGGCCGCTGACACCCGAGCAGGAAATGGCGGTGGAAGCGCTGACGCGCGGCATCATCAACAAAGTGATGCACACGCCGATTACCACGCTGAAGACTGCGGCCCGCGAGGCCGAAGCTACGACGGTGATTGATGTGGTGCGGAGGCTGTTTAATCTGCACGACAAAGAAAAAGGGCCGGCTTCACAGGCTGGGCGCGGAGAGGCCTCCAGCAAAAAGGAAGTGGGGAAGCACCACTGATGGCTAAGCTTCGCATCGGGTCGCGCGGCTCGCAGCTTGCGCTGTGGCAGGCCAATCATATTTCCGCCTTGCTACGGGCGCGCGGGCACGAAGTTGAAATTGAAATTATTCATACTACCGGCGACAAGATTACAGATGTTGCTCTCGCCATGGTGGGCACCAAGGGAATGTTTACGAAAGAGATTGAAGAAGCCCTGGCCGCCGGGCGTGTTGATCTCGCCGTGCATTCGCTGAAAGACCTGCCCACTGAACTTCCTCCAGGATTTGAAATCGCGGCGATCACGGAGAGACAAGATCCGCGGGATGCGTTCTGCTCACGGATTTATTCGAGTATTGAGGATCTGCCGCAAGGGGCGCGGGTGGGAACTTCCAGCCTGCGGCGGCAGGCGCAGCTCAAGGCGATTCGTCCAGAGCTCGATATTCATCCTTTGCGCGGGAACGTGGATACGCGGCTGCGCAAGCTTGAACAGGGTGAATACGACGCGATTATTCTGGCTTCGGCTGGGCTGAAGCGGCTGGGCAAGACGGAGTTGGTCAAGCAGATTATTCCGGCGGAGATTATGTGTCCGGCGGCGGGGCAGGGAGCGCTGGGGATTGAGATTCGTAAAGGCGATACGGTCGTCGGCGAGCAGTTGACATTCCTGGACGACGCTGCGGCACGCGCGGCTACCACTTGCGAGCGGGCATTGTTGAACAGATTGGGCGGTGGGTGCCAGGTTCCTATCGGAGCGTTTGCGGAAGTGCGTCAGGGAAAATTGCATCTGGAGGCGATTGTGGCAGATCCGGATGGATCGAAATTGTTGCGCGAATCCCGCGACGGCGATCTCGACGCCCCTGAAGCGCTCGGCAATACCGTCGGTAAAATTCTGCTAAGGCGCGGAGGCGATGAGATTCTTGAAGCCGTCTACGGGCGTGGGTTGGCGGTTCCGCCGCAACTTTGAACTTCCTCTGTGATCTGGCATGAAGAGCGGCAGTGTTCTCCTGCAACTTCTCGGTGGCACGAAGAGTTCCCACGCGCTTCGCCGTTGGATCAACTTCTGGCCGCCGTTTTTGGGCGCAGGCATTCGCGTTTCGCGCATCGCTCCTGATATGAAATCTATCGACGTCGAAATGAAGCTGCGCTTCTGGAATGCGAACTATGTAGGCACGCATTTCGGGGGATCGCTGTTTGCCATGACCGACGCATTCTATATGCTGATGCTGATGGCGAACCTGGGCGGCGAATATATAGTGTGGGACAAGGCTGCGAGCATCCGCTACCGAAGGCCTGGGAAGGGGACGGTCCGCGCGGAGTTCCGCCTGTCGGATAGCCAGATCGAGGATGTTCGCGAAAAACTGAAGACGCTCCCGAAGTGTGAGCCGGTTTTTTCCGTGGAAGTGAAAGATGAGGATGGGGTGGTGATCGCCGAGGTAGAGAAAGTCTTGCACGTACGAAAGAAAGATGTGGCGCAGGGAGGAAGGTAAAGGAATCAATCTGTGTACATTCCTGAGCATTTTCGTTTGCGGCACGATGCGGATGCGGTTGCGTTCATGCGCGCGAATCCGTTTGCGATCTTAATTTCATCGACCGACGACGGGCCTTTTGCCACGCATCTTCCTTTGTTCGTGCGAGCAGAGGAAGAGAGAGTGATTCTGCACGGGCACGTAGCGAAGGCTAATCCGCACTGGCGGCATCTCGAGCAGAATGCAGAGTGCCTAACCATTTTCCACGGGCCTCATGCTTACATCTCGCCGACAAACTACACGACGCGGGAGAGCGTGCCTACGTGGAACTATGCGGCGGTTCATGCATACGGGAAAGCACGAGTTTTTTCCTCGGAGCAGGATTTGCATGGAATGCTGCACGAACTGATGGAGACATTCGAACCTGCGTATCGCGAACAATGGGAGGGGTTGAGCGAGAAATATCAGGAGAATATGCTGCGGCAGATTGTCGGCTTCGAAATTATCGCGACGAAGATTGAAGGGAAATTCAAGCTCAGCCAGAATCGTACTCGGGAAGATCAGGCGAATGTGATTGCGTCGCTCGAGAAGGCGGAGGATTCGACGGTATCAGGCGTAGCTTGCATGATGAGAGAACAGGGCCTCGGCAAAGTTCCGGAGAAGAAGTCAGACGAATGAGGAAGCGGGCTAAAAACAGCGGCGCAGGAAAGGGGGCACTTTCGGGCGTGCGCGTTTTGGTGGGACGGACTCGGCATCAGGCGAGCGCACTATCCGGCGAGTTGCTTAGGCTGGGCGCGACCGTGATTGAAATTCCTTTCATTGAGATCCGCAAGCCGCGAAGTTATAAGCCGCTGGATTCGGCGTTGAAAAATATCGGGGATTATGATTGGCTCATTCTTACCAGCGTGAACGGAGTGGAGGCGATGTGGGAGCGGATGCGCGCGTTGCGTTTGAGTGATACAGACCTAAAGCCCTTGCATATTGCGGCGATTGGGCCGGCGACGAAGCGGGCGATCGAACAACACAGGGCTAAAGTAGATGTGGTTCCGAAGGAATATGTGGCGGAGTCTGTGGTGCGCAGCTTGCACAGGCGGGTGCAAGGAAAGCGTGTATTGCTGGTGCGCGCGAGGGTTGCGCGGGACGTGATTCCGAGGGAGTTGCGAAAGGCTGGGGCGCGGGTGGATGTGGTGGAGGCTTATGAAACCGTTGTCCCGCAGACCTCGCGGAAGCGCTTGCACAGCGTGTTTGGGAATCCGCGGCGTCGGCCGCATGTGGTGACATTTACCAGTTCTTCGACGGTGCGGAACTTTGTGGAGTTGCTGGGTGGGGCGCGCTCCGCAAGGCGAGCAGTGCAGGCGCTTCCCGGACGAGGCGTCCGGGGCTCCACGATTCAATTTGGCTCCGCGATTCGACTTGCTTCTATCGGGCCGGTGACGTCTGCTACGTTGCGAGAATTTGGGCTTAGCGCCGATATTAACGCGAAGGAGTTCACGATTCCTGGTCTGGTGAAGGCCATTTCCGCAGCACAATCTTCTAAAAGAAGCTAACTATTCGTTCAGCGAGCAACTGCAATCGGCCGGCGGCACGTGCGCTTGCAGAAAATCTGCAACGCGTTTGTAGGCGTCGATCTGATTTTCAACCTTGGCGAAGCCGTGGCCTTCGTTTTCGTAAATCTTATAGTCGACTGTTCCGCCGCGCTTTTTGATGGCGTCGACGACCTGCTGCGTCTCTGATTTGGGGCAGCGCGGATCGTGGCCTCCGGCGAGAAGCAGGAGCGGAGCTTTGATCTGGTCGATGAAGTTGATGGGAGAGCGGTCTTCGTAGAGCGCTTTGTTTTTTACGACGTCGCCCATGGTCGCGAGATCGGACTGTTGCAGGACCGGATCTTCGTTTTCGATTTCGGTGAACCAGTTTACGAAAGGAACGATGGGCACGCCTGCAGCCCAGACATCGGGCGCTTTGGTGACGGACATCATGCTGAGATAGCCGCCGTAGCTGCCGCCCATCACGGCGATTTTCTTGGCATCGAGATGGCCGGTTTGCTTGATCCAGTCGACGCCGGCGAGAACGTCTTGCAGGTCGCCGCCGCCCATATCGAAAAGATTTGCCTGCTGAAATGCCTTGCCATATCCGGTCGAGCCGCGATAATTCGGTGCGAGGACCATGTAGCCTTGATTGGCGGTGTACTGGATGAAGCGGTTGAAAGAATTCATGGTTTGGGAAGTGGGGCCGCCGTGAATGTAAACGATGGCGGCGTTCTGTCCGTTGCGCGCCATGTTGAAGGGCACGTAGAGGAATGCGGAGATAGTCCACTTGCCGTCGCGGCTGGGATAGTGGATGAGGTAGGGCTCGACCATATCTTCGGAGCGAACTCCGGCAACCAGCGAATGCGTGACCTGATGCGACTTGCCGGTGGCCAGCGTGTAAACCCAGAGATCGCCGGGAGCGGTGGGACCGTTGTGGTAGTAGAGCAGGCGGAGGCCGTCTTTGGCGCTTTTACCTCCGGTGAAGGCGGAATGGCCGCCGGCAGGCTCATTGACACCCTTCGGGATGGGCAAGGCGGTTGATTTTTTGGAGACGAGGTCGAGCAAGTAAACGTCTTCGTTACCGTCGACGTCGGCGCTGAAGGTGAGGTGCTGGCCGTCGGGGGAAAATTCGCCGCCGCGGATTCTCCATTTGTCCTGGGTAAGCCATTTGATCGAGCCGGGGTGAAGAGCGCCGGCGACCGATGCGCCCTTATCGCTGAAATCAAGCAGGCCGATATTGTCGTATCCGTTTGCGGCATTAGATGTGATGAGTATCTTGCGGCCGTCTGGAATCGGGCGAGGATCGATATCATTGGCCCAGTAGCGCTGCTCTCCTCCATGCGGCGTGAGCAGGGTGCTTTTTCCCGTGGCAACTTCCGAGATGAAGATGTTCGAATCCGTGCCCTTGGCTTGCTCCTGGGTGTAGACGATATATTTTCCGTCTTTGGACCAGATGGGATCCGAATTGCTTTGGTCTTGCGGAGTGTCGGTGGTGATGTGTTTCACCTCGCGCATCAGCGTGTCGTACACATCGATCTCATAGGCCGCGGATGTTTTTGGCTTGACCTCATAGGCGAGGTAGCGGCCGTCGGGCGACCAAGTGGGGTTCTGCTCCGCGATCTCGCGCGTGCTGGTGAGGTTGACGACTTTGCCGGTTTTCGGCGAGACCAGAAAAATATCCCATTGCTCGTCGCCATCGTAATCCGATTGATAGGCGATCCACTTTCCGTCCGGTGACCAGGCGGGCGCCGTCTGGCGCTGGTCGCTGACAGTGAGTTGAACGGGCCATCCGCCTTCGGAGGGGACGAGCCAGAGGTTGTTACGTCCGCTCATGTTGGAGATGAAGGCGATTTGTTTGCCGTCCGGCGACCACGTGGCGCGGCCGACCTGGCGGGTCATAAAGAGCTTTTCAATCGTGAGGCTTTTGGGTTCGACTTCGGCGTTGGGCTTGGAGGCGATCTTCTTGGGATCGGTTACTGCCTGCGGAGTTGGGAGGGTTTGGGCTGACAGGCTTTCTGTGAGGAGTGTGCTCATGAGTATGACGATAGCAAAGAGGATGAGAGAGCGCATATGTGGTGACTCGGAAGGGAGAGTTTAGCAGAGAACGCGGGCGGTGGTGGTGGTGGAAGCAGGTTGCATAGGTCCCCTTCTACTTCGCTCAGGGCAGGCTTTCGCTTCGCTCAGGATGACAATTTACTTGAGGGCTCGGCGGAGCACGTCATGCCTTCGCGTTTTTGTGAAGGTCGACCGTGCTCCAGGTTTTGTCGGCGGCGTGGCAGATATTTTCCAGGAGACAGTCGACGCACTTGGGTTTGCGGGCGATGCAGAGTTTGCGTCCGTGCCAGATGAGTTGGTGAGCGAAGAGAATCCATTTCTCGCGCGGGATGATGCGCATGAGGTCTTGCTCGATTTTTTGCGGATCATTGTTGGTGGTGAGTTCGAGGCGGCGGGAGATGCGGTGCACGTGGGTATCGACGACGATGCCTTCGGCGATTTTGAACCACGATCCCAGGACGACGTTTGCAGTCTTACGGGCGACGCCGGGGAGGGTGAGAAGATCCTTCATGTTGAGTGGGACTTGACCGCCGTAGTCGGAGACGATTTTCTTCGCGGCGCCGACAACGGATTTTGATTTGTTGCGGAAGAAGCCGGTGGAGCGGACATCGGGCTCGAGTTGTTCGGGGGTGATCACTGCGAAGGCTTCGACGGTGGGATATTTGTGGAAGAGTTCGGGCGTGACGCGGTTCACGTTTACGTCGGTCGATTGCGCAGAGAGGATAGTTGCGACCAGGAGTTCCCATGCGCTGGTGTGCGTGAGGGCGCAGGTTACGTCGGGATAGAGCTGGTCGAGGCGGCGCAGAATTTCGGAGATACGATCCGGAGCGAGCGGATTGTAGGGTTGCTTCTTCACTTTTGTAACTAACCGGGCGGTGGCGCCGCCTGGACGGCCGAAGGCGGCCGTCCCTACTTGGGCTTTTGATCCTCCGCCTTCAGCTTTGCTTCCGCGCGATTTTCTTGGCGCTGCTTGCGCGGATGGGGGCGTCCGCGCCACACGGTCCTGGCGGCCGGTGCGGGCGGGTTGGCGAGGGGTTTGGCCGCGGGGCATGAGGGCAACATCTTAGCAGAGACCTCGGTAACCAGAGCGATGATTGACTGGCTTAACATCACTCGGTAGTCTTGAGGTTCAGTCCTTCATCTTCTGAGAATTATTATGGCCGTGAGTTCCATTCAGCTCGGGCAGGTGTGGCGCAGCGATACGGATGGCCAGGATTATCTGGTCACGAAGGTTTACAGCGAAGTGTTTACGCAGTATGCGATGCTGAGGCCGGCGGGGATTACCGCGCCGGATGCTCCGACTGTCCGCATTAAGGTGACGAAAACTCCGCAAGGGGCGGCGCTGCAGGGATATACGTTTACGCAGGAAGGTTCTTTTTAGGGCGCTCATTCTAGCTTGCAATTTCCGATACACTAATCCAGCCCATTCTCTGTTTCAACTTTCATGACTGAAAAACTTCTCGCTGTCATCTTTGTGTTTATTAATTCCGTTATCAGCACGACTGGCTACGCTGGCGTGATGCTGTTGATGGCGATTGAATCGGCGTGCATTCCGCTGCCATCGGAATTGATCATGCCGTTTGCGGGATATCTGGTTTTTACCGGGAGATTTAAGTTGTTGTGGGTCGCCACTGCGGGTGCGATTGGATGTAATTTGGGTTCGCTGGTGGCATATGAGATTGGGTGCTACGGCGGGCGTCCGCTGGTGGAGCGGTATGGGAGCTGGATTCTGATGGGCCGCCGAGAGCTTGATTGGGCGGACCGCTTTTTTCTGCGCTGGGGATATCTGGCAGTTTTCTTCGGGCGGCTGCTGCCGGTGATTCGCACATTCATCGCACTGCCGGCTGGAGTGGCGCGCATGCCCCGTGGGCGATTTCATCTTTATACATTTCTGGGATCGTGGCCATGGTGTTTGGCGCTGGCTTATCTTGGAATGAAGCTGGGACAAAATTGGCGCGAGCTTGGGAAATATTTCCACAAGTTTGATGCGGTGATTGGTGTGATGCTGATCGCGGCGGTGGCGTGGTTTGTTTGGAGTCACTGGCAGAACAGAATGCGGACCCAGAGCTAGCTATGCGGGCCGGACGCCGCGTCTACGCCGGCCTTGCCAGTTGCGACGCCACGATCTGCCACTTGCCGTTGCGCTTCACAACCACATCCATATAGACGTAGCTGACGGGGAAGCGCTGGCCGGCTTGCTCGACGTCGTCGTCTTCCGAGCCGTGGATAATCGCTACGTCTTCATTCAGCAGGCGGATTTTACGTCCGGTGGAGATCATTGAGAGGTAGCGGATCTTGCCGGACTTGAGATTGTGTAGCAGGTCTTGCTTCGTATGGGCATCGCCTGATTCATCGAATTGGATGTAGTCGTCTGCGAAGATGCGGGCGAGTTCGGCTTCATCAGCGGCGATCAGGGCACGGTCGCCATCGTCAAAGAGTTTCAGGATTTGCTGCTCAACGTTTTCCATCGGATTGCCACGCATAATCGACGCTTCTTTGATCTCCTGTTAGTGTACAAGGCTGATGTTCATGAGGAGGCTTTTGTGATTTCAACGCGCACTCTCGCGTCGCTTCTTTTATTTGTCGTGCTGTCGCCGTTCGCTTGCCTCGCTCAGTCGGTGCCCGCAAGTTCCGACCGACCATTTGTAGTCGAGTATTACTACAAAACCAAGTGGGGACATGCGGATGAATTTCTTAAGTTGTTCAAGAAAAATCACTATCCTGTGCTGAAGAAGGAAATGGAGATCGGAAGAATTGCGAAAGTCTGGATGGATCAGCCGCGTTATCACACCACCGAAGACGGGCGCTGGGATTACCGCGTGACCATCGTGTTCAAGAATGCCACTATAGCTAATGAACCGTTCGATGAGGCGGCGCTGCAGAAACAGATGTATCCCGATCAGGAGACTTTTCAGCGGGAGGAGCAGCGGAGGTTTGAGATTCTGGATGGGCATTGGGATTTGCCGGTGAAGACGGTGGAGCTGGATGGGAAACCTTGAAAACCTTTAACACAGGGGCGCACGGGGTAAACCGTTTTGACTTCGGTTTGCACTCCGATGCTCTGCGGAAGAAAAAGATTGTTAAAGGACAGTAACAATCGTGCGGGAAATTCTTATGACTGTCATTGAAATTTAATGTTAGACAACGCGTTCACAAGACCCATACTGTTAACTATGGATCCCTTAATATCAGTTGAAGAACTACATGTTGATTTACTGCATGAGATTGGCAACCGGCTGGCGACTGCCGATGGATTTCACGATGTGCTCACCCGCGTGGTGGAGTTTGCCACGGCTCTGGTCAAGTGCGATTCCTGCCTGATTTACGTTCTGGAAGGTGAAGAACTAGTTCTGCGGGCTTCGAAGAATCCGCATCCCGATGTGGTGGATCGGTTGAAGCTGCGCGTTGGGCAAGGCATTACGGGATGGGTGGCGGAGCATAACGAGCCGGTGGCGGTGGCGGAAAAGGCGGCGCTCGATCCGCGCTTTCAGTTCTTTCACGAACTGCCGGAGGACAGTTACGAAGCGTTTCTATCTGTGCCGCTGATGTGCCGGGGACGAGTGGTCGGCGTAATTAACTTACAGCATCGGGAGCATCATCTATATCGGCGGCGAGAGATCCGGTTGATCTCGACGGTGGGATTTCTGGTAGGCGCAGAGATCGAAATGGCGCGGCTGGAAGATGCGAATACTACGTTGTTTGAGCAGTTGCAGACGCGCAAAGTAGTCGAGCGCGCCAAGGGGATTCTTCAACGGGAATTGGGATTGACCGAGGAACAAGCTTACCTGGCATTGCAGCGTCAGAGTCGGCAGAAGCGCAAGGCGATGAAGGAGATTGCCGAAGCGATTGTGCTGAGTGAAGAAGTGAAGGGAAATTCGAGGACGACTGGTCCGTCGTGAAGGCTGCGTTCTGCCGTTAAATCGCTATTCCATCCTTAAGAATTAACTTAACAATCTGCGCAGCAAAAGAGAGAGCAGACCTTTGCCAGGTCTGCTCTCGAAGCGTTGAGTGGCTAGCGGACGGCTGATGCGGTGTGCAGCTCAGCCACTTCCTTTGCTGAGTTTGCAGGCGCTGCGAAGTGCAGCGTAACTTCAAACTGGGGAAGGTCCATAGCGCTGACGTAAGGTTCGCCGAACTTCGACAGGATTACGAGACGTCCTGCCTCGGAACTGGGTGCGGCCTTGCTGACTTTCGCGAACAGCATGAACGAGGCTGGTCTGCCCGTAATTTTGGTTAAGGTGAGCATCTCTAATGGACCCTTGGGTTGAAGGGTGAAGCGGTAGTCTCCGGCCGGCACTACCGAGTTTTGCCAATGGACTTCGTGAGCCAGCGTGAAGCTTCCGCCTTCGTCCTGGGCAGAAGCCAGGCTGGGCGCGAAGTTCAGGGCACTTACTGTCAAAACAGCGGCATAGGCTAACTTGCGAATCGATTTCATTGGAGTCTCCTGTTGTTTGTGGCATGTCTGAGATCGCACGACAAACCGGCGGTTACCGGGTTACGCTCGCTCAGATTGAGTGGAGAAACAACGAGGTCAGGAGAATTGCAGTTACCGACGGCACGGCCGGCATGCAAACATCAGCTTCGCGGAACCGGCTGCTGAGCTGGTTTGCGAAGTGATTTCATAATGGGGGATGGGGGCGCTGGAGTCCAACGCAAAATATTTATGCGGACGATTTGTCTATGCAAGAATAGCAATGGCCTTGCGGTTTGGAAGGATGGCGGGTCTCGACAAACAGCGTACGTGTATGATGCCTCGCGAGGTGAGCACCAATGGAGCAAACGGGTTCGGAAAAAACATCTGCTACGCCCGTAGTGTTTAAGGCACTTGCTGCCGTCGTCACCGCGGACGTTGGCATCGCGATTTACCAGCATTGGCAAGTTTTCGATGTCCTCAAGAAGGGACTTGCGATTATCCTGCTCGCGAGCCTTGTTGCGTGGCCCGCGATGGCGATCTTGGCACGGAGAAGGGGCGGGAGTTTCCAATGGCAGGGCTTGCTTCCCGCCTACATATGGGTGCTCATGGCTACGATGCTCTTCGGGCTTCGAGCCTGACAGTTGTCTTGCTCTTCGAATTCTTTCTCCTGGCGTTGCTTTCCAACCGATGCTCATACTCCCTGTTGAATTGATTTTCTGCGCGTTTGGCCGCTCTGGTTTGCAAAAATCCTGCTCGATACGAGAACATATTAGGTTTGCATATCCATATAGATTCTTACTGAGGAAGCGGCCAACATATGGCGACACGGAATAAGTCTGCAAAGAAGACGACGAAGAGCACCCACATTGAAATGAAATCGGAAGCGAAGGCGCGCAGCAGCTCCAAAGACAACGGCGCGATCCAGCCGGCGAAAGGGAAGCTGGGAGTGATGATCCCTGGCATGGGTGCGGTGGCGACAACGTTTGTTGCCGGCGTGGAGGCAATTCGCAAGGGGTTGGCGAAGCCGATCGGATCGCTGACGCAAATGGGCACGGTGCGGCTGGGCAAGCGGACGGATGGCCGTTCGCCGAAGATTAAAGAGTTTGTGCCGCTGGCCGGACTGGACGATCTGGTGTTTACGGGATGGGATATTTTCGAAGACAACATGTATGAAGCGGCTTCGAATGCCGGCGTGCTCGACCAGCGGTTGCTCGACCAGTTGAAGCCCTTTCTTTCGACGGTGACGCCGCGTGCGGCTGTGTTCGATCACAATTATGTGAAGAAAATCGATGGTCCGAATGTGAAGAAGGGCAAGACGAAGATGGATCTTGCCGAGCAGTTACGCGACGACATTCGCGACTTCAAGAAGACGAGCGGGGCGAGCCGGCTGGTGACGATGTGGTGCGGATCGACGGAATCTTATATCGCCGCGACGGAAGCGCACCAGAGCGTGAAGTCGTTTGAGAAGGCGCTGCGGGAGAACGATGAGATGATTGCGCCTTCCATGGTTTACGCCTACGCCTCGCTGATGGAGGGCGTGCCATTCGCCAATGGTGCGCCGAACTTGACGGTGGATTTGCCGGTGATGCTCGAACTCTCGCGGCAGAACGAAGCGCCGATCTGCGGGAAGGATTTCAAGACCGGGCAGACTTTGATGAAGACGATTCTTGCTCCCGGCTTCAAGGCGCGCATGCTGGGTTTGAACGGATGGTTCTCGACCAACATCCTGGGCAATCGGGACGGCGAAGTGCTAGACGATCCGGGGTCGTTCAAGACCAAGGAAGAGTCGAAACTTTCGGTGCTGGAGCACATTCTGCAGCCGGATCTTTATCCCGAGCTGTACGGCGATATGTATCACAAGGTTCGCATTAATTATTATCCGCCACGTGGTGATAACAAAGAGGGTTGGGATAACATCGATATCTTTGGTTGGCTGGGGTATCCGATGCAGATCAAGGTGGATTTTCTGTGCCGGGATTCGATTCTGGCGGCGCCGATTGTGCTCGACTTGGTGTTACTGATGGATCTGGCGAAACGTTGTTCGGATCTGCGAGGATTGGGAATTCAGGAATGGTTAAGCTTTTACTTTAAGTCTCCGATGACCGTGCCGGGGCTTTATCCGGAGCATGATTTGTTTATTCAGCTGATGAAGCTGAAGAACACGTTGCGGCATTTGAAGGGTGAGGAGTTGATTACGCACTTGGGGCTGGAGTATTACGACTAGGGAAGGAGGAAGGACGCTCTATCGGGCTTTGACGCGTCAAGGAGGGTATGTTTCAACTCTGGGTGATTGTACGCAGTTTGTCCAGCAGTGTCGAAGCTAATATCCCTAGTAAAACGGCAACGGTGAACGCAATCAGATAACGCCAGCCGAGCGCCAGAGCACTATGATGGCTGAGCCAGTTTTCTGTTCCACGTCCGCCCCCAACCAAAACGGCCACGAAGATGAGTCGATCCCAGAACGGTCTCTTTGCGAAACTTTGCTCAAAGCGGCCTCTACCTGCAGCACAGCCTTCGCGGAGTTGGTTCTTGAGTTCCATAGGCTTCGCAGACCTTTTCGGGGAAGAACGCGGAAGGTGGCTATATCCCCGTTGCGATCCTACCACTCTGTCTTCGGAAGCGGGTTTCTGCGGATATTCTCGTCGCGCCGGTCTGCCTCGTGTTAAGATAACCATGGTTATCACGAAGTGACCATTATGAAAACGATTGCTGCCGGCGAGTTCAAGGCACGATGTCTGCAAGTCATGGAAGACGTGCGGACGAAACGCACTCCTGTGCTGATTACGAAGCGGGGGAAGCCGCTGGCGAAACTGGTCCCTGCCGATGACAAGCCTCCCGAAATCTTCGGCTGCCTGGCCGGGAAGATTGAGATTCTCGGCGATGTTGTTTCCCCGATCACTCCGCTGGAGGACTGGGAGAGCCTCAAGTGATTCTGCTGGACACACACGTTTTGCTGTGGATGGTTTCGAGTCCAGGCAAACTTTCGCGAGCCGCAGTGCGCGAGATTCGCAAGGCGCAACGTGAGGGTGGCTGCGCCATCGCTTCGATCAGCCTTTGGGAGTTGGCTCTGCTATTTGCCAAAGGCACCCTCAGAGCTTCCGGTACGATCGCGGCCTCGATCCAGGAGATCGTGGATCGCGCCACCGTGAGCGTGCTCGAAATTAATTCAGAGATCGCAGGGCTGGCCATGGCGTTCCCGGAAACCTATCCCAAAGATCCGGGCGACCGTCTGATCGGCGCAACTGCACGAGCGCTGGGGATCACGCTGATTACGCAGGATGAGAAGATTCTTGCCAGCCCGCTCGTGCGCACGATTTGGTAGCTGATTGTTTTTCGGCTCTACGCAATGTGCTTCATCTTCTTGTACTCGTCAAACTTCTCCAAAAACCGGTCGATATCTTTCTTCTGCAAATAATAAGGCGTCGACAGCCGCAGCTTGTTGGGGTCGCCGCCGCGGATTCGGATCTTGTGCGTCTTCCACATCCAGTTTTCCAGGTCCATGCGTGGGACGGGAGGGACGTTTACCGTCGCGATGGCGCAGCGCAGGGCGGGGTCGGGCGAGGTCCAGGATTCGGCGCCGCGCTTTTTCATTTCATCGAGGATGTAATCGGCGAGTTGGCGATGGCGGCGTTCGATCCGGTCGAGGCCGATGTCATTAGCGAATTTAATGGAGGCGCGCAGTCCGTAGAGCGCGGGGACGTTTGAGCTGCCGATGCGCTGGAAGCGCTCAGCGCGGAGGGAGGGCTCGTCCCAACCTTCGGTGACGATGGTGTTCCAGAGGCGGTCGATGACCTCATCGCGCACGTAGAGAAAGCCGGAGCCTTTGGGAGATTGCAGCCATTTGTGGGGGCTGGCGGAATACATGTCGCAGCCGAAGTCGTGAACGTTGAGGCGCATCATTCCCGGCACGTGGGCGCCGTCCACGGCAGAGAGGATACCTTTCGAACGGGCGAGGGCGCAGAGTTCCTTTGCGGGAAGAACCACTCCCGAAAACGTAGTGATGTGGCTGAAGAAGATAACGCGGGTGCGGGGAGTGATGGCGTCGTTGAAAAGATTGAGGACTTGCGCGGAATCTTTTACGGGGCGGGGAAGCGTGACCCTTTTCACGACGATGCCGTAACGCTTGGCTTTGAGGTTCCAGGGATGTTCGCCGCCGGGATGCTCCTGATCGGTCATCAGGACTTCGTCGCCGGGTTTGAGGTCGATGCCGTTGGCGATGTAGCTATTAGCTTCGGTGGCATTTCGAAGGAGCGCGATTTCGTCGCGATGACAGCCGACGAATTCTGCCAGAGGGTCCCGAAACTCGTTCCAGGCGGCGTATCCCCAGATAGGGTAATCTTCCGGGTCTTGCTGATCCATCTTTTCGGTTCTGGTATAGCCCTCGAAGACGGCGCGAAGAACGGGCGCGGGACTGGAGCCGACGGTGCCGTTGTTGAGATAAATCTCGTCCGCCGGGATGAGAAATTGTTTGCGGATTTCGGCCCAATAGACGTCCTCATTCTTCTCGAACAAGGCAGAATCTGGAGGATTGACGGGGGCATTCGCGAGTTGAGCGGAGAGATCTCCGCGAAAGGCCGTGGTGGCAGCAAGGCCAGCGACGGCAGTGGAGAGAAAATGGCGGCGATTGAGCAATCGGGGCCTCCGAATCCAGAGGAAAGACGGGCTATGTTACGACGGCCTTCGGGATCAAACAAGGGCTGGGATTAGCGAACGCATCCCATTTTGCGGGGAGGCTCCCGAAAGCGGATAACCCAGCGGGGGAAATACAGCTTCTAATGGGTTTAAGGAAAGTTGCGCCTGACTGGGGAATGCCGAGCGTATAATCCGAGGTAAGAGTGCGGCAGGGAGTTTTTTATGAAATTGCGTTGGTTGGCAATTGCTGTGGGATTGGCGGCGTTCAGCGCGGTGCCCTGGACGATGGCGCAGGATCAAGATAAAAACAACAGTCAACCCAAGGCAGGCGATGTGCAAAACGCTCCGGCACAGCCTCCGGCCAATCTGCCGACCCAGGATGACAGCCAGATCAAGCACGACGGCTCAAAGACCGACGTGGATGCGGTGGGAAACCGCAACGTAGGTTGCGGGCGCGGCGTTGGCAACTGGTACAGCATTGAGAAGCAAGTTGCCATGGGCCGGCAGTATGCGCAGCAGATTGAATCGCAAGTGAAGCTGGTGAATGATCCCGTGGTGACGGAGTATGTCAACCGGATCGGGCAGAACCTGGTAAGGAATTCGGACGCGCAAGTACCGTTCACGATCAAGGTGATCGATTCCGATGTGGTGAATGCCATGGCGCTGCCGGGTGGATTTTTCTATGTGAACTCGGGATTGATTCTGGCGGCGGATGAAGAAGCCGAGCTGGCCGGCGTTATGGCGCATGAGATTTCACACGTGGCCGCGTGCCATCTGGCGCGCGAGCAAACGCGGGGTACGTTGATGCAACTGGCCACCATTCCCCTGATTTTTGTGGGTGGCGGAATTGGCTACGGAGCATACGAAGCGGCGGGACCGGCGGCGATGCTGGGCTTTCTGAAATTCTCGCGCGGCTTCGAGGCGGAAGCGGACTACCTGGGCGTGGAATATATGTACCGCGCCGGGTACGATCCCTCGGCCTTCGTTTCATTCTTCGAAAAGATTCAGGCGATGGAGAAGAAGAAGCCGGGAACTTTGTCGAAGACGTTCGATACGCATCCGCAGACTCCAGACCGGATCGAGAAGACGCAAGAAGAAATCCGCAAGATTCTACCGGCCAAGGCTGAGTACATTGTGACTACGTCGGAATTCGACGACGTGAAGGCGCGGCTGGCGTCGATTGAAAATCGCCACAAGGTCCTGGATCAAAGGGACGAGAACAAGCCGAGTTTACGCCGCACCTCGACCAGCGGCGGCGGCGACAATACGGGCAACACTAACCCGGATGACGATCGGCCGACACTGAAACGGCGGGATGATTCGTCGTCGAACTAAAGGCTGTGCAGGTGGGCGAACCGGCGGCCAATGGCCGCCGGTTTCTTGTTTGGAATGATCGGATGGGAAGTCAAGTCATTGAAGTCAAGTCACCATGGTCCGTGATCTCAATCACAGCAGTTTGTTCTGGAAGCAATTAAGGATAAGCTAGCGTTATAGCGTAGAACAGGAGCGGCTCTTCCATGCCAGAGGACACACTCACAATCACCGACAATCGAACCGGAAAGACTTACTCTGTACCCATTGAGGATGGGACGATCCGTGCGATGAGCCTGCGGCAGATAAAAACCAGTCCAGAAGATTTTGGACTGATGACCTACGACCCGGCGTTTATGAACACGGCGTCGTGCCGCAGCAGCATCACTTACATTGATGGAGACCGAGGGATATTGCGTTACCGCGGATATCCGATTGAAGTTCTGGCGGAGCGCTGCACGTTTTTGGAAGTCGCATATCTTTTGTTGTTTGGAGAATTGCCCAGCGAGTCTGAACTCAAGAGCTGGGTCTATGACATCACGCACCACACCATGCTGCACGAGAGCACGAAGATATTTATGGAAGGCTTTCGCTATGACGGGCATCCGATGGGAATGTTTGTCAGCACGGTGGCGGCGCTGTCTACGGTTTATCCGGACGCAAAGCATGTACATGATCCCGCGAACCGGCTGCTGCAGATCAAACGTCTGATCGGCAAGGTGCCTTCGATTGCGGCCATGTCCTACCGGCATAATGTGGGATTTCCGTATGTTTATCCGGACAATGATTTGAACTACGCCGAAAATTTCATGAACATGCTGTGGAAGATGGTCGAGCCGAAGTACGTGGCGAATCCTGCGATTGCGCGGGCGCTCGACATCCTTTTCATTTTGCATGCCGATCACGAACAGAACTGCGGCACCAATGCCATGCGCTCGGTAAGCAGCGCGCAAACCGATCCTTTTCTCTCCATGGCGTCAGCGGCGGCTGCACTGGCTGGACCCTTGCATGGCGGGGCGAACGAAGAAGTGCTGAAAATGCTGGATGAGATTGGCTCGAAGGACAAAGTTCCCGCTTATATCAAGAAAAGCAAAGAAGGCGGGGTAAAGCTGATGGGATTCGGGCACCGCATTTATAAGAACTACGATCCGCGAGCGAAGATCATTCGCTGGTGCGCGGAGCAGGTGTTTGAGGTGACGGGACGCAATCCGAAATTGGAGATCGCCTTGGAGTTAGAGCGGATCGCGCTGGAGGATGAATATTTCGTGAAGCGGAAGCTTTATCCGAATGTCGATTTTTATTCCGGGATCATGTATCAGGCGATGGGATTCCGTCCGGAAATGTTTACGGTGCTATTTGCGATTCCCCGTACGGCAGGGTGGCTGGCACAGTGGCAGGAGATGATTACGGATCCGGAGCAGAAAATTGCGCGTCCTCGGCAGGTCTATACAGGGCATGAGGAGCGAGAGTTTGTGCCGATGGAGAAGAGAACGGCTGCGGCAGTCCCGGCGCGGTAAATAGGTGTTCTGCCCGGTACGGGGGAGGTGGGCTGACGGTTCGCCAATATAATTTGGCGCGTTTCTAGGCGGCTTGCTTGGTGGCCAGTGCAGCCCTGTATTGGCGTGTTTCAGCCGATGAAGTGATGACCTTCATTTCCTGCCAATCGTAGGGAAACTCTTTTCCGCAATCGAGGCAAGCAACGTAGGTACCCGTCAGCGCGCCTGCCTGGGGGCGGCGCGCCTTGCCGCGAAGGGTTACAGGGAAACTGTAACGAGGATGCCTGCAGCCAAACACCGCATCAATCAACCTTGCCATCATGTAGCACCTTCCACACGACCTGATTCCTGGGAACGAATTGGGGGGAGGCTGCCTACGGAACTCTACTATAGTCCTACACCCAATCCCTTAGATTCAGAAATCCGTGGAATGGTTTCGAGTTCTCGGCAGGCGGTTCCCATTTCGGTACCGGATCTTGTCAACCTATTGCTGGAGTGGGGTTTAGAGAAGGACGGCAAAATTGTACGCAAGGCGCCGAGCGGGATCTCAGCTTCGCTGCGCCGGGATATTTAGGTCAGATTTAGAGCTTTCCGGATGGTCCCTCGCTCGTTTTGAATCTTTTCCTGCAGAAGAGTGATGGAGTAGATCAGTTGCTCGGGACGGGGTGGGCAGCCAGGGACATAGATATCGACAGGGATTACCTGATTCACGCTTTGCACCAGCGCGTAGTTATTGAAAACGCCTCCAGACGTGGCGCAGGCCCCCATGGAGATGACCCACTTTGGCTCAGGCATCTGCTCCCAGAGTTGGCGGATGACGGGCGCCATCTTGTTTGAGACACGGCCGGCGATGATCATGAGATCGCTCTGGCGCGGCGATGGGCGAAAGACCTCGGCTCCGAAGCGTGCGATATCGAAGCGCGACGCGCCCATCGACATCATTTCGATCGCGCAGCAGGCCAAGCCGAAAGTCATCGGCCAGATGGAGCCCTTTCGCATCCAGTTCACAGCGGAATCGAGAGTAGTCAATACCACTCCCTCGGGCGTGGGATTGCCGAAGGTCAAATCCTTGACGATCTTCTTGCCGTTTTCGAGATCGACGTAGGGGCCGAAATTCAGTTCGGGAGCCATGCATTTATTCTAAACTACTGACGTCTACAAATTCCAAATCGGTAGTGGCGCGGCTTGGCTTACGCGTCACGCCGGTTAAGCTGGAGATCCTTCTCTACGCCTGAAAACCGGCTCCGCTCAGGATGACAGTCGTGCTATGTAATAGTCAAACCGACCATTTCCCAATCCTCTCTCTTGACAATCCAATTCTCTGCCATAAGCGGGTTGCATCTTCCCCTCGTGGAAGTTCAGGCCCCGCTCGCATGTTTTGACGCCATTGCGTACTACGTCGCATGGCGGCGAAATTTTTCAACCGGATCACGCGCGACAATCATCGAAGGAGATGTATATGACACTGCATTCGTTCAGCACTGGAATGGGCGCTGGGAAGCGTCGCAGCCACGTTCCCCCAATTCCTGCGGCGAATTTTCCTGTGCAAGCGTCGCGCGCCGTTACGCAGGTGCAACTGCCGCATTATCCCTTCCAGCCGCTCCCGGCTCCCAACGGTCCAGCTCCTTACCGATTTGATTTGTCGCAGTTGCTCTCTGCCGCTGATGTAACAAAAATCAAGAATGCTGGGGTGATGGCCTTCCATACCGTGGGCGATACGGGAGATTATCGAGACTCAGGTCCGCAGGATCTGGTGGCCGCGCTCATGACGCAAGACGCTCAGAGTTCCGCGGAGAATAAACAGCCGGCGTTTTACTACCATCTGGGCGACGTGATTTATTTTGCCGGCGACATCGATAAGTATGGCGCGTATTTCTACGACACCTACCAGGATTATCCGGCTTTTATCGTTTCGATTCCGGGCAATCACGACTGCCAGCCGGATGATCCGCAGGACGGGCCGGTCGATCCCAATAAATTTCCGCTGGACGGGTGGATACAGAATTTCATGTCGAAGAATCCTGCGCAGTTGGGCTCGTTGAAGACTGCGTCGAATCGAACGCAAATGGATTTGCCGAATGTTTATTGGACGTTTACTACGCCGTTTGCGACGATCCTCGGATTATTTTCCAACGTGGGGGAAACGGAAGCGGAGATTCATCAGGATCAAATCGATTGGTTCAAGGGGGAGTTGGCGGCGGCGGATCCGAATCTGGCGCTGATCGTAACCATTCATCATCCGCCGTTTTCTGGCGACGTTGAGCACTCGGGCAGCAGCGTGGCGGATCAAATTCTCTCCAGCAGCTTTCAGGCAACGAAACGATATCCCAATCTCATATTGTCCGGGCACGTGCACAACTATCAGCGCTTCACAAGTGTGGTGCAGGGACCAAAGGGAAAGCTGCAGATTCCTTACGTGGTGGCCGGTGCCGGCGGATACACTAACCTGGCCCCGCTGCATACGGTGAACGGCGCGCCACCCAAGGTCCCACTCACGTTGGAAAATGGCCTGAGTCTTGAGCAATACGATCAGAAGAACTTTGGATTTCTTCGCCTGGAAGTGAGCAAGAGCCAAATTGTAGGAACATACCGTTCTGCGCCTTACCCGAGCGCCGGAACACCCAGCGGCAGCTTGATTGATAGTTTTGTGATTGATCTGGGAAAGAATACGGTGACAACTTTGGGGGCGGGCACTACGGCGAAGACGAGCGGCGAGACGGGAAAGAGGTCGAAGCCGGCGAAACATTCAGCGAAGAAGCGCTAAGAAAGTTTTCGGGATCAGAATCCGCTACGCTTAAATGCTCAACACTACTTTGCCGAACATCTGACTCTTTTCCAGATGCTGGTGCGCCGCGCGGATTTCGGCAAGCGGGAAAACGCGATCGACTACCGCCTTCAGGCGCCCGGCGAAGATGTGTTTTAGAACCTCGTGTAGTTCGCCCATCGTTCCCATGTAGGAGCCGAGCAGCGTGAGCTGCCGGGCGAACAGGTGCCGCAGATCAATGCTGACGTTCGGGCCTGTGGTGGCTCCGCAGGTGACCAGGGTGCCGCCTGACTTGAGGGACTTGACGCTCTCGTCCCACGTGGCGGCGCCTACGTGTTCGACCACGATGTCAACGCCTTCTTTGTTGGTGATGTTGCGGACTTCGTCGGAAATCTTTTGCTGGTAATGGTTGATCCCGTAATCGGCGCCCAGTTCCCGTCCCTTGGCCAGTTTGACATCGTCGCCGGCAGTTGTGATTACGCGGCAGTGGAAGAGTTTTGCAATCTGGATAGCAGCGATGCCAACACCGGAACTGGCTCCCAGGACCAGCACGGTTTGCCCAGGGCGAATGCCGGCGCGGCCGACGAGCATGTGCCACGCGGTGACAAATACGAGAGGCACGCTGGCGGCTTGAATGAAATCGAGCGAGTCAGGAATTGGAATCACGCTGGCTGCAGGAACAGCGATTAGTTCGCAATTGCCTCCGTCCACGCCATTGCCCAGCACGGTAAATTCACGGCATTGATTCTGCAAACCGGCGACACACTTGGAACAATGTTCGCAGAAGTGCATGGGGGCGATGAGGACCCGCTGTCCAGGCTTGAATCCGCTGACGTATTCTCCCGCCTCGACTACTTCGCCGGCAATGTCGCTGCCGAGAATGTGCGGCAGTTTGACTCCGGGCAATCCCTTGCGCACCCAAATGTCGAGGTGATTGAGCGAGCAGGCGCGGACGCGAACTAATATTTGGTCCTTGCGCGATTGGGGATCGGGGATGGATTCGTAGGTCAAGACTTCCGGACCGCCGAATTGATGAATGCGGACAGCTTTCATGAGTGTGTTCTCCCGTACGGGCGATGCAGTAAGAATATTCTCTTGAGGCGGAAATTCTCAAACCTTCAACGCAGAGGACGCCGAGAACCGCCGCAGAGCGCGCGGAGGCGCAAATTCTTCGATGTGAGCGGCGAAACCGCTTGGCGGGTTAAGATATTTCCAGGCTCATAATCTGGATGAACAAGAACTCCGCTCGCGCCATCTATTTTGTTATTGTCGTCGCCGTTGTGGCGCTGGACCGCTGGACCAAGCATTTGGTGGCACAGCGCATCCGGCTTTACGCGCATATCCAGGTGATCCCAGGCTTTTTTCGGATTACGCACACCGAGAATACCGGCGCCGCGTTCAGCCTTTTTGCCGACCCGACTGCTCCCTGGAAAACGGGATTGCTCATCGCATTTTCCGTAGTTGCGCTGATTGTGGTTTCGGCGCTGTTGTGGAAGAACGATCACGCTCACGTTGCCACCGGGGTGGGGTTGTCGTTGATTATGGGGGGCGCGTTGGGGAATTTGTGGGACCGGCTGGCGCGTGGACGCGTGGTGGATTTTCTACTGGTATACGTCAAGCAGTATCAGTGGCCGGTTTTCAACCTGGCGGACAGTGCGATTGTGGTGGGAGCGGGGCTGCTGATCGTGGAGATTCTATTCGCAAAGTCACATGGACACGAGGATGTGCTTCGTCAAACGCAGCCGTAACCTTCGGCCGCAATCTTTTTGTGCCACCCTATTTTTTAATGTATTCAGATTCGCCGCTTCCGTTTATTCTGTTCCGTCGCCTGTGTAAGGTGTGTTCTATCTTTATGTCTGCGAAATGTGCGCATGAGACCTCTCAAACGCTGGAAAAGCCGGACCCTTCTGTTCCTGGCAGTCGTGGGCCCCGGGATCATCACGGCAAACGTCGACAACGATGCGGGCGGCATCCTGACCTATTCGCAGGCCGGGGCCCAGTACGGATTTCTTCTGCTCTGGACGATGATCCCGGTCACGCTGGCGCTGATCGTGGTGCAGGAGATGAGCGCCCGCATGGGCGCGGTGACCGGCAAGGGGCTGAGCGATCTGATCCGCGAGGAATTCGGCCTGCGCATCACTTTTCTGATGATGCTGGGAATTCTAATTATCAACTTCGGGAACGTGGTGACGGAATTTATCGGCATTGCGACTAGCCTGGAATTATTTGGCCTCTCGCGCTACATAACTGTGCCGATCTGCGCTGTAATCGTCTGGCTGATCGTGGTAAAGGGTCAGTATAAGAGCGTTGAAAAAGTCTTCCTCGCGGCATCGTTTTTCTACATCACTTATATTTTTGCTGGGGCGCTAGCTCATCCGTTGTGGAAAGATGCGGCCATCGCCACGATTAAGCCGCCAGCGCTTAAAGCCTTCCGCGACCAGGCCTACTTGTTCATGGTAATTGGCGTGGTGGGAACAACCATCGCACCCTGGATGCAGTTCTATCTTCAGGCCTCGATTGTAGAAAAAGGTGTAACCCGGCGCGGCCTCAAGGCGTCGCGCTGGGATGTGATCACTGGCTGCATGTTCACGGATATTGTGGCGTGGTTCATCATTGTTGCCTGCGCTGCCACGCTTTACGTGCACGGGGTCCGCGACATTACTTATGCGGCCGATGCGGCGCAGGCTCTGAAGCCGTTGGCCGGCCAATACGCTTACATTTTGTTCGCGGTGGGATTATTCAACGCCTCACTGTTTGCCGCGTCGATTTTGCCGCTTTCCACTGCCTACACGGTCTGCGAGGGACTGGGGTTTGAATCCGGGGTTGACAAGAAATTCGGCGAGGCTCCATTTTTCTACTGGCTTTACACTTTGCTGATCGTTGCCGGCGGCATTCTAGTGCTTCTGATTCCCGGAGCGCAACTGGTGAGAATCGTTTTGTGGTCACAAGTATTGAACGGAATCGTGCTGCCGTTCGTGTTGATCTTCATGCTGCTGCTGATCAACAAGAAAGAGTTGATGGGCGAGTATGTAAACTCGCATCTGTTCAATGCCGTTGCGTGGGCGACAACTATCCTGATTGTGGGACTCTCGCTGGCCCTGGCGTGGGCTTCGGTCACCGGAAAAGCTGCCAGCTAGCGAGGAAGAAATAACACTTCAGGGAAGGTTTCCGGCTGCGAGATCCTTTACCAGGGACGCATCCGCTTCAAGAAAGTCGTAGGATGGCAGCGCGCCGGGAGCGGCCCACTGCAAATCGCGGAAGATGCGGTTTTCGATTTCACCATCGTATTCGCGCACGATAAAAAATCTGAGTTCAACCGCGGCGCCGTTGGGATAGATATGCTGCACGCGGGCGATTTCGTCGCCCACCTTGGCGTGAATTCCCAGCTCTTCTTCCAACTCCCGGCGGAGCGCGTCGCGAGGCTGCTCGCCCTCTTCGATCTTTCCTCCGGGAAATTCCCACTTGAGCGGCATGGTTTGATGACGCGTGCGCTGGCAGACCAGCAGCTTGCCGTCTTTCTCGATTACCGCGGCTACGACTCGTTTCATAATTCTGCAATTATCCCGGAGAACAAATAGCCCATCCCTACAAATGACAGATATCAACGGAGCAGAATTCAGCCGAGAGATTGTTCCAGCTTTTTGCCGACGAGTTCAGCGCAGTATTGGACAAGTCGCTGGTCTTCGGCGCCGAATGCGGCCGCGAAGTGGCTATCGATGTCCAGTTCGCCGGCAACTCGGTTCTTCACGAAAATCGGCACAACAATTTCCGATTTGGTTTCGAGCGAACAAGCGAGATAGCGTGAATCCTTGCTGACGTCGTCAACGACAATCGTCTTGCCGCTGGAAGCGGCCGCGCCACAGATGCCCTGGTTGAGGGGAATGCGCGTATGGGGAGTCATGGCTCCGATGAAACTTTCCAGCACAAGTATTGCCGGTTTCGTACCCGGCTCGAGTATGTAAAACCCAACCCAGTTATATTTCAACATACGCTCGTGTAAAAGTTTGCAAACCCCTTGCATGAGTGCTTTCGCGGTGGAGGAACCTTCCGCAAGCGCCGAGATTTCTTTGCGAACCTCATCCATTCTGGTTTGTGTGGGCATATGCAAAATCTTAACTCAGAGCGTGAGGTGCGCGTTCTTAGAAGGTGAAGCGCCGGTAATTTGGCGGATTCCTTCCGGTCGAGAGAATATTTCGGGATGAATCGCAAATGCGAGCGCTTCGAGGCCATGAAGAAGCGTGGGGGCGGGGGTGTTGAGATATTCATCCCGAATGCAATAAATGCGGGAAGCGCGAGCGGCGGGAGTTTGCTGCCAGTGGCGGCTCGGCACGATCTTCTCCAGCGGAACTCGGTCGCCGGCTCCGCACCATGAGGCAATCACAACGTCGGGATCCATGCGAGCTACTTCTTCCGCGGAAATTTGTTTTCCCGGCGCGCCCAGGAATTCACCGCCCGCGGTGTCGACTAATTCAGCGACCCAGGCTTGCGACGCGATCAGTGGTTTGCCCCATTCTTCGCAGAAGACCTTTGGACGGGGTAATCCCGCAGTGCGCGTCCGGAATTGCGCGATTTGCTTACGCATGGCCTCGATCACATCGTTGCCGGCAGGGCTGGCGTCGACGACCCCCGCGATGATCGCGATGTCGGTGTAAATGTCGGCAAGAGACTTTGGGGCAAAGCCCAGGAATCGGGTTCCGGATTTCAGAATTTCGATGACCGATTTTTCCTGGTACGGCACGGAGGCGATGACAAGGTCGGGATTGGCGGAAATAATTTGCTCGGAATTTGCGGTCCAGGAATCGGAAAGGACGACACATTGCTGGGAGATGATTTCCGGAACCACATCAGCGCAGTATTTGGTGCAGGCCACGACGCGGCCGAGTTCGCCGATCGCGGCGAGGATCACGGTGGCGCTGGGTTGCAGGCTGGCGATGCGGCGTGGGGAATCGTTCGTCATGCGTTTTTAGACTAGGGGTCAATCTGGCGTAGAGCGGCGGCAAGTGCGTCAATCGCCAACTGTGCGGCGTGAGTGGAGGCTTGAGGCAACCCGCCAACGGCCTGGCTTACGTCTTCGCGACTCAGGTTCTTCGCCGTGAGCAACGAGGTGCCTGCAAGTAATTCCGTCAATGCCGAGGCGGAGGCGATTGCCGCCACACATCCCTTGGCTTTGAATTTCGCCTGGATAATTTGGCCGTCGGCTATTTTCAACGTCAACCTCAGCAGATCTCCGCAGGCTGGATTTTCAATTTCCGCGGTCGCATCGGCGCCGGCGATTTCTCCTGCATTGCGCGGATTCTGAAAATGATCGAGTAACTGCGGAGAATACATGGGCAGCTCAATTGTAAGCGCAGAAGCCTCAGACAACGCTAACGGCGCGGGCGAGTTCCTTCGGGGAAATAAATCTGCCAACCACGTTCCTTGGCAGTAGTTTCCAGGTCTGGATTTGGGTTCACCGCGATAGCGTGTTTTGCCATGGCCAGCATTTCAAAGTCCCAGCGCGAATTACCAAACGCTACGTCGATTTCCTTTTTTACAATTTCTCGAAGAGCCTCAGGTTTGCCACTCCCAGAGGGCACGCGGATCAGACGATCTGTGGTAATGCCGCGATCGAGCTCCACTTTAGCCGCAAGAACGCGACTTTCGGGGATATCGAAATACTTCATGCCGGCGCGAATTACCCATTCGTTCGAAGAAGAAACTGCCCACACCTCGCAGCCGGTTTCGTGCAGACGGCGCACCAGTTCGCGCATCTCCGGGAAAATCTGTTCAACAAAAAATTCCTCGAAGAAGCGGGTGGCGGCGCTGAGCAGGCGCTCCTCTGAAATGCCGCGGTGCATGGTGACCATTTCTCCGCACATTGAGGTTTCATCGACCTCGCCACGTTTATACGCGGCATACCGGTCTCGCATTGGACGATCGAGGTCAGAGGAAACCACATCGCCTTGCCTTAGTTCCCAATCGAAGAAGCGCTCGCCAAGATCGCCCGACCAGAGCGTGCCGTCACAATCAAATGCCGCGACCCGCGGCTCGAGTCGCAGAATCGAATCGAGAAATGCTTCGGTAAGGGGATGAAATGTGGGAGCCTCTGCGGCGTTCATCTATTGAACATAACTGGCTGAGTGAGAGATGCGCAACCGGAGCAGGGACATTGCTGATTGTTGATTGAACAGATATCGCGAGGAGTTAGGGATTCCAATCAGCAATCAGAAATCAACAATCAGCAATTCTGAGGGCGGGCCGCCAATGCTGTGTAATCTTCCGGCGTATTGATGTTGAGCGCGACCAATGGGTCGTCCACTGGAACATACTGAATGTGTGCCTGATGCGCATGTTCGATATCGCGTGCAAC
Source organism: uncultured Acidobacteriaceae bacterium (assembly GCA_963813205.1). GTDB lineage: Bacteria > Acidobacteriota > Terriglobia > Terriglobales > Acidobacteriaceae > Sulfotelmatobacter. The sequence goes on along the minus strand of CAWEYI010000020.1, from coordinate 22,459 downwards.
CGATGTGGGCGGAACCTCGAGAAACTTGGTGATCATTTCGCGGCCGACGAGGTAGGGATGTCCGTGTTTGCCGGAATATTCTGGCACAACCGCCCAGATATTCTCTTTCGCGGTTGCGAAGGCATGGCGGAGAATTTGCAACGTCGCCGGATTCACTGGAGGGTGATCGACCAGAGTTACCATCGCCGCGTCGCGGCCGCGATTCAGGGCCTCCTGCAGCCCCACTTGCAGCGAACTGAACTGGCCACGAGCGGAGTCTTCGTTAACTACCAGGGACGCGCCCTCCGCATAAATAACCGGCGCCAGCAGTCCCATGTTTTTTCCCACGACGACCAAAACGAAGTCAGTTGCCGGCGAGAGGGAACGAATCGCCGCGGAAAGGAATGTCCCGCCGGACCGCGTCTCTCCAGTCGCCGGCGGCCAAGGCAGTAGCGCTTTGTCCCTGCCCATGCGTGACGAGTCTCCGGCGGCGAGGATTACACCGGCGAAGCTGGCAGCGATGGTCATGTAGGGAAGGTAGCAGGTATGAAGGGCGATTGATGATTTTTGATCGCTGATTGTTGATTGAAAACCTTAAAGCGAGTTCAACTAGGGATCAGCAGTACGTTTCGAAAATACTTCGACCTAAGGTCATCAACCTAAAATCAGCAATCAAAAATCTTCAATGATCCTTGCAATCATCGAACGCTGCCGCAGCGTTATCCTCAGGATCGTGCTGAGGGTTTTGCGAACCAACCCACTTCATGTGTGGAAGCAGCGAAGTGGCATGCCGCCGGTTCGCAATCAATTCGGCGGTGATTGCAATCGCAATCTCCTCGGGAGTAACAGCGCCAATATCCAACCCGATGGGGGCGTGCACGCGATCGAACAAGTGCGCAGGTATGCCTTCCTGCTGCAGTGTTTTGAAAATTCCTATCACTTTACGCCGGGAGCCGATCATGCCGACGTAGCGGGCGCGGGTCTGCACTGCCCAGCGCAGAATACGCATGTCGTCGCGATGTCCGCGAGTAACGATCACAATGTAGGACGTTTCGTTGGGATCAAGTTTCAGAATGGCTTCATCGAATTCCAGCGCATGCACCTCGCGAGCACCGGGAAAGCGCTCTTTGGTAGCGTAGGAGGTGCGATCGTCGGTGACGATCAGCTCAAAACCCGCGTTGGCGGCGACCTGACAAAGATTGACTGCTACGTGCCCGGCGCCGAAAACGTAAAGTAACGCCGGAGGCAGGACGGGTTCAACGAAAACCTCGAGGGTTCCTCCGCACACTAGCCCGGTATCGTATTTCGGATCCTGATTCAAATCGAATGTGAGCGTGCGCGGCTTCTCCGATTCCATTACTTCGCGGGCAGCCTGCCAGACGTCGGCTTCAACGCAGCCTCCACCAATCGTGCCGACGATCGAGCCATCATCCCGCACCAGCATTTTTGCCGTGCGAAAAGAAGGAATCGAGCCGCGCACGTTCACGATGGTAGCAACGGCGCCGCGGCGTCCCTCGCGGCGGAGCTGCACGATTTGTTCGTAGATATCCATACGCGAAACAGATTGCATCTCGATTATCAAGCGGTTAACAGGTGGGAGTCAATTCGGAACGGTGCTGATGCTGCTAAGGCGTGCCGTAAAGTTGCTTGTAAACGCTGGCGTTGCGAAGGATGGCCTGGACGTATTCTCGAGTCTCGGTAAAAGGGATGGATTCGACGAATTCTTGCGGGTCGCGGTATTTTCCCTGGGCGAGCCAATCGTCCACGCGATCGGACCCGGCGTTATAGGCGGCGAGGGCGTACTCGAAGGATCCGCCGAACTTGTCGACCATGCCGCGGAAATAGTGCGTACCCAACTGCAAATTGACGGCAGGAGTATACAACTGGCTGGCGTTGTATCGGCGCAACTTCACTTCTTTGGCCACGAGTTTGCCCGTCTTGGGCAGCAACTGCATCAGGCCGACGGCGTTGGCGCGGGAAACGGCGTTGGGATTAAATTCAGATTCTTGCCGAATCAAAGATGCGACCAGGTAAGGATCGAGTCCATTGGCATCTGAATTTCGCTTTAGATCATTCCAGTAAGGCTTTGGAAAAAGAGCTTCCCAATATTTTCGCGGCAAGTCTGGAATGTCGAGAGCGAAATAATTCGGCGCCGAGTGTTTCATGAACTCGATGGCGCGATCGTAGTGTCCGGTTTCGACGTAAAGTTGGGCGGTTTCTGCAGGGGCCCAGCTGCCACCGTCAGTTGCGGCGGCGGCTTGCAGTTCACGCACGGCAAAATCGACCAGGCCGCCGTTGCCGAGTAGCTGCGCTTTTTGAACGCGAAGCTCGTCGGTGGGCGGATCGGTTTCCGTTATTTTTTCGGCGTTGTTGATGGGCGGTACATGGTCAAGAATGGCGTACTGCGTAACCGCAGCCGTATCTGTCGTGGCAGGCAGATGCTTCATTCGCTGCCTGGCAAGTTCCGCGTAATAAAAGTTGCGATAGCGATCGGAAAGTTTTTGGTAGAAGGCACGCGCCATCACGAATTGGTTGTCTTCTTCGGCCAGACGAGCGCGCCAGTAGAGAGCCGCCGGGGTTTCCGCACCGGAGGGATACATCGCAATCTGTTCCTCGAAGGCCTTCTTGGCATCTTCGTTGCGTCCCTGGCGCAGCGTGAGCCATGCTGCCTTCCAGTGAACGTAGGAAGCGCGCGGACCATCAGGGAAGCGCTGCTGCGCTTCGCGAAAGGCGTCGAGGGCCTGGTCGTATTCGTGATGCACCAGATGCAAATTAGCCGCTGAGAGCAGGGCTTGCTCGAGCCATGGGCTGGTTGCGTCGGCCTGGCGTAGCTCGTCAACCGTTTGGTAGAAAGTGTCGTTGTCATTGGCGGCCCATGCGACCTGGCCGAGCAAATAAAGGCGCTGCGCGTTTAGTTCGCCCGAAACCGTGCCCACAGAAGCAAGAACTTGCCTGGCATCGCGATTCTTACCACTGCGATGGAGAGCATCCGCCAGGGCGAGCTGCATGCGCGGCCGCTCTTCCGGGCTAGCCTGGTTTGCCAGCGTGCGATATTCATCGGCCGCCTCGGCATAGCGCTTGCGGCTTATCAATCCTTCGGCCCGCGTTTTGAGCTGAGTTACGGTCGGGGGCGGAGCCGACGGCAGCTTCTTCAGCTCGGCATAGGCCGCATCAGATTCAGTAGCGGCGGGCATAGTGTAGTAAATGTTGGCGAAGATGTCGGCGGCTTTGGCGTTATCGCCTGACGCGGCATAGGCGCGGCCCAGCGCAAATTCCAGGTCGGAACGTATGGGTCTTCGAATATTTTCTAATAATGCGACGGCGTCTGCTGCCTGACCTTCAAGCAGCAGCGCATCGGCATAGCTCACGTCTGCGTCGCGGACGAGCAGGGAATCGGGATGCGTTTTGCCAAAGGCTGCCAGAGTCGCCAGAGCCTCGGCCGTGTGTCCGGTTTGCAGGTAGGAAATCCCGAGATAACAGTCGACATAATCGCCCAGATCTCCGGCGTGAATTTTGGCGCGGTTCAGCGGGTCGATGGCTTTGGCGTAGTCTTTGTCGAGCACGTGCGCGTAGCCCAGCACCAGCCAGGCCAGCGCCCCGGCATCATCTTTGGCGTGGGCGCGGGCGTAGGATTGCACTCCGGCGTAGGCGGGTAGGGTACGATCCTGCAGAAGTTGCTCGGCCATGGGGCGCAAGCTGGCCGACGCCACGAAGGCCTGCCGCATGCGGCGGACGCGCGGCGAAACGGTGTGCCGTCTGCGCGCGTTGGCGTAATGCCGTTTGGCTCCGCTGGCCGCAGGCTTTTTGGCCACCGGCGGCTTAGCGGTTGCAGGAGCCTTTGCGGTGTTGTGTTTTTCAACGCGTGGAGTGGTTTGAGCTGGCTTCGCAGAGGATTCCGTTCCCTGATCCTGCAGGGAACTGGGCGCGAAAAACGGGGGCACATCGGCTGAGGCCAGCAGAGCGCCAAATAAGCTGCAGAGAAGCGCAGCTGCGAAAATCCACCAGACCTTGGAGACTGATCGAACCACTTTTTACTTTTCGCGCAAATACCAACTGCCAAAGAATGCTTAAAGTCTACCGCCGGAAATTCGGCCCCATGATGGTGATATCGTCCTCGGCCAGACTCCGCACCAACTCGTTCTGAAAATAATCCGCGCTCGCGGCTACGGTGCCGCCGTAACGTTTCTGGAATGTTCCGCGGCTCTTATCGATATCTTCTTTTAAACGATCATACAAATCTTTGTTGCGGCGACCCTCGGCAACTTTAGCCTGGTTGTAAAGCTTGATTTCATCCACCAGGAGGCGAGCGAATCGCTGCGCTTTGCGATGAGTGTCAGCATCTTCCGGCGAGAGCCCGGCCAAGGGATCGGTGGCCGTGGCGGGCGCGGCCGCAGTGGCTGTGCGGGCCGAAGCTACCTCGACAACTTCCGCTGCGGGTTCCGGTTCGACGGGGACGCTGGCGGGAACGTGTTTGGGAGCGTGGCTAGCGAAAGGATCGGAATAGGACGAAACGGTCTGCACCGGCGGAGCCGGGTGCTCAACTTTGGGAGGCGCCTCGTATTCTTCTTTAGGCGCCGCATGTTGCTTGCGAAGAGAGATGACCTCCAACCAGGCGCTGGTGGCGAGCACCAGCAATTCCAAGGCGTCGGAATCCAGTTGGCCGCTGTCGCCGCCGTCGGCATAAACCAGCGCAGCCACTTTGTCTTTGAGAGCGAGTGGCAATACCAAAACCTGTTCGTTGGCGGGCCTGCCGAAGTGGTCGACAAATTGGCGGCCCATCTCCGCGACGTTTCCCGGGGTCGCAACGCGATTCTGGTAGGTATGTGCGGCCGGGCCTGCGCTAAGATCGAGCGCGAAATCTTTCACGATTTCGTCGTCACCGAAGCCGCGGGATTGCCATCCTGACGCCGCTCCCGCCTTTACGACGAATAAGGCAATGCGAGAGCAGAACTCGCTTCCGGCGTCCAACAAGCCGCGCAAAATTTCTTTTTGTGTGGAACCGGCATGGATTTTGGCGACAGCATGAACCAGAGGCTTGGACGATGCGGAAACGGGAGCAGAAGTTTCGCTCGCCTGCCGGGGCAATGCCTGCAGCACTTGCTGGACAATTTGCGCCTGCAGTGCCGGAAGGTGCGCTTGAAGCGCCTGAGAAACGGCGCTCGCGACGATCTCTTCGATCTCGCCGGCCTGCGCTTCGCCTTGTTTGTGGTTCCGTTCCGCCATGCTGGAAAACCGTTTGCCCCAGGTGGGGTCGATGCCCGTGGGACAACCCCGAAAACTCGCGGTTCTAACTGCTGATTATACGGCACTTGTGGGACTGTCCCAGAGTACGTCGGGACGTGTTCGACCGCGTCATAGTCTCCTCATCGACTCTACCTCAAAACACGCTCCGCAAGAAACCCGAAAGCGATTGGGCAAAGACGCGGGTTACCAAGTAGAATAACAGTTTGCTTTTCAGTATCGCGTTTCGTGATTTCTAGCCGCAAAATACTGCATCGTCGAGAGAATGGAAACCATCCAAAACAAACTAGAAGGGCCCGTCACCGATGAGCTAAGTCTGGTGCGGGCGGCCAAGCAGGGCGACGACTCAGCCTTCGAAGAGTTGGTACGCAGGTACGACCGTAACGTTTTTCGGATCGCGCAACATATCACGCAAAACCGCGAGGACGCGGAAGATGTGGTGCAAGAGGCATTTCTGAAGGCGTACGGGAATCTGCAGAAGTTCCAGGAGCAGTCGAAGTTTTACACCTGGCTGGTGCGCATCGCGGTCAACGAAGCGTTGATGAAATTGCGCCGTAAGAAGCCGGAGCGCACGGTTTCGCTGGATGAAGATATTAGGACGGAAGATGATTCTCTTCCGCGTGAAATTGCGGATTGGAGCCCCAATCCTGAGCAACAGTACACGCAGGCGGAACTGCGGGAGATTTTGAGTAAAACGATCCAGGGACTGCCCCCGGGGTTTCGGACCGTGTTTGTGCTGAGGGATGTGGAAGGACTTTCGACCGAGGAGACGGCGGCGGCGCTGGAGTTGAGCGTTCCGGCGGTGAAGTCGAGGTTGCTGCGGGCCCGCCTGCAGTTGCGCGAACGGTTGGGACGTTACTTTCAGAAACGCGAGAGTGGAGATGGCAACCAGTGAAATGCTCTGAATTTTTGCACGAGCTGACCAATTATTTGGACGGCGTGATCGACGAAAACACCAAGGTCGAGTTGGAGAACCATCTTTCCTGGTGCCATAACTGTTACGTGGTCTGCGACACAACCAAGAAGACGATTGAAATCTATCGCGACTCGCAATTGTACGAGTTGCCCGAAGACCTGCGCACCCGGTTGCGTTCCGCGATTATGACCAAATGCCAGCAGCACAAGAAACGTGGTCCGGAAAGCGTGTGACGCTCGCGTTTTTTCTTGAACTGACAGCAACCCTCAGGCCCTGGGCTCCATCGCATATAATAGGCGTCACGCCCGGGGTGTTGTATGCGATTACGCCGTACTCCTCTTCTCGCTTGCCTGATTCTTTTCGCGGCTTCCGCGTCTTTCTGCCAATCGAACGATGGGGGACAATCCCAGCTTCCGCCGGCTGGGCCAACGGTTCAACAGACGGCCGATCGTTCGATGCAGCCCGCATCGGCTCCGATTCCTGCTAATGCTCCTCACATTTCCAAGCAAACCCGATTAGAGATTATTCGTGTCTTCGAGACTCAATTGGTCTATGCGCGGACTTCCTTCCCGATGGGGACGAAGGGGCTTACTCTGAAGGATGGAGTGGTTTCGCCGAATGGTGTCGAGTTGGAGCAGGCGCTCAACCTTTGGGGCCCGGCGGTAAAGCCCGGCGATCCAGCGCACATCTCGTTTGTGCAAATCAAGAACGATCACATTCGTTTCGAGATTAATGGCGGACCGATCTTGCGGAAGAAATGGTACCAACGGGTTCAGGTATATGGGGCCAATGGACCAGTAGCACAAACCGAAGCGATGCCGCAAACCAATGCACATGGATCCTGCGTAGACCTCTATTTTGACAAGTACGTCCCCGAGATGACGGCCGGGCAGGTGCGCGATCTGTTATATCCGGTGCTTGATTTTAAGGCGCGAAGCAGGGAGCAAGCGTATCTCGACAGCGTGCCTCCTAAAGTGAAGGCGGCCATTCAAGCGCATCACGTGCTGGTAGGAATGAATCAGGAGATGGTGCTGCATGCCAAAGGGAAGCCGCCGAAAAAGGTTCGCGAGCGGGGTGGGGAGACGCAATACGAGGAGTGGATCTACGGCGAGGCTCCAGCGGATGTCGATTTTGTTCGGTTCGTAGGCGATGAAGTAGTCCGCGTTGAGACCATGAAAGTGGACGGCGAAAAAATTGTTCGCACGCAAAAAGAAGTCATCCTGGACCATCCGGAAGAGAAGGAAGCTAAGACGGAGCCGCAGGAACGTCCGGCGAATGCACCCAGTCTTAAGCGCCCCGGGGAGGATTCACAACCGGGAGCGGGGGCGGACGACGGTTCTACTCCTCGGCCAATCGTTCCTCTTCCTCCGGATCTGCCGCCACCTCCGAATGGGCCCGGGGACGTGATAACCGGGCGATAAAAAAGAGCGGAACTGAGTCGGTTAATCTACTGCAGACGCTATTTCATTATTTCATTGCCACTGCTGCCCCTACATCGGCAAACGAGAAAGCTAAAGACACATTCGGATACTCGCGCCCGTCCACTTCCACGTAGGGATAAACAAAATAGTTGAGCGGCTTGCCATCCTGCGGAGGGCTAAGCCGCAGGTCGCGGCCCATACTGAACTGCACGCGATTCACGTCGTGAGAGCCAAAGAAATAATCGCGCTTTTCGGGATGCTTCCAGGCTTCGGAAATGTCCACAGGAATCCAGCCCTTGCCGTCGACATAAAAATCCGACCAGCAATGGTAGCCGGCGATTTCGGCGGAGTGCTGATCCGACGGAACCGGGAACCCGATTTCGAAGCGAGCCGGAATGCCTTGCGAGCGGGCCATGGCAATGAACAGCGAATGGAAGTCGGTGCAGTTTCCTTTCTTGGCGTCGCAGGCATAGAGCACATCACCGTGGCCCCAGCCCGTGCCAGTTTTGTCGTAACGCATGGTGGTAAAGACGTAATCGTAAATGGCGCGCGCTTTTTCGAGCGGCTCAGTCTTTCCCTGCGTGACCTTGACCGCGAGATCGGCCGGTAGCCCTGTTACCGGAACAAGAACGTCGGGCTGCAAGTCCTCCCGGCGTTCCGCAGGCGAGAGTGAAACCGAAACCAGATGCGGCGCGCTCGGGCCCAGCACGATGCGCTCGCGGCGAATCACGTCATACTCGATATCGAAGTGCAGCTCGGGCTTCGCGGAATCGGTTTCGGCATAGTAAATCTGGTTGCCATATTTCGATTCGCTAGGTTTTTTCAGGGGCAGATCGCCTTTCGCCGAGATGATCTTCACTTCCTGATAAGTGTCAGAGTGGGCGGCCGGAATCCAAACTCTAATTTTTTCGCCGGGGGAAAGATTCTTGACCGTGAAGGCGTAATGAAACGTGAAGTGGCGGGAGTCCTGGGCAGCGAGAGATAGAACGAGGACGAAACAAAAGGACGACAATACGCAAGCTTTGCGCAGCATAAGCGGCTTCCTCTCATGTTCTCAACCGAGAACCGTCAAATGGGCACTGAACGTGGGTGGAAACGACACACGGGCGTCTTAGAGGGAACGCCGTCAAGTGAAGCCGCGCTTGGGCATGCGCATAACTTAGAAGACGCCGGTAGTAGATTCGGCAATGCGACATTTTATCAGAAGTGCGAAGCCTCACGTTTGAACCCCTTTTCTTCGCGTGCTCCGCGGTCGTTCTCTGCGAACTCTGCGATTAGGACCTCTTACGCTCTCATGGTGTTGAAAGCTTGAACCGCAGAGATCGCTGGGAAAATCCGCGGAGCGCGCGGAGAAAACTTCAGTTTGCTGAACGCCGCATACTGAAAGGTTCAGTTAGAATGCCAGCGTGACGGTTGCCATTCAATGCCGCGATTTGCGCAAGACTTACGACGGCAAGGTCGAAGCTGTCCGCGGGCTTAACCTCCAGATTGAAACCGGGGAATGCTTTGGGCTGCTCGGTCCGAACGGGGCAGGAAAGACGACTACTATTGAAATCCTGGAGGGATTGCTCGAGCCGACTTCCGGCGAAGTATCGATTTTCGGCCACTCCTGGCGCGAGGATGCGCGCGAGATGCGGGAGTGGCTGGGCATTTCGCTGCAAGAGACGCGGCTGTCCGAAAAGCTTTCGGTGCGTGAGACGGTGGAATTGTTTGCCAGCTTTTATCGCGAACCGCGCTCGTCCGATGAAGTGCTGGAGCAATTGCAGCTTACGGAGAAAGCGGATGCGTGGGTAGGAAAGCTTTCCGGCGGCCAGAGACAGCGGCTGGCAGTGGCGACGGCGCTGGTATGTAATCCGAAAATTCTTTTCCTGGACGAGCCGACCACGGGCCTCGATCCGCAGAGCCGGCGGCAGCTTTGGGATATTATTCGCGAGTTTCAACGCAACGGCGGCACGGTTTTGCTGACCACGCATTATATGGATGAGGCGGAACGGCTCTGCGACCGGCTGGCCATCGTCGATCACGGGCAGATCATCGCGGAGGGGTCGCCCTTAAGTTTGATCGAGCGGCTGGGCGGCCATCATGTGGTGGAGTTTGCCGTGGGTCACGAGACGACCGGAAATTCCGACGGAGCGGCGCTTGAGATCTGGCGCGCTCTGCCCAGCGTGGAATCGGTTCGCGAGGATGATGGAATGGTGGCTCTCAGCGTGAAGGAACCTCATCTGACCATTCCGGCTCTGCTGGATGCGATTGGAAAGCAAGGCAGTGAGCTGCAGCATCTCACCACGCGTCAGGCCAGTTTGGAAGATGTGTTTGTCCGGCTGACGGGGCGGCATTTGCGGGAAGAGTGAAGCTTTCGGCGGAGAAACCAAGATGGCTCTTGCACAACAAACGCCGGGTGCAAAGATTTCGATGCAGTCTAAGCGGCCACCGCGGCGCAACGGACGCTGGTCGGGATATTTGCACCTTCTAGGCGCGCGCATGCTGGAGTTGAAGCGCGAGCCCGAGGTCGTGTTCTGGGTATTCGTGTTTCCCTTATTGCTGGCGGCGGGACTTGGAATTGCGTTCCGCAATAAGCCGGCTGACGCGTCTTCGGTTGCGATCGCAGCGGGAGCGGGCGCGGAGCAGGCGCAGGTATTGCTGCAGCGCTCTCCACAACATGCATCGTTCAAGATCGAGGCGCAAAGCGAACAGGCTGCCAGAAAGGGATTTCGGCTGGGGAAATACGATCTGGTGATCGAGCCTGACGGCAATGGCGGGTTGCGCTATCGTTACGATCCGGCGCGGCCGGAAAGCGTGCTTGCCAAAGCGGAAGTGGATAACGCTTTGCAAACTGCCGCTGGCCGCAAAGATGTGGTGGCAACAAGCGTGATCACTTCCTCGGAACCGGGCTCACGCTATATCGACTTCCTGATTCCAGGGTTGCTGGGTATGAATCTGATGAACTCCGGAATGTGGGGCGTCGGATTTGCGCTGGTCGATATGCGCCAGCGCAAACTGTTGAAGCGCTTTGTGGGCACGCCGATGCGGCGGGGGGATTTTTTGCTGGCTCTGATGTCGAGCCGCCTGGTGCTGATGGTGATCGAAATCGGATTGCTGCTGACACTCGGCGTTCTCGTCTTCCATATGAAAGTACTGGGCTCGATTTCCACGATCTTGCTAGTCGGAACAGTGGGAGCACTCGCGTTTGGTGGAGTGGGATTGCTGACGGCGAGCCGGGCGCAGAAAATCGAGAGCGTAAGCGGCCTGATGAATCTTGTCATGATGCCGATGTGGATTTTTTCCGGAGTGTTTTTTTCCTACGAACGATTTCCCGCCGTGATTCAGCCTTTCATCAAGGCGCTTCCGCTGACCGCTCTGAACGATGCCTTACGTGCCAGCATACTCGAGGGTACTCCGCTGATCCGACAGTGGCCGCGGCTGCTCATCATGATTGTTTGGGGTGGAGTTTCTTTCGCGCTGGCGTTGAAATGGTTCCGCTGGACTTAGTCGAGGGTTAGCGGTCGAGGGCTGGCAGAAATGTCGGTAAAGGTTTCTCCAGTTACGTTCCGAAGCTTGGGCCCCGTTCGCGATGGGTTACGAACGAGGCCGGCTGCGGTGCTTGCGAAAGCATTACTCTACTTATGACTTCGCTACCTTGGCGGCGGCCTTTCGGACCTTCGCCCAGCGTAGCCTCTGCGCTTCGGCAATTCGGCGGCGGGCATCTTTACTCAAGGTACGGCCGGTCAACTTGAGCCTTTTCCCACTCGAATGGCCGAGGGCGTCCAGTGCTTTCCCTACTTGTCCCATTTCTTTTTCAAGACGGGTGTACTCTTTCTGCAGGGAAGCTACTACCTTGTTCATCATCATTAATACCCCCTTGCAGGTAAGGCTAACACGGTAATACAAACCGCAAAATATATTAGCGTAATTTTCACTAAGAGAAAGCCATGCCGGGAAAAATGGTTGCTATGTCGCTTGAGATACACTTGCCGGTTACTGGCCGGTTCCGATTGTGGCTGAGTACCGCGGAGCTTGACGTGCCTTAGTAGCTTGTTCGAAGGCGTAAGCCACCCGGATTAGCGTAGGTTCACTCCAGGCACGTCCGAAGAAGGAGATTCCAACTGGCAGACCGGAAACAAAGCCTGCCGTAACGTTAACGTTAGGGTAGCCGGCAACGGCGGCGGCGTTCGAGCTTCCACCGGCCACATGGTCGCCGTTGACCAGGTCTGTAAGCCAGGCCGGGCCCCCCGTAGGCGCGACAATGGCATCGAGATGATACTTGTCCATGGTAGCGTCGATGCCTTCGGTGCGGGCGAGTTGATGATTGTTCTCGAGTGCGTCGAGATATGCTTTTTCCGTGAGTGGACCTTTAGCCTCGGCTTTCAAGAATAGATCCTGGCCGAAGTAAGGCATTTCTTTCTGCTGGTTGCGTTCGTTGAAGTCAATAATATCTTTTAACGTCTTCACCGGAGCATTGGGCCCTAAGGCTGCAAGGTAGCTATTCAGATCGGCCTTAAGTTCATACAGGAACACCAGCATCTCGCTCTTATCGAACTTACCCAGAGTTTCGATATCTGCTGGGTCAATCACCGTGGCGCCCCGCTTTTTCATAACATCGAGAGATCGCTCCATAAGGGCATCGACGGCGTCATTGAATCCGAAGTATTTTCTGGCAACTCCGATGCGTGCGCCTTTTAGACCGGCGGGATCGCAGAATTGCGCATAGTCTGTCGAGAACTTGCCTTGGCTATTTGTTGTGGCCGAGTCTCGCGGATCGACTCCCGTAAGCGCGCCCAGCATAATCGCAGCGTCGCGCACGGTGCGGCACATCGGCCCGGCGCCGTCCTGACTGTGGGAGATAGGGATGATGCCGGAGCGGCTCACCAGCCCTACGGTTGGCTTGATGCCGGCGATCCCATTCGACGACGAAGGACAGACGATGGATCCATCGGTCTCAGTACCGATTGCGCCCGCGCATAGGTTTGCGGATACTCCCGCGCCTGAACCGGAACTTGAGCCGCAGGGATTACGGTCAAGAGCGTAGGGATTTTTGGTGAGCCCTCCGCGGCCGCTCCATCCGCTGGTGGAGTGGCTGGAGCGAATATTGGCCCACTCGCTGAGATTTGTTTTACCAAGAATGACGGCTCCGGCGGCCCGCAATTGTTCGGCGACGAAGGAATCTTTCGTGGGCCTTGATCCGAGTAAAGCAAGCGAGCCGGCGGTGGTCATCATCCTGTCGCCGGTGTCGATATTGTCTTTGATAAGGACTGGCACGCCGTGCAACGGTCCGCGCGGGCCTTTCACTTTGCGCTCGTGGTCGAGAGCTGCGGCGATGGCGAAGGCGTCGGGATTGAGTTCGATAACACTGTTGATTGCGGGCCCGTGCTTATCGATTTCGTCGATACGGTGGGAATATTTTTCTACCAGGGAGCGGGCGGTGAATCTGCCAGACTTCATTCCTGCTTGAAGATCTGAGATGGTCAACTCGTCAAGCTCGAAGGGCTTGATACCCGCAGATGGGGAGTCAGAGTCCGGTGTAAGTTCACGCGCTGCGGCCAACGCGGGATAGAGCGGAGTCAGCGCCAACGTCGCACTGGAGACTGCGGTGGTTTTGAAGAATTTACGGCGACTGGCGGAGAACTTAGCCTTGCTCTTCTTTACGGACATAGCTCGATCGATCCCCTATCAAGTTGGGCTCTTGAAATCGCAGGGAACATAGTAATTGACTCGGACATTGTATGCAGGGGTATCGCGTTCCAAAAGTATCGGTTAGCAGGGGGCAGGAAAGCTAATGCCTGGCAGCGAAACATCACACGCAGGGTTAACCATTTTTACTCGTCGTCTGTGATCGCTCCCTTGGGGGTTGGGTTCTCCCGACTGTCGCTTTGTGCTTGCGAATCGTGCGAATCTTTTTCCCGGCTGCGGTAGGGCTGCCGAGCGAGGGACTGTGGCGAGTCGGTTTCGGACATTTTGTCCCAAGCGGCGCTGTTATTCGAATCAGGCTCGCTAAAGAACGATAGAAAGAGAAGCTCCAGTTCGCTGATGCGATTCGCTTTTTTGTCGTAGTCGGCCCGTTCCGATAAAGACAACCCGCCAAAGATTTCGTCTTGTCGAGTTTTACGCAGCTCTTTAATCAGGCGCAGCACCTCTGCTCGTGGCGTTTCGCGATTCATCGTGGGCTCCGGTGAACCGCGATCGCTCAGATCAGATTGGGAGCAGCGAGGGAGGGACAAAAACACTGTACGCTGGCCGACATAGATAAGTCTATCGGGGAGCATTAGATTTCGCGGGCCTGTCCCGTTAAGGGCCAACTGCATGAGAATTAATGGGAAGGAGCATGAGAGAGGCAGCTCCCTAGTGTCGGGTGCAACGCAATATTTTGTGTGCATTTTTTATAGCATGTGTATATAATAAAGGCCAGCTAAGTTTGACTCACAAGCAATTGAAGGTCGGTACCGCCAACCAGCGTCACCCCCGTCACTAGCAGCGAATCTTCTCAGCACAATTCAAGAAACAAGAAAAGAATAGGACTATCAATGGCAGAACAAGGAACAGTAAAGTGGTTTAACGACGCCAAGGGCTATGGCTTTATCAGCCGTCAAAATGGCGAGGACGTTTTCGTGCATTTTTCCGCTATTCAAGCAGGCGGCTTCCGCAGCCTGCAAGAAGGCCAAACCGTGCAGTTCGACGTGACTAAAGGCCCCAAGGGCTGGCAGGCGGAGAACGTTCAGGCTGTCTAGTGACACCGCTTTCTAAGCGATAACAAAGTGCCCGCGATCCGAGAGGATTGCGGGCATTTTTGTTATGGAACCATCTTTCGGCCGACTGAGCGCAGGGCTACTTGCGCGCCTGCTGTACCATCTCTACCAGAACTTTTCGGGCATCGTTCGCATTTCGTACCTCGTGCAGGAAAGCAATGCGCGTTCCACGCACACCGTCCGCGGTTTTGAGACGCAGGTGAAACCCGAGCCGGTCCACTGAGGTCATCGCGGCCTCCTGCGACTCGATCGCGGCGTTCTTGCGGGCGAGCAGAATAAGCGCATCTTTGTGGTCGGCGTTCATGTGCTCGATGATCCCGGCGGAAACATCGGCCAGCGGGTCGGGTTGCGCGTCATCGTAATCTGACGCCTTGACCCACCCCATCACGCCGAAGCCGCCAACGTAATAAACGTCGACGACATCCATTCGGTAAAAGGAAAAATCCTCGAAGTCTACCCAGTATTTGCTGTTGGCGTAACGCTCCAGATAGAGCTTGCGGGCGTCGGCGATTTCAGATTGAGGGATGGTCTGAACATTTCCGATCAAGGTGACGCGCGATGCGCCCAGCGGATCGCCTTCCCCATCCGCTTGCGTGACCAGCAGGCTGGCGCGAGGATCGGTCTGGAGATTCTGGGTGTGCATCGCCATGGTGCTGATGAGAAATATGGGACGCCCTTGCGCGTCTAAGCCGTAAGGCATCACGGATCCAAAAGGAAACCCGGGCTGCTTGCGCGAAACGGTGGACAGGCTGCCGATGCGAGCTAGATAGACCAAGGTGCGTGCCCGCTCCGAGAACGAAGGTTCTGGCGGCGATGGCTGATTGCTTAAAGTCGCAGTACCGCCGTGATTTCGTGTGGATGAAGTAGTCATAATTTAAGCTCTGCATTTATGCTACTCCAGCAGTCTAAATGAATGACTGTCTTGTTCTGCGCGGCCGATTGTTTCTCGGGCGTGCGGATGCTAGACTTTGGTTGATAAAAGAAGAATAAGGGTCTCGTCGTCCGAGCGGGAGTAGTTCAGCGGTAGAACGCCAGCTTCCCAAGCTGGATGTCGCCGGTTCGATCCCGGTCTCCCGCTCCATTTCATTCAATCAAATGCGCTGGTTTGCAGGCAATGGTTGAGGGTTAACGCGTCCCATCTCGTATTTCATCCTTCCTTGCATGATCTGGGTTCCCCGGAAGTTCCTTTTGCAAAGCCGTGAGTTGAAGGAATCGGGTTGCTGGAACCACCTTTTGGTCTGAAGACTAAAATGGTAAGTAGGGTGATGTTTTGCGATCGTATTTTCACGGTGAATTGCGATGAGCCGTAGGGCCTGCGTGATCGGTGCCGGGCCTAACGGGCTGGCTGCGGCCATTGTTCTGGCGCAGGCAGGGGTGCAAGTGGAGGTGCTGGAAGCGGAGGCCACGCCGGGTGGGGCAGTGCGCACGCTGGAACTGACTTTGCCGGGGTTTCGTCACGACTTCGGCTCGGCGATTTATCCGCTCGGGGCAGGCTCGCCGTTCTTCTCGTCGCTGCCTTTGAGCGGCTACGGGTTGGAGTGGATTCATTCGCCGGCCGTCTTGGCACATCCGCTCGATGACGGAACGGCTGTGATGATGGAACGCGACCTTGGGGAAGCAACACACTCGCTGGGCGTGGACGGAGCGGCATGGGAGAAGCTCATGCGTCCGTTTGTGGAGCGCTGGAGTGAGTTTGCTCCGGAGATATTGCGTCCGCTTTCGTTGATGCCGAGGCATCCGTGGCTGATGGCGCGGTTTGGCATGGTTGGGTTGCGGTCGGCGGAAGCTGTCACGCGCCGGTTTCGCAGTGAACGGACGCGGGCGTTGTTCGCGGGGCTTGCAGCGCACTCTTTTCTTAGCCTGGACGAGCCGTTGAGCGCGGCATTCGCAATCCTGATGGCGGTGCCGGCACACGTCGTGGGTTGGCCGATTCCTCGAGGCGGAGCGCAGGCAATTACCGATGCCCTCTGTGGAGTTCTTTCGAGTCTAGGTGGGAAGTTGAAGACTTCATCGCGGGTGAAGAGTTTTTCAGTTTTGGGCGACTACGACCTGATTCTTTGTGATTTGACCCCGCGTCAACTCATCGCGGTTGGCGGAGAAAAATTAGCTGACGGGTACAAGCGACGACTGGAAAAATTTCGCTATGGCCCGGGCGCTTTCAAGGTGGATTACGCGTTGAATGCACCCATCCCGTGGAAGGCGGTTGATTGCTCGCGGGCGGCCAGCGTGCATCTGGGCGGAAGCTTCGAGGAGATTGCGGCCTCGGAGAAGGCGGTTCGAAACGGACAGCATTCAGAGCGTCCCTTCGTCCTGCTGGCGCAGCCTAGCTTATTCGATAGCTCACGCGCGCCGGCTGGCAAACATACGGCTTGGGCTTATTGTCATGTGCCGAACGGATCGAAAGTAAACATGCTGGATAGGCTGGAGAATCAGATTGAGCGTTTCGCTCCCGGCTTTCGCGAGTGCATTTTGGCGCGGCGCGTGTTTTCTCCCGCCGATCTTGAAAGCATGGATGCCAACCTGGTGGGAGGCGATGTTGGAGGTGGCATCATGGACATTCGTCAGTTTCTATTTCGACCGACATGGCGGCATTATGCTACGTCGGTCCGGAATATTTACATTTGTTCGGCGTCTACTCCGCCGGGGGGAGGAGTGCACGGCATGTGTGGATATAACGCAGCGGAGATGGCGTTGTCTAAGTTGGGTGGCGAATAGCTTCCAGATGTGAAATGCGACGAAACATTAGCATTCACTCGCGGGGAGCAACCGTGGGCCATTCGACGGCACGAATCTCGCCACCTGGCTCGCGCGCGAGAGTGGGAGCGTAAAGTCCCAGGTATTGACGCCGCCACCAGAGTCCCGTGCTGTGTTTTTCCGACGCAGACGTAAACCAATATTGCCATAACACCGCGCGTACCTCGCGCGGCGGCCCGTTCGGGAAAGGATTGGTCGCGAACAAAGTGAGGACGTCTTTGTCATTCGAGAGCAGGCGCACTTCGGTTCTGGGTACGATGGAATAGTCTTGCCACGAGCCCAACGAAGCAAACCATAGATTCCAATCGAACCGCGGCTGATAGGGGGCATAAATGCCAGGGGGCTTTGCCGGATCCTGGGGTTTATAGCGGAAGGGGTAAGGGATCCAGTTTTGTCCATCGTCGGAACCTTGGAACTCGATCTCGTAACGTCCTCGGGTCATGATGCCGAAAAGCCCGTAACGATTGGCGATGCGTAAGGGCTCCAGTGCCTCTACTGGCGCCATCGGGAGGGGCACGGCGGAGAACATCCAGACTAACTGCGCGGTTGTGGCGTAGAAAATCCAAGTGAGGACAATGCCGGCCAGAGATAGTTTCACCGATTTGAAGAAGTCAACAAAGGCTCCTGGACTTTGCGCTTGGCTTTGCTCCGGTGTCGAATTCGAGGCGAGAGAGTTCTTCCATCTTTGGGGCAAGAACCGCTGCAGAAAGCGATCATCCAGCAAAAGAAATCCTAACGTCAGGACCAGGTAGTTCAGAAAGGTGTAGTTGGCGGTGAGAATAATTCCCAGTTCCCAGGGCGTGACAATCAGGAAACAGACGATGCGCCAGCGCCGCGGCAGAAATAACATCCAAACCAGCACTAACTCGAGCGCGAGAGTTGCGAAGACAGACGCGGCGTGAAACCAGTGCGGCAGATGTTGCACGTACCAACCGACCCATGTGGGCAGCGGACCATTTTGATAGTACTCATCCATGGCTGTGAAGTGACGCCATTCGGGATCTCCACCGATCATCTTTGCCACGCCAGATTCGAAGTAGATGCGGAACCACTCCCATTGCAGCAGAAACAGACTGGCGCGCGATGGCGGTGATGATAGCCCCACGCCGGGGCGGAATCCACGTGGAGCAAAGAAGAGCGCGACGAATCCCGCTTCGAGAAGCATTCCGTCCGACTGATAATTGGAGAAATCCTGGGCGGCGCTCACGAGAGAAAGAAAGCAGATGAAGCAGATCGCCAGCATGCCGCGCGGCCATACATTCACGATCAGCAGCAACGACGCGATCATGCCTGCCCAGCAAAGGGAGATGAGCATATGGGGGCCGCTCGAAAGCCAAAGCAGGCTTGGAGCAAACCATAAGCCACGGCTGTAACCCAGCGAATGAACTACGGCTCGAAGATATTCGTTTGCTGGAAGAATTCCATCCGGGCCGATGAGCCCACGGATTTGAAATATTAGAGAGAAAAATGCGGAAAAATAAATGCCGCCCAGGGCGCGCAGAAAAAGCCATCGCGGAACCATTCGATCGCGAGGGCCCTGCTCCGCGTCAAACAACCAGCGGGTTGCGGAGGCAAGCCGGTGCATGAACGTTGTTGATTATATCGCTTGATGAGAGATGACTTTTAAATGGGTTGGAGTTGGCTGGGCGCATTTATAGTCCGCTGGTCCTCGGAGTAAGCGCAAGAGCACTCCGCTGCCGCCCGCCGTTAGTATTAAGTGGGCGCGCGTAAGATATCCTCGCTTGATATTTCTTCCACTTACGCGTACAAAGCGGCTAACGATGAAACGCGCACTTTTGTGGATTGGCTTTGAATTGTTACTCGCGGGATCGTTGAGAGCTGATTCCAACCTGCGCATCGCTGATGTCGGGCTGCATGGTTACTACGGAAATCCTTCCGCGATCCGGCTTATCGTCCGCAATCCTTCCCCGCAGTCGCAGCCGGTTCATCTTCGAGTAAGTGTCACCGCTCAGTGGGGAGCGACGAACGCGTTTACTGCCGACGTTTTGCTGAATGGAGGCGAGCAGCGCGAAGTGGAATTGCCGGTAGCGATTAATGGCGGAAAAACGGTCATTACCGCCGAGGTGAGCGCCAGTGGCGCGGTCTTCGGTCACGACAGTTACGAAGGATCGTTGCGCCAAACCAATTTGATCGTACTGATGTGCGGTACTGAGAACGTCTGCAAAACTGTCCAGTCGCAGATACAGTTCGGCGGAAGCATTCAGGAACGAGTCGACAAGAATCGTCAGGTTGCTTTTGAGATAGTAAAAGATCCGCGGGATCACTGGTGGGCGTACTCGGCCGCCAAGGCTATCGTGCTGGCGACGCCCATGGCAGAATTTACGAATGAGGAGCGGGAGGCGATGGAAGGATTTCTTCGCCGCGGCGGCCGCCTGGTTCTGCTGGAACACGAAATTGCCGATCCCAGCTTTCTTTCCGCCTATCGAACCGGACCAGCGCCACCAAACGGCGAGCGTGTAGGCAAGGGCGTTCTCTTTCGCGTTTATGACATAGGCGCGAACACACTCGGTAACATTTTCGCCGGTCTAAATCTGCCGACCCTGCTTGTACCACGTTACGAATGGAACGCGAACGACACGGGCTGGCTCAATCGCCGGTTTGCCACTTCGTTTGAGTTTCCGCGGTTGCGCTGGGTATTGATCTGGCTGGCGGCTTATACGATTATCATCGGAGTCGTAAACTTCGCTGTGCTGCGACGCTTGCATCGGTTGGAATTTGGATGGATAAGCACTTGCGCACTGGCACTCCTATTTGCGGCCGGGTTCTATTCCTTCAGCGCCGGCCGTCGTCCGAAAAAGTTTGACGTCGATAATCTTGCCGTCTATTATCTCGATTCCAAAAGTCCGCTGGCGGTCGCCGACTACAGCGTTCGGGTCTCCGCCCCGGACCGGGGAGGCGTTCAAGTTTCTATTGCCGATCCAGCAGTGTTGAGCCCGCTGAGTTCGACGGGTGCAGAAGTGAACGGCCAAATCTGGGCCGAAATGAACCGGCAGGGAATACAGGAGAGTCGCGAAACGGAAATTCG
The DNA here is from genome assembly GCA_963813205.1 of uncultured Acidobacteriaceae bacterium. Lineage (GTDB taxonomy): Bacteria > Acidobacteriota > Terriglobia > Terriglobales > Acidobacteriaceae > Sulfotelmatobacter. Next base: position 2,362 of record CAWEYI010000020.1, on the reverse strand, counting down.
TCTTGGCCCGCCACGCGAGATTGAGTTGTCGTTGCTGAAGTGGTCATTCCGCGATTTGACCCTTGAGGGTCTGCACGAATTCTCCGGAACCATTCACTGGGTCGCACCTAAGCGGCTGCGCAACGATACTGGCCAGCGGTTCAGCGAAGCGGTGTATCTGGACAGTCCTGCGAATGCTCTTTACTTGTTACCGGCAATGGCACCAGGCGACGAGATCCAGCTGGCTACGATTACACCGAAGGCAATTCGTACAAAAGATGGGCAGCTGGCTGTGACCGACACAAATGTTGACTACAGCAAGCAAACGCTACAGGAGTTAGCGCTTCATAGCGCTCTGCCGTTTGCGCTGGAGGGACGCATATTTGCGGGTCTAAGCAATGGTCCCGCCCTTCCCGTTGCGCTGAATATTCCTCATCAGGAAAGTGTGCACACTCTCGTCGTAGTGGCCTTGGAGCAGCCTTGAATCTGGAATAGCCATGATAGATGTCGAACGAATTCGTAAGAACTTTGACGGCACTCAGGCGCTTGATGGCTTTACCCTGCACGTTGGCGCGGGCGAACTGGCCGGACTGGTGGGACCGAACGGGGCCGGCAAGACCACGCTGATGAAAGTTCTTTCGACCTTGCTGCCGACGGACAGCGGTACTGCCCATATCGGCGGGCTAGATGTGAAGCTACAGCCGCGCGAGGTAAAACGCCTGATTGGGTACCTGCCCGACCAACCGGGAGTCTACCAGGATATGAGCGTGCGCGAGTTTCTGGAGTTTTTCGCCGACGCCTTCCAACTGACGGGCAGCCGAAACCGGGTAGCGGTGGAGCGTGCACTGGAGCGTTCCGGGCTCAGCGACCGTAGCCGCGGCTCCGTGGAGCAACTGTCATTTGGAATGAAGCAGCGGCTGGTCCTGGCCAAAACTTTATTGCATGACCCCAAGGTTTTATTGCTGGATGAACCAGCAACCGGACTTGATCCGATTGCACGCCTCGAACTGCGAGAGCAGCTCACGCGGCTGAATGCGGAGGGGGTGACTATCCTGATTTCGTCGCACATCCTCAGCGACCTGGAAGACATCTGCACTCAGATCGCTCTTATTCGCGACGGCGGTAATGCGACCGATGCGGAAGGCCACTCGGTTTTGCAATTACGCGCGCCGCATTCTCCGGTGCGGATCTACGAAATTGAACTATTGGGCGACGGCGCTCCCGCAGTGACGATTGTGAACTCGGTCGCTGGCGCGCGCGTTCTCGAATCCGGTGCTGGCCGGCTGATTGTCGAAATAGGCGGCGCGGATGAACAGGCAGCCACGCTTTTACGGGTGCTGGTAACCGGCGGTGTGAACGTGGTTCGCTTCGATCACCGCGCACTCGGATTGGAAGAACGGTACCGACTGGCCTTTCAAGAGAGGCGCTCATGAACCCGATGATCCGAAAGGAACTGCGGCAACGTATGCGCGAAAGGCGTGGCTGGTTGCTGCCTTCCCTGTATCTGCTCGTTCTCGGCGCTGTTGTTACCTTCGCTTACTTCGTTACAACTCAGGACCGCGCCGGATCCGGTATTCAGGGATCGACGGTGGGCGTGGTTCTGTTTCTCACGCTTGCATACGCACAACTTGCAGTGCTGCTATTGCTGGCACCGATTTTTAGTGCCGGTTCCATCACTATTGAGAAGGAACAACGAACCTTGCCGGGCCTGCTCACGACGTTGTTGACCGTTGGGCAGATCTGGTGGGGAAAATTTGTTTCTTCTTTGCTTTTTGTGCTGCTATTGCTGGTCACCAGTCTGCCGGTGCTGAGCATGGCTTTTGCGTTCGGCGGTATCGGACCATGGGAAATCTTCAGCGCCACACTGACGACCGTAATTATCCTTGCCGTTATGAGCGCGGTGGGTCTTTATTGTTCGTCGGCGTTCCAGCGCAGCGTGCATGCAACTGCCGTGAGCTACGCAACGGTGGTTGCGATCAGCGTAGTGACCGCCATTGTATTCTTTGTGCGCCTTACCATGTTCGAATCCGCGCATCGCGCCCAGGGCACAGCTGTTAGCAGCAGTTGGTACACCCTCCCGCTCAATATCCGCGCGCCGATGTACGTGAACCCATTTTTCTTCCTCACCGCATCCTTCGCGCCGCCCAAGGAGTTGTACCCGGCGTGGATCACGTCTGCCGCCGTATTCATTCTGATGGGTGCGGTTGCCGTTGCACTGACCTTGCGAAACCTGCGACGCAGGGGAGATTAGCCAGAGTTTGCCGTTGCATTCCCGGCTCTAATTGATTTTGACTATCGACACTTCCCGACACAACCGCTAAAAAATTGGAACTCTTTCATGTGGGTTTGACGGGGGTTCCAAAAAAAATAAGTCAAGTTTATG
>CAWEYI010000019.1:0-54941 GCA_963813205.1 uncultured Acidobacteriaceae bacterium | reverse complement strand
GAGTTGCTTGATCTCTACGCACCGGACGCGATAGTGGTTCGCTCCAATCTGCCATTGCTGCGAGGAGCCGCGGCGGTGCGCGAATTCTTTTTCTCCGCCATCGAATCCGGTCTGGGAGAAGTCGCGGTGGAACCCATCCGCGTGGAAGTGCTGGGCGACCTGGCTCACGAAGTGGGACGCTACAGTGCGCTGGTTCCCGGCACCGCGGGCAAGCGCCGCGAAGAGCGCGGAAAGTATTTGTGGGTCTTCGCCAAGCAGAGCAGTGGAGATTGGAAGCTAGTCTCGGAATGCTGGTCGAGTGACCTCACGCTGACCGGTGCGGAATCTGACATTCCGAAGTCCGCGGTCCCTGTAGTGTCAAAGGGATTGCCCCGCAAAGCATAGACATTCGCCTCACGGCCTCACGTCAAGATTTTCCAAGTCCTTACGCAATTGATCGAGCGTTTGCATCTGAATCGTGCGCATACCCAGCTTGGCGGCGCATTCCAGGTTCAAGGCGCGATCATCGATGAAACAGCATTGCGCGGGATCGATCTGCGTGATCTCGATCGCGAGCTGGTAAATACCGCTCTCGGGCTTGCGCAGTCCCACGAAGCATGAACTCACAAACACCCGGAAGATTTCCCGCAAGCCGAATTTTCTGATCCGGTCTTCGTTTAACTCGCGGGACTCGTTGTTAATCGTGCCCATGAAGTACTTGCCAGAATTAGCAAGAGCACGCCCGAAGGCCAAAACGTCGGTCATCGGTCGTGACAAGGCAAACATGAAATCCCGAAACTCTTCGCGCGTGAAGGGACGGGCCGCATAAAAGACGGTGCGATCCAAATACTCCTCGAGCGTGATTTTGCCGCGTTCGAACGATGACACAACCATCTCGTGCCGTGCCTGAAATTCTTTTTGGTCGAGATGAAAGTGTTCCAAAGCTTGGGCGCGTTCATTGTGGTCCCAAGCGTTGGTGAGCAGAACCCCTCCAATATCCCAGAAGATGGCGTGAATGTCAGACACTGACCAGTCCCTCTCTTTTTCTTCCAACCATCAGTTTAGATTATTCATCGAGACGTTTGTATTTGACGTTATCTCCTGCGCATCCAGCATTTCGATCGCAGCAAGTCTTACACTTGACTCCCCGTAGCCTTCTAGGTACTCATCGCTTGTAGACTGTGGTGTCGGGATGGTAGTTGCGCCAATCGAACCAGTAGTCTTTCAAAGCAGGGATCCGGTCAAGACATTTTCCTTGCGCGGGGCCGGAAATGGCACAGCCTTGAAAGTTCCATTGGCTGGCGGTAGTGGAGTCGACTAGCATCCAGTCCTTGCTGTCAGCCTGCAAAAAGAATTCAGCGTCGCGGCCATCGATGCGGCTCAAGAAGACACGGAATGATTTGCCATCGGGGCCGAGGACGAGCAGCAACGGTGTGCCGTTGACCCGATCGACCACCGGAGATTGCTTCGCAAAAGCTTCCCATGGATAAGCGCGGGCGGATCCGTTGCGTGTGAGTCCGATTACAACGTCACGCGACTTCAATTCCGTGCCGGGAAAACTGATGACGACGGGCAGCTTGGCAACGTCCGGCTCCCAGTTGCTGTCGTACTCTTTTACATACTTGGCGACCGGAGCAAGCACCTGGCCAGCCGGATATTCAGTTCTCCATTCGCCGAACGTGAGTTCATCGCTGAGAACGAGACTTAGCGCTGCGCCCTGCAGTGGGCCGTAGATGGCCTTGCCGGTGATCTGCTGCCACCAGCTTCTGGTTTCTTTATCGCGCATGAGGAAGTTCTGGTTGTTGATTCCAGCCAGATAAAAATGCAGCACTCGTCCGTTGACCGTTCGTGTCCACACCAGACCGGTGTGACAGAGCGTTCAATAAGTGACAGCGATAGGCAAGTCTCCCACCACATCGTTGAGGACGTGATGGTAAGCCATTTGGCTGATTGGATAAGCGCGCGCATCATCGCCCAAACGAACCGACATGAGCATCTCTTTCGAGTCGAGTTTGCTTTGCGCTTGCGAAAGGAACCGCGCTCCGGGGATGGGACGGAACATCCATTCAAAGTAATTGAGACGAGCCATGGCGGCGGACAAAGTGACCACGATCAACGTAAGCACGAGCACGGATTTTCGCCAGCGGTTCGCGCTTTTCCACAATAGGAAAGCAAAAACGAAACAGCCGAGAGCTGCGATCGCGGTGCCGAGCGGAGCACGTTGCCACAGCGCCATCGCGACCAGAAGTCCGCGCGGCGATTGATGTCGAAACGGTTGAATAATGAAGGCGGGAACGAAAAAAAACGCGATAGCGGCGGCGCTGCACACAAAGAACGCAGTCCATATCCAGCGGGAGGTCCCGGGTTTGGTCGATGGACCTCTGAGTTGCGGCGTCAATGACGATGGGCTCATAGGTTGATTGGCTGAACTACTCGAAAGATTTTAATCCGGGATGGTACGGGAAAGAGACGAACTGAAGGAATAGTACAAAAAAATAAAACCCCGATCCGGAGTGCGGATCGGGGTTCTTAAGTTTGAGTTTATTGTGGGGTGAAGTTTTGATGGAAGCCCAAACTAACTACGTCCTGGAACATAGGGGTTCCTGGAGGCAGGTTGGCGGGGTTCAGGAATTGCGTGTCAAAGAAATAGTTACGTGTGGGGGCGCCGTAAACCGAAGTGCAGCACTTGAAGTTGCCGGTCGCATACTGCGAGTAGTACATGCTGATCATTGATCCGGCATAGTTGACGACTGCGCTGTTTCCGTTGTCGGAGCGGTCCTCAAGATAGCGGAGGAAGTTGTGCATGCCCCCGTCGGTGCCGAAGTCCCCTTCGGTGGACCAGGAAGGATTCGGGAAGGGAATGCTCTTTCCCGCGATGATCGCCACCCGATAGTAGCTAGTGTTTCCATATCGACCAACGGTGCAGTTGCCGGTTTTAGCTGCGCAGCCGGGTAACAAGAAGCTCTCGTAGTCTGTCCAGCCAGTGTTGGTCGACGGACTCGTGTTGGTCGCCGGCGGGTTCGACAGTAGCGTGACCGCATCTGCGATGATGGATGCCGCCGAATGGGGAGTGGTGCCATCCGAGCCCTGTGGCGAAACTGTCCAAAAGGGATCTTTGACTCCCGTGTTGTAGTCGCCCCAGACGTACACGGGCTCTTCCGAGGCGACGGTGAAGCCGTTACCGTTGGCCGCCAAGGTTCCGCCTGTTGGCGGAACGAAACTATTGCCGGAGCTATCCATACCGCCATCGACCAAGCGCAGCACATGGCGTGGTCCGGCCACCATGTTCCACTCCGCCGAAGCGGTACTCGCCTTCGGAGTAAATGATGTGGTAGTTGTGTATCCCGCGCATTGCACCGCGTTGGCCGTGACTGACGGGTAAATGTAGTAGGGCAAAGCCATGTTAGTCGTGTTTGTGATGCCGAAGCCGGCGGCCAGGTTCGTCTCTCCCCACCTGTCGACGTTTCCCCCATTTACCGCTGTGCCCTTTACCGCCGTGTCTTCCGGCGAATAGGGAGTGGGGCTGGCCGCGGCGTAATAGCTCATCGCCTCAAGCTTTCCGTCGGGCACCCCGGCGGCAGAGCCAGAGTTGACGATGTCGTTCAAGCCTGACATTCCCGAGAGGTTGTTATAGAACCCGCCCGGCCCGTTGAGCGGGTACAGATCCGGCAACATGCCACGATGGTCAGCGAAGTACAGAATGTAGCCGTTGTACATTGAGGCGTTGACCTTCTTGCCGCTGCCGGTCGAATATGGTCCTGATCCCTCCAGCCATAGCCACAGGTTGCCTGTGTCGAGTTCAACAGCGTTCATGATGCCGACCGGACTGCAATTCGGGTTAGCACCCCCAGTTCCGCCGGGATCTCCGGAAGGCCGGGCGTCGCGCGGTTCGCCTTCGCGTGCATCATAGAAATTTAGCGGCAGCCAGTTGTAGGAGGTTGTCGATGCTCCCATGGCGCCGCTCGTGGCTACAAGTTCTTGTAGCTGCTGCAGAATCAGGATGGCCGGACTGATGCCATTCTGACACTGAGCCGCAGGGTAGTTAGGATAGTTCTTGCAAAGCGGGGCCGTGCCGGTGGAACTGTTGTACGGGTGCGTCGGGGGCTGATTGTAGTTGCGGCCAAAACCAAATTTCAGCCATTCCATAGTAACGCCAACCCATGAAGTGGGGGTGGTTGCGCAATTAGAGGCGGTTGTCGGGCAATATTCCACACGAAGCCAGGCGCCTTGGCATTGTTTGCCCGAGACCGTGACTTGGCTAAACAGTGGCCAGTTCGGCCACGTTCCCGAAGCCGCCGTCCCGCTGGTGCAACCGGTAGGGGCGGCCGGAGTCCAGTTGTTGCCGCTGGCTTGTGGCTTCGCCATGGCAAAGTACATGCTTCCGGCGCTGTTCACTCCAGGGGCGGCCGACACTGCCACGTACGCTCCATTGGTCGAGTCGGTAAACGGGCTCCCGATCTGAATATCTTGCGTAGAGCTGTCGGAACGGGTTTCGCCCGGATAGAGGTCACCTTCGGTATCGGCCAACAAGATGCGGATCGAAGCTTCATTGTAAAGCCGCGAGGCTGACACCTGCGCGGTGTCGCCGGGTGTAGGTTTGCGGATGATGTCAATCGCACCCACCTTCGAGCTGTTCACGAAGGGCAACTGCAACTTGGTGGCGCCAGTGGCTCCGTTTTCGACGAATCCTGCAAAGGTTACTTGGGAAGTGTTGGGCCAAGTCGAGGTGTTTGCCGTGCCGGCGGTCGGAGCGAAACCGCCCGTCCAGCTTCCAACGGTGAGAGCCTTGCAGTTCGAGCCTGATCCTGGCCCAGGGGTCGGAGCCGCAGGACAGCCACCCGAGGCATTCGGTATGTAAATAGAGCCGTTATAAGAGCCGGAGGTAGGGCCGGCGGCGGCGCCATTCTCCAGTTGCGAGATAATGATCTGACCTGCCGCGGCAATTTTATCGGTGAATGTCAAAGGACCGGTGTTGGCAGCCAGGAACAAGTTGCCATTGGTATGAACGCGGCCACCGAAGTTGAATGGCGGGCCGGCGAAATAGTCGCAATCGCCGTCGCAAAAGACACCGAATTCGAAGGCAGGAAGCAAGGCAACTTCCACCGTGCGGCTCAGGGTTACAGATGCGCCGGTGGGAGTAATGGCGGCATTGTTCGTGGCCTCACCGGCTGATGAAGCGCGAGTAGCCGTCACTTGCAGGTTGAAAGGGATGAGAGTTGCCACCATCCCCTGGTCCGAGCCGGAGCCTACGATATCCCAGGTACCTGCGGGGTTACCGTGGGCGTCCGACTTCGGCCACGTGATCGGGGGCTCGGTATAGATCATGCCGGTGATGTTCGAGCCGGTAATAGCGGTCGGATAATTGGCGGGAGCGGTGAGAGCGGCAATGGAGGCGGCAGTCGGCGACTGCGAGGACTGATACAACTGGGAGAGCTGGGCGGTCAGGTTTTCGATGCCAGACTCCGCGCCATAGTAGGCCAGGTTTCCCTCCAGGTCGTTGCCTCCCATGCGCTGTTCATTATTGACCAGATACAGAAGGCCTACTGCCATGGCCGACAACAACAGCGTCAGCAAAAGCGCCGCGATGAGCGTGAAGCCTCGCGAATCTCGTTTGCTCTTCTCCATGTTTTCCCCCTCCAACGTCAAAAGCGAAATCTCAGACGGCCGGACTTCAAATAGCCAATCATTGGCAAACTTTGGTGCTGTCACTATAAGAATTGCAGAAACTCATGTTGCCAGCGGAGACAGAACTCGCCAAATACATGCTCTGGGAATTATTTCCTCCAGAAGTCAAACTCTGGCCCATCACCCACATGTTGACCTTTTGAATGAGCCCGGGGGAGTCTCCAGATGCGGCCACGTTAGATAAGTTCGCATTCATCAGGCCGCTCGTGGAACTGATCACGTCATAGCTGAATTGCAGGTTGATGATGTTGTCGGCCACCGGGACGGCAGTGAGTCCGTTGACTTGGCGCATGAGGCGCGGGCTCTGGACGGTTCCTCCAGCGGCAGGAACTTGCAGAAAGTAAGTCACGGCGTTGAGGCGGCAAACCGTGACCGTGTTACCACCACCAAGAGCGGGTCCTAAGTTGGAAATGGTGTAGGCCAGACTGTTGACGCCGGTCTGATTGAAATTGAGAGCGTCGCCAGATGCAAAGTCAATGGTGGTGTTGTTGGGAAGGCCGGTGATTTCGGCGACCACGGCGGCGGTTTGAGCCGAGCTGGTACCCCCGCTGCTTCCAGCCGTGCCCGCGCCGGGTGTACTGACAAGAAAGAACAGCAAGTCGCCGACGTTAAGCCCGCCTGGGGCAAGGATGTTGGTGGGTTCACCCGCAGTGATGGTGGTCGCCGGGGCCACCGTGGCTTGGGTTGTACTGGGAAAGGTAAAACTGAAATTGTTCAGCGGAAAGTTGTAATCGCAATAAATCGAAGTGATGCTGTCGTTCACCGCAGCGGGAGCACTGGCGATGACCGCGCCGCTCTCGACACCGTTGCCATAGCCGGGCAGAATGCCATACATGAAGTTCCCGGTCGGGTAGGTGTCGGCCGGAACATAGCAGGTGCCGGACTGGTTGCAAGCGACTTTCGTGCTGCCGCCGGCCGTGGGCAACTGCAGGCCACCGGAGGGCAGGCCGGCTCCCGCCATGCTGATGTCCTTGGTCATCAACTCAATCGCGGCGCGCATATTCTGCTGGACTTCGGCTCGCTGTGTGACTGTGAAAGTGGCGGTCATTCCCTGGCGGAAAAGGCTAGTCATGGCCAGAATCCCGACCAGGCCAATGGCGGACGCCACCATTAATTCCAGAAGGCTGAATCCGCGTTGCGAGTTTGCGATGGGAATCTTCATGTTTCTTTGTGTCCTCCGCCTTAGTGGTAGCTGGAGATCAACCCGCTCACCGAGTAAATGCGGGCGGGCCAGCCGGGTTTCTGGTAGGCAACGGAGACGGTGACGGCGATGAGATTCGCGTTGACTCCACCACCCTCGGCGGCGGGCAGATCCACCGTGTTGAAAGTGATGGTGCGGGTAAAGTTGCCAAGGCTTTGAGTGACGTCGTCGGCGGTGCCGAGGACACCATCGGGACCGGGCAGGACAAGGCACTCCACTCCTCCCGGGCAAGCCGTGCCCGTGTCTGGGGCGGTGCAGGCGACGTCATCGGCAGTGCCGACGATGCCATCAGGTCCGGCGCACGTTAGTTGCTGGGCCCCGGATTTGAAGACCCCACCGTTGGCGATGTTTTGCAGGGACGAGAATGGAAGCTGCTGGCTGTTGCGGGCGGTGTAGATGCTTTCCATGGCATCAAGCGCCTTGTGCCTGGCAATCAGGTCTTCCTGCGCCGATGCTGTTGCGCTGATTGCCGTCGCGAAACTAGCCATTACGGCGAGCAGGCCGATCGTCATCACCACAATTGCAATCATGACTTCGATAAGCGAGAAACCGCTCGCCGCAGAACTCTTCCTGTCGGATTGTTCTCTCTTGATCATTGTTGTACCCAGGTACCCACGCCGGCCGTCTGACTCAATCGCCATCCGCGAATTCTTCCGGTTGCTCCCCAGACCGTTATAGCGCGGGAACTGTTGTACTTGTTGTCGCCGGGGCGAGTCAGATAGATAATTCCGCTATTGAAGTTGCCGAGATTGTCTTGCGCCGATCCATCGGGCATGAAGACGACGTAATTCATGGGTTCGCCAGCCAAGGATTGGCCGAAATCGATGGCATTGACTCCCGTGCCGAATCCGTCCGGTGTAACGGCTGGGAATCCTGCTTGCACCGCAAAACTCACATCTGAAGGAATCGAATACGTGATCACTTGCTGTATCGGTTGTGCTATTCCGCCAACTGGCCCGGGCTGATACTCAACCTGTATAGTGCCCGCCGGGAATCCTGCAGGATTGAAGTTGACGTAGTATTCGTGGCTTTGAGTGATCGCCAGGTTTCGAGTATTACGCAGCGCCATTAACGTCGTGTCGTAGGCCGAGTTGATGTGCGCCTGATTCAGCACAGGGTTCAAAGCGACGTAGCTGACGCCCGTCAAAACGAGGGCAATGGTAATCGTGATCATCAACTCCAGCAGCGAAAACCCGGTGTTTTTTCGCAATACCATAAGCTTCTTTCAGGCCTGACCGCGCCGAGAAAAGCGCAACCGGTTGCAAAGCGCACTGGTCGCTTCTCGATATGGCGAGTCGATCTTCATACTAGGGAGGGGGGAGGGCAGCGTCAAAGCACTACGGTGTAACGCCAGAGCATTGGTCTTTTGTAATCACCGTGGTGACTGATGTCACTGGTTGAGGCTGCGGCAGTTAGCGGGCTAGGTGCGAGTGGCTGCGGCTCCTACGAATGACTCCGGTAACTTGTCGGATGAACCGCAGTGATCCTACGATGCTTGGAGGTATGACTCTCTCATCGCTCCTGGTTTGCGCGGACCAAGTTTCAGTCGAGGTGCTGAATCGTGTGCTTGAGGAACTCGGCATCCAGGTGGAGTTGTGTGTAGAGGTAGCGCGCGCTGCCGTAAGGCTGGCGCAGCAGCGCTTCGACCTGATCATTCTCGACTGCCAAACCCAGGCTGACACCACTTCCTTATTGCATGAGAGCCGCTCTTCGCGACTCAACGATGCGAGTTTGGCAGTTGCCGTGGTATCCGGACAGGAGAACGTCCGCGAGATATTTTCTCTGGGCGTGAACTTCGTGCTGTACAAACCTGTTTCCTACGAGCGCGCATTGAGCAGCCTGCGCGCAGCCCAAAGCGTGTTGCACCGCGACAAGCGCCGAAAGGCGCGCGCTCCGGTGCATACGCATGCCACTATCGATTACGCAGGCGGAGAACAAGCCAAAGCGACCCTGGTGAATCTGGCGGAAGAAGGCATGGCGGTGAATTTCGGCAAGCGGCTGCCGCCCACCTGCAAAGTTTATTTTCAGTTTCAATTGCCGGGACAGACGGCGAATGTGCGGCTCTCCGGTCAGGTAGTTTGGCAGGACTGGAACGGACGCGCCGGAATTCAGTTTGTGGATGTGCCACAAACTTCGCGGCGGGTTCTGCAAGAGTGGCTGAAAATGAACACGCAAGACGAAGCAAAAGGGCAACTGGCTTCCGAGAAATTGAAAGTCGAGCCTTCCATCCGTCCTGATGAAGACGGTGTGCTGACGAACGCGCGCGGGAAAAAACAGGATGCCACGGGGAGCGACGGCGAAGCGGCTGCGCGGCTGCGCGACGGAACGGACAATCGCCGCGGGCAAACCCGTTATGCCTGCCGCCTGGGGGCAGAGGTTTACCAGAAGGGAAGCTCGGTAAGGCACTATTGCCATCTGAGCGATTTGAGCCCGGGAGGATGTTATCTCGAAATGCCGCTGGCTTTTGTCGCGGACACGACGGTTGAGATTGTGGTGCGAACCTACGAAATAAAATTGCGCTTGAGCGGAGTCGTGAAAGCTTCCCATCCCAGCTATGGAATGGGTGTGCTGTTTCATCTCAACACCAAAGACGAACGGCGCGGTGTACAGCAGTTGATTGATTTTGTGGCAGCCACGGCGCACAGCTCTTAGAAATTGCCGGTCGCTGATCCTGTGTGAATTCCTCAAAAAATAATTTATCGCGGACCGCGCGGAGCTCGCGTCTGCTGGGTCGGCGGCTTCAGCATAGCCGAACAGCTCCTGAAGGCGAGACTCGTCGACGAGTTTCACGTTGATATCATGCCGGTATTTTTGGGGAGCGGTCTCTGGTCGTTTGAAAGGTCTGGCCTTGAGCGCGTCGGGCTCGAGAAAATCATGATCGAAAGAATCATGATCGAGAAAATCGTGTTTGAGAAGATCAGGCTTGAGAAAATCAGTGTGCAGGAAGTTGACGAGAGAACAAGCCCCAGATTCCGCGTGAAGCGTTAGACCGAGCTTCTGGGCCGACATCAACGAACGCGCACCGCTCGGTTTATTCGACAAGAACCGCTCCTCATGGCGCGGCGCTAAAGTACTGCCGTGTTATTTCGATCAGCCGGAACTGCCGATGGATTGAGAGTTGGCAAACTGATGTCTCATGTCGATTAAACTGCTCCCGGCGTCGGTGAATCCGGTCGACTCGTCGCCCGATGCATCGACCAGCCTGGTGCCTCTGCCTCAGAGAGCGATCACCACGCGGGGCGGCCAAATTAGTCCTGTTCGTTCCGCCGACGCTTTCGCTTGGTCGTCTTCGACGCGCCGGGGCGAGGCGAATCTCATCTACGGAACGCCCGTGGAGGATTCCCAGAGCGATGAGACGGGTGGGACGGGCCAGGAGTATGTCTCCGAATGGGCCTGGAGCCGTCCTGTCGAAAGCACGGCGGTCGCTCATTACCTTTCCTATGCGGTCGATTTCGCTGGCTGGCGCGGGCGGCTCATCGATCTGTACGCTTAGTAGCGACGAGATTTCTAGCCTGGCGATTCGCCCGTAACTCGGCATTACCCCATTGCCCATTTGGCTGCCCAGCAGGGTTTTGCTCAGGTTGAATCCTTCGGTCCGCAAGCACGCCGTGCGAAGGCTGACAGGGCGTGAGGCTATCGACTCCACTTGAGTGTTACTTCGCCTTGGAGTTGTCGCTCTTCAGGATGAACGCTGCCACATTATCGTGAATCGCTTTCAGCGAGGCCTGGTGCGCATAGACCATGTGGCCGGATTCGTAAAATTGGAATTCGATATTTTTCTGCAGATCGGGCGGAATCGGCAGGTGTCGCATTTCATAGACGCCTTGGTAGAACGGAGTGGCAAGGTCGAAATAGCCGGCGTTCAAAAGAATTTTCAGATGCGGGTTGTACTTCATGGCGATTGCGAGGTCGAGCGTGACCTTAGCCGCCATCGGCAGTGCCACTGCACCACTACCCGAAACGGGGGAATCTATTTCGCGGCGGCTTCTTCGGTTACGGCTTTACGGAAATAATCCAGCGACATGCGGAGGCCGGTTTCGAGGTCGATCTTCGGTTCCCAGCCGAGCAACTGGCGGGCTTTCGTGATATCGGGACGGCGCTGTTTGGGATCATCCGGAGGCAGCGGCTCGTACGCGATCTTGCTTTTTGATCCGGTGATTTTCAATACGTGTCGTGCGCACTCGAGGATGGTGAATTCGTTCGGGTTGCCGATGTTCACTGGCAAATGTTCCGAGGATTTTGCCAGGCGAATGAATCCGTCGACTTCGTCGCTGACGTAGCAGAAGCTGCGGGTTTGGCTGCCGTCGCCATAAACCGTGAGGTCTTCTCCGCGGATCGCCTGCTTCATGAAATTCGAGACCACGCGGCCGTCGTTCAATTGCAGGCGCGGGCCGTAGGTGTTGAAGATGCGGACGATGCGAGTGTCGACCTTGTGGTAGCGGTGATAGGCCATGGTGACCGCCTCGGTGAAGCGCTTGGCCTCGTCATAGACCGAGCGCGGCCCGATAGAATTCACATTGCCCCAATACGTTTCTTTCTGCGGATGCTCGAGCGGATCACCGTAACACTCTGACGTGGATGACACGAGATACTTGGCCCCATATTTGAGAGCGACATCGAGGGCGTGAAAAGTTCCGAGCGAGCCTACTTTCAGCGTGGGGATTCCGTGGATGGTGTAATCCACCGGGCTGGCGGGACTGGCAAAGTGAAAGACGAAGTCGACTTTGCCCACGTCGAACGGCTCGCAGATATCTTTATTGATAAATTCAAAGCGCGAGTCATTTTGGAGATGGTCAATGTTGGCGCGGCGTCCGGTGAGCAGGTTATCGACGACAACCACATTCCAACCTTCGCCAAGCAGAGCGTCGCAGAGATGGGATCCCAGAAAACCGGCGCCGCCGGTGACTAGAGCGCGTTGTTGACTCATGCTTTCTTGGCGCCGTTGCGCAGAGCGGCGGGAACGCCATCGGGATGAGAGGCTGCGCGTCCTACGGAATAATACGTGAAGCCGTTGGCCGCCATCACTTCGGGATCATACAAGTTGCGGCCGTCAATCACGATGGGATATCTCAGCTCGTTGTTCAGACGGCGGAGATCGAGGCTGGCAAATTCCTCCCATTCGGTGAGGATCAACAAGGCGTCGGCGCCGGTCGCGGCTTCATAGGCTGAATTAGCAAACTTGAGGCCGGAGTTCATCACTTCCTGAGTACGATCCATGGCAGCCGGATCGTAAGCGGTAATTTTGCAGCCTTCCTGCATCAGGGCCTGCACAATCATGATGGCAGGAGACTCGCGGATGTCGTCGGTGCCGCCCTTGAAGGCGAGGCCGAGCACGCCCAGGTGCTTGCCCCGCAAAGTCCACAACGCACTGCGTACCTTGCGCAGGAATCGGTCGCGCTGATCCTCGTTGATACGCATGACTTCATCGAGCAGGCGGAAGTCGTACCCGCACTCGCGGGCGACGGCACGAAAGGCCATGACGTCTTTCGGGAAACAGGAACCACCGTAGCCAATGCCAGGATTCAGGAATCGTGGACCGATGCGCGAGTCAGTTCCGATGCCGTGACACACCTGATTTACATTTGCGCCGACCGATTCGCACATCGATGAAACCGCGTTGATGAAAGAAATTTTCATCGCCAGGAACGCATTCGAAGCGTGTTTGATGAGTTCCGCGCTCTTGGTGCTGGTTACTATGATGGGAGCAGGGATGGATGTGCGGTCTGGCTGGGGGATGGCCCCGGCGGTTTCGTAATAGCTGCCGCTGGTAAGCGGAGCGTAAACTTCGCGAAGTACGCCCGCGCAGCGCTGGTTATCACAGCCCACGACGATGCGATCGGGAAACAGAAAATCGGTGACGGCGGTTCCTTCGCGCAGGAATTCAGGATTGGAAGCAACATCGAAGGAGGTAGCGTCGGCGCCGTTCCGGAGAATGATCTTGCGAATCCACTCGCTGGTGTATACCGGAACCGTACTCTTCTCGACGATGACTTTGTAATCATCCACCGCACCCGTGATCTCTCGCGCAACGGATTCCACGTAAGAGAGATCGGCCTCCCCGCGCTCGGTTGGCGGGGTGCCGACGGCGATAAAGATAGCCGCGCTGGCGCGCACCGCTTCGCGCAAATCGTCGGAAAAAGTCAGCCTCTGGCCGCGATGGCGCCCGAGTAACTCGGGCAGAAAATTCTCGTGAATGGGTACTTGGCCGTTCTTGAGAGCGGCTAACTTGCGCTCATCATTGTCCACCAAGATAACGTCGTGACCGAGATCGGCGAAGCAGGCCCCTGCAACCAATCCTACGTATCCAGAACCGACGACAGCGATGCGCATGGATCAAACTCCCTGGATCTAAAGTCCTTGAGCCTTTTCAGATGTTTTCACGGAGAATCAAGGGGGAGAAATAACAGCCTGGGAAGCTCATAGCTCGCGCCCAAGTATAAGTCGATTTTAACATTTCCTTGCCTGAAAGGAAGCCCAAAAGTCAAGGTTCGATCGATCCCCTTGTCTTTTCTGCCGTTTTGGGAGTGCATGCCAACGATTCGTTGGCGGGGAAGATTGAACAGAGGTTCGATCATGACGTCGGAAGGGGCGTTCCACAAGAAAACCAACGTTGATGGAAACTCCGATTCTTTGTTGACAAGGTTGCACTTTAGGGCGAAACTCCGCTACAGACGCTGTGTTTTTGTCGAATTTGCACGTACTAGTATGGCTCATTACCCCGTATGGCGGCCTGATTCCGGAAAGACTGTTCCAGCCGGTCCAGTTTCTTCTGAGGCTGCGCCTGGAGAGTTTCCGCTTCCGCCGGGCGGTTCTGGCGTTGAAAACACTGGAGCGACGCGCCTGGAATCGGATTTTGCCGAAGTGGCCGCCAAGTTCGCGACTCATGGACACGGCCGGATTCCAGCACAACTTTCAGGCGAACTTGCACTCGACATAGTACTGAATGAAATTGTAGAGCAGGCTTGCCTTGCCACCGGGGCCACTGGGGCGGCAATCGCTCTGGCCCGTGATAGAGAGATGGTTTGCCGCGCCAGTACTGGGGGGAACGCCCCGGAATTGGGAACGCCTCTGGACATGAACTCGGGCCTCTCGGGCGCTTGCCTGCGCAGCCGGCAGATCCAGCGTTGCGATGATACCCTCACTGACCCGAACGTGGACGCGGAAGCATCGCGCGAGCTCGGAATACGATCCATAGTGGTGCTGCCACTTTTGCGGGGCGAGGATTCGATCGGGATCTTCGAGGTCTTCTCCGCTCGCGTGGCTGCATTTGGCGAACGTGATTTGAGAACGCTTGAGGTATTGACTGACCGCATCCTCAAGAATATCCAGGCGCGCAAGTCGTCGCTGGATGCGCTCGAGCTTGCTCCCACCAGCGTCGGCGAAATGCTGCAAGACAGCGCCGAAACAGAGATCGAGGAAACGGCGGAAGCAAGTCTTGAAGCGGACGGCAACGACGGTTCGGGTCAGGATTTGGACACGTCGCACCGCGAATCGGAGGACGCCCGAGCTACCGTTGCAGTCTCTCGGCGGTTTGATTGGGTCAGCGTACTGATGTGTGGGATCGTGGTCGGCATGGCGCTCCTGATGGGAACGGCTTTTGCGATACGCATGGGATGGGTGAAAGCAAGCGGCCAGCATCACGTACCGAGAGTGGCGGCCGCAGCCCAAGGAAACCTAAGCGGCATTCAGGGGAGTATCGGTCCGCACCAGGTGCCAAAGAAGACTCCTACGGGCCAGAACAAAGCTGTAACCAACGAAAACGCGTCGCAGCCAGAGACGCATTTGGCCGAAGGCTCGTTGCGAGTCTATGAGAACGGCAAAGAGATCTTCCGCATGCCGCCTGCCGGCACGGATGCCACGGGAGCGGCTTCGGAAAAAAACGCTAGCGCAGCAGTGCAGCCCGCAAGCATCGTCGAATTGTCTCCCGATGCGGCGGAGGGCAGCTTGCTCCGGCGGGTGGAGCCCGAGTATCCCGAGCAAGCCTTGGCGCAGCACGTGCAAGGACCGGTGCTTCTTGACCTGCACATCGGGCAGGACGGAAGCGTACAGGAGATCAAAGTCGTAAGTGGAGATGCGCAACTAGCAGCGGCTGCCGCTACGGCGGTCCGCCAATGGAGATTCAAGCCGCAGATTGTGCATGGCCGCCCGGTTGAGATGGAGACCCAGATCACGCTGAAGTTCACTCTTCCCTCGAGTTAACTCATCCCGCACCAGCTGAACGTTATGGCGTAGCCACCTTGGTGGCGGGCTAGCGCGGGATGCTACGCGTGCCTGGACTAAGTTTTATCGATCATCCAACAAGAAACAATCCCACCCTTGCAGAGGATGCAGGGGTGGGCCTTCCCGCAAAAAGGTTGGCGAACCTGGCAGGTGGGAGCTTACCCGCATTTCAGGCGGCGGTTAGCCGGTAAGCAAGGGCTGGCAGTCGTGCAGAGAATGTTTTGCTACCAAGCTTCTTTTCCATAGTGAGCGAGCCCGCGAAAGCGTTTCACGTTCCTATAGTGAACGTCAGCCTGATGAGAGGACTCGATGAAGAAAGACGCGGCATATTGGATTGAGAAGCTGAGCCTGGAAGCGCATCCGGAGGGCGGGTATTACAGGCAAACCTATCGAGCCGATCTGGTTCTGACGAAAGCCGCTTTGCCGCCGGAGTTCAGCGGTGCGCGGGCAGTTTCGACGGCGATTTATTTCTTACTGGAGGGCGAAAATTTCTCTGCGTTTCATCGGCTGCGCTCCGACGAAGTTTGGCATTTTTATGTTGGATCAACTCTGGTTGTGCATGTGATTGACCAGCACGGACGCTATTCGGAAATTTTGCTGGGCAGTGATCCAGAGGCAAGTGAAGTTCTGCAGGCGGTGGTCAAGGCAGGATGCTGGTTTGCCTCGCGAGTGCGCGATGGAAAAGGATTTGCGCTGATCGGCTGCACCGTGGCTCCGGGATTCGATTTTGAGGATTTTGAAATGGCGAAGCGGGAGGAGTTGGTAAGAGATTATCCGCAGCATCGAAAAGCGATTGAGACGTTGACGCGGGAGTAGGGGTGAGTTTCACTTTGCGGGGACAATGAGCTTAAACGGCTGTTTGCGACAACAATCCTCGCATCGGCCCGGAAAGTTGTACATTTACACCGATGAAAACTTCTGTGCGGTGGGTCGGCTTATACCTGTTGCATCTCTTGATCGCGACACTCGGCGTAGGATTGGCGACTGCGATCTTGTTGGAAGCGATCCTGAAGCCACTCTTAGGGCGAGGGATAATCTCGATTGCGACCGGACCTTACTACCCATTGGAGATAGTTTTGGCTGGTATTGCAGGTTATTTCGGCTATGGCCTACTCAGGGGCAATCATCGCTTTTGGGTGTGGGTTCTGCCGACTCTGTATCTAGCAATGAAGATAATCCTGTGGACACCAACCACTGTTCTCGTAGACCACAACTGGCACACAACATTGGCGCACTTCTTCGTAGGAACGCCTCCGCGCTATCCCGAAGGAAACATCACCATACCGTTTTACTCGACCCTGTCGTATGCGTTCGGCGCACTTTTGGACGCGGGCAACGTGCTTCGCTTCCAGCATCCGACTGAAGGTGCCGCCGATTAAGGACACCCGGCTTTTGTGTTGATTTACCAAAAATCGCCATTACACTCACGGGCGCGCTGACTTACTTCACCGCTGCGGCTCTCCTAGGAAACATCTCTCCGATGCGCTTGATTTGCGCGCCGACGCCGCGCAGCTTCTCTTCGATGTTTTCATAGCCGCGATCGATGTGGTAGACGCGGTCGATAATGGTCTCGCCATCGGCGACCAGCGCGGCGAGAACGAGCGAAGCGGAGGCGCGCAAGTCGGACGCGAGAACCGCGGCGGCGCTGAGCGGAGTTTTCCCGCGCACCACGGCGCGGCGGCCTTCGATTTTAATGTTTGCACCCATGCGAACCAGCTCCTGCGCGTGCATGAAGCGGTTCTCGAAAATGTTCTCTGTGATGACGGACGCGCCTTCGGCCTGCGTGGCCAGCGCCATGAACTGAGCTTGCATGTCGGTAGGGAAGCCGGGGAACTCCTCGGTGCTCATGTCGGCGGCGGTGAATGGATTGTCTCCCATAACGCGGACAGACTCCGCAGTGCACTTCGTCTTCACGCCGACTTCTTTGAGTTTGCTGAGCAGGGCATCGAGATGAGTAGGATCGCACCCAGTAATGTTGAGATCGCCGCCAGTCATGGCTCCCGCGATGAGAAAGGTTCCAGCCTCAATGCGGTCGGGGATAATGCGATGTTTCGCACCTTTTAGCTTTGTTACACCTTTCACGCGGATCGTGGGCGTGCCCGCGCCTTCAATCTTCGCTCCCATCTTGTTGAGTAGGGCGGCCAGATCGGCGACTTCGGGTTCGCGCGCACAGTTTTGAAGAATCGTTTCCCCTTCCGCGAGAGTGGCGGCCATGAGCAGATCTTCCGTGCCGGTGACGGTAATTTTGTCGAAAACAATTTCCGTTCCCCGGAGGCGATCGGCGGCGGCTTCCACGTAACCGTGATCCTGCGTGATTTTTGCGCCGAGCTGTTCGAGTCCTTTGATATGCATGTCGATCGGACGGCTCCCGATGGCGCAGCCACCGGGGAGCGAGACGCGGGCGCGTCCGCAGCGGGCAACCAGCGGTCCAAGAACAAGAGTGGAGGAGCGCATGGTCTTCACCAGCTCATAGGAAGCTTCGGGACTCGCGATATTTTTACAGTGAATCGTGGTGCGGTGCTGGGCGCGTCCGTAGCCGAGTTCGACCTCGGCGCCCATGGCGGCGAGCAGGTTGCGCGTGGTTTGAATGTCGCGCACCTGCGGAATGTTTTCGAGGATGACTGGTTCGTCGGTGAGCAGCGCCGCGGCCATGCAGGGAAGCGCAGCGTTCTTCGCGCCGCTAACGCGCACCGTGCCGAGCAGCGGCTCGCCGCCGCGGATTACAAGTTTGTCCATGGATGAGTCCTGAAAAATCTATTCTAGCGGCGAACTGGGTTGGAGGAGGGTAATCGGGAGGGCACGGACTAGTGGGGTCGGAAGGCTTTAGGCGCTATCTGCCCAATTATCGACGGACAAACCGCGGACCCGTTTAAACTCGCGAGTATTGTTGGTGATCAGCGTCAGGCCCAGGCTGCGGGCGTGGGTGGCGATGAACAGATCGTTGGCTCCAATCATCGCGCCACGGGCTTTCAGATCGGCACGGATTTTCGCGTAGTGCGAGGAGGCTTCATCGGGAAAATCCAGGACCTCGACATAGCGCAGAAAAGCGGCAAGTGCCGCTTCGTCCTGCTTGCGTTTTGTGGAAACTTCCACTCCAAATAAGAGTTCCGACTTCGTGATCACCGAGATGCACACGTCGCTGACGGAAGTCTTCGCGAGCCGCCTTAGGACTGCGTCATGCGAGCGCCGCATGATGTAGGAGCAGGTATCCGTGTCCAGCATGTAACTCGGCATCAGCGCTCGCGTTCCTGTACCGGAAGATCCTCGACATTCTCCATAAATGAAGATGAGGCAACTGGGGCGTCGGCCAGGTAGGAGGACCAATCAGTAGGACGGGGCGAAAGGACTAAGTCTTCGCCTTCTTTGCGTATAAATACTTCGTCAGTCTTGAATTGAAAGTCCTTGGGCAGACGAACGGCTTGACTGCGATTATTCATGAAGAGTTTGGCTTTACGGCCCTGAGTTGGCATATACACCAGTATATGCCAAAGCAGAGTGGTTTCCAGCAAAGAAAAGCTGATTCCTCACCGGGCTCGTGCCCGGTGAGGAATGACAAGAGATGGGTCCGGGCGTATCTCTTTAAAACGTCTTGCGGAAGAGCCAGAACAAAGATCCCGACAGCATCATGGCCACAGGCAAAGTCAGCACCCAGGCCAACGCCAGATTGCGCACGGTTGACCACTGAATGCCGGAGTGATTGGCGGCCATGGTGCCGGCGATCCCGGACGAAAGCACGTGGGTCGTGCTGACGGGGAGGCCGAAGCCGTCGGCGGCGCCGATGGTGGCCATGGCGGTGATTTCCGCCACTGCGCCCTGCGCATAGGTGAGATGGCTCTTGCCGATTTTTTCTCCCACGGTGATGACGATGCGCTTCCATCCAACCATGGTGCCGAGGCCCAGAGCCATCGCGACGGCCACTTTCACCCAGAGCGGAATGAAGCGGGTGGAGTGGTCGATGTGTTGCTTGTAATTGGCGAGTATGGCGGTCTCCGAAGCGGTGAAGGTCGGGTTGTGACTTTTCTGCATCAGGCGGATGGCTTCGCTGATGAGGTACATGTCATTGCGGAAGTTACGAACCTGGTCGTTAGGGATGTTCTTCATCTCCTTGTAAAGAGCGGTTTCGTTGCCGATGTCGCTGACCAGGGTGCGCAGTGCAAGCATGGTGTTGGGCGTGAAGTCTTTGTCGCGGATGTAACTGGTGACATCTTCGTGAGCGTCGCCGATCGCAGCATTGGGACTGACATACTTGTTCAGAACGTCGGCAGCTTGCTGAGAGACGGCAATGAAGTCCTGCGAATCCTGGTAGGTGACGGCGTGGTTAAGGGCATATGCCGTCGGAACGGTGCCGATCAGGATCAGCATGATCAGTCCCATGCCCTTTTGTCCGTCATTTGAGCCGTGGAAGAAACTGACGCCGGTGCAGGTCAGGACGAGCAGACAGCGAATGTAGAACGGCGGCGGTTCCGTACCTTCGGGAGCCGAGTAAAGTTTGGGATCTTTGATCAGGGCTTTGGCGAGGAGCAGAAGCAGTCCGGCACAACCGAAGCCGACGATGGGCGAAAGCAGGAGCGCTTTGCCAATGTTGGCGGCCTGGCCCCAATCGACGCCGCTGGTGCCGCTTCGGCCATTCATGAGTTGATTCGCGATGCCGACTCCGATGACCGAGCCGATAAGAGTATGGGAACTGGAGGCGGGCAACCCGAAATACCATGTGCCAAGGTTCCAGATGATGGCGGCGACCAGCAGCGCAAATACCATGGCGAACCCGGCTTTGCTGCCGACTTGCAGAATCAGTTCAACCGGCAGTAGCGAGACAATGGCGAATGCAACCAGGCCGCTAGAAGCTAGTACGCCGAGGAAATTCCAGAAGCCTGACCAAACCACCGCGATATGCGGCTCTAGCGAATGCGTATAGATAACCGTAGCCACAGCGTTCGCGGTGTCGTGGAATCCGTTGACGAACTCGAAGCCCAGAGCAACCAGCAGAGCGATGCCCAGGAGCACAAACGGCAGCACGGATTCGTTGTGCACGAAGGAGAGATCGTGCAGCAGGCTGGAGCCGGCATAGCCGACGCCGATAACGAGCACGATGCCGAAAACTAACATTCCAATCTTGCCGGGAGATCGGGATAGCTTTTGGTCGAGGACGCTCGGTGTTGTGGTTGCTGTGGCCATGGTCATTCCTCAGGTCGAACAGAATTAAAGCGGATGGAGTGCTAAAGTCCGTGACTATACGGAATGATTGTTACGCCAGTATGAAATTATCCGGCCCGTGAAAACTTTGTCTGGCGAATAGGATTGCGACTCTTGCGTAACGAAAACCAGGCTGGGAACATCCAATGCGAGCAGAGGCAATCAGCGATATCTAGATATCCAAAGGAGACCAAAATGGCTAAGGTAAAGTTGGCATTGCTGGCGCGGGTTGAAGCGAAAGCTGGCAAGGAAGCTGAGGTGGAAAGTTTTTTACGGAGTGCGTTGTCGCTTGTGCAGGAAGAGCCGGCGACGGTGGAATGGTTTGCCATCAAGATGGGCCCTTCAACGTTCGGCATTTTTGATGTTTTTGAAGATGAAGCGGGGAGGCAGGCTCATTTAAACGGGCGAGTGGCCGCGGCGTTGATGGCAAATGCGGGAACCTTGCTGGCCAAGGCTCCCGTGATTGAGAAGTGTGAGGTATTGGAAGTGAAGCAGACTAAATGAAAGACAACTTTATGATTTTACTGGCTGTGATCAAGTGCAAATTAGTCATCAACCCTCCCGTGGAGTATGGCAACTAATTAACAGATGCCAGTAAATCCCGCAGCAGCGCGCCAAGTCGCGTTCTGCAAATAATGGAGGAGTAAACATGGCAGATGATATGAACAAACAGCAGGGCGGTCAGCACGGCCAAGGGCAGAACCAACAGAACCAACAGAGCGGTCAACAGGGTCAGTACGGTCAGGGCCAGAAGAGCGGACAACCCAGTCAGACCGGGCAGTCCGGCCAACAGCAGAAGGGGAATGTCGATCCGAACAAGAAGAATCCTTCTCAGAATGACGAGCAGGAAGAGCGGGATCGTCAACGCCGCGCGTCATAGTTTTAAAAAATAAAGTGATACGACAGAGGAGTTCCAGCCATGGCTGGAACTCCTTGTTTTTTGTTCCTCACTTTCCGATCAGTCGTTACTGGGGATGTATGTTCCGCCTGGCCTTTCGATAAGGGTTCGGCGTTTGGGCGGGCATTGTTTACAATAGTAGATTCGTCTACCCGCGTCAGGGAATCCCTGCGCCGGGGACGAATGTGCCTTGAAACAATCTGCCTTGGAAAGATCTGAACAAAAACTCGACGTCTCAGTCCGCACCTCCCCCGCCGTGTACTGGCGCGTGGAAGGGAGCCTGCTCGACCTGACCGTCGTGCAGCCTGTGGCGTTTTTTACCTGGAACGCGCAGACCTTCACCGAACGTTTTCGCCGCCGCGGCCTCATCTTCCTGTTGGCTGCGCTGCGGCCGTTTCTATATTCGACCAATCGAAAGTTCGCAACCCGGGTGGTGCATACCGCTTTGCGGGGAGTGACGCGCGACCGGCTGGATCTGCTGGGTGAAGAATATTTTCAATACAAATTGAAACCGCAGTTGAAGGCGCGTGGAGTGGAGCGCGTGCAGGAGTTGGTACGCTCCGGCGCAGACGTGGTGCTGGTGAGTCAGGGGCTTGAGCATGTGATGAAGCCGCTGGCACAGCATCTTGGGGCGAAGCGGTTGGTGGCAAACCGGCTGGAATTTCGTGACGGAGTGGCGACGGGCAGGCTTCTGGAGCCGATAATACGGCCGCGCGGAGCCTTTGCGCGGATTCAGGAACAAAGTCCAGATGGACGCCGTGCGCCGAAGACGCTGGCCCGGCAACTGGATATCACGCTCGAGGAATTGCGCGCGGCGATCATCGGATCTGGCCGGGAACCGGTGGCTCGCGAGCACCCCATCGTGCACTTCGAAGGGCGGCAGCAGACTCCGGGATTTTCCGTGCGGCAGGCGCTCGCAGGCAAGCACCTCATGCTGATCGGCGTGACCGGATTCATCGGCAAGGTGTGGCTGGCAAATACGCTGATGGAGTTGCCGAAGATCGGACGAATCTATCTGTTGATCCGGCGGCAGAAATCGAATCCGGCGCAGCGTCGATTTGAAAAGATCGTGGAAGAATCGCCCGTATTCGATCCGCTGTTCGAAAAGTATGGAGTTGGCCTCGGCGAATACTTGCGGGAAAAAGTAGAAGTGGTCGAGGGAGATGTTACGCGGCCGGGCCTGGGGCTGGATCCGGAAATATGTCGGCGGCTGCAAAAAAATCTTGATCTGATTGTGAACAGTTCGGGATTGACGGATTTCAATCCCGATCTGCGGGATGCGCTGAGCACGAATACTGACGCCGCGATGAACATCCTTGAATTTTTGCGGGCGACTGATCATGCGGGACTGCTCCACCTTTCTACGTGTTATGTGGCGGGAGAGCGCGATGGACGCGTGGCAGAGAAATTGATTCCGAATTACACCCCCCGCCATGTGCCGAACTTCGATGCCGAGCAGGAATGGCGTTCTCTGCAGCAAGTGATCGCGAAGGCGGAGGCGCAAGCCGAGGGCGACGAAGTAACCGCCGATTTAAGATCGCAATCTCTCGCGAAAGAGCATGCGGCGAAAGGCCTGCAGGGAGCGGCTCTGGACAATCAAATCCGCAAGAATCGAATTCGATGGTTAAAAAACTATTTAACCGAAGCGGGAACACGCCGGGCGAAGGAACTGGGCTGGCCCAACACTTACACGCTGACAAAGAGTTTGGCCGAGTCGTTGATCGTAAAGTACGGCAAGGGACTTCCGATCGCAGTCGTGCGTCCGGCGATTGTAGAAACTTCCGTAGCGAAGCCATTCCTGGGATGGAATGAAGGGATCAATACATCGGCGTCGCTCTCCTATTTATTGGGGACATATTTCCGGCAGTTGCCGTCGAATGAGAGCAAACGGCTCGATATCATTCCGGTGGACGCAGTTTGCGATGGGATGACTCTGATTGCCGCGGCGATCGTCGAGCGCCGGCACGATGAGCTGTATCAGTTAGCGACGTCGGCGACGAACCCTTGCGATATGGGGCGGTCGATCGAGTTAACTTCACTGGCGCACCGCAAGCATTACCGGGCGCAAGAAGGACTCGAATTCTGGCTGCGCCTGCGGTTCGATGCGATTCCAGTTTCGAAGACGCGCTATCAGCGAATGTCCGCGCCGGCGCAAAAGGCAATTGTGAAATCGATTCAGCGGATCATGTCGCCGCTGCCGCTCAAGAAGACGCCGCTCGTGAAAGCCGAAAGAAATCTGGAGCGGCTGGAAAAATTGATCGAGCTGTTCGAGCCATTCATCCTGCTGAATGAGCACGATTTTGCCGCCGACAACGTAGAAAAACTTTCGCAAGCGCTGGTCGAAGACGAGCGCGAAGAATTCGGATACAAGGCACGAATGCTCGATTGGTGGGATTATTGGATCAACGTGCATATCCCGGCGCTGCGCAAGTGGACTTATCCCTTGATTGAAGGCAGGCCGCTGGAGGCGCGGCCGGCGCGCAGTTTAGAGAATAACGAGACAGTAAAAACCGGCACGAACGGGAATTGGTGAATGGCAATATTTCTGACAGGGTCGACGGGATACATTGGGGCGCACGTAGCCGCGAACTTACTGCAGGACGGGGCCGCGCTGAACGTGCTGGTGCGCGCGCGCGATGTCGGCGACGCCGAGGCGCGCTTGTGGCAGGCGCTGCAACTGCATCTGGACTTCCAGCAATTTTACGAATATCTGCAGACTCGAGTGCGAGTGTTTCGCGGCGACCTAACCGACCCAGGCTTCGGATTAGGACGCGATGAATATGATCGCCTGGTGCACACCACCGATTCGGTGATTCATTGCGCGGCGTCGCTAAATCGTAAGTCGGAGAAAAGCTGTCTGAATGTGAATCTTCGCGGCACTTTGGAAGTGCTGACGCTGGCGCGGAGTGCTGAACATTATCACGGGCTGCGGCGATTCAGCCAGGTGAGCACAGTGGCGGTTGCGGGAAAGCGGCAGAACGAAGTGGTCAGCGAAGACGGGTCAATTGAGTGGGACCGATCGGACTACGACCCCTACGCGCGAACCAAAAAATTCTGCGAGCACATGATGCGAGTGTTGCTTCCGGAGACTCCGAAGACCGTCTTCCGTCCCAGCATCGTACTGGGCGACAGCCGCTATGCTGAAACAACCCAATTCGATATGGTGAAGGCGTTTGTGTTTCTCGCGGGCTTGCCGGTGCTGCCGTTTCGCCCCACGGACAAGATCGATATTGTGAATGTGGATTTTGTGGCGGAAGCAATTGCGACGCTGCATCAGAAGGATCATCCGCAATTCGATACCTATCATCTTTCGTCCGGCATTGGATCGCAAACATTCCGTGAAATTACGAAGGCATTATCGGCGGCCCAGAATAAGCGCGCGCCTGTTTTTGTGCCGGTGGCGGAGCGTCCGTTCGCAGGGTCGGTAAATTTTTTGGCGAATCGCAAAGGAGCGATTGCCAAGGGCGCGTCGCTGATGAAGGTATTCATGCCTTATCTGGTATGGAACACTGTTTTCGATAACTCACGCGTGACCGCTGAACTAGAAAAGAAGCCGGTGCCATTTTCCGAGTACTGTTATCCACTGCTGAAGTTCAGCAGCGAGAACGATTTTGCATACCGGTATCGGCCCTGGCCGGTGGCAGCGGGAGGAACAGCCGCATGATGGACTTCATCCTCGAAGCGTGGGTAAGCAGCTCAATCGAGCGCGCCAAGGCTGGATGGATGCTCGGTGCGGGCAAGCGCTGGAAGCCGGGTGAGAAGTTAAAACTCCTGTTCGCGGGCTACAACGGAACGCGAAACATGGGCTCGGACGTCCGCGTGGAAGAAATGTTGCGGCAGGTTCGGCATATCCTGGGCGCGCAAAGAGTCGAGTTCAGCGTGATGAGCCAGAACTTCGATTTCTCGCGTGGATATTTCGAGGGAACAAAGCAGGTGCATTTGCCGGATATTTTTCCTCCTTTCCTGGCGAACGAAGTGCCGCAACACGATGGAGTGGTGGCGTGCGAAGGGTCGATGTTCAAGAGCAAGTTTGCCAACGCATTGACCACGATGATGATTGGATCCCTGGGCATCGCGGCGGCGCAGAACAAGCTTTCGGTGGGATACGGAGCAGAAGCTGGCCATATGGACCCACTGGTGGCGAAAATGTGCGGACGCTACTGCAAAAACTCATTTGTGATTACGCGGAATGAGGAATCGCGTGGAGTTTTGCACCAGCTGGGCGTGCCCACGGAACTCGGAACCGATACCGCATGGACTTTTGAGCCGCGCCCCCCCGAGTATGGACAGAGCGTTCTGAAAAAAGTTGGCTGGGACGGGCGGACGCCGGTGCTGGTGGTGTGTCCGATTAATCCTTTTGAGTGGCCGGTGAAGGCGTCGGTGGCGAAGTACGCGGCACGCAGTTTGACGGGCGCTTACAAAGATAGCCACTACCGCACGGTATATTTTCACAATTCGGGGCCGGCAGCGGATCAGGCCTATCACAAATATTGGAACGCAATTGCGAATGCGGTGGACGCATTTCGCAAAAAGAAGAGTGTATTCGTAGTACTCGCAGCGACGGAACGGTTGGATGCGCGTCCGGCGAATCGAATTGCTGAGAAGCTGGGCGGAGTTCCGGTACTCACGTCGGACGAGTACAACATGTATGAATTAGTAAGCGTGCTGCGGTCGTGCCACATGATGGCGTCATCGCGGTATCACGGCATTGTTACTTCGATGCCGGGTCTTGTGCCTTCGGCCGGAATCACGATGGATGAGCGTATTCGTAACCTGATGCGGGAGCGGGGGCATCAAGATTTGCTGATGACGGTGGACGATCCGGAACTCGAGGGCAAGCTGTTAACGGCTTTGGAAAGATTGAGTTGTGATGGCGAAGCGATTGCGGCCGGCATTGCCCAAACCGTGGTGAAGAACCTCAAAGTGATGGCACGCATGGGTGTGTACTTTGAAGAAGAAGTGCAGAGAAGGTATCCGGAGTTTGAAACGCGCCGCGGCGAGTGGAGCTGGGAGGATTATCTTCCGCCGATGGGCAAGGGGCTACATGATCTAGTCTCGACTTACAACTGAGATCCTATGCGTTCGGCAGAAGTTTTGATCGTGCAATTTATCTCTTGAATACACCCATTCCATTCGTCGGAGACATTTTTTCGCAGCTGCAGGCGGCTGCGGATACACGGGTTCTCGCCGAAATCCGTGAAGGTGAAATCACGGGCGTTACCGGAAAAGATCTGCTGGAACTAATCCGCAAAGCAAGGACGTTCATCGCCTCGAAAGGACTGAAGAAGGGCGACCGATGTGGCTTACTGGCGGCCAATAGTATTCGCTGGGTCGCGATGGACCTGGCGCTGATGGCTGAAGGACTTATCGTCGTTCCTTTGTATTCGCGGCAGGCCCCGGCGGAACTGGTCGCGATGATGAAGGATTCCACGCCTTCGATGGTGTGCTGTGGCGATGCCGCCCTGCGGGACGGAATCGCGCAGAGTTGGCCGGATGCGCCTCCGCAGTTTTTGTTTGACGAGATTTTTGTTGGCGTAGACGGGGTGCAATTGGAGCGGCCACAGGTTGGGAAAGACGATCCGGTGACGATCATCTACACGTCAGGCACTTCGGGCGAAGCCAAGGGTGTAGTGCTGACCGCGTCGAATGTGGGCTTCATGTTGGATCGCACCGCAGAACGTTTGAGCGAGCTGATGTCCGGCTCATCCTCTGGCACTGGGCGGCAGGATTGCATCTTCCATTATTTGCCGTTCACGTTTGCTGCGTCCTGGATCGCCTTGCTTACGTTTCTGAAGCGGCGGAGCCTGGTCACGATCAACATCGACCTGGCGAAGATCGCGAGCGACATGCGGGTGGTGGCTCCTGATTATTTTCTGAATGTGCCTCAATTGCTGGAGCGAATGCGCCGAGCAGTGGATGAACAATTGTGGCAGACCGGCGGAGTGGCGCAGGTAATTTATTCTCGGGCCAAGGCTGCATGGGTGCGACAACAAGAGAAGCAGTCGGAAACTGGCGACACTTTATGGCTTGGTCTGGCGAATCTCCTGGTGTTTCCGGCTATTCGGAAGAAGATGATAGGCAGAAATCTAAAGGCGCTGATTTGCGGGTCGGCGCCGCTGAGTGCGGAGACACAGCTTTATTTCATGATGCTGGGAATTCGCGTGCTGCAGGTTTACGGGTTGACGGAGACTACGGCGATTTGCACCATGGACGATCCTCACCGGGCCGAGGTGGGACGCGTTGGTCCAGCGATTCCGGGGATGGATATGAGGCTCGGCGAGAATGATGAAATCCTCGTGCGCGGTCCGAATATTTTTTCGGAGTATTGGAAGCGACCCGAACAGACCGCGGAAGCGCTGCGCGACGGGTGGTTCCACACCGGCGATCAAGGTGAGGTGAATGCGGCCGAGAATTGGCGAATCGCGGGACGAATCAAGAACCTCATCGTGTTGGGCTCAGGACACAAGATTTCCCCCGAGCCGATCGAGAACGCAATTGCAAAACTGCTGCTGGAAGCTCAGCAGGTGGTATTGGTGGGAAATGGCCGCGGATATTTGTCGGCGTTAATTACCGGAAACGTAACAGCCGAGAAAGTGCAGGCTGCGCTGGATGCGGTGAATCCGGAGCTGCCGCACTACAAGCAGGTGCGGGCCTTTCGCGTAATCACGGAGGCATTTTCCATGGAGAACGGATCGCTCACAGTGAATGGAAAGCTGAAGCGCGATGCGATTGCATCGCGGATGAAGAATGAGATTGAGGACATGTACCGGGTCAACCAGGCAGTGTAGTTAGAGGCGAGAGAGCTATAGTCACAAAGGACAGACAGCGTGCACGAAGGAAAGCCTAACGCAACATTCGAGAGCGCGTGCCTCGGTAGCGCTTTGTCTTGGGCTCTGAACGATGGTGTGATTGAGTTGGCGCTGCACCGCGGTCCGTGCAACGAGCTGGGTTCGGCGTCGCTTGAAGAATTCGAGAAATTCGTGACTGCTTTAGCAATCATGGAAGCGCAGGCACATGCGCTTATTATTTATAGCGAGATGAAGCCAGGCTTTTGCGCCGGTGCGGATTTGCGCGAGTTGTACCAGCGCTCGCAAGCGATGGAGAAACTCGAAGCAGCAAAGGGCGTGCGGGATTTTCTGGAACGCATTCACCGCGTGTTGAATCTTATCGATGCATCACCGTTGACCACGATCGCGGCGGTGCACGGAGTCACGTTCGGGGGAGGATTCGAGCTGGCGCTGGCTTGCGATTTGATTATCGCCGACAAGATGGCACGGTTTTGTTTTCCGGAGTTGAGGCTGGGATTGATTCCAGGGTTTGGCGGGATTCCTCGTCTGAAACGAGATTTGGGGAATGCGGTAGTGAGGGATCTGTTGCTGACAGGGCGCAGTTTCAACGCTACGAAGGCACAGCAAATCGGACTTGTCAGCCAAGTAGTTGGGGAAGGCGAAGTCTTGCGGGCGGCACGAGCGATGACGGCGCAGTTGAAAAAGTTTGATCATTCCACGGCAGCGGCGGCGAAGAAATTTATCAAACCGATTCCGCACGAGGAACTGCGCCGGGAGATCGATTTGTTCTGCGAACTGTTTGCGCAGCCGGCCGTGGAGGCGGGATTGCGGAAGTTTGTCGAAAGTACAGATGCGCAGCCTTATCTGCCGTAGTAGTGCCGAATATCGTCCACAGAACCGTGGCAGATTCTTGCGGCTCGAGCCCGTTCGGAATGAGACTGTGATTTGGGTGGAAATATGCACACTGCTGAGCAAACGCTGGATGAAATATTGAATCTCGCAGCGGCGCACTTCAAGGTGCCGCGAGAAAAGCTTTCTCCTGACGACGACTTTTTCAAAACTTTGGGAATCGACAGCTTGCAGACGCTCGACTTGCTGACAAAGCTGGAGAACCATTTTCATGTGGAACTTCCAGATTATGAATTGCAGGGAGTTTCAGACTTTCGCACCTTGGCGGGGAGGATTCAGGCGAGACTGTAGGGAAGACTTTCAATTGTTGATTGCTGATTTTTGATTGTTGATTAAAACCCGATCGAGATTCGGTTTTGCAGCAACGATTAACGATCGCAACCGGCAATTTTCTTATGCTCGATCTCCTAAAATATAATTGCCTGGGCGCGGCTCTGCGCGATGCACTCGATCGTTTTTCCGCCGAGACCTGCCTGATTGAAGCGGATCGAGACCGCGAAAAGACGCGTCTCACTTATTCCGACTTCAAAGAAATCAGTCTGCCTTTGGCGCGCGCGCTGGAGGACGCGGAATTCGACGCGGAGGACCGCGCAGCCATCCTGATGACCAATCAGTCGAAGTGGCTGATTTCGGCATACGCGATTTTCTACGTTGGCGGGGTCCTGGTCCCGCTGGATTACAAACTGACTGCGGCAGAGCAGTTGCAGTTGCTGGAACACTCAAAGGCCAAGGTGTTGGTGGTGGAGTACTACCTGTGGCGGGCGATTATGCAGTCGCCGGAGTTTCATAACATCAAGACAAAATTAGTTCTGGTCACGGAGGCTCCGCTGGGAGTAGACCTTGCGGGGGGATTCCGCTGGGAAGACTTCAAGCGCAAAGGCGTTCCCGATTTTGTGGTGCGGCAGCGCGAGGACGTGGCCTGCATCGTTTATTCCTCTGGCACGGGGGGCCGTCCCAAGGGATGTGTGCTGACGCATGAAAATTATCTGGAGCAGTGCCGGGCGTTGACGGCGTTGTATCCATTCTGGCCGGGAGTTCGGTATTTGAGCATTCTGCCGACGAATCATGCGATTGATTTCATGGTCGGATTCATTGGACCATTTGTATGCGGCGCTTGCGTGGTCCACCTGCGGACGCTGCGCCCCGAATTTGTTCGAGACGCATTCGTTCGCTACCGGATCACCTATGTCTCGCTGGTCCCGATGATCGTGAAGAACCTGGAGCGCGGGCTGCGCGCTAAGTTCGACGAATTGCCCTCGTGGAAGCGGGCGATTCTGAATCGCATGATTTCAGTTAACAAGTTACTAACCCGGCGTCGGCCTCGCGTAAAAATGAGCCGCATGTTGCTGCCACAAGTGCATCGCGCGTTCGGCGGAGAGTTGCTGGCGCTGATCACAGGCGGAGCATTCATGGAGCCTTCGACGATGCAATTTTTCTACGATTTGGGAATTCCGGTAGTCAACGGTTACGGGTTGACGGAAGCGGGGACGGCTCTCACTTTGAACGATCTGAAGCCGTTTCGAGCCGATACAGTGGGCAAACCGCTCCCCGGTGTGGAATTGCGAGTGCTCAGTCCGAACGAGGAAGGAATTGGGGAGATTGCTGCGCGAAGCAAAACTGTGATGTCGCATTATTTGGATGATGCGGAATTGACGCTGGGAACGATTGTGGATGGATGGCTGCTGACGGGCGATTTGGGGCGCTATGACAAGAGTGGACACCTGCAGCTTTTCGGGCGGAAGAAAAACATGATCGTGACCGAGGGCGGTAAAAATATTTATCCCGAAGATATTGAAACGGTATTTGATGGACTTCCAGTGAAGGAATGCTGCATTTTCGCGGCGAATTATGTATGGCCGCAAAAAGAGTTGGGACGGGAAATGCTGATCGTGGCGCTGCGACTCGAGCAGAATCAGCGCTTCGACAGCCCACTGCTGCAGGAGATAGTGAGCCGCAATCGACGCCTGCCCGATTTTAAGCGCGTTACCGGATACATCATTTGGGAGAAAGATTTTCCGCGCACAGCGTCAATGAAAGTAAAGCGGCAAGCCCTGGCGGAAGAAATCGGAAAAGCAGTAGAGCGACGAGCGGTGGTCGGGCTGTGAGTGAAGAGGGCCGTTACCTCGCCATTGTGAATCCCGCCGCAGGCGGTGGTCGGAGTCGCAAACTGCTGGGGCCTGCGCTGGAGAGGTTGCGAGCGGGCGGTGTGGCGATTGAAGTGAAAGAGACGAAGCGTATCGGCGATGCTACCAGAATTGCCCGCGAGGCTTACGGGCAAGGCTTTAGAAAATTTATTGCCGTGGGCGGGGATGGAACTTCGTATGAAGTGGTAAACGGTCTTTTCCCGCAGGCCAGCGCGGGCGAGCGGCCCACGTTAGGATTCTTGCCGTTGGGGACGGGCAATTCTTTTCTGCGCGATTTCAGCGATCGCGGGCTAGAGCACGCTATCGAGTCACTGGTTTTGAAAAGAGCTCGAGTCTCCGACGTCTTGAGGGTGCACCATCGCGACGGCGTTCTTCACTACATCAATCTACTGAGTGTGGGCTTTCCCGCCGACGTGGCGACTTTGCGGTCTCGGCGATTCAGCGGGCAGGGCGAACTGGGATATTTTATTTCCATTTTTCTCGGCCTGGTTCGATTAGAGAGGCGTCCGTTTCCGGTACGCACTGACGGAGAAAAGGAATTCGATCGCCGGCGCTGCCTGTTTCTCACTTTCAATAACAGCAAGTTCACCGGCGGCACCATGATGATTGCGCCCAAAGCGGAGACCAATAGCGGTCTGATTGAATACGTCCGCTGGGGCGCAATTGGGCGACTGGGGCTGATGCGCAACTTGCCGGGACTTTATGATGGCTCGCACATCCATCATCCGCTGGCGGAGCGAAAGGCGGTGCGCAAGGTGGAATTCGATTTGGAGGCGCCGGTGGATGTGATGGTTGATGGTGAGGTGCTGACGCTGCACTGCGAGGCCTTGGATGTACTGCCGGGAGCGCTCAATGTTGTCGCCTGAGCGCATGTTATAAAAGGGGAATGCGGGAAATGAATTATGTCTGAACAGAGGCGAAAGCAGCGGCAGAAGCAGAATCCAGTCGTGGAGCCGGCTAAGTCTTCGCGGAACACGCTGATTTGGGGCGGCATCGTGGCGGTGCTGATACTTGCTTACGGCGCCTGGTGGTACTACACGAATCATCGCTACGATGGCTTCGCGAAGTGCCTGGCGGCGAAGCAGACCAAGATGTATGGATTGTATTGGTGCCCGCATTGCGCCGAGCAGAAAGCGATGTTTGGAAAAGCGTTTCAGTATGTGCCCTATGTGGAATGCGCGATCAAAGGTTCGCGCGAACTGGCGCCGGCGTGTAGCGCGGCAGGCGTGAAGTTATTTCCGAGCTGGCAGTTTGGTTCGAACCCTCCGAAAGAGGGAGTCTATCCGTTGGAAGAGCTCTCCGATAAAACCGGGTGTGCGCTGCCGTGAGTACACCGCCGAATCGGACTGCCAGAACGTTATACACGTTGATAGCGGCTCTGGCACTGGGGGGGATCGCTGTCTCGGCCGTATCGCTGCAACGTCACTACGCGAAATCGGCGTCAGCCTTCTGTGATTTTGGAGAAAGATTCAATTGCGACATTGTGAATCGCAGCGAGTATTCGGCGGTAATGGGTATTCCGGTTGCTGCAATCGGCGTGGCGGGTTACGGAGCACTTTTTGCGTTGGCCGCTTTTTACCGCACGCGAATGGGGAAGCCTATTCGTCTGGTAGTGGCATCTCTGGCGGGGCTTTTATTCGCTCTGTATCTCACATATGTCGAAGGCCACATATTAGAAACCTGGTGCATTTTGTGTTTAATTTCGCTGGCGCTGATTACACTGATCACGTTGCTGGCGGGTCTTGTAAAGCTGCGCGCCGGAAGCCGCGTCTGACGCTTGCCTGATGGGAACAATCCAAAAAGAAAATAAAGTTGGAGCCCTTTCCGAGGCGATTCGCGCTGGCGGGGCGACCGGGGACTTACGGCTGCACGAATTTCGCAGCCGAATTTTTAGGAACACCCGCTTCTTACGAGTATGGCTGCCCCCGGGTTATGACGATACCGAAAATCGAGAACGCCACTACCCAGTCCTCTACCTGAATGATGGGCAGAATCTGTTCGAGTCATCGACGGCGTTTGGCGGAGTGGAATGGGGCGTGGATGAGAGCGCCGATCGGCTGATTCGTGAAGGCGCGGTTCCGCCAATGATTATCGTAGGATTGGATAACACAGGCAAAGACCGGCTTCGTGAATACATGCCGCACCGTTCGATGCATCCGATGCTGCTGCGAGGGCAGGGGCGTCGGTATCCTGATTTTCTGATCAAGGAAGTGATGCCGTTTGTGGAGAACACCTATCGGATTGCCACGAGCCCGGAGAATACTGGCTTGGGGGGATCATCTTTGGGAGCGCTGATTGCGTTATATACGGTGATCTCACGGCCAGGAGTGATTGGACGGTTGCTGTTGGAGAGTCCATCGCTGTGGGCATCGAACCGGCAAGTAATCAAGGAAAGCCGAGCGGTAAGAATCTGGCCGGAGAAAATATTTCTAGCGGCCGGCACAGCAGAAGCGGGAACGCCCGAGCGCAGCCGCACAGTGGTGGACGACGTGCGCGAACTGGCGGCGATTATGCGGCGCGCAGTATTAAGTGAAAGCCGCCTGCGCATGGTCATTAAAGATGGCGCCGGACACACGGAATCGGCGTGGGGCGAGCGATTTCCCGAAGCGCTGCAGTTTTTGTTCGGCAGCCAGATCTAACCGGGCTGATTCGCAATTGAAATTGATTTCCTGCCTGTTGTCCATATCCCATAAAGAAGAGCGGCCATCACGAGGACGGAAAGCTGGAAGTGCGTCCAGCGTGCAAGCGGGCCGAGGAGTGGCAGCGCGAAAACAAGATAAAGAAGAATTTTGAGACGTGCACCGGTGGCGCCGGTCTGCGTGATGAGCCAGTCGGAGAGCAGCAGGAATGCCGGCGCGAGAATGACAAGATCGTAGACGGTGAGATGTGGGGCAAGCAGAACTGTAGAAAGCAGCAACGCAGAATACCGCAAAGATAATGGCAGGCGGCTGCGCCAGCAGGCCACAGTTAATCCCCCTACTACCAATGCGGTGACGACATAAAGCGCGAACGATGCTTCGGGCCAGGGGATAAGCATGGTCCAAAACGTGCGCAGGCAATGGGTTTGGTAGGGTTTTGGCTCCAGAAGCGGCAGCACGCTCGGAACGTTGAGCAGGATATGGGACCAGTCGCGAAGCGGTGCGGGACCGTAGTAGAGCCAGGCGACAATTAACTCGGCGGCGGCTGAGAGCAGCGCGCCTGCGATTATTTTCCCGCGCAGTGTGATTAGGCAGACGATGGCAACGGCTAGACCGAGCTGAGGCTTAAAGATCAGACATCCGAACGCGAGGCCGGCGAGCAATTCATGTTGCTCACGCAGCGCGAAAAATGCGAGCACGAAGAAAGCGAGAGCAAGAGCGGAAGTCTGTCCCCATGCGATCAAGTGCCAGAATGCCAGGAACGCAAATGCGAGAATTACAACCGTGAATCCATGATTGTGCAGATTGGGGCAAGCCCGCCACACGGAGTAACAACATAATCCATAGATGAGCGCGCTGAGAATGAGCCAGAGAGTCAGAGCGAGGGGATAAGACAACCGAGCGAACGGCGCAAATAAAATTGAAACCTGCGGGGGATAGAGCGGTAAGTATCGAATGCCAGCCGCCGCGGGAACGCGCTGCGCCGCGAGTTCAGCTTGCGCTTGCATGTTGTATAGATCGACGCCATGGTGAGTGAGCGCAATCGAACCGAGCGTGTAGAAATGAAGAAAATCTGTTCCCTTGAGATTCCCGGCGCGGTCAATCAACCCGGACGTGGATATGTTCCACAGATAGATCGACCATAGGCATAGCGCGAGAATCAATCCGTGAGCACGCAGGCGTCGGTCGGTGATCCAAGATGCGGGAATCCGTAATGCGGAGATGCTCGACGTCATGAGCCCGCATGATACCGAATCGTGGCTCACCCGAGGCTTAAATCTGGAGCCGGGAATTCTGTTGGCTGACTGCAACGCGTCATCAGCAACAAGGGCAGGATGAGAGGCATAAAGGGAACCAGGAAAGAAGGTAGTAACGGCAGCTGACTAGGCGAATCGATATGCGGCGGAAACAGCAACAGGACGGTCGACGCAATCCAAGGCCAACTGATGCAGATGACAAACACTATTTTGGAAAAACGACGCAGAGTCTTCCAGCCCTGCAAAAGCAGCATCACAGGCAGAATCAGCAGCACCTGGTTGAAAGGTGTAAACAGCGGGAACGCAAGCAAGTCACCCATAAAAAAAGCCGCTAGCAGAGAGCCGAATTGCCTTGAGTCGCCCGCTTCTTTTCGATTACGCCACGCAAATGCAAGCAGGCCAAGAATGAGGATTCCTCCCACAACTTCTCCGAACGTATTACCGAGAGCCATGCCAAGCGTCGACGTAGGAAGGGCGTATCTTCGATAGGCGGCCAGGCCTGCTATGAAGTATCCGAGCCATCCCGGAAGTAACAGTTCGCCGAACACAACAAGTGCCGCCAGGGTTGCTGTAAAACAGGCAGGAAGCCTCCATCTCTTGGGCCAGTCTCCCGCGGCCCAAATCGTGAACCAGCAAAGAGGCAGAAGCATCATCTGAGGTTTAATGGTGGAGATAGCGAGCACGATACCGGCAGTGGCCGAGTGGTGTCTGCTCACGCACCAAGCCGCCGCCATTAACAAGCATGCATCAACAATCGCCAACTGCTGCAGTCGCAACCCCTGTGCAATCTGTGGACTGCTGAGAGTGAACAGAATTATGGCGGCGCCAGCTTCCCATCGTATCTTCCACCGCAGAACGCTTAAGCAAAAGAGAACATTCAAGGCAATCAGCGAACCCAAAACAAACGGGGCCCAGCGTTGCACTGCGGCAAAGTCTGCATACACGAGAGGCGCCGTGAGGAAAACTTCGTAGATGGGATAAGCAAACCGTTGTTCGTCCGCTAGCTTCGCTTTCGGTTCGTCGTAGGTCTGGTTGATAACGTGGCCGTAGAACGCGATTTGTATTTCGTGACTGACCTGGGTGCCGTAAGGATTGCGGCGGTGAAGCAGAAGCTCACGTGTTCCCACCCAAGGCGAGTACAAGTCGCTTATTTGAGCCATCACGAAACCGTTTTCCAGCCGTGTGCGGCTGTTCCATGGTCCAAGGATGCGGTGTACATAAAGCCACGAAATTCCAGCCATACATAAGGCCAGAAGGAGCCACAGTCGTGGTTTCATGGAGCGGGCGCCTCGTAGGATTCCAATCGCGGTGGCGAAGTGTCGGCATCCAATCGCCAAACCCGTCGGTTTTTTAAGGCTCTCAACAGTTCTTGATTTCCAATATTTGCCATGTCGCGAGCCCATAAAACTTTGGCGCCATCGATATCGGCATTGTTGTAAACCCATTCGCGAAAGAAATTGTGGTGCGGTCCATAGACGACAATTACAAGCTGTGGGCCGGGAAAATATTGAAGCTGGCGCAGGATCTTCGCCCTCTCCGAGTTGCCCCTTGGCCATCCGGGTTCTATCTGCACGTGAACCTCGACCGCTGTCAGGCGCAGAAGGATCATAGCGCACGCAAGTATGGGAATCGTGCGAACAATCGCAGGACCAATGGAGCGACCGCCGGGAGACCAGTGCCAGAGATAGCGCATACCCTGTACCAGCACCAAGTACAAAGCACAGGTTGCCGGCGAGAAATAGTCGGGTCTGTTCCACGTTTCTACCGCCAGGGCTGCAGCTACAGCGCCACATATAAAGAGCGGGAGTCGCATCTTGCGCTGACGAACGATGCGAGGAAGCGCCAAAAGCGGCACCGTCAAGAGCAGGCCCAGATAGAACTTCCACCACGAAATGAATCTCTCCGCAAGACTGCGTAAATAACCAGAAAAGGTACGATTTGTCTGAAACACTTCCAGTTCCCAACGGTAAAAATCCTTCACGACTTCGTGGTGATATTCGACTGCGGGTTGAGGCGTCTGCCAGAGGAATGCCGGGACCGCGGCATACGTGTCGGCTTCCACCTCATAAGTCATTCGAAACGGGTTGCCAGTTACGCGATAGTAGTAATAGCCGGTGGCGATTGATGCGATCAGCAAACAGAGGACGATCGGTACGACCACCCTCGGAATCGATTGGATGAACGGTGGACGATTCTTCCCCAGAAGCCAAAAAATCGTGACAACAGCAACGGGTAAGGCGAATATCAACCCTTCATACGGACGGCTGTTGGCTAGAATCACGAGGCCCAAACTCATCAGCAATGCGTCACGCACTCGAAGGAGCTGGCGAATACGCGGCCAGGCTCCCAGCACCAGCGCGCCCCCCAGGGCGACGATCGAAGCGGCCCAGTAGCCGTTCATCCAGTAGCTGAGAATTCCTAGTCGGAGCGCTGCGAGCGCCGCCCCTAACAACGCCCACGGCGCTGGCAACCACGCTTGAAGCATCCAGCACAGAGCCGAGCACATGAGCCCAGTGGCGAGAACTTGACCAATCCACGGATTACCCAGTAGTTGACCGGCGGCGAGCACAAGACCCTCTGCTGGGGGATACATCGACATGTACGTTGGCTTTTGAATGATGTGGAAGCTTTCAAAATGGATCCACATCGGGTGAGTGGGATTCGTGAGCCTGCCGTGTGCGAACGTGTCGGCTGCGAGAAGGTAACTGAATTCGTCGTGGTTAAGCGGTTGCGGAATGCCGAGGATTGGAATGAGCCCCACTCGAATTGCAATCGCGCTGAAACCGACGATTACTACAGACAGGTTGCGGCGATGGGCCAGGCGGCTTAACGCGTGCTCGACCTGACGAAAACCCGCGGGCTGATCGTGGCGAGAAGTATTTCGAGACGAGAATAAAATCAAACCTCCCGCGGCGATGAGCAGGAAGGCTTCGATCAGCGTCAGGAGCCACGGAGCGAGCAGCGAGTAGAGGTTCTGCATCGTGACCGAGCCCAGGCATAGCCCATTCATTCCTGCGATAGCCAGATGGGCTTACCGGATTCTAATTGCCCGCGGAAGAAGTCGACTCGATTTTTACGCCGGTTGTTTCTCGGCGGCCCTCTCGAACAATCCGTCGACGATCTGAATCATTTCGTCGTCTACGACGCGGTTGCGGGAGATGGCTTCTTTCAAAGTGATCGAGACAATTTTATTCGACCGTAGCGCGGCCATGCAGCCGAACTCGCCGCGGTGCACCATATCGATGGCGCCCAGGCCATAACGCGTCGCCAGCACTCGGTCGAAAGCGCTGGGAGACCCGCCGCGCTGAATGTGTCCCAGAATCACGGCTCGAGTTTCGAAGCCGGTGCGCTTTTCTATTTCGCGGGCCAGAATATTGGCGATGCCGCCGAGCTTCACGTGGCCGAACTCGTCTTTGCCCATGTCTGACAGCACGGGAGATCCCTGGCCTGGTTCGGAGGAAAACTTCGCGCCCTCGGCGACGACCACAATCGAAAAATAAAGCCCGCGCTCGTGGCGCTGGCGGATGGAATTCGCAACTTTGTCGACATCAAACGGACGCTCGGGGATGAGGATGACGTCAGCCCCACCGGCGATTCCGCTGTAAAGCGCGATCCAGCCGGCGTCGCGGCCCATCACTTCCACAACCATCACGCGATTATGAGCTTCCGCGGTGGTGTGAACGCGGTCCAGCGCCTCGCAGACAATATTGCAAGCCGTATCGAATCCGAAGGTGTAATCCGTGCCACCCAGATCGTTATCGATGGTTTTGGGAACGCCCACGACCTTGACGCCACGTTCGTGAAGTTTTTGCGCGACCGACAAAGTATCGTCACCGCCGATTGCGATCAGAGCGTCAATTTTATATTTATCCAGCGTTGCCAGGCAGCGATCGATACCATCGGGCCGCTTTGAAGGATTGGTGCGCGATGTGCGCAGGATCGTGCCTCCGCGGGGAAGAATTCCTCCTACAGCTTCGAGATCAAGGACCATGGTCTGGTCCTCGACCAGGCCGCGCCAGCCTTCCAGGAATCCGACAAACTCGTCGCCATAGGTGAAAACTCCCTTGCGCACTACTGCCCGAATCACAGCGTTCAGGCCGGGACAGTCCCCGCCCCCGGTCAGGATGCCAATCTTCATGGTCTGCTCCCCTTATGAATTCAGATCGAATCCCTGGAATGCACGCCCGGCGCGGGCTTGTATTCAGCCGCAGCCCTAAGCGGGATTCAGCAGTCGCTGGGAAGAAATAGATTATCACTAATGAGGGATGATCCTGACGGAGAAGCGATCTCTGGATAGACTGGCTGTTGAAGGCGTGGCTTGCGATCCTTATAAAGGCG
Organism: uncultured Acidobacteriaceae bacterium; assembly: GCA_963813205.1. Classification (GTDB taxonomy): domain Bacteria; phylum Acidobacteriota; class Terriglobia; order Terriglobales; family Acidobacteriaceae; genus Sulfotelmatobacter. The sequence goes on along the minus strand of CAWEYI010000019.1, from coordinate 15,691 downwards.
TTGAAATGTACTTGATCGCAAAAACGCGAAGGCTATCTGCGACGGCGTTGCGATCTCTTGCTCGCCTTCTTCTGCGCTTTCTGGTATTTCTTCATCGCTTTCCGTTGTTTCTTGGCGGTCTTTTTCGCATACTTTTGCTGCTGCTTGGCCGCCCTGCGCGCCTCGCGTCCGTTTTCTCCGATGCTCCTGTTTTCCCGTTGAGCATGGGCCGGTAGCGACGCGACAACACTCAAAGCGAATAACAGCAGGAAAGTCGCGATACGTTTCATAGAAGCTCCGAACCGAATATCCTTCAGCGATCTTAACCGAAGATGCAGCAGTTTTGGCATTCACCCAGTTACTTTCGTGCCACCGATAAGACGTTCGCTGCCGAGTGAATTGTAAAGTTGTCTTTAGCGCCTTAGCCCGATCGCGGCGGCCTCCAGTTCGTCGTGGACTTGAGCGGCACGGCGTAGGGCGGATTGCACGTTGTCGCAGATGTTCTCCGCGCCGACAACTTCTTCGAATTCCGCCTGATGGATCATGCTGGCGGGTTGTTCTCGCGCTCCGCAAAGAATCAAGATTCGGTTCGTCGCCTGCAGTTGGCGGGCAACTTCTTCGATCGCGAATAGCCCGGTGGCATCAAGCGCGGTCATGTTGCGCAGGCGCAGGATAACCACAGGCGGCAGCGTGTGCAGGTCTTCGGTGACGGCGTTGATCTTGTCGGTGGCACCGAACAGAAACGGTCCATGGATGCGGAAGATGGTCGCGTAGTAAGGGATTTCTTTATCCTGCAGGATGTGCACGCGGCCGTCTTCAACATACTCGTCGGTGACCTGCGAAACCGTGGTGGTGGCGGCAACGCGGCTGATGAAAAGGAGCGCGGCAAGGATCATGCCAGCTTCGACGGCGACGGTGAGGTCGGCGAACACAGTGAGCGCAAACGTGACCAGCCAGACGCTGATATCAGTTTTTGTGAGCTTGAGCAGTTGCGGGATTTCGCGCCACTCGCCCATGTTGTAGGCGACCACCATCAGAATTCCCGCGAGGACGGCGAGCGGTACGTGACTTACCAGCGGTGCCGCGAATAGCAGAATACAGAGCAGGGTGAGCGCGTGAATCATGCCCGCGACCGGAGACTGCGCCCCAGCGCGAATATTGGTTGCAGTGCGGGCAATGGCGCCGGTAGCGGGAAGCCCGCCAAACATAGGGGAAACAATATTGGCGACGCCCTGGCCGATTAGTTCGACGTTGGGATTATGGTGGTCATTGCTCATGCGGTCTGAAACTACGGCCGACATGAGGGATTCAATGGCTCCCAGCATCGCGACTGTGAGAGCCGGCCCCAGCAAACCGTGGATCAGATCGGCCCGAAAGCGGGGAATCACGAAGTGAGGCAGGCCGGCAGGAATTCCGCCGAAGCGGGAACCGATAGTTTCGACCGGCAGCTTGAACAAAACCACGGCTGCAGTGCCGAGCAGGAAAGCCACAATCGCGCCCGGGATTCGATTGGAAACGGCGCGGCAGAAAATCATAACCAGCACCGTGCCCGTAGCCAGTGCGGTCGCAGTATACGACAAAGTGTGGAAGTTGCCGGCCAGTGCTTCGATGCGCCGCCAGAATACGCCGGGGACTTTGGCCAGTCGCAAACCGAAGAAATCTTTCACTTGGGTGCTGGCGATCAGAATGGCAATCCCATTGGTGAAACCGATGACCACCGGACGCGGAATAAACTTCACGGCCGTGCCCATGCCGGCGATGCCCATAATCATCAGCAGAATGCCGGCCATCACCGTACACATGAAGAGTCCATCGACGCCGTGAAGCGCAACGATGCCGGAGATGACTACGACGAAGGCGCCGGTGGGTCCGCCGATTTGCGTCTTCGAGCCGCCCAGCAAGGAGATTAGAAAGCCCGTTACGATGGCACAATAAATACCGGCCTGCGGCGTGAGCCCGGAGGCAATGGAAAAGGCCATGGCCAAGGGCAGTGCGACCAGACCCACGGTGATGCCGGCAATCAGATCGTGGAGGAATTTATTGGAACTATAATCGCGCAGACAAAGGACAGACTTCGGCAGCCAACGTTCTTCGAGAAAAGCATGCCCCATTTTTCTATTATGCAGGCGCCATGCTCAACACCAACAGAATTGTGAAGCAGTCCTGCACCAAGGTGCGTAAGGGCCAGCCCGGAGACTCCGCTAGGATGTCCGGTACTTTCCGCGATAAACTGCACTTACCATGCGAGTACTGGGCATCGACTGCGGCGGCGCGTATACCGGGTACGGGGTGGTCGAGATGGATTCGGGCGGCCGCTTGCTGTGTCTTGCTTACGGAGCCATCAAGCTTTCGCCGCGGGAGCCGCTGGCGCGGAGGCTGTCGCAAATTTATGAAGGACTCGGCACCCTGATTGTGGATCATCATCCCAATGAAGTGGCGATTGAAGGTATTTTCTACGCGCTGAATGTGAAGTCGGCCCTGCAGCTTGGGCAAGTGCGCGGAGTCGCGATGCTGGCCGCGGCTGCGGCTGGACTCGATGTAGCGGAATATTCTCCGTTGACCATCAAGTCGTCGGTCGTGGGATATGGAAGGGCGGAGAAGCAGCAGGTGCAACATATGGTCACGCGGCTGCTGAGTTTGGCACAAGCTCCCGAGCCCATGGATGCCTCGGATGCGCTGGCCATTGCGATCTGCCATTTGCATACCGCCGGAACGCTGGTTCGGCAGAGGGCCGCGGCGCGGTAAATGCGTGTTGTTTCTATGCGAACGACAAGTGGTTGGCGAGTGGTTGGCGCGGCGCTGTCCCTGATTTGTTGGTCTGGATTTGGGCTGGCGCAAACTACGGCGAGCGGTGACACAGTTCCGGCTGCGACCGTCACCTTTACTCTGGATTTTCCTCTTTCCGATCCCACGCACTACTCGATCGCAGTCGATGCGAACGGTCACGCGACCTATGAATGCACGGTCAAAGGTCAGGAGGACGCCGAAGAGCAATCCTACCGGACGGAATTCAATGTAACTGCCGGCAATCGGCAGCGGATTTTCGAGTGGGCAAAACAGGCGAAATATTTTTCCGGAAAGGTTGATTCGGGAAACCGAAAGCTGGCCTCCACCGGAGACAAGATCCTGAGCTATCAGGATGGGAAGCAATCCTTTACGGCGCGCTACAACTATTCGGCTCTGGAGCCGGTTCGGCAGTTGACCACTCTATTCCAAAGCATGGAGTCCACTCTTGATTATGGACGTCGGCTTGCCTTTTACCATCGCTATCAGAAACTGGCGCTCGATGATGAGTTAAACCGCATGGAAGCCCAGGCGAAGGAAAATGAGCTGAGCGAAATCCAAAGCGTCGAACCAGTGTTGCAGGAGATTGTTGATGACAATTCGGTCATAAATATCGTGCGGGCGCGAGCCAAGGCCTTAATCCAAATGGAGAGCCAAGAGGGTCAGCATTGACCGGCAGGCGCTTGCTCGAGGGAGTAGAATAGGCGGCAGCCGCTGGGCAGTGAAAATTGACAACGATTTGACAACTGCCTGGGGTGCAAGTGGTAGGACAAGACTTAGGAAAAGAAAAGATTTTTCGGTAGCGAACTGATTGGTAGCGCACTTAGGGGATGCGAAAGCGAACCACAGGTGGAATGAGGAGGTTCTATGTACAAGCTCCGATTTTACTGGATGGTATTGACGGCCCTGGTCTGCGCGCTTTCAGCGCTGCCGGCCGCAGCCAATTCGCAAGCCCGCATTGTTCGCCTGAGCGACGTGCATGGCGGGGTGCAGATCGATAAGAACGCGGGATTGGGCTTTGAGAACGCATTTCTCAATCTTCCGATCACCCAGGGAACGCAGTTGCGCACGCGGGCGAACGGCCGCGCAGAAATCGAATTCGAAGACGGCAGCACGCTGCGGGTTGCTCCCAATACCACTGTCCTATTCAGCACGCTGGGTTTGAGCGACGCAGGGCAGCGCTTCTCCGCGGTGAACTTGTTAGAGGGCAGGACGTATGTGAACTGGCTGGGGAAGAGCGGAGATAAGTTCACGCTGCGTTTTTCACAAGAGAAAGTGGATTTGACCCAGCCGGCTCATTTCCGCGTGGTAGCTTCGTCCAACTCCGCGGAGGTTGCCAGTTTCAAGAATGATGTGGAAGTAATCGGTCCGTCCGGAACAGTGAAGGTAGATAAGAAGAAAATGGTTACCTTCGATGTCAATGACGACGATCGCTCCGCGGCGGCAAAGAATTTTAAAGAAGATCCCTACGACGACTGGGACAAGCAGGCGGTCGAGTATCACGACCAATACGCGAAAAACAATCCGACACCGTATGGTTACGGGCTTAGCGACCTCAACTATTACGGAGGCTATACAAACTTTCCCGGCTACGGCATGTTGTGGCAGCCATACTTCACGGGGGTAGGCTGGAATCCGTTCATGGATGGCGCGTGGTCGTTGTATCCCGGCATGGGTTACATGTGGACTTCGGCGTATCCGTGGGGCTGGATGCCTTACTACTACGGCAACTGGCTGTATGCGCCGGGCCTGGGTTGGGGTTGGCAACCGGGTGCATTTAATGGATGGCGAGGCGGAGTTCATTATATGGGAGCGGTTGCCGGGTTTCGTGCACCCGTCGAACCTACAGGTACGGCAGGCACCGTGGTCGTTGGAAGAGGCGGCCCAGTCCTCAAAGAGGCTCCAGCGACGAGCCTCTTGGTCAGTCGTGGATCTGCGGGGATGGGAATTCCACGAGGATCGCTAGATGGCCTGCGTAACCTGAACGCGCAAGTGGCGAAGACGGGCTTCGCGGAATTACGTGTGGCGCCGCAGTTTGCTGCGAGTTCCCTTCGCCCGGGTGGATTCGCCGCCGGCGAGCCGCATGAAACCATGAGTCCTGGTACGGGGCACGTCGGTACTGCAGCCGCGGGACACGCCTCCGCAGCCGGTGCGGGCGCGCATCGGTAGGGGTACCTAGTATCGTTTGAAGCTACAGGCGGCCGAATGGCCGCCTTTTTATAGTGCTTCCAGAGTGGTTTAAGCCTTTCAAATACAGTTTCCACTCGATACGACCGTTTTTCGGCGCTCGCTATTGTTTATTCGCGAGATGATTTTCGCAGGAGAACCCGATGCCGTGGCAAGCTAAAGATAAAGACATCGTGGCCGTACGGCGCGAGATGCTGGACCTGCTTCGACAGCAAATAGAATCCCTGGATTCACCCGGCGGCCTGACGGATAGTCAGTTGATCGAGTGCTACAACCGGCAAGGCCGGGTGCAGGAACTGCGCGAGAAACTGCAAGCTCTTTTGGCCGAGCAGGAAACTTTCTCAACGCCTCATCAGGTTTCAGATATGCCACTGGCCGCATAACTTCAGGCGGGCGAGCCACGGGAGCGATCGTCCACCGCATTAACTGACTACGATGCCTGCGTAACCCACCACGGCATCGCGATCCCCAGAGATATCGCCCGAGGTCGCATACTTCACCAGTTCGGCAGAAGTTGCTCCCAGCCTTTTTGCAGCCGTAAGCATTGTCACCGCTGGGCCGAAGCCGCACATGCTCACGTGCTGTTGTGTCACTACGTCGTAGAGGCCGCGGGCGTCCAGCCGCAGGATTGGTTCAATGGCGCTCTGATCTTTAATACGAGTGATGGCATCGGACTCGTAGTGATTCATGTCGCTGGACGCGACGATTAGGACTGACTTGCGGTGCGCCACAATGGCTTCCGCCAGCGCGATGCCGAGTTGTTCGAGCGCTTCGAACTGTCCGGTTCCGAGTGCAATCGGAACGAATCTGAGCCGGGGTTGGCGGATTTGTAGAAACGGTAACTCAACTTCGATGGCGTGCTCGGAGCGGTGTGCGGCCGAATCCTCGTGAAGAAGAGAGCAGCGCTGCTTGAGACTGGTCGCAAAATCGCTGGCGATGGGCACAGGCCCGAGCGGAGTCTCCCAACTTCCATCGCTCATGATGGCCAGAGGGCGTCCCATGCCAGTGTGGTTGGGACACATCACAACGCAAAGTTCCGGAACTTCCAATCCCGCAAACACCGCTCCAGCCACATGACCGGAATACATGTAACCCGCGTGAGGAGCGATGCAGCCCAGCGCAAGAATTGTCTTCTGCGTCGGCGCCTCAGAAAGATAGCTATAAACTTTCCCACGAAGAGATTCTGAATCGCTGGGATAGAACCGGCCAGCGACCGCGGGATGGCGAACGAGAGCCGTATCCATAAGGAATCTCCGCGAAGAGGGTACGGCGAATGGCGCTGCAAACTATGCTACGAGTCTTCGTGGCTTCGGCGCAAGGCGCGAAATAGCGCCGCACTCTCTTCCAGGCTCAAAGTCTCGGCTCGAGCGGCAGGTTTCACTCGCGCTTTTGCCAGCGCGGCGCGCAGCTCAGGCTCCGGGTAGCTCGATTTCAAATTATTCCACAGTGTCTTGCGTTTCTGGCCAAATGAGAGCTTGAGGAAGTCGATGAAGCCTTGCTTGAAACCATCCCTATCGAGGCCGAGTTCCTGGTGTCGCGCCGCCATGGTCAGGCGCAGCGCAGTGGAATGAACCTTCGGCGGCGGCGCAAACGCTCCCGGCGGCAGAGTGAAAAGTTTCTCAACGCGGGCATAAAGTTGCGCCGTCGCTGAGAGCAGCCCATAGTCGCGGCTACCGGGCTTGGCGGCGATGCGGTCAGCCACTTCGCGTTGCACCAGGATCACGATCGTTTCGAAGTATTTCGAATAATCGAAAAGACGCAGCAGAATGTCGGTGGTAATGTAGTAAGGAAGATTGCCGATCACGTTTGTCGGGGTGGGTTTGAATTCGATGCCGGGACGGCTCAGGCCCGGCTTCGGTCCGAACAGGGAATCGAAATCGATCGACAGAATATCCGCTTCAATGACTTCGACGTTAGGAAACATGGCGAAGCGCAGGCGAAGCTGTGCCGCCAGCACGCGGTCCAGCTCCACGGCGATCAGCCGTCGCGTGTGTTTGGCCAACAAAGAAGTGAGAATGCCGCGCCCAGGGCCAATTTCGAGCACTATATTCTGCGAAACGTCGCCCAGAGCATCGACAATTTGCACGGCAAAACTCTCGCTGGCGAGGAAGTGCTGTCCCAACTTGGGCTTCAGTTGTGGGCGGCGGGTGGAGACGACCTTCGGCACGTTGACCCTCTTTTCCTCGGGCATTAAACTGAAAAGTTAGCCCGCGTGCATGTGCGCGGGATAGTCAACTCCCGCGAAACTTATTCCATCATAACGTGCGCCCGCGAAAAACGGGTTTTGACCTGGAGGTTTTCATGCACATCGCATTCGCGGCTTCAGAAGGCGTTCCATTCTCAAAGACCGGGGGGCTCGCCGATGTGGTAGGCGCATTGCCCCGAGCGCTTGCCGCCTTGGGATATCAGGTGAGCGTATATCTGCCGCGATACAAGCAGACGAAGCTGGCCGACCCGGCAACCGTCGTGCATAGCATTACGATTCCCTTCGATGATAAATACCGCTTTTCTGCCGTGGTCACGGGCGGAAGCCAGTCAGGTGTGCGTTTTTATTTTGTCGATTATCCGGACTATTTCGATCGTGACGCGCTTTACGGCACCTCGGCTGGCGACTATCCCGACAATGCCGAACGCTTCGCGCTGTTTTCCCGCACTGTGCTCGAGGCATCGAAAATTCTCGGTGTGCCGCAGGTCTTCCATTGCCACGATTGGCAATCGGCGCTGATACCCGTACTGCTGCGCACGGTTTATTCGGAGGATCCTGCGTTCCACGAGGCGGGCACGGTGTTCACCATCCACAACATGGGCTACCAGGGACTGTTTCCCCCGGAAACTTTACCGCTGCTCATGTTGCCCTGGGATCTGTTCACCATGTCGAAGATGGAATTTTTCGGGCAAGTAAATTTCCTGAAAGGCGCGCTCACCTATTCTGACTACGTGACCACGGTAAGTAAGAAATACAGCCAGGAAATTCAGACGGCCGAATATGGCTTTGGATTGGAAGGCGTGCTGCGCGACCGGGCCGCGACTGTTACGGGCATCTTGAATGGCGTGGACTATGACGAGTGGAGTCCGCAAGCCGATAAATTTATCGCTGCCAAATATTCGCCGCAGGATCTATCGGGCAAGGCGAAATGCAAACAGGATCTGTTGGCAACATTCGGAGTGAAAAATGCCGATGCGAAGTCGCCGGTGATTGGAATTGTTTCTCGCTTCGCCGCGCAGAAAGGCTTTGACCTGATTACGCAGATCATGGACCGGCTGGCGCGCGAAGAGATGATCATGGTGGTTCTCGGCTCCGGTGACAAGACGTATGAAGAAATGTTCACCCGCCTCAGCAAACAGTTCCCCAACAAGATTGCATTGAAGGTGGCCTACGATAATGCCGTCGCGCACAAGATTGAGGCTGGGGCCGACATGTTCCTGATGCCATCGAAATACGAGCCCTGCGGGCTGAACCAGATCTACAGCCTGAAATACGGGACGGTGCCGATCGTCCGCGCCACCGGCGGCCTCGACGATACGATCGAGCCCTGGGATGCGCGCTCGGGCAAAGGTACAGGATTCAAGTTCACGGAATACAACGGCGAATCTCTGTTGCTGACGATCAAGCAAGCGCTGGTGGCTTTTCGCGATCAGACTTCATGGCAGGCGCTGATGCGCAATGGCATGAACAAGGATTTTTCCTGGAACGCTTCCGCGCGGGAGTATGGGAAGGTTTATGAGCGGGTAAGGCAGATGCGGGGAGCGGGGGCGGCCACGGCGTCCGGGGACCGGGTGTTGGTCTAGATTTTATGAGGCAAATGCGATCGAGCCCATGAGTTGGCGATGCTTCAACAATAGACGATTGTTGCTGAACGCAGAATATACCGTTTATCGGGGCAGGGTGAAGTCCATACGGATCTCCGACTCCACCTCCACTGGTTCTTTTTTCACCCGGTAGGGCTCGTAACGCCACTGCTCGGCGGCCTCCACAGCGGCGGGGATTAGTTCCTCGGGGCCGAAAAGTGGACGCACGTTCTGAACGACGCCATCTTTGCTAATCGTCGCGCACAACACGACGGTGCCTTGGATATGCGCTTGTCTGGCGGCAGCGGGATAGTTGGCGTTAACTCTCTTGATCAGTCTGCCCCCGGATACATGGTTCTTTTTGCGATTCATAACAACATCGTTAGGGTTTGCCGGTTTGGCAGGGGTGGAGCAATGGTCAGAAGGACCTCCCGTTCGCGGCACCGAGGGGGAGACGGATTGTGGCTGCTGGGGAGGTGGATTACTTGAGGGAGTCGGGGATCCAGCGTTCTGTGCGACGACGCTTAGGGAAGCAAGGAGAATCGCCATGATTTGGAGGTGCATTCGCATGACTTCGCGCAGTATAGCAAACGACGTAGGGTGATAGACGCTGAGAGCCAACTTCGCTCATTTACCCGTGCCTTTAGAATTCCGGCGCGTCGGTAAGATAACGCGGCTGCTAGAATTCTCCAATCATGGCCGCGGCCTCCGACATCCCGGCTCTCTCCCGCACCATCTTCCACGTCGACATGGATGCCTTCTTCGTTTCGGTGGAAGAGCTGTACGATCCGTCGCTGAAAGGGAAGGCCGTGGTCGTCGGCGGTCAGCGGCACGAGCGCGGGGTAGTTTCGGCGGCTTCGTACGAGGCGCGAAAGTTTGGGGTGCATTCGGCGCTGCCGCTGCGGACTGCGGCAAAGCTTTGTCCGCAGGCTATTTTTGTTGATGGGCATCCGGAGCGCTATCGCGAGTGCTCGGAGAAAGCCTACCAAGTATTGACGACATTTTCCCCGCAGGTGGAAATGGCTTCGATCGATGAAGCCTATCTCGATATGACTGGAACCCCACGCCTGCACGGTCCACCGCTACGCGCCGCGCACAAATTACATGAGCGCATGAAAGAAGAAACGCAACTGAACTGTTCGATCGGCATCGGGTCATCCCGCCTGATTGCAAAAGTCTCATCTGCGCAGGCTAAACCCAACGGCGTGCTCTGGATTGTTCCGGGAGAGGAAGCCAAATTTCTTGCGCCGCTCGATGTGCGCGAGATTCCCGGCGTCGGCAAAGTAATGGAGAGCCATCTACACGCGCTGGGTATCAAGAAAGTAGGAGATCTGGCACGACTGGAAGAAGCTGAACTCGAAGAACGATTTGGCAAGTGGGGGCTGGCGCTGGCGGGCAAGGCTCGCGGAGAAGATGCCGGAGGATGGTTCGACAGCGAAGTAGGCGCGGACACGGCGGCGAAATCCATCAGCCACGAGCATACTTACAACGAAGATACGGCGGACACGAACCAGCTCGAAGCTACGCTGATGCGACTTTCAGAAATGGTCGGCCGACGATTGCGCGAAGCGAAGTTTTACGCGCGCACGATTCAACTCAAGCTCCGCTATAAAGATTTCACCACGATTACCCGGGCTCACAGTTTGGCAGCGGCTACGCAGCTTGACGGCGAAATCTTCGAAGAGGTGCGGAAGCTTTTTCGCAAGAATTGGAAAGCGGGCAGGGAAGTGCGCCTGCTCGGCGTGCAGGCTTCGTGTTTTGAAGGGCAGACGGAACAGATTGATTTGCTGGAAGGTAACCGTCAGCAACGCTGGAAAGACGCGCTGGCTGCGGCGGATCGCTTGCGCGACAAATTTGGCGAGTCCAGCGTTTCGCTGGCAGCTGGCATGCGGGGAAGTTTCCGCGAGCGGACTCACGATAATCCGGCTGGACTGCCGGGGAAGAAAAAGTAGCGCGGAAGAAGTAGAAAAGATGACAGGGATCCTTCGACTGCGTAGATGATTCGCTTCGCGAACCATCTACTTCGCTCAGGATGACAAGATTAAAACGAAGGCCGGGTATCCCGGAAGGTGATTCCGGATCCCGGCCTCGTCTTATTGCAACTTGGAGTGAAAGTTGTTAGTTGCCCGAACCTGAGTTGGCGGCAGTGCTTGGCGTGGCTGTCGGCGCGTTCGATGCACCCCAGCGGGCCAGGCGCGGATAGAATGGCGTAACTTCAAACGGCATTTTGTCGCGCGCCGAAGTGATCGCCACCGGGGCAGTCTTCACCATTTCTGCCTTGTCATCCCAAGGATTGATCTTGACCCGCCCGCCCAAGGGCAGAGCCGCAACCTGATCCAGTTTATTGTTGTCGAGCGCCGGACCCTTCGTGTCCAGGGCGGCGAGGCGGGTGATCGTTCCGTTTTCCGCCAGCGGATTGCCCAGGTGCGTGGTCAAGAGAGCGTTCAGCTGCGGAGCGCGGGCCTGCAGCGCTTTCAAGAACAAGCCGACGTTATCGAGCTTTTGCGCGTAAGGCGAATTGTTCAGCAGTTCGATCGCTTTTTTGTCGGCTGCGGCTTCTTCTTCCGGAATATGTTTGAAGCCCAGGTTGTTGTAGGTGGAGTCGTCAGAGAACAGCATGCGATCGTTGAACGCATACTTGCTGCCCAGGTTGTGGCCGAGCACGATGTGTGCGAGTTCATGCGCGAGCACGGCGGCAAGGCTGGCCTCGTCGGGAAGCACGTCGATTAATCCGCGGCTGATTACGATCGTATTGCCCACACTGAAAGTCTCAAGCGGCGCCGTGAGCAGCACGCGAGTCCGTACTGGACGCGGCAGATCGATATTGTTGGTGACTTCAAGATTGTTGACCACGGTCTGAAGAATGTGATCGACATCGCCTTCGGGCGCCAGCAATCCAGCGCTGGTGAGGCGCTCCACAACGTTATCTTCCGCCTGCTGCTGCCAAACTCGCTCAGCCTGCAACGGGGAAGCATCTTGGGTGGTGGCGCTTTCATCCTTCACGCTGTCGACTCGAATCTGCGTGAGTTCGTCGTCCTTGCCTTCTTTTTTCAGGTCGTATCCCCAGATGCGGGTCTGCGCCTTGAACGCGATCTTGTTTTTCACGCCCGCGCTGAAGTCGCCCTCTTCGCTGTAGATATAAGCCGGCACCCAATAACCAGGAATCAGATTGAGGCGCCAGCTATCCATGTGAAAGAAATAAGAGTTGCGCGGAGCGGGATAGTAAGTGCCATTCAGCCGGACGATGTTGAAGTCCTGATCTTCGACCCAGACTCGGCCAAGGAAGCGCCCTCTACCGGAGTTTTTCTTGGGTGTGACATCGAACACTAGGCAGCGCACATCGCCGAGAAATTCGCGGCGAACGTAATGAAACTCATAATGCTCGCGGTCGAAATCGGTGCGGTCGGCATAAACCATCCAGGAGAAACCGATCGGTTGGTACTCGACCTTGAAAAGCTTGTTGAAGCCGCCCATCAGGCGCGTCTCCATGCCCTTGTCCTGCTCCTTCAGATAGTCTTTGCGGTCGACGGTCTCGCCCATATCCAGGCGTCCCAGGAAATAATGGTCGCCGCTGGGCACCGGGCCCAGCTGCGGATCGGCGGTAAGATTCTGCAGATAGGTCTCGACTACAGGCGTCCGCTGCGCTAGAGCTTTCATCAGGCCGTGTTCGCGCTCGATGAAGCGGTCCACAACCTGATCCATGGTGGTGGGCGCCGGCAGGGCCGAGGGCGTGGGCGCGGGCGCCGTTCCCGCCGACGCCTGAGACTGTGACCCAGACGGCTGGGCCTGCGACGGTTGCGTCTGCGTGGGTGCGGTCGTGTCCGCTGGCGCCGTGGGCTGGGCATCAGCCGGCTGCTGTGCAGCGGCGCTCACGGAGACCAGCAGAGCGGCGGTGAACATCCAATTTAAAGTGCGCATGTCTTTCTCTCCAGATTTCTTAATACCGTTTCTCGATACCGTTTCCTGAAACCAATGTTTCTTCAAGCAAAATCAGTTCGCACGTCACAGGCCGCGAACCCAAACCTCTGGACGAATCCTTCCGTGCTTCCAAACCTTCAATATGCCAACTGAAACAGCACGTGCACCACTGCGGTCGAATCCACCGGCTGTCCCATGCGCAGCGCGGGCTTGAATCGCATCTTGTTCGCCGCTGCGGTGGCCGCTTCATCCAGTCCATGCCCCAGGCCGCGAACCACACGATTCACATGCAACGTCCCATTCGCTCCGAAACTTACTTCGAGTAGAACTTCGCCTTCCAGCTTCAGGTTGCGCGCTTCTTCCGTGTAGACCGGTTGCGGCTTATACGTGATCTCAACCGGATTGGTGGCCGGACCCGAATCCAGTTGCGCGAGCTTTGGTCCGCCGTGCACTACCTGTTCAGCGCCGAACCCGCCGGTCGCGATTCCGGCCCCGTTGCTGCGGCCATCGCCTTTGCCTCCGGTCGCAATGCCGTTGCCGAAATCGGCGCTGGCGACTGTGCCTTTAATGCCTTTCGCTCCGCCCGATCCGTTGCCTTGTCCGGGACCGACAGGCATATCAAAGCCGCCGACCTGCGCGGCATACAGCTTGGCGCCTTCCTTGCCTGTGCCCTTCAAACCGTTAGGATCGCCGAAGCCTCCGGTCTGGACTTTTTGCACCGCGGCATTCACCGTGGGTGCGACCGAACTTCCCGAGAAATCTCCCGTATGCAAGAGTTGAGGGCGCGCTCCTCCCGAAGTCATCTTGAGCTGCGGAGCGCTGAATGTATTCATCACGACCTTGGGCGCTTCCACCGGTTCGGGGGCAGTAATATGCCGCACCTCGTGGGGAACGACCAGCTTCGGCTGCTCAAAAACTGGCGCGGGAGGAAGCAGCTTCACCTTCAATAACGGCTTCCGCTCGACCGGAATATGCTCCGGCCGCAACGCGGGCATAGGAATCAATGACGTCACACGATACTGCTTCAGTTGAAGCCGGTCCGGAAACAGCATGCCGAGATTGATCAGCAGCAGAGCGAGCAGCACGACAAAGCCGTAGCTCGCGGCCAGCGCGCGCCTGTCGATCTTGCGCTCCGGTAAAATCCCGAGCTGAAAACTGTGTCCGGATGAAGCTTGTTCAGGCATAGCTATCGATTGACTCCATGAGAGACCAGGCCGAGGGAGCGGACCGGGATTAGAGATTTCACATTAAGGGAAAAAGGACAGGGGAGAAACGTGTCCACGGCTCTTGACCTAAGGTAACCGGGGAAGGTCACTTCCGGGCGGAGCGCCCAAAATGGGCGTGGGAAAGCTAAGCTTTTAGAAACAATATGCTGGCGCGGGTTTCTGAAAGGGTGTCGTCGAAGCCTTCCGCACCAATCGCAGAAAACCAGACCGAGTAAACAGGTCCGTATCGTCCTCTTGACTCGTCGATTTCGTTCTCTGTTTCATCGCATAGCCCATGCGCATTAAATGTGGGGCGAGACAATACCTTTAATCGTAGCAAGATTCCTTTGCATCTCGACTACGTCATCGCGGGTGAATTTAACCACATCGTAACGGGCAGCGCGGCTCTCGTCTTTCAACTCGCGATAGTCAGGATAGATAGCCCTTAGCACGCTGTCTCTGTTGATATTGCTATCTCTCACTGGGTGAGAGCCAGAGTGGATTCGCTTGGTCGCCAAATACGCCTCAACGTAATGAAGGGCCGCATAAAACACGCCAGACACGGCCCAATCCCAGTACGGATCACCAAGGCTGGCAACAAAGGTTTCATTGTGGGCGGCTTTGGCCGCATGGTCTGCTTTGCTGGGCAATGCGCCTCACGCACCGACACGGCTATAAGCAAGCTTGCCCATGCCATCGACCACCTCAGCAGGATTGCGGCCCATCAGTGGATGCACGTAAAAGTCAAAGTCAAATTGCGGATGCGCGTCAATGATCTCCTGCTCCCGCGCATAAACGCGGCGGCGCACCTGTGAGTCACGATTCCTGACCATGACCATGACGCGCATGGTCTTGCCGTTCTCGATGCGCTCCACGAACACTCGCTCCACCTCTGGCACAATGGATAGTTCCAACCCAACAAATATCTCTGGGCTGATGAACATCTTCTGAGTATCGTTGCGCACACTTTGCCCGCGTCCGGTGTATTGTGGACCACTTCCAGTGGGGAAAGAGAATATGGGATTTTCGTTGTTTCCAGTGCCGCACATGCCAAGCATAGGTGTTATCCCTTTCGCTTCAAACTGTCGGGTGAACTTGAGGAGACCACAGGTGATGCGTTAACGATGTATAGCGGATCGCCATTGGGGGCATACATGCCTTCAACCCTAAGAACCTCGGCCAAAACAGCTTTGATTTTCAAGGTTGTGCCGTCATGCAAAGCATAGACGTTCCAATTTTCGCGCTCAGTCTCAAACTCGATCTCCTCGGCCATTGCTTCTTGGCCTCCAGGTAGTGGAACCTTGCGCTTAGCCATTAGTTGCTTCCAAAATGCATCTCCCCTGCGTCGCGCGCACGATACACGTATAGTCGATGTGAGTCAACTTCGAATAGATGCTTTAAGACCATGATCGGTTGCGACAGCAAGGAACTTCAAGGGGGTAGTGTCGCAACGGTAACATCTCGCTGTTTCCAGCGTACCCCCAAATGGGTAAATTATTGTCACGAATTGTCAACGATCCCACGATCTGCCTGTGCACGTCCGTGACCGATGTCACACGATCTCTTCTAATCTCTATCTAATGGTGCATAAACTTCGCTGAACGTCTGAGCCGAATTAGACCTAAAGCATGCAATCAGATTTGCATAATCCTGCACACTTGTTCAGCGGGAATAATTACCCTTACGGATAACTCCTTTAAGAATAATATTTTGGCCGGATCTCGATGGGTAGCCGCACTCCTAAG
Organism: uncultured Acidobacteriaceae bacterium; assembly: GCA_963813205.1. GTDB lineage: Bacteria > Acidobacteriota > Terriglobia > Terriglobales > Acidobacteriaceae > Sulfotelmatobacter. The sequence goes on along the minus strand of CAWEYI010000019.1, from coordinate 84 downwards.
TCATTATTTTCCAATAATTTGGAAGGCTAGATCTTGAAAAAATTTTCACTCCAGATAATCAGGCCTGGGCCGTTCGCCGCCAGC